>NZ_JCAUAU010000016.1:0-145628 GCF_059692135.1 Paenibacillus sp. J22R160 | reverse complement strand
CGCAAGCGAATCCACGGTGCGATAGGTTACATGTCACCAGCTCGCTTTGCTGCGCAGTTCAAGAACA
Organism: Paenibacillus sp. J22R160; assembly: GCF_059692135.1. Taxonomy (NCBI): domain Bacteria; kingdom Bacillati; phylum Bacillota; class Bacilli; order Caryophanales; family Paenibacillaceae; genus Paenibacillus; species Paenibacillus sp. J22R160. Next base: position 145,561 of record NZ_JCAUAU010000016.1, on the reverse strand, counting down.
AAAAAACGGGATAAGAGTGTCCACTTTCTTGACAGAGGTCCAAATCTACCGCTAATCTGCGCTGCTCTGCGGCAGGGAGCAAAATAGCGGTAGAAACTCCAGCTAAAACGCTGATTTTGAACAATATGTGCTAAATTTTGGGGAAATACAAGTAGAAACTCCAGTTAATTGAGAAAAGTTAGATCATTAGCGGGAATTAGCAGGAGAAATCGGCGTTACTTGCTTTGACGATACTGACGCGCGCGCATCAGCACTAAAAAACCTTGCACCAGCAGCTGATTCCAGTCAGTCTGCTGAGCAAGGTTTATTTGTTTTAATTCTGTCCCTCTGTCCACTCTCTTAATTTACGGTCAGTAGGAAGAAGGAACGTCAGAACGCCGAGAAGCGGCAGGAACGCGCATAGTTCCATCACACGCGTCGTGCCGATCGCGTCACAGAGATTTCCAAGCACGACACTGCCGATACCGCCAAGTCCGAAGGCGAGTCCGGTAATAAGGCCGGATACGGTTCCTACTTTGCCAGGGAACAACATTTGGGCATAGACAACGGTAACGGAGAAGCTGGATAAGAGAATAACACCGATGACGACAAGTAAGACATAAGACCAAGTAATACCAACATGCGGCAGCAGCAAAGCAAATGGCGCTGAGCCTAGCATGGAGAAGAAAATGACATTACGCTTACCGAATCGGTCTGCGATCGGACCGCCAAAAAAAGTTCCCACTGCGCCTGCTGCGAGGAACAAAAAGATAAAGTCCTGCGCGCGGTTGATGGATAAGCCGTATGTATCATGCAAGAAGAAAGCGAAGTAGCCGCTCATTGCAGCGCCGTACCATGACCGGACGAAAACAAGAAAGATCAATACGTAGATGGCGAAAAAGATGCGTTTGCGATGTACGGGATTCACGGTCCGCTTCACAGTGGACTTGGCTCTAACCGGGGTTGCCGCCAGCTCTGCTTTGTACCAGCGTGCAATAAACATCTGCACGGCAATCGCAATTGCAGCAACGCCTGTGAACCATATGGAGCCAAAGAGTCCTAGCGGAATGAAAATCCACTTGGTCATAATCGGCGCCAAGGATTGGCCGAAGTTACCGCCAACCTGGAAGATGGACTGTGCCAAGCCTTTGCGTCCTCCGGCAGCCATATGCGACACACGCGAGCCCTCCGGATGGAAAGCTGCGGAGCCAAGCCCCACGAAGCATACTGACAGCAGTACGACCCAATACGAGTGCGCGAAGGCTAGCAGCAGCATCCCTGTAAGAGTTGAAGTCATGCCGATCGGCAGCATATAGGGGGAAGGTTTACGGTCCGAATATAAACCGACTACGGGCTGCATAATGGAAGCCGTGAAATTGATGGCGAACTGTACCCAACCCACTTGGGAATAGCTTAATCCCATTTCACTTTTCAAGATTGGGAAGATGGCGGGAATGACAGATTGGATAGAGTCATTCAGCAAATGGACAAGGCCGATTGCCAATAAGATCCGGTAAACGGTTGGTTTAATATCTCCTGCACCCTGCAAGCTTTTGGATTCGGAAGATGGTGTTGTTATGGCACTCATGATGCGCTCCTCTCATGATCGCGTTATCCGCTATTTATCTAGGAAACGGCCGAGGTCTTCTCCCATTTTCACTTTGGAACCAAGCTTAAGGTCTGGGCGAGGTTCAAACATATCATCTTCAAAAAGCAGCACAACGGTTGAGCCGAATTCGAAATAGGCTAGCTCTTGACCGCGCTCTAATGTTTTGGGAAGCGGCTTAACGTACTGTATCGAGCTCACGTTCAGCGCTCCGACCTTTACAACGGCAACTTCGCCTGTGTGATGCTGGATGAAGGTAATTAAACGCTCATTGCGACTAAGTACACGCTTCATGTGGCGAAGACCGAATTCGTTCACCGGATAAACTTTGCCGAGCACGTGCTCTTTTTCAAGAATGTCCCCTGTAATCGGAGAATGAATGCGGTGATAATCGGTTGGGCTTAAGTAAAGGACGAAATAGAAACCGTTTTTGTAATTGACGGTGCGGGGCGACCGGTTAAGCAGCTCCTCGATGGTGTAGTCTTGGCCTTTGACATTGACGATTAAGCCATCTTTGATGTCCCCGATCCCTGTAATCATCGCATCAACTGGACTTACAACACGCGCCTCGTCTTCGTGAATCGGGCGTAAACCCGGCTTTAAGCGGCGAGTAAAGAAATCATTTAGGGATTTGTAATCTTTTACATGCTTCTCAGCATCTTCAATACGTATACCGTAAGTTTGGGCAAAACGGGGAATGAACATCCGACTTGCTCTGGACCTGGCAAAAGCTCCTGTCACTTGGGATACCCATTTACGTGAGGAGAGCTCGGTTAGCAATTTGAAGAACGGTTTTGACATAGATTAACTCCTGTTCATTCGTGGTTAGGCGGGCTTTTGACCGACGTTCAAGTTTCTTCAAAGATCCCTATTTATGGTTCTTCGCTAATCTTGCCACAGAAAGGTAAAAGAATCAATTGTCGAATGAAGAAGAAACGGCAAGATAGGTGGCTAAAAAAATAGTTTGAAGGCTGTTTGAGGTGAAATATGCTTGTCAATGCTATTAATGAGGTGAACTGGCACAATGTCCATGATGATCGTATTGCTTCTGTTTTTGATTCCGGCCTGCATGTTAGTTGGGGCTTGGATGTTCATAACCTGTCGTATCGGGTTTCATGTTCTGGCATTGGTCAGTGCATATGTGTTCGGCATCATTTCCGCTTTGGCGGTGTATGATATTTTGCGGGATGATACGGTGTTTATGACGAATATTCATGCGGTTTTCAACAACCAATTATTCCTTTTAAGCGGAGCTTATTTGGGCTGTTATGGAATTTACATGATGTGGAAATATCTGCTAACAGAGATCAGGAAAGAGTAGTTCTGTGTTAGTTGTAACTATTTCATTAGGCACATCGTCTAATAGGTGAATCTTAAATTAAGGCAGGTGTTAGAGTGAATCTTATTATTTCTAGATATACCAAGAGTATGATGTGTGCTACTGCGTTATCTCTCTTTTTAATGGGCTGTGCATCTTCCCCAAAAGATAACACGCCGTCAGCCGCACCTGTTTCGTTGGCGCCAACGCCATCCGCAACTACTCCAGCAGCTACGCCAGTCCCTACGGTTGCACCGACTCCGAGCCCAACGCCTTCAACCCCTACTGCAGGCATGTCGCTGGACGAGAAGTTGGGACAGATGATCTTGGCTGGTATCGATGGATACAGCGTGAATGCCAATAGCCAAGCGTTGATTGCAACGTACCACGTGGGCGGCATTATTTTATATAAGCCAAATGTTAAAGATTCAAGCCAACTCGTTTCGCTGGTGAATGAACTGAAGCAAAAAAATGCAAAAAATAAACAGCCGCTTTGGATTGGTGCGGACGAGGAGGGCGGAAGGGTAACGCGACTGCCGGAGGAGCTCCAGAAAACGCCAACGAATCAGGAGATTGGCAAGACGAATAACAAGTCTTATGCCTATAACATCGGCAACTTGATTGGTTCAGAGCTTCATGCGTATGGATTGAACGTTGACTTCGCTCCTGTGCTGGACATCAACAGCAATCCGAAAAATCCAGTGATCGGTGATCGTTCATTTGGGGCAAACGCTGCTGTAGTCAACGCTTTGGGCATTCAAGAAATGAAGGGGCTGCGAGATCAGCAGATTACGTCTGTCGTTAAGCATTTCCCGGGACATGGTGATACTTCTGTCGATTCGCATGTAGGACTGCCTGTTGTCCAGAACGATTTGGACAGATTGCGTAAGCTTGAATTAATCCCATTCGCGGAAGCTTTCAAACAAGACGCAGATGCTGTGATGGTTGCCCATATTTTGCTGCCCAAAGTGGACGGACAGAACCCGGCATCGATGTCGAAGAAAATCATGACGGATTTGCTGCGTAAGGAGATGGGCTTCCAAGGCGTGATCATGACCGATGATATGACGATGGGAGCTATTGAACAAAACTACGATATCGGCGCTTCCGCCGTAAAATCAGTTTTGGCAGGAGCTAATGTGATCATGGTCGGACATGACTACAATAAAGTTGTTAAGGTTATCGAGGCGCTGCGACAAGCTGTGCAGGACAAACGGATTCCAATGGAAACGATTGATCAGAGCGTAGCGAGAATTCAGAAGCTGAAGCAAAAGTATAAGCTGAAGGATGAAAGCGTCGGTTCGGTTGATGTAGCCGCACTCAATCAAGCTGTAAAGCAAGTGCTGGGTACGAAATAGCATAATTAAAAAAGAGTGCCCTTTAGTCATGTAATGACTCTTGGGGCACTCTTTTTGATTTGGGCGAGGAGCGGGACCAGAGTGGTGTTATTTTGAGCGACGGGGAGATGAAGGAAGAGGGTGGGAACTACAGGGCGTTATTTGTGCTAAATGGGCTGACTTCGCAGTGTTAGGGGAACTACAGGGTGCTATTTGCTCGCATTTGCCGTTGCAGAGCCTGAAATCGGGGGAATAGCGGATCCTAGTTCCCTCTGATTTTCCAAATGGCTCTTTGGAGACGAAATAGCGGACTATAGTTCCCTTACAGGGATAGGGGCAGGTTGGCAGGGACTAATAAACCGGGGTACCGCCATCCAATAAATATTTGGCATAAGCCATTGGATTATAGTAGGTTGCTTTCCATTCTTCCAGCATGTTTGCTTCTCGGAAGCTATAACGCTGATCCTTGCCGTTGCATTCAATAAATAGAGGGTAACCGTACGTGGTGATTCCAATATCAAGCCCGAGATCGGCCAAATGCGGCAAATGCATGCTCAGAAACTTCGCTACCCGAAGGGCAAACTCCCAAATTTGCTCACACACCGCGCGTGAATCTAGAGATGGATAATCAGCTGCCAAAATTTCCGTCAATGTCTTCACTTGGCCTCCTTGCGCCACATTGGTCAAGAATAGCTTGCGTGAAGCGACTTTGGCGACGATGCCCGTCACGCGCCAATCGCCGCAGGCTCCGCGCTGCACAGATACACGCAAGTCGAAGGGACGATTGTCATGGGTAGCCAAAGGCAAGCACTGCTGCACGAGATAAGCGCGGCTTTGGATTTTACGCCGCAGGAATAACGGCAATTGTTGGCGGAAATTGAACTGCCGCCAGACTTTATTGCTGATTTTGAGTGTTGCGGGATAAACTAGCTGCCAGCCTGTGGGGGTTCGATCCATTTTCATAACACCGCGCCCGATGCTAGAGTTCGTTGGTTTAATAATGATAGAGTCGTAGGCACTCATCATGACTTTCATATTCTTGAGGGTCGCGGGGAAGGTGCCTGGCAAATGGGGTCTGATGGCTTCATCCAGCAGCAGTATTTCGTGGATTTGCAGCTTACTGTACCGATTCCAGCGGTTAAAAACGTGAATGCCATGCTGTGTCCAGCTTTCCAGCTCCTGATCCGAACCATGGTCCAAGTAGATGGCCCGGTTATGAATGACTTTGGGCAGGGCAATCCATTCACGCAGATATCGAGTTCCTCTTTGCACGTAGGCATGAACCCTCATCGTATGGATGTGAACGTCTTGCATGCGGAAATAGCAGGGGGTAATGCCAAATTCTTTGCCGGCGTCACTGTAAAAATGGATGGCTTCATATTTTGTGTTCCCTAGGGGAATGCCTGCGTATAAGGAATCGTTCACTAAAATACCCACGTAGGGATTAACCATCTACTTCACTCCTTAGAGTTTTTCGCCAGAAAAACTGGCATCGAAAGCATACGCTTAGAGTTTTTCGCCAGAAAAACTGGCTTGCCGAAACGGCGCAACACGATAGAGGCTCCCTTACAGCTTATGGAAAAGCAGTGCAGCTTGTTTGTACGGATGCTGATACTTTTGCTTCCGTAGCGGACAGATGCCCAAACTTTGCCTGTATATCCGCATATGTATAGAAGAAGGAAGGGGGAGTTACATGTGAGCCAGAGACCTATGCGTGTTGTCATTGTTACGCCAGGTTCTTTTCCCATTCCCTCAGGAAAAAGCTCTTCGGTTGAACAAGTTGTCCAGAAAACGGCCGAGAAGCTTGTTAAGTTCATGCCCGTGTGTGTTCTGGGGAGAAGAACGTCGTATCAACCAAGAAGTGAAGTGCGGGAAGGATGTACCTATATAAGGGTTCCTTATGGGGGTTCCCGTTCTTATATTTCGGCCATTTCTCGGCAAATCGCCATACGAAAGCCTGGCATCATCCAGGTTGAGAATCGACCGCATTTCTTGCTCTACCTGCGCAAACGTTTCCCAAGATGCTTCATTAGTCTAGTACTGCATTCAAAAGTTTTCATTTCGTTGCCTTACATCTCGCAGAAATATTTGAGAGCATGCCTAGCCGCGGCGGATGTCATTATTGTCAACAGTGATTATCTGAAACAGGCGGTGCAGGCGAAGGTGCCGTCTGCTGCACATAAAATCGTTACGCAGCATTTGGGTGTTGATGTTTCCAAATTTACGTCAAGATGGTCCCCGGAGGGGAGTGAATCCCGCGCCAAAAAGCTGCTAGGGCTGGGCTACGAGAACCGCAAGATTATTCTTTTTGTTGGACGGCTTATCCCGAGAAAAGGGGTGCACCATCTCATCAAAGCGATGAAAACCGTGATTCAAGCGGAGCCGAATGCAGTTTTAATTTTAGTGGGCGGTGCCTTCTATGGCTCTAAGAGGTTGACGGCTTATGTGAAAAGGTTATACCGGGAAGGCAGCAAGATGCCTCAGAATGTGAAGTTTGTCCCCTATACCTCACACGCCGATATTCCGAAATGGTATCACCTCGCCGACGTTGTCGCCGTGCCTTCCGAGGAAGGAGAGGCTTTTGGTCTCGTAAACATTGAGGCTATGGCTTCTGGGGTCCCCGTCGTAGCGACAAATTCGGGCGGGATTAGCGAGGTTGTTAAGAATGGGACGGTCGGGTATTTAGTTGATTTGGATAAGATTGATTCGGATCTGCCCCGCTATTTATTGCGGCTTTTGGCAGATGAAGAGCTAAGACGAGCCATGGGGGAACAAGGTATTCAAAGAGTTGAGCAGTTATTTACGTGGGATAAGGCGGCAGAGATGAGGTATGACTTATATAAACATAAATTGGGGAGGTAACTATTTATCTGGGTGTCCGCACATTTTTCAGGGCTAACGTACATCTCTGATTGAGCTTGAATATGTTACAAGTGACCAATTTATGTGGAATGGAGAGGAGTCTATGAGTAAGCGTAAGAGCAACAGGGAAAGGCCTTATGTGCAAAAAGTGAACTCCCGTACAAATGAGTTGAAATGGCTCGATGATAGTGAACAGCCTCAGCCTTCACCTGCTCCGGTTAAGCAGGAGAAAGCGGAAACAAGTCCCAAGGCTGCACCAGTGGAAACAAGTCTGGCTCCAAAAACGACGACAGCGAAAACAACGATTGTAGAGACGAGCAAAGTGACTAAACCCACAACGGTGGTAAATGTATCACAGGCTTCAGTGCCTGCGCCTCCGCTGCTGCTGCTTTCTGAACGTAAAACAGGCAAATTCGTAAATCCCGTCGTTTACACGGATGATATCGTGGAAGAAGCAGTTACATGGGAGAAAATTGCCAATCGTTCTGTTGACGAAAGTAAAATCAAGCCGCAAAGTATCGGGACCAAAGTTATTAAGGATTTTGCAATCGATCAATCCAAACTAGCCTCAGCCAGCGTAACGCGTGATAAAATCGCCGGTCACAGCATTCATGATGAACATATCGCTCCACACAGCATCTCCGGTGATAAAATCCAGGATCAATCGATCTCCGGAAGCAAACTGCTGGATAACAGTATTACAGCGGATAAGCTTGCCGATCAAACGATTGATTCCCTTAAGCTGGCAGACGGCTCCATTTTATCACAGCATCTATCTGAGCTGGTCATTACGAATGAGCTGATTGATGACCAGTCGATTACAGCTGAGAAAATACGCAGCGGCGCTGTGCAAGCCAAACATATCTCCAATTACAGCATCGACACCGCTAAGCTGATGGATGCAGCCATTACAACTGATAAATTAAGAGATCAAGCTGTTACCGAAGAAAAAATTGCGAATGACAGCATTTGCTCCGTTCATATCCAGTCTAAAGTTATTTTTAACGAGCATTTGGCCGATGGTAGCATCCAGAGCCGGAGTATTGCGCCTGGTCAAATTGAAGCCAGTCACATCGCGGATGGCGCAATCGACGGTTACCATTTGGAAAGTCAGATTATCACTGACGATAAACTCGCTCCTGCATCCGTCACGGAAGAAAAGCTGGCTAATCAAGCCGTTACCAATCAAAAAATCGCCCCTTTGTCGATCGATGCAAAGCATATCGTAAAGTCTTCGATTCGATCGGAGCATCTGGCAGACGGTTCCATCCAAACCCCGCATCTTGCTTCCGGTATCATACAATCCGGGCATCTGGCAGAAGGCGCGGTGCACGCCAAACTGATTCAGGATGGCTCCATTACATCAGCCAAACTGGCTGCAAGTGCGGTAGAGGATAAACATATTCTCCAGAACGCGATTCAAATCGGACATCTCGCCGACAATGTAATTTCTAACGCGAAGCTGCAGGATGAATCCATTACCTCTTCGAAGCTGGCGGAAAGCTCAATCGAAGGCAAACATATCCAGCAACAGGCGATTGAGAGCGGACATCTCGCCGACAACAGCATTTCAAATGCAAAGCTGCAGGATGAGTCGATCACTTCATCGAAGCTGGTTGAAGGCACTGTTGAAGGCAAACATATCCGGCAGCAAGTCATTCAAAACTGGCATTTGGTCGATGGCATCGTCTCCAGCTCGAAATTGCAAAATCAGTCCATTGCATCAAGCCATTTAACGGAGAGTATCATTGAGGAAAGGCACATAAGCGAGGGGGCAATCACGCAGCTTCATTTGGCCGATGGAATCATTTCTTCCTCGAAACTGGAAGAGGGAGCTGTGACGACAGATCTATTGGCGGCTGGCAGTGTGGATACATCGAAGCTGAAGCAGCACAGCGTGACCTCTGATAAGCTTGCGGCAAGTTCAATTACAGCCGAGCATTTGCACCAAGGCATCGTTGCCAGCGAGCATCTGGCCGAAGGAGCCGTACTTGGAACACATGTTGCGCTAGGAACGATTGGAACGGAACATTTGCTGGATGCAGTCATTACCAGTGAGAAGCTTGGCATGGACGCTATCCGCTCGGAGCATATCGGGCATGGCGTGATTGGCGCTGAACAGATCGGGGAGTCGGCGATTGGGCGCGATCATATTGCTGAAGAGGTAGTTACGACTCAGCATTTGCAGGATCAAACGATCACGACAAGCAAAATTGCTGAAGAGGCCGTGACGGGTACGAAAATTGCTTCCATGACCATTGAAACTCGTCATCTGCAAGAAAATAGTATTGATGGCAGCCATCTTAAACCGGGATCGATTTCGTCCCAACACCTGGCGCAAGGCTCGATTACACTCAATATTTTTGCTGACAGGAGCTTGGATGGAACGAAGTTGATGGAACAATCCATTACAGGAGAAACCCTTGCGAAAGGGGCAGTCACGGAAGATAAGCTGGCGAATGGCTCAGTTGGCCCGCAGCATCTGCAACCAGGAGCGATCTCGGCCAGGACGCTTCAGGAGCAGGTCGTAACGACTGGCAAATTAGGAGAGCACGCTGTTACAGAAGCTAAATTGGCTGATACCAGCGTAACGGCTCGCAAAATCTCCAGCAAGTCCGTGCACAGCGAGCATATTGCTGACGGCGCGATTACGGCAGCGAAGCTGGCTAATGAGAGCATCCATGGCAGCAAGCTGGTAGCTGGTGCGCTGAGCTCAAGGCATTTGGCCGATGGTGCGATTAGCAGCGCGAAGCTGGCTGCACGAGCGATTGGCAGCGAGCATATCATTGACGGCGCTGTGACCGGCGCGAAGTTGGCGAAGGAAAGCGTGGATGGTGCGAAGCTGACTGCGGGTGCTGTGACTGGCGATAAGCTGGCCGATGGCGCAGTTAGCGGAGCGAAGCTTGCACTTGGTGTTATCGCGAATGAACATCTGGCAGCCGGTGCGGTCGAGAACGGTAACCTTGCCGCAAATTCTGTGGATGGCACGAAATTGAGCCTTGGCGCAATCAGCAACTATCATCTTGCGGATAGCTCGGTGTATGGCGCGAAGCTTGCGACAGGCAGTGTAGACAGCAGCAAACTTACCGCTGGCGCAGTGAATCATGAGCACATTGTGGATGGAGCGATTGATGGCAGCAAGCTCGCGAAAGGCAGCGTGGATGGCAGCAAGGTGGTGCCAAGCGCAATTCAACGGGAGCATTTAGCGGACAGTGTAATTGACTCCACGAAGTTAGCTGAAGGCTCTGTGCTTCGCAGTCATCTGGTAGCAGGGATTGTTGATGGGTCGAAGCTGGCGGAAAGCAGTGTAGTTAGCTCTAAGCTGGCAGTCGGCGCTGTAAAAACAGACCACCTGGTTGACGGAGTGATTAACGGAGCGAAGCTGGCACCTGGCAGCGTGGACAGCAGCAAGCTGGTGTCCGGTGCTGTGAATAGCGATCACATTGCACCAGGCGCAGTGAACGGCAGCAAGCTGGCGGCACTCAGTGTGGACGGCAGCAAACTCGTAGAGAATGCTGTGAGCAGCGAGCACCTTAGTGATGGCTCTGTGACAAGTGCCAAGCTGGCAACGGGCAGCGTGGATGGCAGTAAGTTGGTAGCCGGTGCGGTGAGCAACTACCACCTCGCGGACGGCGTAGTGGATGCTGTGAAGCTGGCGACTGGCAGTGTGGACGGCAGCAAGTTGACAGCTGGCTCAGTGAATGGCAGCCATATCGTAGACGGCTCGATTGACAGCGGCAAGCTGGCTGCGAACAGCGTAGACAGCAGTAAATTGTCCCCTGGCGCAGTCACAGGAGATCATTTGGCTGACGGTGCATTGTTTGGCGCGAAACTCGCGGCAGGCAGCATTGACGGCAGTAAATTAGCCTCCAGCGCGATCAGCGGTTATCATTTATCCTCCGGCAGCGTGGATGGCAGCAAGTTAGCAGCCGGCTGCGTAAGCAGCGAACATCTTGCAGAAGGTGCATTAGATGGCACCAAGCTCAAAGCAAGCAGTATCGATGGCAGCAAGTTGACAGCTGGCTCAGTGAATGGCAGTCATATCGCCGATAGCGCAATTGATAGCAGCAAACTGGCAGTAAATAGCGTAGACAGCAGTAAATTGGCCCTTGGTGCAGTGACGGGAGATCATTTGGCCGAAGGTGCATTGAGTGGCTCGAAGTTGGCGGCAGGCAGTATTAATGGCAGCATTCTGGCAGCAGGTTCGGTAAGCAGCGAACATCTTGCCGAAGGTGCTTTAGATGGCGCGAAGCTCAAAGCAAGCAGTATCGATGGCAGCAAGTTGACAGCTGGCTCAGTGAATGGCAGCCATATCGCGGATGGCGCGATTAATAGCAGCAAACTGGCCGTGAATAGCGTAGACAGCAGTATATTGGCTCTGGGTGCAGTGACGGCTGATCACTTGGCTGACGGCGCATTGAATGGCTCTAAGCTGGCGGCAGGCAGCATTGATGGCAGCATTCTGGCAGCCGGCTGCGTAAGCAGCGAACATCTTGCAGAGGGTGCTTTGGATGGCGCTAAGCTCAAAGCAAGCAGTATCGATGGAAGCAAGCTGGTCTCCGGTTCGATTAGCGCTTTCCATCTTGGAGCAGGCTGCATCGACAGTTCCAAACTGGCGACTAACAGCGTGGATAGCGGCAAGCTGGCACCGAGCAGTGTGGACGGCAGCAAATTGGTATTTAGCGCGATTAGCAGCTTCCATCTGTCACCCAACAGTGTAGACAGTAGTAAAATAATTGCCGGCGCCGTTCACGGGGAACACCTGGCCGAGGGGGCTGTCGAAGGTACGAAGCTGGCAGCTGGCAGTGTGGATGAGAGCAAGCTTAGCTTCAATGCCGTGCATGTTCCTGCGGCAAAGCAGGCGGCGCTGCAGCAGTTCGGGCTAGTTCCTTTTGAATTAAAAGTGCAGGACGAAATCGTCGAAGTAACGCTACTCTTTGATGAGCCGTATGCAGATGTTAATTATGTCATCGCAGCGACAACAAGTCACCCTTCCTGTTATGCCGTTATCAAACAAAAACAAACGAATTCAGCGCAAATGATCATTGTGCGTTCCCGTTTTTCACCAGATGCGTACGGGATCATTAACTGGATTTCCATAGGAACAAAAGGGTAATGACTTCCTTCATAAGGATCGCGTCTATTAGGCGTGATTCTTTTTTGTGTGATTCGCGGAGCTTTTTTTGATATGTACAATCATTTAAGCGGCTTGAAGAATAGGATAGAGAATAACCCTGTATGGCATTCATCTACGAAAGGAGGACTTTCATGAAAATTGCTTTAATCTGCCCGGATTCTCTGCCGTGTCCACCGATCAAGAGCGGAGCGATTGAGTTATTGATTGATCGTATGGCTCCCTACTTAAGCAGATTGGGTCACTCGGTTACGGTATTTTCGATACAGCATTCTTCGTTCAGGAACGATGAATGGATGAATGGCGTAAGATTCATTCGTTATGATCAATCCAGTTATATCAATGATGTGCAGAGATACTGTGAGAAACAATTATTTGACGTAGTTCAATTATATAATAGACCGAATTGGGTTAAACAAATGAAAAGTGCAGTTCCGACTGCCCGCGTTTATTTATCGCTTCACAATTTATTAATTGATCACGAAAATCACGATCAGTCTGCAGTTCACGCTTTCCAATTAGCCGATCATCTTATTACTGTCAGTAAATTTGTTGAACAGGACATTATCAAAGCCATTCCGGCAGTAAGCAGCAAAATCACTACGCTTTATACGGGAGAAGATCCTAAGCGATTTACGCCTCATTTCACCGGGGAGGGTAAAAAGATTGGCGAAAAGTTAAAGAGAGATTTGGGTATCCCTCCTGGTTTCCATGTCGTCCTCTTTGTCGGCAGGCTGCTGCCCAAAAAAGGGTGTCATCATCTAATTAACGCCATGAAGCTCGTTACGAGAAAGCATCCGAAAACAGCGCTAGTGATCGTTGGGAGTAAGTGGTATGGTGACCGGACTATTAGCGACTATGTTACGAAGCTCCGAAGAAGGGCGTTAGCTGTGTCCAATTATATCTATTTTACTAATTTTATACCGGTAGACAGGCTTCCCAATTATTATACGATGAGCGATGTGCTTGTTTGTCCATCCCAGTGGCAGGAGCCGCTTGCGAGAGTTCAGTATGAAGCTATGGCTGCCGGCATACCGATCATCAGCTCGAACCGTGGGGGGAATCCTGAGGTTGTTGTGAATGAGAAGAACGGCTATATCATTGATCTTTATACAGAACCGAAAGCCTATGCTCAGGCTATCATCACGTTATTAAACAACAGGGAGAAATGCGCCAAAATAGGTGGTGAGAATAGGAAGTTAATTACGGATCGTTACAACTTTGAAAAGTATGCGCAACGATTATCGAAGCTATATCAGACCACATGAACCGTATACGATTGGAGTGAGCAGAGTGAGGATTGCTTTAATTTGTACGGAAATGCTAACCGTTCCTTCCATCAGGGGAGGAGCTATTCAGATTTTCATCGATGGCGTTATTCCCTATTTAAGAGAGAATCATGAATTAACGGTATTTTGTATAAAGGATAAAGACCTTCGCGACCGGGAGGTGGTCAAAGGTGTGACCTATATCCGGGTTGAGAAAAATGATTATCAATTGAATGTTGCCAACGAGTTGAAAAAAATGAGGGCTAACAATTGGATTTTTGATGTTATCCATGTGTTTAACCGGCCATTATACGTCCCTATTATCAAGCAAGCTATGCCAGGGAGCCGAGTTGTTTTGAGCTGCCATAATGAGATGTTTCGCAAAGAGAAGCTGCCGGATGACAAGGGACGCAATGTGGTTAAAATCGCTCACAACATCATGTCCATCTCTAACTATATTGGAAAAACGATCGTGGATCGGTTTCCTGAAGCAGCAAGCAAAGTGAAAACGGTCTATTCTGGCATTAACCTGGAACAGTACAAACCCATATGGCGAGAGGATGTTCAGGCTGAAAGAAAGGCATTGCGCAAAAAATACGGCGTCGACAATAAAAAAGTGGTGTTGTTCGTTGGAAGGCTGTCCGCTAACAAAGGGGCCGATGTTTTGCTGCAGGCGATGCAGCGGGTCATCAAAAAGCATGACGACGCTGTGCTGGTCATTGTCGGAAGCAAATGGTTCAGCGATAACCGTGTAGACGATTATATATCGAATTTGCGAAGACTAGGCGATTCGCTGGGGAAAGACAGAGTTGTTTTCACCAACTTTGTGCCTCCAAGCAAGATTCCTTCCATCTACCTGCTCGGGGATGTGTTCGTCTGCAGCTCCCAGTGGCAGGAGCCGCTGGCTAGAGTGCATTATGAGGCCATGGGGGCAGGCCTCCCGATTATTACGACGAATCGCGGGGGGAATGCGGAGATCATTGAGAACCATAAGAACGGTATCGTCATTAGCTCCTATACCGATCCATGGGCATTCGCCAACTCGATTAGCCACATTTTATCAAATCCTTCGAAAGCGAATGAATTAGGCAGAGCTGGCCGCAAATTTGTGGAAGGCAACTTTGGGTTTCAGCATGTTGCCAAGCGCTTGCAAGAGTTGTATGTATGAGGAAGAAAACAGCCGGAATTCGCGGTGTGTGAAGGTCAACTTTGCGGTTGGCCTTTTTGGGTTGAGGGGCGGTTGTGGGGGAACGGGCCGAAGCGGCGCTAGCAACTGGTAAGACGAGGCAGAGGCAGAAGAGGAAGAGGAAGAGGAAGAGGAGGCAGAGGAGGCAGAAGAGGAGGCAGAAGAGGAAGCAGAGGCGGACGGGCCGAAAGGGCAGGCGGGGGCTGCGATTGAGGAGGCTGAGGCGGAGGCCGAGGGGGAACTACAGGGCGCTATTTCTGCGAAATATGCGCCTTTACACACGGAAGGGGAACTGTGGTCCGTTATTTCTACGTATTGGGCGGATATTCCGCCCAATACGTAGAAATAAGACCCTGTAGTTCCCCAAGATCTGTAGAACGGGCCTGAGGGCACAAATAGTGCCCTCAGGTTCCTCTAAATGCCGCAAGCAGCCAAGTAAGCTGAGCATCCACTTCATTTTAACGGAAAATGCTGCCGTTACACCACAAGGGCGATCCACTAAGGCGCGCAGCTAAGATAGATGGAAAAACCACCGTTAATTTGCGCTGTTCAGTGGCAGGGAAGGTAATAACGGTAGAAACTCCAGCTAAATCGTCGGTAGGGGTCAGATTTGGGTACACTCGGCAAAATTAACGCCAGAAAATCCACTTAATTAGGAAAAAGATGGAATAATTGCAGCGAATAGCAGGAGGAATCGGCGTTAACTGCAAGTGACCCACCTGCTCAATTGCTCAGTGGCCTAGCGTAGCTAGTCCCTCTCGCATGAACGGTTCGGTCATGGTGTAAGAACCTTCAAAAGCAGGAAAAGAAGCTATCCCAAAAGTCATCAAATGACCGAGGGAGAGCTTCTTTTTAGATTTTTAAAGATCAGTCTCGTCTTCGTTTCCAGCGGAATCCGGCAGCCTTACCCCAGCGGCTCTTCCTCCAGCCACTGCACAAAGCGCTCAATGCCCGCCTCCAAGCTCGTCGATGGCGTGTAGCCCAACAGCGTGTGCGCTTTCTCGAAATTGGCCCATGTCCGTGGGACATCTCCGATCTGCATTGGCTTCCAGTGGATGATCGCCTTCTTGTTCAGCGCATTCTCTAGCGTGGTGACGAGGTCCAATAAACTAGTCGGGTGGTCGTTCCCGAGGTTAAACACTTCGTAGCCGGGATGGTCGAAATCGATAGATTTGCGAATGCCTGCAACGATATCGGCTACATACGTATAATCGCGACTCGTTGTGCCGTCTCCGAACAGGGAGAGGGGCTCGCCTTTTGCTATTTTTTTGGCAAATAGATGAATGGCCAGATCCGGTCGCTGCCGGGGACCGAATACCGTGAAGAAGCGCAGAGCGACAATCGGCAAGCCGAAACAGTGGCTGTAGCTTCGGCACAGCGCTTCGCCGGAAGCTTTGGTAGCGCCGTAAGGCGAGGCGATGAGCAGGGTAGGGTCCGTTTCTGAGAACGGGACCTTGTCATTCAAGCCGTACACCGAGCTGGACGATCCGAAAACAAACTTGGAAACGCCGTATTTGACCGAAGCATCTAGCAGATTGACCGTGCCCGCAAGATTGACGTCGACGTAGGTGCTCGGAATTTCGAGAGATGGCCGAACACCTGCTTTGGCGGCCAAATGGACGACGGCATCCGGTTTCCATGCGCTGAACAGGTGGTCCATACCGGCTCTGTCCCGAATGTCAGCTTCAACTAGTTCGTATCTTGGTGAGCGCAAATGATGGTGAATGTTGTTCTCCTTCACTCTGCGATCATAGTAGTCATCAAAGTTATCGATTACAAGCACTTCGTAGTTATCATCCAAGAGAAGAGAGTCCACCAGGTGGCTTCCGATGAACCCCGCTCCCCCGGTAACCAGAATCCTTTGTTTCATCATGGTTTCCTCCTTGGCTGCTTGATCATAATGCGCTTATCCAAGCGCGTACGGATTCGTCTTTGACGGGATGAGCAAACATGACTTCTGATTTATCGGATGCTTCTTGAATTTCTTGCAAGGAAATATTCGGCCGATAGCGGAAGCAATGCCTGATTTTACTAGGATATTCTTGGCACCTGGCTCCGCACTGCATGGCGAGCGTCATGTACAGAATTTCTCCCAGTGCAAAAACATCCGTTTTGGCGAGAATTTGTTCGAACAGCGGCTTGTTCACTCTGGCCAGCATGCTCTTCACCAGACGATGCCGATAAACTTGCATCGGGTTGAACGTGCCGTAGAAGTGGTTGCTTTGGAAAAACGGCTGCCAAAGCCCCCACTCCTTCCACATGCCCAAAGCCGTTGTCCAATTGCTTTTGTGAGGCGTCGTCTCTGTCTTGAGAGCCTCCACTAAACAATCGTAGTTCTCCATATGATTGCTCAAAAACGACTCAAATCCATTGTGAATGAACATCACATCATACTCGGTATAAACCAAATACTCGTAGGGAATTCGGATATCCTCCAGCCATCTCATGACGTCATAGAAGAATCTGCCGGTTCGTCCTCTGCGCAGGGGGCGGCTGTAGGGACAGTAGAGGATATGCTCATTCAGGCATACCTCTTTGCCGAAGTTCCTGTCAGCGCCGCCATTATAAAGGACGATAAACGCATTCGGGTTATACTTTCGAAGATTTCTAATTTGTTGGCGAAGCGCAGGTTCGTTCTCGTGGGCTAATAGAGCGAAACAAATCATGCGGCTTCCTCCTTTATTTTCTAAGGTTAAAAATCCAGTCGCGAACTTCTGCGTCCTTGACCGGATGTACGAACATGACCTCGGACTTCTGACTGGCCTGTTTGGCATCATCCAGACGAATGCGATGGTACACGCGAAGGTACTCTACACTCGGCTTAGGGTAGGCTTTTAAGCGGCCACCGCATTTTTTAGCTAGCGTAATATAAAGCATCTCGCCTAAGGCGTACACGTTCGTAGCACTAAACAACTCTTCCAGCATAGGTGTATTGATCACGGCCAACATGCGCTTAAGGATGGAACGCTTATATACTTGCATCGGATTAAAGGTTCCATAGAAATCATCTGTCTGGAAAAAGGGTTTCCAGCGGTTCCATTCCTTCCACATCGTTTTGCCGGGAATCCACCAGTTGCGCTTCCGGTTCTTCTCGTGACGGATCAATTTGACCAGACAGTCGTGTTCCCTAAGTTCATTCTCGACCATTTGTTCAAATCCGTGATTGACAAACATGACATCATATTCGGTGTAAACTAAGTAGTCGTAATTGACGTTTTTCTCCTCTAGCCATCTCATGACGTCATAGTAGAAACGTCCCGTCTTCCCCTTTTGCAAAGGCCTGCTGTACGGGCAGTACATGACTTTCATTTTTTTGCAAAGGGCTTTGCCGAAGTTTGCATCCTGTCCGCCGTTGTACAAAACAATGAGTACGTTATTGGGATTATATCTGCGAATGTTTCGGATTTGTTTGTAGAGGGCGTTTTCATCGGCATGCGCTAATAGTGCAAAACAGAGCATGTTCCAGCCTCCTAGGGTTGATTAAAAATCCACTCACGCACTTCGGCGTCCTTCACGGGATGAACGAACATAACCTCAGGCCGGTTCTTTGCTTCTTTGATTTCTTTCCGTGTAATGGCCGGTCGGAATCGGAGAAAACGTTTGGTGTTATCCCCGTAAATTTTGCATTTACCGCCATACTTTTTGGCTAATGTAATGTATAACATCTCACCCAAACAAGGAATGCTTGACGTATTAATCAATCTCTCTAGGCGCTTCTTATTCAATCCAGCGAGCATCTGTTTAATAATGCCATGACGGAAAACGGACATCGGAGAGGAAGTTCGGTAGAAAGAATCGGATTCGAAAATCGTCTTCCACCTTTCCCAGTCCTTCCACATGTCTTTGGCAGGAGGCCAGGAGGCATTCTTCGGATCGACTTCTTTGCGGAGGATTTTAACCAGGCAGTCGTAGCCTTCCATTTTACTTAATAAGTACTCGCGAAAGCCTGTATTGACAAACATGATGTCATATTCCAAATAGACCAGGTATTCATAAGAAATCTGTTTATCCTCCAGATATCTCATGACATCATAGAAGAATCGACCGCTGGTACGCTGCTGCAAAGGACGGCTGTAAGGACAGTACATAATATTCTCGTCTTCACAGATCTTTTTGCCGAAATTCGCATCCTGTCCGCCGTTGTAGAAGACGATTTGGACATCCTGAGGATTATATTTACGAATATTTCGAATTTGATTGCGTAATGCTTGTTCATTCTCGTGGGCTAATAATGCCATACAAATCATGAATGCAGCCTCCTCTGCCTATACGCTTATTTCTGAATCTCATTATGGAATAGCGTCAACGCACGAGCTACGGCCTGATCCATATTGTAGTATTTGTAGTCGGCTAATCTTCCCGCAAACAGTACCTTATCCTTGATTTTGTCGGCTTCTGCTTGGTACAGCTTGTAGAGGTCTTTGTTCTCATCACGCGGAATCGGATAGTATGGTTCATTCTTTCCTATGGTATATGTCTCCGGGTATACGTAAGAAATGGTTGTTTTGGGAGAGCGCTGGCCCGTAAGATGCTTCTGCTCCAGAACCCGTGTGTAGTCGTATTCATGCGGATAGTTGACCGTCCCGACTTCCTGATGATACTCCGTATCCAGCGTATCGAATTCAAAGCGCATGCTGCGGTACGGAAGCTGTCCGTGCATATAGTCGAAGTATTCGTCAATTGGGCCTGTATAGATCATCCGTTTATACGTTATTTCGCCAATGAGCTCCTTGTAGTCGGTATTCAGTAGCGTCTTAATGTTCGGATGGTTGAGCATTTTGTTGAACATAGGCGTGTAGCCGTGTTTGGGAAGTCCTTGATAGGTATCTTGAAAATAGCGGTTATCCCGTGAGATGTAGACAGGTACCCTTGCGGTCACCGACGGGGCGAGCTGTTCCGGATCTAACTCCCAATGTTTCAGCGTGTATTTGTAGAATACGTTTTGATAAATATAATCAGCCAAGTCGCTTAATTCACCGCTTGCGCTTTGGCGAAGCTTCAAGATCGGAACTTTGACACCATAACCGAAATGGTCAATCAGCAGCGCTTCCAGCTTTTCTGCATATTTGGGAGGAAATAAAGCGTAGATGGAGTTGAGATTAAAAGGGACAGGGACCTTCTTGCCGTCAATAACCACGCGCACTTCATGAAAGTACGGACGCCACGGGGTGAACAAGGAGAGGTAATTCCAAACCATACTCGAGTTCGTATGGAACGTATGCGAACCATATTTATGAATCAATATGCCGTGTTCGTCATAGCAATCATAGGAGTTACCGCCAATATGATCTCTTTTATCGACAATCAGGACCTTCTCTCCCAGTTGGGAGGCAATTCGCTCTGCCAGCGTTGCGCCTGTAAAGCCTGCGCCAATGATTAACCAATCTGTTTTCATTACTCGACCTCCTGAACGTTGGGCTGTGCCGCTAGTCTAGTTTCCAATTGGTTTTTTTCGCATATTTGAGATACTCATCTTTAAACTTGGGATTGTGCCAGCTGTTCCACGGCTTTTTATCCGTTGTGTAATGAATGATGGCAGGATCGAAACGCTGGTGATGGGAACGGTGCACTTGATAGTTCCACTTGGGGTCCAGCTTCAGCCATTTCTCGTGCAGAACGGCGTTTAATGCGTCCTGATCCATGAATTTTAGCTTCTCCGGATTTTTTCTCATATAATGTAGAACTTTCTCCGAGGTTTGGTTATCTCGCCACTTTTTCAAGTTAAGGAGCAGCACACCTGCGTTAAAATAACCAGAGCTTTCCGGGATGGATAGCTCCTCGTAACGAAGCACTGTACCTGGGATTTGCACAGCACCGAGATAATATTTGTCAATGTTTACATCCCACAGGTTGGCAATATCTTCTTTCACAATGAGATCACAATCCAAATAGAGCGCTTTGCGGACGTCCTTCGACAAGAGAGCTGGAATCGCAATTCGATAGTAGGTTTCTTTACTCAAATGATAACGAACGACAACATCCTGAAAGAGAGCGTCCTCCACCGTTAAAAAAGCAAGCTCCACTTGAAACGATTTCAAGGCATTATGAAGCTTCTGCTTGTTCTCGCTAGATAGATTGCCGTCGATTACATAGAGGGAGATAGGTCGATTCGTTGATTTATGTTCGAATAAGGAAGTAAGCATCACCGCTAAATGTTTCACGTACTTGTTGTTGGTAGCCACGACGATATGGATTCTTTCCAAGCGTAATCCTCCTTCGTACACACTGGTTTTTACCCGTCTAGATATTTGTATTACCGGAAGGAAAGGGTGGTTTGTACGTTTGTCCCGAAAAGCAGAATAAAGCTTACTGAGGTAGGTAAGAGTTGATTTTTCCTAGGGGTTAGTTATCCGTCCGAGTTTGTGGTAAGACAAGGCGCATACACTTTAAGATGACAGTGATTAATGTCTACCCGCACTTGCGGTTAGCGTCAGTGAACTCTACACAACAAGGGAGAGCGGCCATGAAGATTTGCATGATTGGAACTGGTTATGTAGGACTCGTGGTTGGGGCATGTTTGGCGGAAATGGGGCATCAAGTGATTTGCGTGGATAATAATCCTACCAAAATATCCGCATTGCAGAACGGACAATTGCCCATTTACGAACCTGGATTGGAACGGCTGGTTGAACGAAACGTGCTAGAGAGTCGGTTAAGCTTTTCGCTTGAACTTAGCGAAGCGGTTGCACAAAGCCAATTCATTTTCATCGCTGTTGGTACCCCACCGGCTGAGGACGGGTCTGCCGATCTTACTTATGTGATGAAGGCTGTAGAGCAGATTGGCGCAAGCATCCGAGATTATGCCATCGTAATTACCAAATCAACTGTACCTATCGGCAGCAGCGAGCGCATAAGAGGCATCATTGAGGAGCAGTTAAAGAGCCGAGGACTCACGGATTTGGAATTCGATATTGTGTCGAATCCGGAATTTTTGAGAGAAGGTGCTGCCGTCAATGATTTCTTGAACCCTAACCGAATTGTTGTCGGGAGCAGCAACCCCAGAGCTCTGGCCTATATGGAGAAACTGTATTTGCCGCTTACGAGCAAGGGATTTCCCATCGTCCACATGGATATCGCCTCTGCTGAGCTTGCCAAATACGCTTCCAACGCCATGTTAGCCACACGGATAAGCTTTATGAATGAAATGGCCGGAATCTGTGAAGCTGTCGGTGCAGATATTGAACGGGTGCGTCAAGGGATGGAGCTCGATCATCGGATTGGCAGTTACTTTTTGTCAGCTGGAGTTGGCTATGGGGGCTCTTGTTTCCCTAAGGATGTACGGGCTATTATCCAAAGCGCCACGGAGCGAAACATTCCAACACATATCTTAGAAGCCGTTGATAAAGTCAACCATAAGCAGAAGAAAAAGTTGTTTGAGATGGTTGAGAGTCACTTTGGTGAAGATTTGAAGGGACTCAAGCTGGCGGTGTGGGGATTGTCCTTTAAACCGGAAACGGATGATATTCGTGAAGCGCCGTCTATCGAGACTATCGAGCAGTTAAGGAAGCGCGGGGTTCAGCTTCAAGTGCACGACCCGGTTGCTCTGCAGAATGCGTACCAAGTTCTAGGCGAGGAGAATATCACGTATTTCACAGGACTCTATCAAGCACTAATGGATGCGGATGCACTGTTGATATTTACGGAGTGGAAGCAGTATCGATCTGCGGATCTTGGCCGCATCAAG
The DNA here is from genome assembly GCF_059692135.1 of Paenibacillus sp. J22R160. Lineage (NCBI taxonomy): Bacteria > Bacillati > Bacillota > Bacilli > Caryophanales > Paenibacillaceae > Paenibacillus > Paenibacillus sp. J22R160. The sequence goes on along the minus strand of NZ_JCAUAU010000016.1, from coordinate 123,187 downwards.
AGCTTGCTGAAGCAGCCGGTACTTTTTGACGGAAGGAATTTATTCAATCCCTATATGATGAAAGACGAGGGATTCGTCTATCAAAGCATCGGTAGGATGAAGTGATCGTTCATCCTATCCCATTTCACACAGAAGGATGATGATCATTATGAAGGTTCGGAAAGCAATAATTCCTGCAGCAGGTCTGGGCACCCGGTTCTTACCGGCAACCAAAGCGATGCCAAAAGAATTGCTGCCGATCATTGATAAACCTACGATTCAATTTATCGTGGAGGAAGCGGTTGCTTCAGGCATTGAAGATATCATTATTGTGACAGGAAAAGGCAAGCGTGCACTGGAGGACCACTTCGACAACGCCTTTGAGTTGGAATACCATTTGCAGCAAAAAGGGAAGTTGAGAATGTTAGAGAAAGTGCAGGAGCCAGCTCAACTGATCGATATCCACTATATTCGCCAAAAAGAGCCGAAGGGCTTAGGCCACGCCATCTGGTGCGCTAGAAAGTTTATTAACGATGAGCCGTTTGCCGTACTGCTTGGCGATACATTCGTACAGTCCGATGTTCCCTGCTTGAAGCAGATGATGGACTATTTCGACCGATACAAAACATCGATTATCGGTGTGCAGCCTGTCAATCCGAAGGATGTTTCAAGCTACGGCATCATTGATGCCCAGCTATTGTTCGACCGTTTCTACAATATTACGAAGCTTGTTGAAAAACCAAAGCCTCAGGAGGCCCCTTCTAATCTCGCCATGATTGGCCGATATATTTTGACTCCCGCTATTTTCGAAATCTTGGAAGGGCAGGAGCCGGGTGTCGGGCAAGAAATCCAGCTAACCGATGCGATCTCGAAACTGAATGAGCAAGAGGCGGTTCACGCTTGTGAAATTAACGGCGTATGGCATGACGTTGGGGATCACCTAGGTTACGTGAAAGCGATTCTTGATATCGCTGTGCAGCGAGAAGATTTGAGACAGCCTATTTTGGACTATATCAGGTTTATTGAAAGGAAATAACGATCGGCTTAAAAAGGAGCGAGCGAAATGACGCGATTTGAAGTCAAAGGTGACAAGAGGTTTCTTGTAATCGGCAGAGTGGGCGATACCTCTATCCATCAGCAATGGCTGCAGCCTGCGGAGTATAAAAACTTCGATCTTTGTCTTAGTTATTTCGGTAATACGCCACAAAGGTATGTGAATGATTGCGACTTCTATCATGAAATCCCAGGGTTAAAATGGCCTACGGTGAAGGATACGATTGAAGCCTTTGGGGATGGAATCTACCACTACGATGCGATCTGGATGCCGGATGATGATATAAGCGCGAGTGCTCATGACATTCATCGCATGTTTGAGATATTCATGAAGCAGGGTCTAGATCTGGCACAGCCGAGCTTAACACGGGACTCCTATTATGGTCATGGAATCACACTGCAAAATAGCAATTACTATTTACGATATTCCCATTTTATCGAGCCGATGGTTCCTCTTTATACCAGAGAAACTTTCCAAAAGCTTCTGCCTACGTTTGAAAAAAGTGAGTCCGGCTGGGGCCTCGATTTCGTTTGGCCTAAGCTGCTAGGCTATCCGCATCAGAAATTAGCTATTATCGATGAGGTCGCTGTCAAACATACAAGACGTGTTGGAGGCGGCGAGCTCTATAAAAATATATCAGGCTCCCAGTGGGACGATTTGTACCGAATTACAGCGGAATATGATGCAGCCGTTAACTTCCGGATGACCCATTATAGCGGTAAACCTAAGGGAAAACGCGTCATGTTTGCACTGCTGGCGCACAAAGATGAGCATATTCTTGCCACTCAGATTGAGAATATTCGTAAATTCAACCCGGAAGCGGGCATTGTGCTGTATAACGGAGGCGAAGACAGCCAATTCGGCAAAGGCATGAATGCAGCCATCTGCGAGTACAGCCGCCACTTGACCTGGGGACACTTGGCTCCCTTTCTGTGGGACGTAATGAAGTGGCTGGATGAGCATCAGGTGGACTACGAGTACTTGGTGAATCTCGACGACGATGTGCTTTTCGTGAAGCCTGGCTTTGAGACTTATCTGGATCAAACGATGCGAGGCTACGATTGCATGGGATGGGATATGCAGACCAGTCGCAGCGTACATGATGCAGACACAATGAATAAGAAGTCGATGTGGGAAGAATGGGGGCGTTGGGGCTCCTTGTTCCAGACGGATCACTTCGTTCGCTACTTTAATCCTACACAGGTATATCGGCGTGGGATTGTTAAGAAGATGCTGGCGGCTGCGGATGTCTCGTTGGTTGACCAATGGCTCTCCGAGAGTCAAGTCGTGGCATTGGAGGAGTTTTTCTTTGTCACCTTCGCTGCAGCACTAGGTGGGAAATGCCGTGAATTTCCTCGTGATGAGCGGTTGAATGTGATGCGGCATGAGCACGAAATTGAGCAGAATGAAGCGCATGCTGCGATGCATCATTACATGTATCATATGATCCATCCTGTCAAAGGAGATCGGCTTCTTGATCTGCATAATCAGCTAATGGCTGGAGATATTCCTTATGTGGATCCGAATCCGCCGCAGCCATTGCCAGAGCCGCAGCCGATTCCTGCTGTGCAAGTGCAGCGTCCACCGGTACGGAGGAAACAAACTGCTTCTAAGAAAAGGCTGCTTCCAAGGAGAAAGCCAATGCTGAAAAAAGCAGCGGGTAAGAGAAAGAGAGTGCTGAACAATAGAAAACCGCTCCTGAAGAAAAGACTGAAGACTGTCATTCTTAAGAAGCCCAAAAGAAGGAAGAAGCGTATTCAGCCTAATCTAGGCATGAAGAAACTTTCGGCTCCAAGAGGAGGCTGGGCTAAGTCCCGATCGACAGTGTGGAGCAGGTTCAGCAAGAAGGTGGCGCGTAAATCTAAAAATGTGGCGTAGTCATGAGGATTGAAGCCCTTCCGTTTAAATAGAATGATCATATTCTATTAGAACAATAGTAAATATATTGTAAATTTACGGAGTGGAAGGGGAAGTCGGATTGAAAGATGATATGCGTACATTGGAAGAAAAGCGGCTTTAAGCCATTAAGGAATACCGATTGGAGTGGTAAAGATGAAGATTGCATTTATTTGCACTGAAATGCTTACCGTTCCGCCTATTAGGGGTGGTGCCATTCAAATTTTGATCAATGGCGTCACCCCCCATATTGGGAGTAGGCATGATCTCACTATTTTCTGTATCACGGACCCCGATCTTCCCAATCGGGAAGTGGTTGCTGGCGTCAAATATATACGGATTCCGCGCGAGGATTATGTGAACGGCGTTGCCAAGGAACTGTCCAGACAGCGCGCAAGCAACCAAAAGTATGATGTCATCCATGTGTTTAACCGTCCGAAAAATGTACCTGTGTATAAAGCTGCCATGCCGAACGCCCGTTATGTAGTCAGCTGCCATAACGAGATGTTTCGAGAAGGGAAAATTACGACTGAAATGGGTCGTTCCGTTATTAGAACGGTCGATAAGATTATGTCGATCTCCAATTATATCGGCCAAACGATTACCAGCCGTTTCTCCTCAGCCAAGGGAAAAGTTAGGACGGTATACTCAGGTATCAATTTGCAGCAGTACAAGCCAATCTGGACTCCTGAAGCGCAAACTCTACGGAATGAACTCCGTAAAAAATTCGGGGTAGAGAATAAAAAGGTCATCTTGTTCGTAGGACGATTAAGCAAGACGAAAGGCCCTGACGTTCTGATCAACGCCATCCAGCAGGTAAGTAAAACTCACAAAGATGTCGTGCTCGTCATTATTGGCAGTAAATGGTTCCATAATGAGCAGTTGGATGAGTACGGAGCAAGCCTTCGCCAGCTAGCCAAATCACTTGGTGACCGGGTCATCTTCACGGGTTTTGTTCCACCTAGCGAGATTCCAGTCCATTATTTGCTTGGAGATATTTTCGTCTGCTCTTCCCAGTGGCAGGAGCCTCTGGCCAGAGTCCATTTTGAAGCGATGGGTGCAGGACTTCCGATCATTACAACCAATCGCGGAGGGAATGCTGAAATTATAAAACAAAATGCAAACGGTATCGTGATCGAAGATTATAGCAATCCAGGCGCATTCGCAAAGGCGATTACATTTCTGATTTCCAATCCTGCCGAAGCGCTGCGTTTAGGGAAAGCAGGCAGAGCGGTTGTAGAGAGCAACTTTGGTTTCGAGCATGTGGCTAAGCGGCTTGAGAGCTTATACGCCCCAGATCAAAGCAAATGAGCTTGAGGCTTGAGGCCATACATCCATACATCTACGGAGGTGTCAGCATGGATACTACTTTTTCGGACGTAGTGAAGAAGGTTATGACGAACTATCCTTTGAAGGTCAAAAACATTTATCTCTTATCTTTTAAAGGAAAAAAAGCAGTCTGGTCCATCCAAACCGACGTGGGTGAATTGATTATGAAAAAGGTTCCATTCGATGAAACTCACATTGATTTCATGCTCCATGCCATTAACTATCTCAAGGACAATGGTGTTAACACGCCTGGTGTGCTCAAAACGAGCTCAGGCCAAGGTTATGTGAAGCTAAATGGTGAATACTTCGTCGTTTTTGAAACTGTATACGGACGCTCGCCGGAATATGATAATGATCATGATTTATCCCTCATTCTTAAAGGAATGGCGGCCTTTCACCGAGCATCAAGGGGGATCGAATCTCCCAATGGTTTCTACCCTTCCTACCTGTTGACGAAATGGAAGTCAGATTTGCAAACAAGAATGGAGCGCCTGACGGCTTGGAAAGAGCAGCGCCAGCAGGTTAAAAATAAAAATGAATTTGACCGTGTATTCCTGGCGAATGTAGATACCTTCATGCAGCAAGCACAAGCAGCCCTTACGACGCTGAATCAGCCGTATTTTGAACAATGGGTGAAGGAAACGGAGAAAGCCAAAACACTGTGCCATCAAGATTATGCAGCGGGTAATCTGATTGTAGGTAAAGATGGAAAGCTTTACGTATACGATATGGATTCATTGACGGTAGATCTGCCTGTGCGCGATATGAGGAAAATATTAAACAAGGTGATGAAAAAGGATGCCAATTGGAACCTTCCGATGATGCTCAAAATGATGAAGTTTTACCAGCAGGTCAATCCCTTAACGAAAGAACAATATATGATTCTAGCCGCAGATATTCAGTTTCCCCATTTATTCTACGGCCAAGTGTCCAAATATTATGAAAGTCGCGAGGACCAATGGACTGTCGATAAACATATCGTCCGTTTAAAAGATATGATCAGTACCGAGCTGAGTAAAAATACGGTTCTGAAATCGTTCCTCGCCCGACTCGATGAGGTGGTTAAACGTGGTTCCTAATCAGGAAGAGCTCAATTTGGGGAAACAGCTCATGGCAGAGAATTATCCACAGATAGTGATCAAACATATCCAGGTTATTCAAAGCGGAGGCATTAAAACGATATGGAAGCTGGACACTTCCGCGGGAACCGTTTGCTTGAAACGGATACGAAAGTCGATTCCGATCGTCAAGTTCACGACCGCAGCACAGGCTTACCTTTTCCAAAAAGGAGCTATTGTTGCGGGAATTATTCCAACGAAGGATGATCAGCTGTATTTTGTCCACGAAGGCTATGCGTTGGTTCTCTACGTTTGGGTCCAAGGAAGCGATTTAGAGATGGATCGGATTCCGGAGCATCTCTATGCGGGGCTCAAGGGCCTCGCGCAGTTCCATAAAGACACCGTAGGGTTCATCCCTCCTGACAATTGTGACGTCTATGACCGGATGGGGGTCTGGCCCAGTCATTATAGCGGGATGTGCGAAGAACTCAAGCAGTGGAAAACACAAGCTAAGCAGGGGAAATCACTTTTTCATCAGTCTTATGTGAAGACTGGCGATGCGATGATTCAGATGGCAAGCCATGCCATCAAGCTGCTGGAAGCGTCCTGCTATGCGGAATGGGTGGCTGACATCGGCAAACACGGTTACATGTGCCACCAGGATTACGGTAAGGGGAATGCGATCCAGACAGCTCGAGGTGTGTGTGTGCTGGATCTGGACAATTTGACGTACGACATTCCATTGCGTGATATCCGGAAGCTCCTAACGAAGCGCATGGAGGAGCTTGGACGCTGGGATGCCGATGAGCTGAAACGGTGCATGCGCTACTATGAAGCCATTCTTCCATTTACGCCTGAGCAAATGCAGGTGCTCTATATTGATTTGCTTTTTCCTCACAAGCATTATGGCTATGTCAAATCGCCTTTCAAAAAAGGCGAACCAGGGGACGAGAAAAAGCTGCAGAAGATTGTTTTATTTGAGATGGAGAAGCTGCCTGTTCTTAAGGAACTGATCAAGGGATTCTAAGGAGGGATGATGATGAGGTCAGAAGAGGAATTTGTCGGTCGGGGCTTGCAGTTTGCTGAACTGCTAAGAAAAATTGCGGATCAAATAACGGCAGACAACCTCGTTATTCGAGGCAAACAAATCACCTTGCCGGACGTGAATATGGAATTTAAAGTGAGTCATAAGCACGATTTGGGAGCAAATAAATTGACAATCGGGATTGAATGGGTGGACAAATAGCTAAGAGGACGGAGCGGGAGACTATCCCATCTTCGTCCTCTTTTTTGGTTTAGCAGCTTTTTGCTTCGTCACTAATTTGGGACGCAGTTGCTTTCTGGCAGGCTTTATCTTTTTTTTTCGGCGGGTGCGTAACCTGAGCTTGAGCTTACGCCGTTTGATGCGTTTTCGAGGAAGGACTCTCTTCAGAGGTTTCTTGCGCCTGATTCTTTTTCTGCTTCTTAGAGCAGCAGGAAGAGGAGCGGTTAGTTCACCGGGTAGTTCACTTGCAATTGGTTCCGGTCTAGGAAGCAATTGCTGATTCATCTCTATCAGTTTATCCCCTTTTACCGGATGAATCCAATAGTAGTAGGGATGATCTCGATGCTGCTGTACGTTTTCGAAAGTGATATTTTCGCCCCAACGGACCATATCATTATATTTGCTTCCCTCGGGGTACTCCCGGACCCTGCCACCGCAGGCCATAGCCAGCGTGACAAAAAAAACTTCTTCTAAGGCAGAAGCTTCTGATATTCCCATCAGGTGACCTACGACGTCATGATCCACATGTGCGAGCATACGTTGGATAATACCGTGCCTATAGACCTGACCGGGGTTAAAGTAAGTCAGGAAGCCGTCTGTCTGAAAGACGGGCTGCCATAAATGCCATTCTTTCAGCATGTTTCGTACAGGAAAGGAGAAGTCATGATCCCGATTGTTTTCCAGCCTCCAGCCCATACTGTCGGATTCGGCCATAGCTTCATCTAAGAAGGGCTGAAAACCATGCTTAACAAATAAGATATCATGATCCAGCGACATGAGATATTCATAGCCGGCGCCAATGTCCTTTAACCACTTCATGATTTCCCACATAGCTGGCGCGATAATTCCGGGTCTTAAGGGGTGGCTGTGCGGAAAGGACCAAATGTTCACGTTTTTCCCGAAATCGGGATTGTGTCCGCCGTTGTAGAGAATAATGCCGGCTTCAGGATTATAGAAATGAATATTTTCGACCTGTGCCGCCAATACCTGTTCGTTCTCATGAGCAATCACGATAATGACCAATCTTTTATGAATGAGCTCATCTATGTGAGTAGGAGTCATATCCATTGCGGCACTCACCACCTTATGATTTAACTTCTGCTTGGTTTTATTGAATGTCAGAAATATCTATAAACTTTGAGTTATTCTTAACAGCTGTTGCTATATGTTGTGGTAACTGATGGATAATAGATAGAAGACGTTTCTGAGCGAGTTGGCTTAAGTGATGTTTACTCTCAATATAATAAGCGCATATGGAAATTTCATAATCAAAAAGATAGTCATAGACATGATAATCCACAAAAAGAACATCGTCTTTGGGATAAGGTATTTCTTTCCCTTGCAAGGCATACAACAAACCTAAGTTATTTTTGGCTTTAGTTCGGTACATCTTTGCAAGATGCATCAATGGCTCAGCCCTACTTGGTCTGTACTCCCATGCATTCTGAAAGTTAATAGTTGCAAGTGCAAAATATTGTTCTTCCTGTTGAAATTCACCGTTAGAGGAAGCTAAATTTGCTAATCGTTCATAACAAATACCAATTTGTAATAGGGAATAAAATACTTCTTCTACCCATCCTCCGGCTTCAACCCTCTTCTTATACCATTTGATCGCATCTTCAATCTCATTCAGTGCAGATAAAGTTTGAGCTAAATAAAACATGTATCTGTTTTTTAATGAGGGTGTGGTTGTTGGATCATGAATGCCTTCTAAAAGTAATCTTTTATCTCGCACAAATTTATCGCTCTTGCTTCCTCCGTCTTGTTGGTCGTTAATAGTCAGAGTCTCGAGTTTTTGCTTTGTTTCCAAATAACTGCGAGAGGTTGTACTGAGCTTCGAACGGTCTATATCCCAGTATTCGTGTGTAACACCAACACATTCCCATGGCAGGGATGTCTTAATCAGGCGAGTGTTCCAATATTTTATGTGATTATTGTATTGCATAAGGAGATATTGATCGTTTATTAAACTGCATTTATTGAAGTCAGGGGCCACTTCCAAAATTAAATCAGCATCTAGTAATAACAAATAATCTGAATCTGGATATGTTTGTTGTGCTAATAAAACAGATTGACTGCGATTATATCCGAAATTGAGAAAAGGCTCAGTATGCAGCGTACAAGGGATATTATTTCTTTTGCACCAATTCGTAATAACCTCAGGTGTATGATCGGAAGAGCCCGTATCACAAATAGAAACATAGTCAATGATTGATTTCGCTGAATTTAAGCATCTTTCTATGATTTTCGATTCATTTTTTACGATCATACAGAGACATATTTTTTTTGTATTCACTATTTTGCATCCCCGCTTCTTCATAAAATACAGTCTAATTCAATTATTTACTTTATGCGCTGTAACCAGGTTATGTGTAGGTGTAAGTCCAAAATACATTAATTTCCAGAACACTTGTATGATAAAGAGCATATAAAGTGATTAAACGAAAAATACTTTTAATGGAAATTATTGAATATTTACCACTTTCGAATGTGCTTACTAAGTAACTAAAATTAATTAGAGAACTGAGGTGTTTCATGAAAATTAGTTTTTTAACTCCGGCTTACAATAGTGAAGAATGGATTGTGACAATGTTAGATAGTATTCCGAAAAAGTATGCTTATGAAATTATAGTATGTGATGATGCTTCTACCGACAATACGTTGGATATTTTGGAAGAATATAGAAAAACGTGTCCGCAATTGAAAATATTATTGAATAAAGAAAATATTGGTGCAAGTGATTCATATAATCGGTGTATCGCTGAAGCAACTGGTGATTATGTAGCGATTATTGATAGCGATGATCAGTATTTGCCTCCTATTAGAGATGTATTAGCACAAATTGATGGAGAATATGACATATATTATTACAATATGCTTACTAAACTTGGTGAACAATATATAAAAAGGGAAACGGATGGTTACGGATGGTGGCCCGGGCAATTTAAGATTATTAGAAGAAGTTTTATAGGTGATGCAAAATTCACAAAGAGAAAAGATGTTGCCGGTGATTGGGATTTCAATAGAGCATTAATTGATAAAAATCCGAAGTGTAAATATACAGGTATATTTGCCTATTGGTATAACTATCCAAGAGAAAATTCTGAATATGATTTGCATCAAAGAGGGCTTAAATAATGAGATATACGTTATGATTTTGCTGGAACAGCCCACGCAAAGGAAGGGTGTGGAGATATAACCCTATGTTTAAAGATAAAACGTTGCTAATAACAGGTGGCACTGGCTCGTTTGGAAACGCGGTATTAGAAAGATTTTTAAATACAGATATCAAGGAAATCAGAATATTTTCTAGAGATGAAAAAAAACAAGATGATATGCGCATGTTATATCAGAATAATAAAATCAAATTTTTTATTGGGGATGTACGTGATATTCGAAGTTTATATAATGCTATGTACGATGTAGACTTTGTTTTTCACGCTGCTGCCCTTAAACAAGTTCCATCTTGTGAATTCTTTCCAATAGAGGCTGTGAAAACAAATGTACTTGGTACAGACAATGTATTAACTGCAGCGATAAATTCAGGTGTAAAAAAAGTTATTTGTCTTTCGACAGATAAAGCAGCATACCCTGTAAATGCTATGGGGATTTCAAAAGCCATGATGGAGAAAACATTCATTGCTAAGTCTAGAATGATTACGTCTGACAAAACTTTAATTTGTGGAACCAGATACGGAAATGTTATGGCATCTCGTGGATCTGTAATCCCTTTGTTCTTGCAGCAAATTAAGACTGGAAGATCATTAACGATTACTGATCCCAAAATGACCCGTTTTATTATGAGTCTGGAAGAAGCTATCGAATTGGTTTTATATGCCTTCGAACATGCAGCTAATGGTGACATCATGGTTCAAAAATCACCATCTTCTTATATAGGAGATTTAGCACAAGCACTAAAAGAACTATTTAAAGTGGATAATGAAATTGAGATCATTGGTACTCGTCACGGAGAAAAAATTTATGAAGTGCTTCTTACTAAAGAAGAAGCGGCAAAAGCGATTGATATGGGGAACTTTTATAAAATACCTGCAGATAACCGGGATCTTAATTATGGAAAATATCTTGATGAAGGATCTGCCAAAATTACGTTATCAGATGAGTATAATTCAAATAATACAAAGATACTTTCTGTAGAAGAAATAAAAGGGAGGTTGTTGGAACTTACTTTCATCAAGAACGAGTTGCGCAAATGGAATGGAGGATCAAAATGAAATTCTTAGTTCTTGGGGCAACTGGAATGGCCGGTCACACCATCTCATTATATTTATGTGAAAGGGGACATGAAGTTACTGCTTATTCGAGAACACCATTTCCTTTTTGTGAGAATATAAACGGTGATATTACGGAAAAGACTTTTTTAAATTCAATTCTTTTCGAGAAAAAGTATGATGTCATCATCAATTGCATTGGCATTCTAAATCAAATGTGTGATTTAAACCCATCAAGAGCTGTTTATTTAAATAGCTACCTACCGCACTATATTGCTGACAAATTGAAAAATACCGATACTAGACTATTTCATATGAGTACAGATTGTGTTTTCTCTGGTAAATCAGCACCGTATTATGAAAAAAGTAATCGCGACGGTGAAACTTTATATGATAGAACCAAAGCATTGGGTGAAATTGATGATAACAAAAATTTGACTTTTAGAAATTCTATTATTGGCCCAGACATGAAAAAAGACGGAATTGGCTTATTTAATTGGTTTATGAAACAAAAAGGAACGATTAACGGATATACAGGAGCTATCTGGACAGGTGTTACGACTTTAACGTTAGCTAAAGCAATGGAACGAGCTGCATCTGAGAAAGTAACCGGGATCTATAATCTTGTTAATAATGAGAATATAAGTAAGCTTGATTTATTACGCCTATTCCAGCAAATTTTTAAAACAGATGAGATAAGTATTTCTCCCTGCAATTCAGTTAATGTAAACAAAACATTGATTACTAAACGTAAAGATTTTTCATTTGAAGTTCCAAGTTATGAAAAAATGATTACGGAGATGAAAGATTGGATATGGACACACAAAAGCTTATATGCTCATTATTTTTGTGAATCGTCTGAAGAATCATATAATCGGGAATGAGGGGACATATGCTTAACGCAATTAAAAAACCGAGGATAGCCATATATGGTTTTTATAAAAACGATGAAAAATATATAGAGAAATTTTTGAAATCCGTTCATGATGCTGATGAGATTGTTTTATGCGATGTGGGCTCATCCGATCAAACGAATTCTCGAATAAACGAGTTAACAAAAAATAATTTACAGATTCCACTGAAAGTTTATCATATTTTCGTTTCACCTTGGCGTTCTGACGATGCTAGAAATACGGCACTTTCACTGGTAAACTCCGAAATTGATATTTGTATTTCTCTTAACATAAATGAGTATCTTATGGATGATTGGAAGCAATGCCTGACTGATCAATATGAGATAGGCAATACAAGATATACACATCATTTGAAGACAATTCGTTCTGGCGAGGAAGTAGTGGATTGTGTACAAGGTCGAATTCATGACAGAAAAGGATATATTTGGAAAATGCAGGATAATGAAACATTAGTGTATAGAGATATAGAGCAAATAAAGGAGTTAACAGACTTTTGGGTGTATGATGACTCGGATGTAGAAAAGCTAAATGTTGCGGAAGCGGAAGGGTTGGAACCATGAACAAATTAAAAATAGCCGTATATGCCATTACGAAAAATGAAGAGAAATTTGTCGATCGTTGGATGTCTTCAATGAAAGAAGCAGATATGGTTATTGTAGCTGATACTGGATCAACAGACGGGACAGTAGACAAGCTGAAATCGCATGGTGCCACCGTCAACGCAATAAAGGTTGATCCTTGGAGATTTGATGTAGCAAGGAATGCTTCACTTCATTTAGTACCAAGTGATGTTGATGTGTGTGTAATGACAGATTTAGATGAGGTTTTCGAGCCTGGGTGGAGAGAAAAGGTAGAGAAAATATGGACGCCTAGTATGAAAAGGCTTAAATATATGTTCACATGGAACTTTAATCCTGATGGTTCAAGGGGGAAGTCCTTTTGGTTCGAGAAAATACATCATAGACACGGATATCGTTGGGTTCATCCTGTGCACGAAACATTGAGGTATTACGGAACTGACCCGGAAGAATATGGATGGGATGAAAGTATTCAGTTAAACCATTATCCGGATGAGAGCAAATCGCGAGGACAGTATCTTCCTTTGCTGGAGTTGAGCGTGAAAGAAGACCCGGATAATGATAGAAACATGCATTGGTTGGGCCGTGAGTATATGTATTATCGGATGTGGGACAAATGTATTGAAACGTTAAAAAAACATTTAGAGATGCCTCGAGCACAGTGGAAAGACGAGCGCTCAGCTTCCATGAGATATATAGCAAGAGCATACATTGGTAAGAATGATACGAGTGAAGCCACAAATTGGCTGTATAGAGCTATCGCCGAAGCACCGTATATACGAGAGCCTTATCTAGAAATGGCACAAATGGCTTACTCAGAGAAAAACTGGCCAAATGTATATCATATGGTTGAGGAAGCCTTGAAGATTAAAGTTAAGAGTGATTCATATCTAAACGAAGCATTCTCTTGGAACTTTACAGTTTATGACTTAGGAGCGTTGAGTTGTAATGAGTTGGGAATGTATGAGAAGGCGTGTTGGTTTGCAGAAAAAGCGGTAGAAATAGCTCCGGAGGACGGCCGGTTATTAAGAAATCTTGAAATAATTAAACAAAGGGCGGGGAAGTGATCTTCAATAACATCAGGACGTGTTTTGGAATAATTGGTTGGCGACAATCAAATGATTCCATGACATGTCCTTTTTTATAATTGAAAGAGATAACCTCAGGTGTAGGAGAAGAACATGCATATCATTCTATCAATCAATCTACTTGGAAAAATGGACTTAGGAGCACATATAAGGCTTCTGATCGGCATGAATATTAACAATTATATTAAATAACTTACAATAAATGTTTTTTTCGTTGTTTGTCCTATTACATACGTCCACGCATCCAAATTATGGAATCATATATTATAAAACGAAACTATAAGTTTCAGATATTAAGTTAAATTAAGGAGGCTGGAGATTGTTAAGAGATTACGTTAACTGCATATTGAATTCAAGAGGAGGTGTCAGTAGTTGAACAAACTCAAAAAGTTATTACATGCAATTGAGAATAAGAGCATTAAAAATATCAAAGAAATTGAAATCGAATATTATAATGGTGATGAGTTCAAATTAAAATTTCATAAAAATGACGGCACAGCTCAGAGGATAGTTGAATTGACGAGATTTCTTTCGAGGATAAATTGGACTAGAGTTGAACAGATCGAAATAGAACTCTACGATGGAACGGAATTGAAATTTGAATTTGGATTAGGTCCGATAGGACCAACAGGTGCAACAGGAGCAACAGGAGCAACAGGAGCTACGGGTGCAACAGGAGTAACAGGAGCTACGGGTGCAACAGGAGCAACAGGTGAAACTGGAGCAACAGGAGCAACAGGAGCAACAGGAGCTACGGGTGCAACAGGAGCTACAGGTGCAACGGGAGCAACAGGAGCTACGGGAGCCACGGGAGCCACGGGAGCAACAGGAGCTACGGGAGCAACAGGAGCTACAGGTGCAACGGGAGCAACAGGAGCTACGGGAGCCACGGGAGCCACGGGAGCAACAGGAGCTACAGGTGCAACTGGAGCAACAGGAGCAACAGGTGATACTGGTGCTACGGGAGCAACGGGAGCTACGGGAGCAACAGGAGCAACAGGAGCTACAGGTGCAACTGGAGCAACAGGAGCAACAGGTGATACTGGTGCTACGGGAGCAACGGGAGCAACAGGAGCTACGGGTGCAACTGGAGCAACAGGAGCAACAGGTGATACTGGTGCTACGGGAGCAACGGGAGCAACGGGAGCAACAGGAGCTACGGGTGCAACAGGAGATACTGGTGCTACAGGTCCTACAGGTCCTTCAGGTGGTCCGACAGGACCAACAGGTGATACTGGTGCAACAGGAGATACTGGAGCAACAGGGGCAACAGGGGCAACAGGAGCTACGGGAGCAACAGGAGCAACAGGAGCAACAGGTGATACAGGAGCTACGGGTGCAACAGGGGCAACAGGTGAAACTGGTGCAACAGGAGCTACGGGTGCAACAGGAGCAACAGGAGCAACGGGAGCTACTGGTGCAACAGGAGCAACAGGAGCAACAGGAGCAACAGGAGCAACAGGAGCAACAGGAGATACTGGTGCTACAGGTCCTACAGGTCCTTCAGGTGGTCCGACAGGACCAACAGGTGATACTGGTGCAACAGGAGCTACGGGAGCAACAGGTGAAACTGGTGCAACAGGAGCAACAGGGGCAACAGGAACAACAGGAGCTACGGGTGCAACAGGAGCTACGGGAGCAACAGGAGCAACAGGTGCAACAGGAGCAACAGGTGATACTGGTGCAACAGGAGCAACGGGAGCAACGGGTGCAACAGGAGCAACGGGTGAAACTGGTGCAACAGGAGCTACGGGAGCAACAGGTGAAACTGGTGCAACAGGAGCAACAGGTGAAACTGGTGCAACAGGAGCTACGGGTGCAACAGGAGCAACAGGAGCTACAGGTGAAACTGGTGCAACAGGAGCAACGGGTGCAACAGGAGCAACAGGTGAAACTGGTGCAACAGGAGCTACGGGAGCAACAGGAGCTACGGGTGCAACAGGAGCAACAGGAGCAACAGGAGCAACAGGAGCAACAGGAGCTACAGGTGAAACTGGTGCAACAGGAGCAACAGGAGCAACAGGAGCAACAGGAGCAACAGGTGAAACTGGTGCAACAGGAGCAACAGGAGCAACAGGAGCAACAGGAGCAACAGGAGCAACAGGAGCAACAGGAGCTACAGGTGAAACTGGTGCAACAGGAGCAACAGGTGAAACTGGTGCAACAGGAGCAACAGGAGCAACAGGAGCAACAGGAGCAACAGGAGCAACAGGAGCTACAGGTGAAACTGGTGCAACAGGAGCAACAGGAGCAACAGGAGCAACAGGAGCTACGGGAGCAACAGGAGCTACGGGTGCAACAGGAGCAACAGGAGCGACAGGTGAAACTGGTGCAACAGGAGCTACGGGAGCAACAGGAGCAACAGGAGCAACAGGAGCAACAGGAGCAACAGGTGAAACTGGTGCAACAGGAGCAACAGGTGAAACTGGTGCAACAGGAGCAACAGGAGCTACGGGAGCAACAGGAGCTACGGGTGCAACAGGAGCTACGGGAGCAACAGGTGAAACTGGTGCAACAGGAGCAACGGGAGCAACAGGAGCAACAGGAGCAACAGGAGCTACAGGAGCAACAGGTGAAACTGGTGCAACAGGAGCAACAGGAGCAACAGGAGCAACAGGTGAAACTGGTGCAACAGGAGCAACAGGAGCTACGGGTGCAACAGGAGCTACGGGAGCAACAGGTGAAACTGGTGCAACAGGAGCAACAGGAGCAACAGGTGAAACTGGTGCAACAGGAGCAACAGGATCAACAGGAGCAACAGGTGAAACTGGTGCAACAGGAGCAACAGGAGCAACAGGAGCTACGGGTGCAACAGGAGCTACGGGAGCAACAGGTGAAACTGGTGCAACAGGAGCAACAGGAGCAACAGGGGCAACAGGTGAAACTGGTGCAACAGGAGCAACAGGAGCAACAGGAGCTACGGGTGCAACAGGTGCAACAGGAGCAACAGGTGAAACTGGTGCAACAGGAGCTACTGGTGCAACAGGTGAAACTGGTGCAACAGGAGCAACGGGAGCAACAGGAGCAACAGGAGCAACAGGAGCAACAGGGGCAACAGGTGAAACTGGTGCAACAGGAGCAACAGGAGCAACAGGAGCAACAGGAGCAACAGGTGAAACTGGTGCAACAGGAGCAACAGGAGCTACGGGTGCAACAGGAGCTACGGGAGCAACAGGTGAAACTGGTGCAACAGGAGCAACAGGAGCAACAGGTGAAACTGGTGCAACAGGAGCAACAGGATCAACAGGAGCAACAGGTGAAACTGGTGCAACAGGAGCAACAGGAGCAACAGGAGCTACGGGTGCAACAGGAGCTACGGGAGCAACAGGTGAAACTGGTGCAACAGGAGCAACAGGAGCAACAGGGGCAACAGGTGAAACTGGTGCAACAGGAGCAACAGGAGCAACAGGAGCTACGGGTGCAACAGGTGCAACAGGAGCAACAGGTGAAACTGGTGCAACAGGAGCAACAGGAGCAACAGGAGCTACGGGTGCAACAGGAGCAACAGGAGCAACAGGTGAAACTGGTGCAACAGGAGCAACAGGAGCTACGGGAGCAACAGGAGCAACAGGAGCTACGGGAGCAACAGGAGCAACAGGAGCAACTGGAGCAACAGGATCAACAGGATCCAGTGCAATTATTCCGTTCGCATCAGGTGCTCCAGTTGAATTAACGACAGTTTTGGGTGGTTTGTTAGATACAGGCGGCCTCATCGGCTTTGGCAGTTCTCTCGACGGTGTTGTTGTGGGCGGAACGACAATCGTTCTCTCGGGGGCTGGTGGAATTTTTGACTTCGCATTCTCGGTTCCACGTGCCGGAACGGTCACAGCCATTTCTGCATTCTTTAGCGTCACACTTGCCGTTAACTTATTGGCAAGCTCAGTTACTGTAAGGGCAACCTTGTATAGTGCAACTGTTGGCAGCAATTCGTTCTCGCCAACAGCTGTTACAGTATTGTTGACGCCACCGCTTACTGGTCCGATTGCAGTAGGTGATACCAGATTTGCAAACCTTACTTTAGTCACGCCAGTACCGGTTTCTGTCGGAGAAAAACTCTTAATGGTATTCACCCTCGATACAGCCGGTGTCAGCCTTATTTCAGCGGTAACTGGCTTTGCAAGCGCAGGTATTACAATCAACTAATGAAAGCAGCATAACATCTTTGGAAAAAGTCCCTCTACGAGGGGCTTTTTCAGTATGTATTGGATACCCAAGGAATTTTGGCACAATGCCTCAGTCACATTGTATTCCCACTTCAACCTATGCCGCATATGCTAAATGGGAAAGCCTAAGCGCAAGAGGAGGGAATTACACATGCAGGACCAAATTACTTCGATTCTGGAGCATATGGCGAAGTCGCAGCACGAGTTGGCGCGCACCCTGGAGGCCAAACGCGAGGTGATTGCTCATATGGCGAAGATGGTTAGTGAAATCCCTGACCATAATCCTTCCTTCGGAGAAATCGAAGCATTAATGGAACATTCCCTGAGTATTACCAAAGGGATAACAGGTTATTTAAACAGTCTTGCTGATTTAGAGGATGCCATCGCGGATAATCTGTCGCCGATTGTAAAGGCCATGAAAGAGCAGCCCGCTGATGAATAAATGAGGGGCAGGGAGTGGAGACATTGAGCAGAACGGATAGTTACTTATCTTACTTGGATGCTACCGCCAAAATACAATATAATGTAGCTCTTATTCTTGAGGCTAAGGCGCTGCACGCTGAGAAGTCGCGCAATTGGATATGCCGACACCTGTCCACAGCCGCATATGAAAGCAATGCTGAGCATGTGAAGCAAGCGGTGGATATCCATGAACAGCTCATCGAAGTCATTGATGGAATTACCAAAATGGAGGTAGCCTTCGCCAAAAACTTGGGCGTTCTCATTGTGGAAGAAGAAGATAACGCTAGCCTTGGCGGCAGTGTTGGTGGCGGTTTTGGCGATTTGTTCGGTGGTTCAGGCCTCGAAGATACCAAATGAAGATAAATGAAAGAGAACAGCAGATTAAGCTGGATATACTAGAATCTCTCGCAAGAAGTCAGCGGGCTTTGGCTCGAATCATTGAGAGTGTCGCCGACTCGGTAGAGAGTTCGCCGCAGCTAGCCGGACAAATTGCTGACAATCTGACATCTATCGTGGGTTATCAACGGATTTTGACGAGGAAAATCATAGGATTATCTATTCGCGTGAAACAAAAAGGAACCCCAAGACAACCATGGTTGAACGTGAATACCGGCGTTCTTCAAGGTAAGCGCAAGCCCCCCTCTTCTTCGAAGGAATAGAAGAGGATGGGGCTTTTTTTACATCATCCCGCTAAATGACCCTGATCTCCTTTTTACTATAAGCGCTTTCATCAAAACCGTAGTAGTCATTCGCCAATTTCTAGCCAAGCTAGGTAAGCGCATATGAATCTGTCCCAAGGCAGTCATACTATAAAAGCAGGTCGAACATACAGGATCCAGTTGCCCCGAGAAGGGAAGGCGATCTGTGATAGATGTCCTATTTTGAGCTAGAGATGATACGGGCTTAAACGTATGCCGTGTCCATCGGGATGGATAAACATACAATGGGTACGAAAACGAATGCACATCACAGTGGGAGGGTGTGGACATGAAACAGCGTGGGCAGCGAAAGTTGTTAATACCCAGGAGGAGAACGAGGCCTGTTTTCAAGCCCATTTCAAATCATGCATCGCCAAAAGTATCTGTCGTCATCCCTGCAATGAACGAAAGGAAAACAATCGCGTCCGTCATTCGTCAAGCCCGATTGGTTCATCCAGCAACAGAAGTCATTGTGGTCGTCAATGGATCCTACGATGAGACAGAGCGAATCGCCCGCCAGATGGGGGCACGGGTTATTTCATTTAAGGAATCGTTAGGTCATGATGTCCCCCGAGGCGTAGGCGCGAGTCATGCGAAAGGGAGCACCATCCTGTTCATTGATGCGGATATGGTGATTGCAGCCAAAGATTTGCGGCCATTCGTGCAGGCAGTGGATCGTGGGGTTGATGTTGCGCTAAACAGCTACTCTGGCAAAACAGAGAAAATGGATGTACATCCTGTTGTGCTAGCCAAACACGCGCTAAATGTTGCACTCTCCCGACCAGACTTGCGAGGAGCTTCGATGACGACAATCCCGCACGCTATTAGTCGTAAAGCGCTAAACGAAATTCATGCTGCTAATTTAGCCGTGCCGCCGCTCGCTCAAACCATAGCATGTGTTAAGGGACTCACGCTCCACAAGGTTTACAACGTGAATGTGGGTCTGACGAATCCTCGAAAACGAAGAAAATTTAAGGTGGACCCGCTGCAAAATCTTATTCTTGGAGATCACCTCGAAGCCCTGAATTGGCTTCATGAACAGACGAATGAGCGTGGTCAGCTAACAGATTTAACAAGGGACCGAACCTTTGTGGGGTGAAGCTGTTGAATAAACTAGTGAAAAAGCGTGTGAAACAAAGGCCAAAAGTGAGAACCATCATCCCTGTACGCCGTATACGCAGGGCTTCCAGACCAACCAGAACGATGGCGATGTCGTTGGCAGGGTTAAGAAGAAAAGTGCACGCAATTGGTTCCCGCTATGCCACGGATCATCCCTTGCAAGATGGGATGGATCCAAGTTCGTATATCAACTCCCTCTGGTACTCCTTTTATACATCAAGGGAAATCGGGATTATTACGGAGGGGCAGTATCTTCATGTCTCTCGGGCGTTCCTTGCAGGTTATTGCGAGAAGCTGGGGATTCCAACCCCGAATCTCGTATTAGTTCCGACAAGGCAATCAATAGGTGCGGTCATTACAGTATCTAATGAAGAAAAGACGATTGCGCGTGTGCTGGATGCGCTTGAAAGAATGCCGCTTAAGGAAATCATTGTCGTCATTAACGGCTCAACTGACAACAGCGTTCATATCGCTAAGCAGTGTCCTCGTGCAACGATCGTACATTACCCGAATCTTGTTGGTCATGACGTTGGCAGGTCTATTGGCGCCAAGCTCATCTCAGCAGACATGGTGTTGTTCTTGGATGGCGATATCCCGATTCAATCCGAGGAGCTGGTGCCTTTCATTCGGGCCATCGACCAAGGTTGGGATATTGCTTTAAACGACATTTCCCCTTATATGGGTCTTTTCACGTATCGCGATGGCGTTTCGATGGTCAAACAATTCGTCAACCGTGTTCAGGGTCGACCAGAGCTTAATGCCAACTCCATGACGGCGATTCCCCACATGCTTTCCCGCAAAGCGCTCGAGGTTATCGGAAGCGCAGCGTTAATGGTACCTCCTAAAGCGCAAGCGAAGGCAATCCGTTATGGATTGCGTATTTGTGCACCGACAAGCATAGATGTGGTTACTTCCAACAAACCTACCCGCTTGAACACCGGAACCACGAATCCGGTATCTAATCTCATTGTAGGCGATCACTTGGAAGCACTTCATATGCTGCTTCAAGATCATGGTAGAAGACTTGAATTTAAGGATGTTCTTCGTACGCGAACAGCTCTGGCGGGGGGATCCATATGACTAGCACAAGTATCATCATCCCAAGTTTTAACGAAAGACAGCTGCTTTTAGATTGCATTTATTCCATCCGAGAGCATACACGAATCCCCTATGAAATTATTGTGGTCGACAATGCTTCTACCGACGGGACACTGGATGATCTGATTCGTGAGCAGATCCCCTTCGTGTCCTTCTCCGAAAACCGAGGTTTTCCTGCAGCTTGTAATGCTGGCATGAAGCTAGCTAGGGGCAGCTCCGTGCTTTTGCTGAATAATGACGTTCTGCTCACGCCAAATTGGTTGGATCACATGCTCACTTGTCTGTATCACCGAAATGATATTGGCATCGTAGGTCCGATGACCAATTATGCCAGCGGTATCCAACAGATGAAAGAGCCTTACACGAATATGTCGGATATGATTCTAAAGTTCAATGTTGGAAATAAAGGGAAATACACGGAAGTTAAGCGTTTGATTGGCTTCTGCTTCTTATTCAAACGAGAAGTGATGGATAAGATCGGTTACCTGGATGAACAGTTCAGTCCCGGTCACTACGAGGATGACGATTACTGCTATCGCGCAAGGAAGGCCGGCTACAAGCTGATGCTGACCGAGGACACCTTTATCTTCCATCATGGCAGCGCCAGCTTCGGCAAGAAAAGCGAAAGCCAACTGCAAGCCATCGTGGAGCGTTCGCGCAAGCTCTTTATAGAAAAGTGGGGCGTCGACCCCCAAGCATTTTTTTGAGAAAGCAAGAGGAAAGGATGTCGTTGCTATGAAGGGAGTCATTCTAGCAGGGGGAACAGGCACACGTCTGCGACCTTTGACGAAAATGATTAACAAACATCTTCTACCCGTCGGTAAATATCCTATGATTTATTATGGGATTGAGAAGCTGAGAGCAGCGGGAATCACCGATATCCTTCTGATCACGGGTAAGCACTCCGCCTCCCTGTACACGGATTTCTTGGGTAGCGGGAAGGAGTGGGGCGTTAACATTTCCTACAAAATACAAGAAGAGGCTGGCGGTATTGCTGATGCTCTGGAGCTTGCACAAAACTTTGTGCATCCAGGCGAGAAGCTGCTTGTGCTGCTTGGCGATAACCTGTTCGAGGATTCGCTGGCTATGTATGTGAAGCAATTTGAAGCTCAGCCAGATGGAGCGAAAGTGTTTCTGAAGGAAGTGGAGGACGCTAGACGATACGGGGTTCCGGTCATGGAAGGCGAGCTGATCAAGCGGATTGAAGAAAAACCCGAGCATCCGCAATCCTCGTATTGCGTAACAGGCATTTATTTATACGATTCTACGGTATTCGACTTGATTAAGACAGTAGAGCCATCTGCGCGTGGCGAGATGGAGATTACCGATGTGAATAACTTATATGCGATGCAAGGTAAGCTCAGCTATCACCTGCTGACAGGATGGTGGATCGACGCCGGCACATTCCCCTCTTGGTTTGAAGCATCCGATAAGCTGCGCGAGTATCCGAACGTAGAGGCTGCAGCACCTAAGTCGGACGCCGGTGATGACAAGTGAGGAAGTACGATTACATCATCATCGGAGCGGGGATTATTGGCTTGACGATTGCCCGTGAGTTGAAGAAAAGAGAGCCGGATGTATCCATTTGTGTGTTGGAAAAAGAGTCCGATGTGGCGGCACATGCGAGTGGACGCAACAGCGGGGTACTGCACGCCGGCTTCTATTATTCAGCCAACAGCTTGAAAGCGAAGTTCACGAAAGAAGGCAACCAGGCAATGCGGGCTTACTGTAAGCTTAATGGCCTGCAACTGAATGAGTGCGGCAAACTAGTCGTCGCCAAGGATGAATCTGAGTTAGCGGGTTTGGAAGAGCTCAAGCTGCGGGCAGACATCAACGGCGTACAACTCATCTGGATGAATGAGCAAGAGATTGCGTCCATTGATCCGAATGCGAAGACATACCGGAAAGCTTTGTATTCACCAACAACGGCGTCGGTTGATCCCGTAGAGGTTTGCAGGACCCTGAAGCGTGAAAATGTAGAAAACGGTGTAGAGTTTCATTTCCTGACGAAATATCGCAAGCATCGGGGAGACCTCCTTTTTACGAGCTCAGGCACCTTCAAGTATAAGTATTTGATCAATTGCGCCGGACTTTACGCCGACAGTATTGCTCATGACTTCGGATTCGGAGAGAAGTATACGATCATTCCGTTCAAGGGCATTTACTTGAAATATACGAAAAACAAAACAGATGTCGTTACGAATATCTATCCCGTTCCCAACTTGAAAAATCCATTTCTCGGAGTTCATTATACAAAAACTGTGGATGGCAGCATTAAGATCGGGCCTACGGCGATGCCGGCTTTTTGGCGGGAAAATTACCAAGGTCTAGAAGGTTTTAATCTGAAGGAGTTCCTGCAAATTGCCGGCTTTGAGCTGAAGCTGTTTATCACAAATTCGTTTCACTTTAGGCGTTTGGCCTTTCAGGAAATGCGCAAGTATATCAAGTCCTATTTCGTCGGGCTAGGGATGGGGATGGTAAGGGACATCGACCCTAAGGGCTTCGGACATTTTCTAAGACCGGGTATTAGAGCGCAATTGCTCAATGTCGAGACCTTGGAGCTTGTTCAAGACTTTGTGATCGAAGGCGACAATCGCTCAATGCATGTACTCAATGCGGTCTCGCCGGCATTTACATGTTCGATGCCTTTTGCCGCTTATGTTGTGGATCATATTACGAAACAGCGAGGAGGAGCCCTTTCATGAAAGTGATTTCGACCAAGCTGCCGGGGGTCTTGGTGCTCGAACCGAAAGCGCATGGTGATCATCGCGGTTTTTTTATGGAAAGCTATAACCAACAAACATTAGCTGGTGAGGGCATTCACCATGCTTTTATTCAAGATAATCATTCCCTGTCGGTAGAAACGGGCGTTCTTCGCGGTCTGCACTATCAATTGGAGCCGAAAGCGCTAACGAAACTCGTTCGAGTTGTATCCGGAGCCGTTTATGATGTCGTAGTTGATATCCGCAAAGGATCTCCAACCTACGGACAGTGGATCGGCGTTATTCTAAGCGCGGACAACAAACGGCAAATTTTAGTTCCGAAGGGCTTTGCCCATGGCGCTTGCACCTTGGTTCCGAACACGCAGCTGCTGTATAAAGTGGATGATTATTATTCGCCAGAGCATGACCGGGGCATCGCGTGGAATGATCCTGATTTGGGGATTGAATGGCCTGTATCGAATCCAATCTTGTCCGATAGGGATCGTCAGCAGCCTTCACTTGCGCAAGCGGACAATAACTTTATTTATGGAGGGGACTTATCATGAAAACCATCATGGTTACGGGAGCGGGCGGCTACATCGGCAGTGTGCTGGTACGGAAGCTGCTGGATAAAGGCTATGCCGTAAAGGCCGTTGACCGCTTTTTCTTCGGTATCGATAAGCTCCCGCAGCATCCGAATCTGGTAACGATTAAGGAGGACTCCCGCCGTCTGAAGGAGGAAGCCTTTGCTGACGTATATGCCGTCATTGATCTTGTGGCGATCTCCAACGATCCGAGCGGTGAATTGTTTCAGGAAGCAACGCACCAAATCAACCATATTTCCCGTGTGAGCACAGCACATAAAGCGAAAAAGCTTGGCGTGAAACGATACATTCTCCCGTCTTCCTGCAGCTTATACGGCTTTCAGGCACCTGACGTGATCGTCGATGAAACCTCACCTACGAATCCGCTCACGACGTATGCCAAAGCAAACGAAATGGCGGAACACGGTGTGCTTCCATTAGCCGATGAGGCTTTCACCGTCGTTGTCATTCGGCAGGCCACCGTTTACGGTTATTCGCCCCGCATTCGCTTCGATTTGGCCATTAATGGAATGGCATTAGGCGCTTACCAGAATGGGGTTATTCCTTTAATGAGAGACGGTTCTCAGTGGAGACCGTTCGTTCATGTTCAAGACACAACGGATGTCATGTGTTTGCTGCTGGAAGCTGACCCAAAAGTCATCAACGGCGAAATATACAATGTTGGTTCGGACAGCAACAATTATCAGCTAGGTCAATTGGCACAAGAAATCACCGAAGTAATCCCTAAGCCTGTAACGATTGCTTGGTATGGAGCGCCTGATCACCGCTCCTATCGCGTCAGTTTTGACAAAATCGAGAAAGCCTTAGGATGGCAGGGCAAATGGACGGCTGCGCAGGGGGCATTAGAGATATATAACGCTCTGGCTGCAGGCGAAGTGCCAAGCATGGATCAAACGATTACGCTGGATTGGTACAGCGAGCTTATCAAATGGCACAAGATTATTAAGGATGCCACGCTCTATGGCGGTATTTTAGACATTCAAGGATCGAGTGAATAATGAAACGCATTGCGCTGCTAGGCGCCAAAGGTCAGTTAGGCTCCGATATCCATCGGGTATTGAAAGAAAACAGCCAGTTCGAGATCGTCCCGGTTACGCGGGATTTGCTGGATGTGGAGAATACAGAAACGATTATTCCCATTCTTGAAAAGCTTGGACGCATTGACGTGCTCATTAACTGCACGGCGTTTCATAACACTGAACAGTGTGAAGCCGATCCGCTGAAGGCCCTCCGCATCAACTCCATCGCTGTTCTGCGTATGGCGACTTATTGCAAGCAGAATGATTCGCTCTTCATTCATTTCAGCACGGATTACGTGTTTGACGGCAGCAAACAAGCGCCATATACCGAAGAAGATCGGGTGAGTCCGCTGAATGCTTACGGCAGCAGCAAAGCAGCAGGAGAGGAAGCCATCGCAGCTTATTTGGATACCTACTTTATTTTTCGCGTATCCTCGTTGTTTGGCGAAGCTGGGGCCAGCGGGAAAGGCGGCAATTTTGTAGAGACCATGATTAGACTTTCGAAGCAAGGGAAGCCCATTTCGGTTGTTCAGGATGTCATCATGTCACCGACGCACACCCAAGATGTCGCTGAAACCGTGCGGGCTTTCCTCGAACAAGAGATAACAGCATACGGTGTGTATCACTGTTCGGATGAAGGTGCCTGCAGTTGGTATGATCTAGCGGTCCAAACGTTCGCGTTTTGCGGCATTACCTGCGAGACCATACCGATTATGAACAGCGCATATCCTGCCAAAGTGCGCAGACCGTTATACAGTGTGCTGGACAACAACAAACTGAATCGTATTCAGCCGATGAGAAGCTGGCAAAGCGCCTTGGAACACTATTTGCAGCGCAAAGGATATGTCGTTATAAGTGGAGGTGAGATAGAATGAGTGCATTAAGAGCCGTGAAAACGAAGAAATTGCCTTTGCGACCGCTGAGGAATCAGAGGAAACGTGTGCGCAGAGCAGTGAAAGTGAAGAAGCAGCCGGCTGCTTCCTTGTCTCGCTACCAGGAAGAATGGCGAATGGGGAGTGACCAGGGGTTTGGAAAAGGCTGGGCACATGGCTTTCACATGGGACGCTGCCAGAGCTTGATGCGGGATATTCCGCAGGAGCGAGGCATTCTCTGGGATTTGAAGGTGATGTTCGTTAGGGCTAACGGACTGCCGTATACAGCGATGGATGAAGGGATCGAGGGTAGTCTGCGGGATATGGTGAGAGAAGTCATTGTCGTCAATCCAGCCGATCCTCTTGTTCAGATTGCAGCGGAGACAAGACCCGATCTTGTACTCGTGCTCGATGCCATAGGGCAATCATTGCCGGGAGATGTCGTGCAAGCGATTCGGGCGCATGGCATTCGCACGGCGATCTGGCTTCCGGATGATCCGTATCACTCGGATCAATCGACGGGACTCGTCCCGAACTTTGATTATGTATTCACACTAGAGAAGAGCTGTGTTGAGCCTTATAAGCTACTTGGTTGCCAGAATGTGCATTATTTACCGTTCGGTATCAATCCAGATTCCGTTAAGCTGGACTATGTGCCTACGAATTTTCGCAAAGATATTTGTTTCATTGGTACAGCTTTTTGGAATAGAGTCGCATTCATCGATGAAATGGCCGACTATCTCCGAGACAAGGATATCATGATTAACGGCTACTGGTGGGATCGGCTAACCTCCTACGATAAGCTGTCCTCCAAAATTCAAGGCTACTGGTTGAGCCCGCAAGATACGATGAATTATTACCATGGGGCCAAAATCGTGATCAATCTTCACCGGGCTACCGACGATAAATCCCATAACAGCAACAGCAGACAAATCCCCGCTTTCTCGCCTAATCCACGGCTTTTTGATATTACAGCGTCTGGAACTCTGCAGTTGACGGATGTCCGTGATGAGCTGACGAACTTCTATAAACCTGGGGAAGAACTCGATACTTTCAGTTCCCCGCAGGAGCTTATCCAGAAAATAGAGTACTATTTAACGCATGAAGAAGAGCGGCAGCATATCGCTTTGCGAGGATTGGCGCGGACGCTGAAGGATCACACGTATCGCAAACGATTAAATGAATTGTTAACGATAACGAACAAAGGCGGGTGAGCGTATGTTGCCCATAAAAAAGAAACAGAGCGTTAAGAAATTAGGCAAAGTGATTTCCTTCCGGCGGAGCAAGCTCTCCCGCAAGCGTAAAGGTCATCTCGCTTCATTTCGGAAAAAGAAGAAACGGCGGAGACTGCCCGTGTTGCCGCTGCAACAAATCATGCCGATTGAAACTGTGGCTGTCTACGATCAAGGCTATAATGCCGGTTATGACAAAGGTTTCGATAAAGGCTACCGGGATGGAAAACATGACGGGGGCGATGCGATTGTCGATCGTTTGCTGCCAGACTACCAGATCCTGCCCGAAATCACGATTGAGCAGGTTGTTGCTGCCGGTGTAGAACATTTGCGGCCGCATATTCTTCACTTGCTTACCGCAAGAGAGCTAGGGGATCGAATTGTCGCTGCACTTGACGCCAGAGCGCCATTTTCCCTTGTTCGATTAGGAGATGGGGAGCTGCTGACCTTAGCACAGGAGACAATCTTATCCGTTGAACAGATTAAGCAAGATGGCGAGTTCCTTCCCTATGCGGGGGTGGAGGTACCCGACCTGGCGGTTAAAGAGGAGCTTGTCCAGGCCATTGTCGGAGCAAGCGTTGTAGGCATTCCGAAGCTGCGGGTACGCAATTTCCAACCGCTTGCGTTCGCAGTGTTTAATGCTGAACATATTAACTACCGTGAGCTTACTTTGACGGATTCGCTGGTGAATTACTACGTGTATCACGAGGGTTACCTGTCGCGCATTACACAGGGCAGAAGGGTGCTGCTGGTCGGCAATTTGGCACCGCATTTAGCAGAAGTGCTCCGCGCGCATGGCGTGAATGTTGTTGGCGAAATTACGCCGGTCCATGGTGTGAAGGATATCCCGCACATTAAGGAAAACATCGCCGGCTACGACTTTGATATCGCCCTTGTTTCTGCAGGCATCTCGGCTGTCATTATTTCAGAATGGATTGCGTCGAGCATGGGGAAAGTAGCGATCGATTTCGGGCATTTGGCGGATTCTATCGTGAAAGGGGAGGCTCCTTACCGATGAGAACAACAACTAAGCGGCGTGTCCAAAAGTCCGCAAGCAAATCACGCAAGTTTCGTAAGCTTGGCAAAATAGGTAAGATTGTATCCCAAACAGGAAGCTATAATCGCGGCTACAATGAAGGTTTTAACTTGGCCTATGACAGCGCGCATGATCATGCCTTTCAGCTTGGCTGGGATGCAGCGCTAACCCCTTCGAAGTTTCAAGGAACGAGCATCATCATCGTTACGACGAATGATCAACGCCAGCACCTCCAGAATTGTATCGACAGCATTTACGAGTATACGCCGGAGCCCTTCGAAATCATCGTCATCGACAATGCCTCAACGGATGATACAGCGGAGTACTTGAAATCCTTAACGGGGAAAATCCGCTACCGGATCTTTACATCCAATCTCGGCTTTGCCGGAGGGACGAATCAAGGGCTAAGGATGGCGCGCGGTTCCAACCTGCTGTTTTTGAACAATGATACCATTGTGACCAAGGATTGGCTGAAAAATATGCTAACTTGCCTGAACAGCAATGAGAAATTCGGTCTTGTGGGCCCAATGACGAATTACATTAGCGGTGAGCAGCTGCTGGAGACGAATTACACCTCCATAGAGGAAATGCACCAACTCGCTGTAAACTTTAATCAATCGAACGCTGCAAAATGGCATGTCACCACGAGATTAACTGGCTTCTGTGTGCTTATGCGGCGCGAGGTATTCGAGCGGCTAGGGTATCTGGACGAAGGATTTGAGATTGGAAATTGCGAGGATGACGATTTCGGGTTCCGAACGCGGATGATGGGATTAGAGCTCGTTATTGCCAAAGATACCTTTATTCATCATGTCGGAAGCGTCTCTATCAAAGCGCTGGGTGAACGCCGTTTTGAAGAGGTATATGGCAGAAATCTGGAGTTTTACGCTCGAAAATGGGGAGACACCCACAGCTTGCTGCATGAAGTTCAGCTTAAGCTGGGCAGCGGAAATGCAGCAATGATTGACTTCTATCCGAGCCATATCATCGTTCGAGGGGTAACACCAGAGCTCTATTGGATTGAGAACGGTCACCGCCACCCCATTGAAGGGGAAACGCATCACTTCTCTGTTACTCGCGTCTCGCAAGTAGATCTGCGCAACTGGCCGAAGGGGCATTCCCTATCGCAACATGACGTACAGAATAAGCTTACTGCGCTTGCACAGGGAGCTTACGTCGATGGGCACTTTCGCGAAGGTGCGCTTGTGCGGACCGAAGATAATGCCGTCTATCAAGTTATTAATAGCAAACTGCAGCGTTTCATTAATGAATGGCCGCTTCGCTATTGGAATCTGGATCTGCGTCACCAAACGACTATTAGCTGGAATGATCTTCATCAGTCAGCACCAGCATTGCCAATTATTGCCCCCGCCATCATTGTGGCGAATAACGTGTAAAGGAGTTAAGAATCTATGAAAGCGAAGTCTGCTGTACGCAGAAAGCCAAGAGGAAAGCTTCTCAGGAAAGCGAAGCCGATTCGCGGCAAGAAAGTGCTCCTGAGAAAGAGAAATCGCCCTGCCAAAGCGCTCCTTACACATAGAGGAGGCTTCGATAAGGGCTTTGACAATGGATACGACAGAGGGTATATGGATGGTTTTCACAAAGGTTTTGAACAAGGCTTCGACCATCAATATTCAGCCTCTTAAGCAAGAGGCGGCAGCTTGAACATTCGGGCTTGGCAGGCTGCCGCCTCCTTTGTTTAGCTAATCACGTTATCCCCAACGCAAAATAATTCCAGCGTGTGTAAGTCCCCCACCAAAACCATATAGCAGGAGCGTATCGCCTGCCTGCACTCTGCCATCTTTTACGCCTAGATCAAGCGCCAGAGGAATAGAAGCCGCAGAGGTATTGCCGTAATACTCTAGGCTGTATAGAGATTTCTCGAAAGGAATTTCACTTTTTTCGCAAATCGATTGAATGATCCGCAGGTTAGCGCTATGCGGGACAAACCAATTAATCTCGGAATGTGAAAGCCCGCTCTTGGATAGCAAGTGCTCAATACCTTCCGGTACCGTGGATACCGCGAATTTGTACACCTCGCGGCCGTTCTGGACGAGCTTTCCGCCGCCAGTGAGAGGTATGTCCTGCCACTGCTCTGCCAGGCCGGTGCGATAAACATGCTTGCCGCCGGAGCCGTCTGAGCCAACATGATGAGCTAGGAATGCCGGATGCTCATCCTCGCGTTCCACAACCACCGCCCCGGCGCCGTCGCCGAAGAGAATGCAGGTCGACCGGTCCGTGTAGTCGGTGATTTTGGACATCGCGTCTCCGCCGACCACGAGCACCTTGCGATGCAAACCTGCCGCGACTAATCCGCTTGCGGTATGAACCGCATAGGCGAACCCTGCGCAGGTGGCGTTAAGGTCGTAGGCGCCGACAGCAGGGAGGTCGAAGTGAGCTTGAATCATGCAAGCCACTGGTGTCGAAGGCAGGTCTGGCGTATGCGTAGTGACAATGATCAACTCTACACCGCTCAGCGATTCCGGATATCTGTCAAGCATGTTTTGGACGGCAGCTATACATAAATGGCTTGTGAATTCCTCGGCCGCGGCGATTCTGCGTTCCCGCATTCCTGTGCGTTGAACGATCCACTCGTCGTTGGTTTCCACCATGGTTTCAAGGTCGGCATTGCTTAAAATATGCGAAGGCACATAGCTGCCTATTGCTGAGATACGGGCATTCAGGGGATTCGAGACAGGCATGAGAAGCTCGCTCCTTTATTATCAAGTATTAGTACCAGGTACTAAGTATAATTAAACTTTACTTGAAAATGGGGTTGCTGTCAATGGTACATGAACACAATAACAATGAACAATGGCGCTAATAAATAATTGCACATAAATCGGCTCATAGCAGCTGTCGAGCTAGGGGAAGGGGAACTACGATCCGCTATTCCTTAGGAATGAACGGATTCGCTCCGTGAATGGGAACTATGATCCTTTATTCCCCTTACTGTGACCTCAATGTAAGGTTTTTAGCAGAAATAAAGCCCTGTAGTTCCGCTGCAAGCCTCCAATCGCCTGGTATCGCCCCATTAACGTCCTGTAGTTCCCCCCTTTCTGTTTCATCCCCAACAATTAATTGAATCCCTATCTAGGGGATTTATTTCATTTGCGTCGCAATTTCATGCAATAAATTCTCGCTGCTTTGTTCCAACTTCATTGGAAATAGCAGCGTTTTATCAGGTTGCAGCTTCTTCAGTTCAGAAAATACGGCCGCAGAGGCATATATTTTGTTCGAGTGCTGAAAGGCCTTATTCAAACGTTCGAGTTCGTTCATCCCCACAATCTCAACATGAAGCTGATTAATCCCTGCTTCGCGAATGCGGCCCGCCATCCATTCTCCGCCTGTTCTTCCCAGGCAAACGAAGGCGACATGGGTACCTGCCTGCAGCTTGGCGATCTCAAGCAGCTCAGAGGCTTCAAGGATTGCCCCGATTACAATAACTTTACTGTCGAAGCGGGCAAACATGGCTTTGGTCTCTTCGGCATGATTCAAGGTTGTGATGACGACATCGGAACGCAGGGCGGCTTCCCTTACGACATCATCATTTAGGGAGCTATCATCGAGAAATAAAGTTTCTACTTCACCATCGGTTGCTCGTTCGATTTCCTGGCGATAAAAAGGGTAGTCATGTCCTCTGCATTCCACCAGTAAAATTCGCAGCTTGCCAACTGGGGAAGGGGGCTGCAGCAAGGAGTAGGCAAGACCAGCGATGAAAAATGATTGCAAATCAAATCCCATTGCCGCGGCATCACGAATCGTATTGTTCAAAAGCTGCTGCATGGGTTTCCGTTCTTCCAAGAGATGGTTGGTCTCGAGCCCACCAGCGATCTGCGTACCGCGCCCTTTCTGCATCGTAACAAGCCCCTCGTCGCGCAGTTGGTTGTATACCCAGTTGACCGTATTTCGATTGAGGCCGAGCTCATCCGCCAATTGACTTGCAGTTGGCAGCATATCGCCAGCCTCCATTTGTTCAATTCCGATTAGCCATTTCAGTTGTTCTTTGATTTGTGTATTTACGTTAAAGGTCAATTGGGGATTAACCTGAAGGAAATATGTTTTATCTTCTTCCACGACAAATAACCTCTTTTCATAGTTGACTAGTTATATTATACCGCTTATTCAGTGGGAATCCAACAATCTAGAGGAGGTTTTGATACAAAAAAACAGTTGACACGCAGAGTATTTAATTATATAACTAGTTAACTAGTAATTTAAATAAAGGTGGTGAGTGAATGAACAAAATCGATGAGGCAGGATTTTGGCTGAAAATGAGAAGCAAGGACAGAAGTCCATTAAAAGTCGTTCCAAAGAATGCGCTGATCGGCTCGATTGGCGGATTTATCGCGATCGCTCTTTTAGCGTTCCTAACGGATTTGACCGCAAATGCTTGGATCATGGCTCCATTTGGTGCAACCTGTGTGTTGGCTTTCGGTCTCTGGGATGCCCCATTGTCGCAGCCGCGCAATATTATCGGGGGGCACTTGATTTCAACCTTGGTAGGGCTGCTTTGTTTTCATCTTTTAGGCCGAAGTATTTGGGTGATGGCAGTTGCCGTAGGTTTGGCAATCGGCTTGATGATGCTTAGCAAAACAACACATCCCCCTGCAGGCGCCGATCCTTTGGTCGTTATTCTAAGCGGCAGCAGTTGGTCCTTTCTGTTTGCACCAGTACTGATCGGATCTGTGCTTATCGTATTTATTGCTTTGATCATTAACAATCTGGTCAAAAAACGCAGGTATCCGACATTTTGGTTTTGAATGAGATCGAGGAAATCGTCCAATTGGACATTGCGACGGAATTACGGGGGGAAGATACAGAAAGGTAACATTCATATAAATCCCAAAAAAAGAAAGAGGTTCTCATACATGAATATTCAAAAGCTTCCTTGGGCCGGTATACGTGCTGAATTAGAAGGCTTCGCAATTGCCATCGACCCCGTCTATCATTTTCCTGCCATTCTTGGCGAGCCAAAAGAGCCATTCGTTCCTTTGGAGTCGTTCGGTCCTGTCAATGCTGTCTTGATCACGCATCAACATCCGGACCATTTCGATCCGCAGGCCATCATTGCCGCTTACGGCTCCGACGTTCCGGTATTCGTTCCTAAAGAAATCGTGGATTTAGCGGCTAGCAGCGGTTTAAACCACGTAACGGGTGCTACTATCGGCGAAACCTTCACCGTCGGGCCATTTACATTGATCGCGGCTCAATCCGTGGACGGCTCCGGTGATCCGCAAGTATCCTGGATCGTGCGCGGAGATGGCAAGCAGATGATCCATGCAGGAGATACGTTATGGCATGGTTACTGGTGGAAGCTGGTTCAAACTTACGGTACCTTTGATGCCGCATGTTTGCCGGTGAATGGCGCCGTTCTGCAATTTCCTCACGTTGCGCCTCACAGTGACCAGCCGATCTGTTTGACACCAGAACAAGCGGTTATGGCGGCACAAATCCTTGGAGCCAAGACCCTCATTCCTATCCACTATAAGGCAGCGCACAATCCGCCTATTTATACGCAGACACCAGACCTGATGAACCGATTAACGCAAAGCGCTCAAGACCGCATTCATTTAAGTATTTTACAAACCAAAGAGATCGTTGCGATTTAAAAATCACGTTGAACTGCCGTTGCTGATATGCTTGTTTATCTTATTGCGAATTATTCATGCAAATGGATAAAATCCAAAAAATAGGTCACTCTAAGGGCTATCGCCCGTGTCGGGCGAATGATACTGACGACGACAGGGAGTGAACGTAAACGCATGTTTCATGGCAAGAAAAAGCATATCTGGATCATACTAATCTGTATCGCGTTGTTCTGCTCTACCTCAACGACCGCTTTTGCCTATGGAAAAGGGGCTAAGGGGCCGGATGTATATGCGGTTCAAGGGATGCTGAAATCTCTGGGTTACTATAGCGGACCTATTACAGGCTACTATGGTAATCAAACACAATCAGGTGTTAAAGCGTTTCAAAGCCGATATGGCCTTCCGGTTACCGGAAATGTCGATGATCAGACGCTGCAGTCCATCCTATGGGCCTATGGGAATTTGAAAATTCCCAAAAAGCAGGCGCCGCCACCGGCACCAACCCCGCCGCCTTCAGAGCCTCCACCGCCGCAGCCAGAGTCACCGCCGGCACCAGAAGCTCCGCCGAGCACGGATCTGACGGCAGAGGAACAGCAAATGCTGGATTTGGTGAACAAGGAGCGTGCTGCTGTGGGACTAGCTGCGCTAGCCGCTGATGCGGAACTGACCAAGACAGCAAGACTCAAAAGCCAGGATATGGTGGATAACAAATATTTCTCCCACGATTCACCGACGTATGGCTCACCTTTTGATATGATGGAGAAATTCGGTATTACCTATAACGCGGCAGGAGAAAATATCGCTTGTAATCAATCGGTACAAGCCGCGCATGAGGCCTTGATGAACTCGCCTGGTCACAAAGCGAACATTTTGAGCAAAGATTACACGCACATTGGCATCGGTATTGTTGCCGGAGGACCGTGCGGTAAAATGTTCACCCAGCAGTTCATCGGTAAGTAAACATACCGGTCTAACAGCCTCTGCCTGAATGAAGGGCAGGGGCTTATTTGTTTCCCGGTCATGGCTTAAAACAGTAAAGCCCCCGCAGAAAATTTCTGCAGAGGGCTTATAACAACTAATTAAGTTGCAGATACCGGTTTGATGGCTTCTGTCCATTCGTTATATGTCTGAAGAGCAGTTCCTTGCTCGATCGCATGACGGGCCATGTAGATACCTTCTTCGATGGACCCGGCTTTCTGGGATACCCAGAGGCGAACGGCGCTGTTCAGCAGCACCATGTTCAAGTAAGGAAGTTCAGCTTCTCCGCGCAAGACGGCCAAAGCCGTTTCACCCTGCAGCTGTGCCGTCCATTCAACTTCAGGCACTTCAACCATTAATTCATAGATTTCTGGATCTACAATGAATAATTCACTGGATCCATTTTGAATCACATAGGTTCTCGTGCGTTTTTCGATGGTAAGATCTTCTGAGCCTTCCATGCCTTGCACAACGATTCCACTCGTGATCCCTAGTTCAATGAGCAAATTCGTAATTTTCTCGAAAACCGTGCCATGGAAGACGCCGACAGCCATGAACGGGGCTTCCGTGAAACGAAGCAACTTCTCGGCGGTGTTGAACACGGTCCGCAAGCCAAGCTCCTTGCGGAGTTCGCGCAGCTCGCCAAGCGGTGCGCACCAGCTTTCCGTTGGCGCGAATAGGAAGCCTGTTCGTGCCGCTGCGGACACCAGCGCTTCGCGTGACGAGGTTAGCGCCGGCACGCCAAGCGCGTCAAGCACGTCCGCCAGCGTGATGCCCCATTTGGGCGGCATGCTCGGACTTCCGTGCAGCGTAGTCGGGAGGCCGCAAGCCGCAAGCACGAATGCGGTCGGCAGTGTCGCAATGAACGTACGGGTGCGACCATCATAAGGTCCTGCGCAGTCCATGCTGCCAGGTATCGGATAAGAAAAGGTGCGTTTACGCAGCGCGTGGATGAAGGCTTTGATCTCATCCGCCGATTCCATTTTAATACGCTCAGCCACAAGAAATGCGCCCATTTGAGCCTGAGTAGCGCTGCCCGTTAGCATGAGTTCTGCTGCTTGGGAAGCCTCTTCATACGAAAGATCTCTCGCTCCGCGTTTTCCGCGGCCTACTTCTTTTAGTAAAGATATCATCGTTTTCGGCCTCCTTGATTCTGATCTCGTAGTATTTGGTACACCTTGACGATGGAGGTAGCGACGTCTACCATACGTTTACGCTCATTCATGGCTTGTTTTCGCAAAAAGTCGTAGGCTTCTGCTTCGGAGATCCCTTTAATCTCGCATAAGATCCGCTTGGCTTGATCGACCCATTTGCGCTCCTCTAGTTTGGAGAGGAGCTGCTCGCGCTCCTGCTGCCATTCGGTTCGATGAAAATAGTGATTCACGCCCAAGAGCAGAGCACAGTGAATTTCAAGCGGACTCATCGTTGAACCGATTAAACCATCTATACCTGCATCCATTCTGCATTCATTAGAAGGAAAAGTGTGCGAGTCACACCACCAGAAGAGGGGAAGGCTGCGCTCAGCCAATACGCGTTTGCGCCATGCCTCCACTTGATCGGAGCTTACACTTAACAAAACAGCATCAATTTTAGGCATGATGAAGGAAATTTCTTTGATCGTAGATGCCGTGTAGACGCGAAAGCCCAAGTCCTTCAATACCTCGTCAGGCATGGATGCTTGTGTACCATTAGAATGGCTCATCTCGTTTGTGGATGGGGAGGAGGTAGCCGAGCGAGTTTGCTTCAACTCGTCGATCAGTATAAATGATTGCAACATTTGAATACCTCCATCGTTGTAAGCTTTATAACTCTATGGTAACTTTATGTGAGGTTTCTTCGGTGGATGAATGGTTATACGGCATTACTATAGCATATGAAATTGTTTTTTGTCGATATAGTAGATGAAATGGAATGGTTAAATATTTTTATGTTATGTTTATTGACATAAGTGTAAAGCCGTACTATAATCAAGTTAGAAATCGGCACAATGATGTGCCCCTAACGCAGGCAATGGCGCCTATCCCCTTACAAATACGTAACCGGATAGGCTTTTTATGTTTACTTTACAAAATTTAACGAAACATGCTGTTCACGAAGATGTGGCAGCAGTGGCAAAGAGGCCGACAAACATCCCAATGTATGTAGGGGTATGTTTGTCGGCCTTTTCTGTCCATGGGTGTCCAGACAGGCAGGAATCAGGATAGGGATTAAAGAAGGCGAAAAGCCTCACAAAAGGAGAGGGAAGCACATGGTTGATCGGAAAAGTTTTATGCAAGTGGGACACAAAGGGTCTTTGTTTAGTTCATTTTTGTATTTTGACATGAGCTTCATGGTATGGGTGCTTTTAGGACCTCTGGCGGTCGTACTTGCGAATGATTTCCACTTAAACGCTGCTGAAAAAGCGAACCTCGTTGCCTTGCCTACATTAGGTGGAGCGGTGCTTCGACTGGTGCTGGGCGTACTGACCGATAAGATTGGTCCTAAGCTTACTGGACAAATCGGACTAACGCTAACCTTAATTCCCTTATTCTGGGGATGGCAGTTCGCTGACACTATGAGCGATATGTACTTCGTGGCATTGATGCTCGGTATCGCCGGAGCCAGCTTTGCAGCCGCACTGCCGTTAGCGAGTTCCTGGTATCCACCGCAATATCAAGGTTTGGCGATGGGAATCGCCGGAGCAGGGAACAGCGGGACGATCTTCGCTACACTCTTTGCTAACCGGATTGCTCAGCATTATGGCGATTGGCATGTGGTGTTCGGTATTGCGATGATTCCAATTGCCATAACGTTGGTTGTTTTCAGTATTTTGGCAAAAGACAGCCCGTATAAACCAGCGCCCAAAACGGTTGCCGAATACGGCAGGGTTTTGAAACAGAAGGACTCTTGGTTGTTCTGTATTTTATATAGCGTAACGTTCGGCGGTTTCGTTGGAATGTCCACGTACTTAACAATCTTCTTTAATACACAATACGGTCTTTCACCGGTCCGAGCTGCTGATTTTACAACCCTTTGCGTAATCGGTGGAAGCTTCTTCCGACCTGTAGGCGGTTGGCTTGCCGATAAAGTTGGCGGCATTCGGATGCTAATGGGATTATATGGGGTTGTCGCACTGATGATGGCGGGGATTTCAACACTCCCAGCACTTTCGGTTACAACGGTCTTGTTATTCGTGGCTATGATGGCTTTTGGCATGGGGAACGGTTCGGTCTTCCAGCTTGTGCCTCAACGCTTCAAGTCAGAGATCGGTGTGGTTACTGGAATTGTCGGCGCTGCAGGCGGCTTAGGCGGATATTTCCTGCCTAAAATTCTCGGAAATGTGAAATTGGCAACAGGTTCTTTCGCACCAGGTTTCCTTATCTTGAGTGCAATCGCTGTGTGCTGCGTTATTTTGATTGCATCTGTGCAAGGGCAATGGAAGCGCAGCTGGATTGGCGATGGAGGCAAAGTGAAAGTATCTCCAACAGCAATTGATAGCGTGCATGCTTAGGTAATAGGTATAGCTGCTGGTCCTGCGGTGAGTTACCAACAGGATCAGCAGCACCACCTGATGAAAGTAAAGTGTTTGCTCATGCAGCCTGACACATTTCTGCAGGCAATATGAGCAAAGACGTTTACGACTTGCCGTCTTTGGTAGTTCAATCGAGCTACTTAAGCTCCATATCCCATATTTGCCATTTGGGAGTATCGCGTAGATTGCTGCTCCCAAGTGGACCTTTTTTAGCAGGACGGGTGTGGATAACTAAATGGGATATAGAGATAGAAACACTAGAGAGGAAGATGAGACCATGGCTCAAAAAGAAAAGTTGGTATTAGTCGGAAATGGAATGGCTGGTGTTAACGCAGTTGAACATTTGCTTAAACTTGCTCCGGATAAATATGAGGTAACTATTTTTGGGAGTGAGCCTCATCCGAACTATAACCGGATTTTGCTGTCCTACGTCCTTTCGGGAGATTCCAAAGTGGAGGATATTGTTATCCACCCCTATGAATGGTACACCAATAACCATATAACGCTCTATACGAACCAAACAGTGACGGCAATTGATACGGCAGCTCAAACAGTCACGAGCGACAAAGGCGTAACGGTTTCCTACGATAAATTGATTTTGGCAACAGGGTCCAATCCTTTTATGATTCCAATGCCTGGCGCAGATAAAGAAGGG
The DNA here is from genome assembly GCF_059692135.1 of Paenibacillus sp. J22R160. Classification (NCBI taxonomy): domain Bacteria; kingdom Bacillati; phylum Bacillota; class Bacilli; order Caryophanales; family Paenibacillaceae; genus Paenibacillus; species Paenibacillus sp. J22R160. Next base: position 84,057 of record NZ_JCAUAU010000016.1, on the reverse strand, counting down.
GTCATGGCCTACAGGACCATCCGTGATTGTGAAATCATGATGGAATCCGCGAAAAAGTATAAAAAAGCGGTTGTCATCGGCGGAGGCTTGCTTGGCTTAGAAGCAGCCAGAGGCTTCCTGAACTTAGGAATGAAAGTGGATGTCGTTCATATCACAGACGCGATCATGGATCGTCAGTTGGATCGCACAGCATCCAAAATGCTGCAAGCAGCTCTGGAGGAACAAGGAATTAACTTCTTGCTAGCGAAGCAATCCGCAGAAATCGTCGGTCATAAACGGGTTACTGGTTTAAAATTCAAAGACGGCACTATGACGGAAGCGGATCTGGTCGTTATGGCGGTGGGAATTCGGCCGAATGTAGAACTTGCCAAGAATTCGGGCGTAGCATGCAATCCCGGTATTATTGTAAATGACTACATGCAAACAAATGTTCCCAATGTGTACGCGGTCGGGGAATGCGCGATGCATCGTGGCGTTGCCTACGGGTTGGTTGCGCCGCTCTACGAGCAAGGCGCTGTGTTAGCGAAGCATTTGGCAGGCGTGGAAACAGGTCCTTATGAAGGCTCGGTGCTCTATACGAAGTTGAAAGTATCTGGTGTTGACGTCTTCTCTGGCGGGAATTTCGTGGATGAAGAAGGAACCAAAGCGATTCGCATTCATGATGAGTTCACAGGTGTATATAAAAAGGTCGTCATTAAGGATAACAAAATTGTCGGTGCTGTGCTCTTTGGGGATACGTCGGACGGCACGCGGCTCATGCAAATGATTCGTGAGGAAACCGATGTCAGCGGGATGGCCAAGACAGCGATTTTGACGGATTCAGCAGGCGGTGGCGGAGCAGCTTCAGGTGTTGCCGACATGAAGGACGATGCGATTATTTGCGGATGTAACGGGGTGACCAAAGGGGCGATCTGTTCAGCGATTAAAGATCAGGGCCTAACCTCCGTTGAAGAGGTGAAAAACTGCACGACAGCTTCACGTTCTTGCGGCGGCTGTAAACCGCTTGTGAGTGATTTGTTAGCCTTTACGCTAGGCTCCTCCTACGACAAAAATGCCGCTAAAGAATCCATTTGCTCTTGCACGGAACATACCCGGGATGAGGTTGTCGAAGCGATTCGCGAAAAAGGCTTGTCGCATGTCCGTGAAGTCATAAGCGTGCTTGCATGGAAAAATGAAGAGGGCTGCTCCAAATGTCGCCCTGCACTTAACTACTACCTGGGCATGATTAGCCCTGAAACATACAAGGATGATAGCACTTCGCGCTTCGTTAACGAGCGTATGCATGCGAATATTCAAAAGGATGGCACGTACTCCGTTGTTCCACGGATTTATGGCGGTGTAACGAATCCGACGGAATTGAAGCGGATTGCCGAAGTAGCGGAGCAATTCAATGTCCCAACCGTGAAGTTCACAGGCGGACAACGATTAGACTTGCTTGGCGTGAAAAAGGAAGACCTTACAGCGATGTGGGAAGCGCTGGATATGCCTTCCGGCTATGCTTACGGCAAAGCCTTACGTACGGTCAAAACATGCGTCGGAGACACGTTCTGCCGGTTCGGTACAGGCGATTCCATGGCGGTCGGCATTGAACTGGAGAAGCGTTTTGAGCGCTTAAACACACCGGCCAAAGTGAAGCTGGCGGTATCAGGATGTCCCCGGAACTGCGCGGAATCCGGCATTAAGGATTTAGGCATCGTATCCGTAGATGGCGGTTGGGAGCTGTACGCCGGAGGAAACGGCGGTGTGAAGGTACGCGTTGGCGAGCTCCTAACAACCGTGAAAACAGAGCAAGATATTATTGAATACACCGAAGCTTATCTGCAATATTATCGCGAGACTGGTAAATACGGCGAGCGTACAAGCGAATGGGTACACCGTTTGGGGATTGAGCACATCCGTGATGTTGTTGAAAATGAGGAAGAGCGTAAACAACTATGCGACCGGATTGAACAAGCGCTTGCTGTTACGAAAGACCCTTGGAAACAAGCAATCGATAGCAAGAAAATTCAACGCGATCTGTACGAAGTCGTCGAGCTAACCTAAATAAATCACTCAGGAGGAGAAGACCATGAAGACACAAGAAGAGCAAATGATTTGGGTTGAGGCCGTATCTTATGAGGATTTAGCGGTGAACACAGGCAGAACGATTCGGTATCAAGGGGAGGAAGTAGCCCTTTTCAAGCTGAAAAGCGGCAAACTGACGGCTATTCAAAACCGTTGTCCGCACAAAGCAGGCGTGCTTGCGGAAGGTATTGTCTGTGACGAGCACGTTTTCTGCCCCATGCATGATCGTAAAATTCATCTGCCTTCTGGTCTCGTGCAAGCTCCAGATACGGGCTGCGTGCATACCTATTCGACGAAAGTTCATGATGGAACTGTTTTCATAGGATTTCCGGTAGGTAAAGAATTGGCTTGTTAAGGGTGGGGCGAACATGAAATCACCATTAGTGACCATACCGAGAGATCAACCCTCCTCGCATTGCTGCTTCTGCAGTATGCAATGCGGGCTGGAAATTATACCAAGCGACAAAACATCAGGTCTCATCACAAAACCAAGTCCGAACTTCCCGGTCGCCACTGGCCGTCTGTGCCAAAAGGGATTGAATGCGCTAGAGCATGTTTTTCATGCAGAACGCATTCTTGAGCCTTTGGCAAAGGCAACTAGCGGGTCAGGGCGTTGGCGAACGGTGACATGGGATCACGCCTATGCCGACATTGCGATGCGCATCCAAAGCCTGCAAGCGGAGTATGGGGCAGATGCAATTGGTGTATACGGCGGCGGATCTTTAACCAATGAAGTTTGTTATTTGCTTGGCAAGTTCACTCGGGTTGCTTTGCGAAGTAAATATATCGATTACAATGGCCGTTACTGTATGTCTTCCGCAGCGGCGGCCTCCAATCAAGCCTTCGGCATTGACCGGGGGATGTCGATGCCTTTGTCCGAAATCCCGAATGCGAAATACCTGATTCTAGCTGGCACAAACATTGCTGAATGTCAGCCGACCATGATGCCGTATCTGCTTGAAGCGAAGAAAAAAGGCGCGGTAATTGTCACGATTGACCCACGCAATACGATGACTTCGAAGGTTGCTGACATTCATGTTCGCTTACAGCCAGGGTTCGACTCTGTGTTTGTTAATGGTCTTCTGCATGTCATGTTGGAAGAGAAGCTTGTCGATGGACACTTCATTCAAGAGAGAACATCGGGTATCGATAGTTTGAAGGAAGCCGTGAAATCTTTTACGCCAGAGAGGGTGGAGGAACTGACAGGTGTTCTGGAGCCTGTGATTCGAACCATTGCTCGGGGTTTCGCTAAGGCCGAGACAGGAATTGTTCTGACGGCAAGAGGGCTGGAGCAGCAATCGAACGGTGTAGAGAATACGCTGAATTATATTAATTTATCACTGGTCACGGGAAAAATAGGGCGTCAGGGCTGCGGTTATGGCGCCGTTACCGGTCAAGCAAACGGCCAAGGCGGTCGCGAGCATGGACAAAAAGCCGATCAACTGCCTGGTTATCGCTCTATTGAAGATCCTGCTGCACGCGAGCATGTTGCCAAGATATGGGGCATTGATTCCAGCGAACTTCCTGGTAAAGGGGTCTCCGCGTACGAGCTTCTGAAGAAGGTCGACGAAGGTGAAATCAAGGCGTTGATTGTACTTGGATCGAATCCGCTAGTCTCAAGCCCGAATAATCGCTTGGTAGAGCGGGCGTTGCAAAAGCTGGATTTGCTTGTTGTTGTGGATATGTTTGAAACGGAAACGGCACGTTACGCCCATTATATCTTGCCGGGTTCTTCCTTCGCAGAAGCGGAAGGTACGATGACCAATCTGGAGGGGCGAGTATTCCATCGTCCCAAAGCGATGGAGCTGCCAAGTAACAGCAAGCTCGACTATCATATTATTTGCGAGTTGGCTGAAGCATTGGGGCGCGGAATGTACTTTCAATATGAAGGCATCGAAGACGTGTTTCGCGAACTGGCAGCCGCAACCGCTGGCGGGAAAGCGGATTACAGCGGCATCACGTACCAAAGGCTGCAAGCAGAAAAAGGGCTATTCTGGCCATGTCCAACGCCTGATCATCCGGGAACACCACATTTATTCACAGAACAATTCCATCATCCGGATGGCAAAGCCAAGTTATTCGGCATTCAGCCGAAAATGCCAGCAGAACCGATCGATAGCGAGTATCCATTCGTTCTGACCACAGGCCGTCTGGCCAACCATTATTTGAGCGGCGTACAAACGCGCCGGACGGAAGCTCTGCATAAGAAAGCTCCCGTACCCGTAGCGGAAATACATCCATGGCTCGCAAAGCGAATCGGACTTGGCATGGATAGCAAAATCCGGCTTACAAGCCGCCGAGGTTCACTTGTTTTCGAAGTTAAGGTAACTGAAGGCATTCAGCCTCGCACGGTTTTCGTCCCTTTCCATTGGGGAGATGAGCACTCGATCAATGTGTTGACGAACGATGCGCTCGACCCGACGAGCCGGATGCCGGAATTTAAAATCTGTGCTGTACAAGTGGAACGTGCATAGAGGACCGTATCAGCTTAGTTGGCTAGGCCAAAGAACTAAGCTGGTGCGGTCTTTTTCTGCGCCTAGAAGCTTCAGAATTTCCTGCTCAGGCGCATCAGAGATACGAACACCGTTCCAAGTGTCGATGACAATTTTACGCAGTTGGTGCTGTTTAAGCAGTTGTCGGAACATGAGCTTGAGCTCGTGAGCAGTTTCCGCCATAGCATGGCTCTGTGTAGTTAGCTGATAGATGCGCTTCCCGTTGTTTTCAATCCAATACAACCACTCGCTGCCTTTGAGTGCTAAGTAGTTGCCGCTTTTGCGCGAGAAGGAAATACCGGGCTTATCAGGCCAGGGGACAAGCAGTCCAAAAGGATTAGCTGGATCGACAGCACTCACTAACGTGAAGGAAGACGGAAGGTCGGAACCTTGTGCAGCAGGCTGATGCAGCAGACGAATGAAGTCTTTCGTTGCGAATTGGAGCGCATGTAAATCGGCGATGAACAGCCCTCGGACAACAAGTCCCCACTCCTCCAATTGACGTAAGGCGGTATGAATCGCCTCCCATGGAAATGGGCAAAGCGCAGAGACGAGGTCCTTGGTAATGAGCCCAAAGCGCTCTAACAGATGATGCGTCCACTGCATGGCGGAAGATTGTTTGTCAAAAGCGGCATTATGCAGTGTGCTTAAGGTATACCAACGGCCAAGTCCTGATTGGAATTTGTCGCCTTTCTTAGAAGTGGAAGTACCCGTGGCATGAAGCCGAAGCGGCGCGAACTGATCATTGGCTGCCTGACCTTCCCAGACGAGCTGGAGCAGCTCTTCTAATAGAAGGGAAGGAGTTCTGCCGGTTTCAAGGCCAAGCTTGCTGAGAAAAACAGCCCCTTTGGCTTCCATAAGGCGGAGGAGCTCAGGAGAAGAAGCGGGTCTATGGCGCATCCCAGCAAGGCAGGGTTCGAAAAGTGTGGAGCTTTCTGCGAGAAAGAAAGCGATTCGGCCTTCTTTTTCATTCTCCTCCTTATGACCCATCCAAAAAATGTCACCAGACGAGCATAACATATCCAAGTCCTGCTTCCGGTAAGATAACTGCCTTGTCGGGAAGAAGACAGACTCCCATAATGAAACGGGTAGGAAGAAGCCTTGCAAATCGGTAATAATTTCCCGCAGCTGCTCCATTCCCGGAACATCCGCGCGGTCCGTTAGTTTGCGCATAAGCGGCATGTGCGACAGATAAGTGATCGGAAGAATAGCCGAGCTCTCGCGTCGGAGTATCTGCAGAGACTGGCGGATCAAGCGAGAAGCGACCTTGCTGCTTGTCCAAAGCGACTCCACCTCGGGATCGGCAAAAGGTGCTGGCTCTAGCAGTCGGGCAGCGACGGCTTCCTCGATCCAGCGTTCAACGATCGCAGCGTCTATTTCGTAGCGATCCGCAAGCTCCTCAGCAGTGAAAGACAGTCTCCCGTCCGCATATCTTTGGAAGATGAACGTTCTGGAGAGAGGATCTAAGGTGAGAGAAGCATAGAATTCGACTTCATCGCGGCATATATAACGCGGCTCGCCAGTGAATGAGGTGACTGCGGCTTGGCCTTGCTCGAGCAGATCATTCATCCAGGTCTCCGCAGAGGATTCCGTGGTTGAGCCAGCTTGGACGAGCTCGGAGATGGAAGCATCCCCGCGTTCTTTTAAATAACGAAACATAGACTGAGCTGACGTCCACGCTTCTTCCGCCCCGGAAAGCTTGGTCTCTTCGGCTTCTAGGACTTGAGGACTTATGGCATTGCGAACGGTCTCTGCTCCAAAAATATCGGCAGCCATCTGCCGGCTGAAGCCTAATAATTCGACTTGCAAATCCTGTGATAAGCTATCGGATTCGTATATTTTCTGGGCCACATAGTCAGATTGAAATTGAGCCGCCAGTGGGGAAGGGAAGTGGTTGCGATGAACGGCAAAGTGGATTTCACCGGCATGAATCGCATCCAGAATACTCCGCAGATGCTCCAAATCAACATTCTCCTCCAAGCATTCACGCATTGCCTCTTGAAAGAGAGGGAATCGCTCTTTGTAGGGCAGCGCTTCCTTCATTAGCTCTTGACCGCGAAGTCGCTTGAGCCAAGCGGGCATCCGCGTGAAACTGCGGGAAAGAAGCAGGGAGGTTTCTGCAAGCCGCTGGAAGGCCGCTCCGAACATGCCGGACTCGGCAACAGCTCCAATGACCATATGTTCCGCTTCATTATACGAAAGGGACATGATGGCATACATAACTGATTCTTGATAGCTTGGAAAAATCAGCTCGATGCCATTGTCCTTGGCATTGGTATAGATGGCCGAATGCCCGTTGTTGCCCAGATGCTTCTCAAGCGCCATAAGCCATGTTCGGTTTACTTTCCGTCCAAATAAGCTGTGCAGCACATAATGGGTTTGGTTTTGTTCATCGGCAAAAGACTCAATAACGACCATTTGATCGGTCGGTACGGTATTGACCGCAATTTGATTGCGAATGAGCCCAATTAGGGCGTGACTGGCTTCTGTATCAAAAAAGTACTGCTCCATAAGCCATTCTTGGACGGCGATATCTCCCTCGGTATGAGACTGCGAGTTCAAACGATCCCGCAGCTCGCGCCAAAGCACTCCCGTTTGAACACCGAGCTGATAGGATTTTCCGCCAGTCTCCCCGCGCCAGAAGGGGATCTCGCTGTACCGGTTCTCGGCTTCCTGCACATAAACGCGTTCCGGACGCTTGCGGACGATCCGCCATGAAGCCGTGCCAAGCTGGAATACGTCGCCGATCGACGATTCGTGAATGAACTCTTCATCCAGCTCGCCCAGATGAAGGCCGGTTTCGTTATGATGCACGGGATAAGCCGTGCTCTGAGGAATCGTGCCCGCGCCGGTCAGCGCGGCCATCTGCGAGGCCGCTACTCGTTCCAAGCGGCCGGTTTCGCGGTCCCATGCGATGAGCGGACGCGCAAAGGGATAGAGGCCCGCGAGCACCTCCAGCATCGCGAGCCAGCGCTCTTGCGGCACCTCGCGGAAGGAGTCGCTCTGCGCGAGCAGGCGCGCGAGGAGCGCGACATCCAGCTCGTCGCCGAGCGCCGCCATGGCGACGAGCTGCTGCGCTAGTACATCGAGGCTGCCCCGCGGGATGCGGATAGCCTCGATGTCGCGCGCAGCGATCCGCCGGCTGAGCACCGCGAGCTCCGGCAGCAGGCTGCGGCTGCGCGCGAGCAGCACGCCGCGGCTGACGCTGCCGACGGCATGGCCGGCGCGGCCGATCCGCTGGATGCCTGCGGCAGCGGTGAAAGGCGAGTCGATCTGGATGACCAGATCGACATGGCCGACGTCGATGCCGAGCTCCAGCGACGAGGTAGCGACCAGGCAGCGAAGCTCGCCGGCTTTGAGCTGGCGCTCGACCTCGAGCCGGATCTCGCGGGCTACGCTGCCGTGATGGCTTCGCGCGATCTCATGACCGACATGGTCATTGAGTCGCAGGGTTAACCGCTCGCACAGCCTGCGGCTGTTTGCGAAGATAAGTACCGTGCGGCTGCCTTCCATAAGCTGCAGCACGCGCTCTACAAGAGGCGTCCAGATGGCCTCTTTATCCGCTCCGGCTCGCGCTGGCTCCGGCATCGTCACCTGCAGTGCGTAGTGCTTTTCGGCTTTGCTCTCGATAATCGCGACAGGGCGCGGCTCGTCCTCTCCCCATCCGCCAAGAAAACGTGCGACGCGTTCGATTGGCTTTTGTGTGGCGGAGACACCGATCCGCTGAACGGATCGCCCGCACCACATGTCTAGCCTTTCCAGCGTCAAAGACAAATGCATGCCGCGCTTATCCGCTGCTAGATCGTGAATCTCGTCGATGACGACTTGCTCCACGCTCTTGAGCATTTCTCTCGCGCGCGGCGAGGTCAGCAGCAGATAAAGTGACTCTGGCGTGGTTACCAGTATATCAGGCGGATGCTTCAACATAGAGGCCCGCGTGCTCTGGGTGGTATCGCCGGTGCGAACGCCGACACGCAGTCCGTGCCAAGCGGTGTCCTTTTCAAATGAGGCCGCAAGCTCTTCGATCTCCGTCATAAAATGAAACAAATGATCATGAATATCATTATTCAGCGCTTTTAGCGGCGTAACCACCAGCACGCGAACACCGGGAGCGTAGGGCTCATCGCCAACCTGTTTCTTTTTCACAACACCGTCCATACAGGGCAGTAAGGCTGCTAATGTTTTACCTGAACCCGTAGGGGAAGAGATGAGGGTATGCTTCCTGGCGTTAATCTCTTTCCACGCCATCTTCTGTACGTCGGTGGGCTCGCCAAAGCGTGAACGGAACCACTCTTTCAGAATCGGGTGAAAATGAGAGAGAGGTCCCTCTGCATGTGCCTTCATTTCGCTGGCTCCCTTGCTCGTAATTTCTTCCAACATAGCATAATGTAGGCGCTTTCGCCAATGACATGCTCATGCAGGGCCTATAATGAGAAAAAGTGAAAGGAAAATAAAAGCTCACCCTCCTAAAAATAACCAATTCAACGAATTGATCTGTTAACTGATACACGCAGTTATCTAAGGTGAAGGAGTGTTGAAGCTTGATGTTCAAAAAAGTAGTCGCGACAGGCCTTGCTTTCGTAACGATCATGGGGAGCAGTACAGCCGTTCTAGCCACTGACAATGGCAATGGCAATGGTAATCGGAAAGATAACGGAAAAGTCGAAATCCATCTCACTTTTAACGATTTGAAAACCGCAGAATGGGCCATACGCTATATCGCAAGTTTAGCATCGAAGCGTGTGTTCGAGGGGTACGAGGATGGTACATTTAAACCGCAAAACACCGTTTCACGCATTGAAGCGATTACAGCAGCCGTTCGTCTCATGGGGCTTCGCAGCCAAGCAGAATCTTCAAGCGAAATGAGCACTCATCTCAATTTCAAGGATGCCAATCAAGTTCCCGCGTGGGCAGTAGGGTATGTGGCGACTGCGTTAGAAAATGATTTATTTTCCGAAAATGACGACACCGTTCAGCCTCAGAAAGAAGGCGATCGGTTATGGGCGACAACGCTTTTGGTCAAAGCACTGAAACTGGACGCTCAGGCCAAAGCGAAAATGAACACGACCCTGCCGTTCAAAGATGCGAAGCAAATTCCTGCAGGTTCTGTAGGTTATGTAGCTGTGGCCATTGAAAAAGGCCTGGTAGATGGCTTCGAAGATAACACGTTCAGGCCTAATCAGCCGGTTACCCGGGCTCAGCTTGCGGCATTGCTTGATCGTACAGGCGGTCAGTTGCCGAATCAAGGAAATAACACACTAACGGGAACTGTAAACAGCGTCGTTAACGGGAACGCATTAGTGATGACAACCTCAGGTGCGACATCCACCTATGCTTTGCATCCGGAGGTTTACATTTACAAAAACGGCGTGAAAGTCAGTCCTTCTGCTCTGCAAGCTGGAGATGAAGTAAGTGTGCGGACTTTTAACAATCAAATTATTTATATTGAAGTAACTAAACCCGCACAAACAGTTATCTATAGCGGTACCGTCAGCGCAGTGGTTGCCAACAATACTCTGACGCTTACCAAATCGGGCGTTACCTCATCTTTGCCGTTCCATCCGGATGTTGTTGCTTATCGTAATGGTGTGAGAGTGAATCCGTATGAGCTGAAAATCGGGGATGAAATTAACATTCGCACCTCGGATAACAAAGTCATCTATGTTGAAGTTACCAAATCGGTTGTTCCAATATCCAGCAGCGGGACAGTCTCTGCAGTCGTTAGCAGCAATGTGCTGAAGCTTACGAAATCGGGAGTTGCTACAGACTATACGCTGCATCCAGAAGTCGTTATTTATCGCAATGGAGTAAAAGTTACATCTTCTGCCTTGCAAGTTGGCGATGAGGTAAACGTTAGAACCTCGGACAATAAAGTGATCTTTATTGAAGTAACACAAACGGCGCAAGCGATTACGAATAGCGGAACGATCACTGCAGCTGTGACGAATAATGTGCTTAAACTTAAGAAGGATAATTACAATTTTGAAATAACGCTGCATCCGGATGTTGTCGTTTATCGCAATGGCTTGAAAGTGGCTCTAGCCGCACTTCAAGTTGGGGATGAAGTCAACGTTCGCACCTCGGAGAACAAAGTCATTTATATTGAAGTGACCAAAATGGTGCAGCCTATCACGAACAACGGCACCGTTAGCGCCGCAGTCAGCAACAATGAATTGAAGCTGACGAAGTCGGGAGTTACGACCGCTTTTGCTTTGCATCCGGATGTCATCGTCTATCGTGGCGGCGTTAAGGTTAGAGCCGTTGACCTTAAAGTAGGCGACGAAGTTGATATTCGCACCTCCGACAATAAAGTTATCTACATTGAAGTAACGAAAATGGTCGACGAGAACTTGCCGTTTGATCTGCAAGGGAAATTAAAAGGAACGACCCTTAATGCGCAAGGCGGTCTTGCCACGATTACTATCGTGCAATCGATCAATGGCAAGGATCAGTCGACCGTGTATCAAGTTGCTTCTAGTGTGACTGTTTCCGGCAACTTGGCGCTGTTTAAGGAAGGGCGGCTTGTTCAGCTGAAGGGCTCGAATAAGATTGTGACGTCTATAACGGTTAAGTGATAGTGGTGGATTGACGGGAGATAGGGAAAAGGTAGAAAAAGAGAGAAAAGAAAATAGGCTGTCCCAGAAGGTTCGAAAGAGGCGCTCCCTCGGTCATTGGATGACTAGGAGCAGCCTCTTTCTTTTTTATGGTGCCGCCGAATCAAATAACTGGAAAAACTCCCTGTATTTCAAGCAAGTTCCCGCTAAATATACCTAATAACTGGAAAAAATCCTGTTAATTCGCTTCTTTATCCTGTTTCCAAGCTCAATCGTCCGCATTAACTGGAGAAATTCCATTTATTCATGCTGTAGCTGTGTTTCGCCACGATTTAGCGGTAGAATTTCCACTAGCGTTGCATCAAAGCTCCCACGAAAATTTATACTCAAATTTTTACTGTTTATGTAATTTTTTTATTTAATTTTCATGGACAATGCATGAAAAAATCTCCGGTGTAGAGATGTAGGGACCTAATCCATACATCTCATACAAAGGAGAACTCGGACTTTGAGCGTATCGGATAAACAGGTGGTTCGTCAATACCTTTATTTTGTTACCATTACAAAATTTTTTAGCGCCGTTTCTGGATTATCGCAAACAGCTTAAAACGGTTAATCTATTGAAAATTTTTCTCGCTGCACAATTATTGAAGTGGGATTCTCTACACACGATTGAAAGAGGTATTCGTTCAGATCTTGAGTTTCAAGAAGAATTCCAACTCACTAGCATCCACAAGTCTCAGCTTTCACGTCGCATTAATTCTCTTCCTGTCGAGGTCACTCAAGCCTTATTCGCTGCCGTCGCAGATTCCATTCGTAAAACAGCTCAGCCTCGTAACAAACAAAACAAACTTGTATTAGGAATTGTGGACTCTACTAGTCTGAGGATGCCCCCCATTCTTGGAGATTGGGCTTACGTTACGGAAAAGCAAAACAGTGTCAAGGTCCATACGCGACTCATGGTTATTGACGAGCATACGGCTTATCCAGAGCGAGGGGAACTGTGGATCGCTATATTGCCGATTTTACTAGCTAAACTCGCCATCAATCCGCATGGAATAAGACCCTGTAATTCTGCTGAGCGAAGAAACAGCTCGGTTTTCATCGAATAGAGGACTCTAGTTCCCTAAGAAAACTTTGAGTAAAGACTTAGCCTGATTCCAGGCTAGGGATTTTGATATTTGTTATTGGCAGTTGAGTGGAAGTTGGCAGTATGGTGAGCAGCGTGATTGGATGGTGGGGGGTTAGTGAAGTAGCTAGCACTACAGCATGACGGAGTTTGATCCGTCAAGGTCTTCGTATTTGTTCAGCTTTTACATAACATTGGTAAGATGATTTCTCACAGTTTCCATTTTATTTGCGACATCTATTAACGCTTTGGCCTCCACAGATAGTTCAAATACATCAAGCATATTGAATGGTTTCTGCCCATGGATGTGTGTCACCCGACGTGCGCCAGCCGAGAAGAGTGCGTTTAATTGAGAATGCCGAAAAGTCATTCTCAAGTGCTATTTTCCTCCAAAACGGGAGCAATGCTGCACGAGCGGTCAAAAAAGGCTCTCTCACGAACCGTTAAGTTGTAGAATTTCTCTGAGACATCCGAAATGGACGTCTCAATGACGCACAAACTGACCATTCTAACGCTGCGCTATAAAACAAGCTTAACGCCAAAACGGAGCTCCTCACAGGGCTCCTACCCTCCCCCAATTTACCGCCGAGCAACAAAAAAGCCCATTAATAATGGGCTAATATCACTGCAATATCATTATCATTAAATTGGAAGGCGCCTTCCTCTGATTTGGTGAAAAGATGGCCCCTTGACTCAATATACTGGCAGAGTCGGAACAGAATGTCTGGTTCCACATTCAGGAGTTCTGACAAGGAAAACACATTTTTTTGCTCGGTAATCATTTCTATCATGGATTGAAATAGCCCCCTAAAGGTGAAATGTGCTTGTTTTTACTATCATAGTACATGCTAAAGATCGTTTACTGTCGAATTGTTGGGTTAACAAAACGTTCACTTTTGAAAGCGTGCGACAACGACATAAAAGCCCTCGAATCCTCCAATAGGAGGCCTCGAAGGCTTACATGGATCCCTTTGCTGACGGAATCAGATCTTTAATTCCCCAAGCTTGATCAGTTCTACAACCGCTTGTGAACGACCCTTTACGTTCAGCTTTTGCATGACATTGGAGATATGATTTCTCACAGTTTTTTCACTGATAAAAAGCTGCTGTGCGATATCCTTCGTCGTTTTGTCCTGCACTAATAGTTCGAATACTTCGCGTTCGCGGTTCGTAAGTAGAAATTTGTTTTTGTGGTCGCTGCCCATGGATGTGTGTCACCCCTCCTTGCTCGGGTATTGGGAAATACAAGGTTAAGGGATACAGTCAAAATTAGTTTATGAAGGGCTGCTGCCAATGGTGCGGTCTATGTGCAAAAATAGGCGATATCTGCTTTTGAGTTTCTATCCGAGGCGTGGTAAGCTGAAACGAGGTATATCTTTTGGGCAAAGGGGATGTTCTAGTGTTCAAACGAGATTATTTTATGCGGCAGATTGAGCAGATGACTCAGGTTCTGCATCGCATTCTTTTTAATAAAGAACACATTCCACTACCGGATGCCCAACAGCTGCTGGATGAAGCTAGCCGGCATTTGCTCGGGCTCAATATTCGTTCATTACAGGCTTTATCAAGCAAGGATATCCTAGAGCTGCTTTCCTATAACGGAAATTTGGATACTGCGAAAGCGATGGTCATTGGAGATATGTTCGTCGGACACGGAGATCTGCTTAGGCAGCATGACCAAAACGATGAGGCATACCGTTCGTATGTGAAATCTCTGGATTTATTGCTTCACTTGTCGCTTTCTCCTGAGGTTAATCCTAAGGATGATGAGAGTGCTGAGGCAGCTGCGCGCGTACAAACTAGTCTGGACCGGCTTAAAGCATGGATAATCCCGGAAGATATGAAGAGGCTGCTTTTTGCCCATTATGAAAAACAAGGCGATTATGCCAAGGCCGAGGACGTGCTGTTTCATTACATGGAGGACCATCCGGACCAATCGGAGTTCCTGTGGCAAGGTGTTGCATTTTATGAGACACTGCTTGATACGGATGAAAATTTGCTCGAAGCAGGCAACTTCAGTCAGGAAGAAGCTGCCGAAAGCTTGCGACGGGTACAGCAGAAATTGGACTCTTTTGAAAACTCCTAATGATTATTAATAGAAATTGCAGGTGATAAAATGGCTTGGTATCAGGAAAGCTTTGGGAATGATTATTTATTAGTTTATAAGCATCGGGATATGCAAGGCGCTTATCATGAAGTGAAAAAAATGATGGATTGGCTTGAGCTGAAGCAAGGGGCCGAAGTATTGGATTTATGCTGCGGGATGGGACGCCATTCCTTGGCTTTGGCGGATTTTGGCTATGCAATCACGGGTGTAGACTTGTCTGAAGTGCTTTTGAATGAAGCTGTACAATTGGACAAGCAGAAGCGTGTGACTTGGGTACGCGGTGATATGCGGGAAGTTCCCCTCGGGTGTCAGTTTGACGCGGTAGTGAACTTGTTCACTTCATTTGGATATTTTGATGAGGAAGAGCAGAATGCTAAGGTATTTTACGAGATGAATCGTCTTTTAAAAGAGGGCGGTCGCTTTATTATCGATTTTCTGAATCCGATTTATGTTCAAGCTCATCTTGTTCCGCAATCGCATCGGACAGAGGGAGATATTCAAATTATCGAAACGAGAACCATTGAAGAGGGTTGCGTGCGTAAGCGAATTGTGATATCGCAGCAGGGCACTCCTGAGCGGCAATATTTGGAGCAGGTGAAATTATACGACCGAACGGCGTTCGAAGCGATGCTGCAAAAAGCAGGTTTACATATTGATCACGTATACGGCAGTTATGACGGTCATCCTTATGAGGCCGATGTTTCGTGCCGGATGATTTTTGTAGGGCATAAGGAAGGATGACTACTCGCTGATGAACATCGTAATCGAACATACAGATGAAATTACCCAAGTGAAGGTGCCGCTGCCTTTTCCGCTTCGATGGGTGAATGCTTACCTGATCCGCGGCAGCAAAGGGTACACCGTCATTGATCCGGGGCTGCATACCCCGGATGCGGAAGCGCTCTGGCTGCAGGTGCTGCAGGAGCGCGGGAT
Source organism: Paenibacillus sp. J22R160 (assembly GCF_059692135.1). Classification (NCBI taxonomy): domain Bacteria; kingdom Bacillati; phylum Bacillota; class Bacilli; order Caryophanales; family Paenibacillaceae; genus Paenibacillus; species Paenibacillus sp. J22R160. The sequence continues at coordinate 68,778 of NZ_JCAUAU010000016.1, read as the reverse complement.
CGGCTTCGAGCACGTCGAGCAGATCGTGCTCACCCACCACCATCCCGATCACTACGGGATGGCGGGGTGGTTCCAGGAGCGCACGGGCGCGCCGGTTCTCCTCTCGGAGACCGGATACGCGCAAGTGCAGCTCCTGTGGGGGCCGGAGCAGCCGATGTCGACGCGGCTGCTGACGCTTTTTGCCCGGCACGGCTTCCCGGAAGCCGGGCTGGCAGAGATGACGAAGCACATGGTGAGCTTCGTCGATTTGGTTTCCCCGCAGCCGCAGGTTACCCTGCTGCGAGAAGGGCCCGTGCGCCTCGGGGACCGCGTGTACGAAGCCATGGAGACCCCCGGCCATGCCGCGGGTCACCTGGTCTTCTACGACGCCGAGGCGGAGGTGATCTTTTGCGGAGACCACGTCCTGCCGCAAATATCGCCGAACGTTTCCTTCCTCCCGCAGGTGGAAGAAAACCCGCTCGGCGAGTACTTGCGCAGCCTGCAGGAGATCGGCAGGCTGCAGGTCAAGATGGCTTACCCGGGGCACCGGGAGCCTTGGTCTGGCTTTGGCGCACGCACAGAGGAGCTAGTGCGCCATCATCATGAGCGGCTTGCGCTCATGGAGAATCAGCTAAGCGCGCCGCTTAGCGCTTATGAGGTGTGCCGCGCGACCTTCGGCGACCGGCTCAGCGTGCATCAGATGAGGTTCGCGTTGTCGGAGACGATCGCTCACCTCATCTTGCTGGAAGCGGAGGGACGCGTCCAGCAGGTTGATCCTGCCGCGGAGCTTGTTCACTACGTTGCAACCAGCCGCGATGCGTAGGTTCTTAGCTCTTGGGTTTAGCTCTTGCGCTTAGAACTTGGGTATCACTAGCCCATTTGATGTAAAACTTACATCAAATCCAGCATTTTTCCGCGAAAACAACTCAAATCAAGCAAAAAGTACATCAAATTCGCCAGCTAACCGCGATAATGGACAATATCACAATTTTTGATGTACTAATTACATCAAAACCGTCCATAACCTCAGCGCAAAGCGAAATTTGATGTACTTTTTACATCTCTTGTTGCCGACTATCTCGGCACCGATCCCTCACCTTACTTCAAAGGCTTGCTATAAGTAGGAACATTATTATGCGCTAATCGTCCGCAGGCCGCAGCCACAATGCCGCAAACCATATCGTCAATAAACGTGTTGCATTTCCCCTCATCGTGATCGCTGTCCAGCTCTTTGATGATCCCGATTTTCTCTTTGTCCAAGTAACCGAAATTCGTAAGCGCAATGGTTCCATACATGAGAGGAACGGCAGTTGCAATGCTTTCATCTACCCCGAAAAGTCCTTCGTCTTGCCCGACAATATGATTATATTGCGGATTGAATTCGCCGGCTTCGACGGCGGTGTCTATTTTGATCGCCAGCTGCAGCGCATGGAAGGTCTGCTGTTTGCGCAGTACGGCGACAATGTGTTCTTCGCATAGGCTGCGTTCCATGTCCGGATTGTAGGGGCGCTGGAGCGTATCCAGAATTTCAACCATATCCTCAAGCTGGACACCTCTCTCAGCAAGCAGAGCGAGATTGCGCTGCGAATAATCGACTTTTACATTCTCCGAAATGATCACACTTGCAGTTGAGGCGACAATCGCGCAAATCCCTTTTGAAATAAATGATTTAGGACGTTTTGTCGGGAAGAAAAAACGAAATTTACAATCCATGAAACCGAAAAGAGAGGCTGCGCCGCTGCCATACAAGCCACAGATGGACATGGCAATGGTGCGATGCAGGTTGTAGGCAGGGTCTTTCATGCTCGCGAGCAGCTCGGAATCATGCTTCACCTTTTTTTGCAGTTCCATGAGCGTTGTCATGACATTATAGGTCTCTGTTTTGCTCAAAACACCTAATAAAGTCGATGTAATTCTCTCATAAGGAATTTTTTTGATGCCTTTGATTTCCACAAGCAGGCGGGCAACCGCCTCTTCGATGACAGCTTGCGGATAGTGGCTGAAAACTTCATCCCGGAATTCGTTGAAAATGAGCGTTTTATCTTTGAGGAATGTTCTCATCTGTGCGCCTCCAGTTAGATCAAATCTGTCTATTTTTACAAGTATAGCATATCAAGGTTAGATGCCGAAAAAGGCAGGGACTCATCAGAAAAAGGGTGGAGTCTTCTCTGGATTACTTTTTTGAGCATGTGGACAAAAAGTAGTTATAAATCGGACAAAGCCCCGTATACATAATAATACGAAAAAGCAATGTACAGGCCATGCCGAAAAGTAACTATGCGGCAGACGCTTCAGAAGAGGCTTCTGCGAAAACTCGAAGGAGGAAATAAGCAAATGAAACATCAACATTGGATTCGTTCAGCCGCTATCGCGGGGGTGATTGCCTTGCTGACCACAGGATGTTCAGTTCTGGGCACTGGGAAGAAAGCTGACATTGATGCACCTCCGACCACGGGTGCGGAAGCAGACGTTAAAACGACATCAGCTGCGGTCACGATCGATATGATCGACGATAATTCATCCCAAATGACAGTGTATGTGAAGGATGCCAAAGGCTTCGTCGCTCCGCTCAGTCTGGGATTACCGAAATCGGTGTCGGTTGCGAAGACGACGCTTGAGTATATGGTAGATGGCGGTCCGGTCACAAGCTTGCTCCCATCTGGATTCCAGGCCTTGCTGCCGAAAGGAACGAAAGTCATTAGCTTGAATGTAACATCGGACAAACGCGCTATCGTTGATTTTTCAAAAGAGTTCCTCACGTATGATCAGCAAAATGAAAGAAAAATATTAGAAGCCATCACTTGGAATTTGACGAACTTCCCAACTGTTGAGAAGGTACAACTGCGTGTCGATGGTAAGGATCTCAAAGAAATGCCAAAAGGCAAAACCCCGCTGGATACCCCGCTGGCGCGTTCAATGGGGATTAACCTTGAGAAGGCAGAGGATGCGGAATTCGGGCAATCCACGCCGGTTACGCTCTACTTCCTAAATCAAAATGATCAGAACTACAAATATTATGTACCTGTGACCAGGCTCGTCAAAAGAACGGATAATGTAGCTAAAGCCGTTGTCGATCAGCTGATAAAAGGGCCAGATCAGAAGAAAGGGCTGGCTAGCGTTCTAGACGCCTCAACGGAAGTGAAGAGCATTAACCCGGCGGACGCCTTGATTACGGTTGATTTCTCGAATAAGCTGCTTGGCGCCGATCAGAAAGCGCCCGAAGATGCGCTGAAGTCGGTCATTCTATCCCTGACGGAGAATACAGGCTTTAAGCAAGTTCAGATCAAAGTGGATGGCGCTGTGAAATTCACATCGTCAGATAGCACTCAGAACTATACGAAGCCTGTAGCTAGACCTGCTCATATTAATCCAACCAAGTTATAATCAGCTTGCATTGCTCCATAGACCTCTATGCAAAAGAAATCTTGCATAGGGGTTTTCTCATTCTATTGATAGGCCGGACATCATTGTTCTTGATGAGGGTGCTTTTCTCCGGCTACTTTGTTACAATGGGGCGAGAGTATTTAGCTTCCCTTTGGAAGCGACAGGAGGAGAACACGATTTATGCGAATTGGCGGAAGAACAAATGAAGAGTTGCGCCCAATGAAAATAACCCCCCATTATATAAAACATGCTGAAGGCTCGGTGCTAATTGAGGTCGGGGATACGAAAGTGATTTGTACGGCAACAGTTGAAGAGCGTGTCCCGCCTTTTATGAAAGGACAAGGCAAAGGCTGGGTAACCGCGGAATATTCCATGCTGCCTCGCGCCACACAAGTAAGAAATCAGCGTGAAGCTGCCAAAGGCAAGCTTGGCGGGAGGACGATGGAGATTCAGCGTTTGATTGGCCGGGCTCTTCGTTCCGTAGTTAACTTAGAAGCTTTGGGCGAGAGATCCATTACACTAGACTGTGATGTTATCCAAGCAGACGGAGGTACCCGTACGACTTCAATTACCGGTGCATTCGTAGCCATGGCTTTTGCGATCAACAAGCTGGCGACAGATAAAAATTTGGCAAAGTTTCCGATTAACGACTTTTTGGCTTCCGTTTCGGTAGGCGTTATCGGCCAAACACCGCGTTTAGATCTCAACTATGAAGAGGATTCACAGGCTAAAGTGGATATGAACGTTGTGATGACGGGGCAAGGACAATTCGTAGAAATCCAAGGTACGGGTGAGGATTCTCCGTTTTCACGCAAGGAATTGGATGAACTGCTTGCTCTTGCAGAAATAGGAATTCATACGATGATTGAAGAGCAGTCTAAAGTGCTGGGCCCTATAGCGGATCGTATTCGGGGTGTACAACATGCGGCTACGAAGTAATATCGTTGTGATTGCAACCCGCAATGAAGGGAAAGTCAAGGAGTTTGAGAGCCTTTTTGGCGCAAAAGGGTACAAAGTCCGCAGCTTGGCTGCTTATACGGACCTTCCCGAGATCGTAGAAAGCGGCAAAACGTTTGCGGAGAATGCGCGGATCAAAGCGCAAATTATTTCGGCGCATCTCCATGTTCCCGTGCTTGCAGACGATTCAGGCTTGTGTGTGAAAGCGCTAGGCGGTGATCCGGGCGTTTATTCAGCCAGATATGCCGGAGAAAACGCAACGGATGCAGCCAACAATAGCAAGCTGCTTCAAGCTTTGAGCGAGTCCGCACCGGTTGATGGTTTGCCTATGGAAGCTGGACATCCGAAGTTTTTGAGCGAGGCTGCCTTTGTTTGTGCACTTACGCTTATCGACCCGGTGGCGAATGAAATCATTGAAGCCGAGGGTTCTTGTCAGGGTTACATTATAGGGGAACAACGCGGTGAGAGTGGTTTCGGCTACGATCCTCTGTTTTATATTCCTTCTCTTGGAAGAACGATGGCGGAGTTGACGGTGGAAGAGAAGAACGGAATCAGTCATCGCGCTAAAGCTTTGCGATTGTTTTTGGATAGGCTCCCTGAGCAAAACGAATCCTAATGAAAAGACCTGCTTCCACATCATAGTGGACAGCAGGTCTTTTTTATATTAACGGATTGATATTTTATAGTTTCGTAACCATGTATCTACTTGTGCTAAATACGCGAACAGCTGGGGTCCCGTCATCAACTGGCCGAACCACGGGAGATCGAAGTCGTTCGTGTCGGAGCTGGCGAGCGCGCGTATTTTTTTCACATCAATGAAGGGCAGCAGGGGGGAGCTGGGGTCATCCAAAATTTCCAGTACCCATTTACGGACGGCAGTTAAGTAATTAGGATTGTGTGTTTTTGGATATGGGCTTTTCTTGCGGGTTAAGACATCATCAGGGAGAACACCTTTCAGTGCCTTTCGTAAAATGCCTTTTTCCCGATCTCCGGAGGTTTTTATTTCCCATGGAATGTTCCACACATATTCAACGAGACGGTGATCGCAGAAAGGAACGCGCACCTCAAGTCCAACGGCCATGCTCATGCGGTCTTTGCGATCGAGAAGAGTCGGCATGAAGCGGGTGATGTTGAGGTAGGACATTTCTCGCATGCGGTTTTGCTGCTGTGTTTCTCCAGCTAGCCGGGGTACTTCGCTTAAGGCTTGCTGATACCGATTGCTAACATATTCAATTGGCTTGATCCAATCGATTAAATCAGGTGCTAGCAGATCAACTCGGTTAGGCAGCTTAAGGGACCAAGGGAACGTATTGGCAGAGAGGGCTTCTTCGTTGTGGAACCAAGGATACCCGCCAAAAATCTCATCAGCAGCTTCACCCGAGATAGCAACCGTGGCCTCCTTTTTGATTTCACGGCAAAACAAATAAAGGGATCCGTCAACATCGGCCATCCCCGGCGTATCCCGGGCAAAAACGGCTGTTTTCAGGGATTCCACTAGTTCAGGCGTATCGAACTCAATATAATGGTGCTCGGTACCAAGATGCTCTGTCATCCGCTTAATCCAAGGAGCGTCGGAGTTAGGTTGAAATAGGTTGGCTTTGAAGTGCTTATCGTTATCTTTGTAATCGACAGAAAAGGTGTGCAGAGCGCCTTTTCCGCTTTCTTTGTAATGCTCCGCGGCAAGAGAGGTTAGTGCGCTGGAGTCAAGCCCTCCAGATAGCAATGTACAGATAGGTACGTCGGAAACTAGCTGCCTTTGGGAAGTGTCGCTCAGCAACTGCTGAACCTGAAGCGCCGTCGCTGCAACATCATCTGGATGAGGGTGGCTTTCCAGCTTCCAGTAGGTTCTGACGGATAAGCCGTTGCGGTCAAAAACAGCGCATTGTCCGGGCTTCAGCTCTGACATATTGCGATAAATGCCATGTCCAGGCGTGCGTGCAGGACCTACTGCGAAGATCTCGGCCAAGCCTTCCGCGCCGACTTCTGCCTGAAAGTCGGGATGCGCGAGAATGGCTTTTGGTTCAGAACCGAATAGAAGGACACTGTTCTGATGAGAATAAAAAAGCGGCTTTACGCCAAGCCGGTCTCTGACTAAGTAAAGGGATTGCTCCTGATCGTTCCATGCTGCGAAAGCGAAGATTCCATTCAGACGGTCTACACAAGCCCTCCCCCATTCAATGAAGGCAACAAGCAGCACCTCGGTATCGCAAGTTGTTCGGAAATGATGTCCGCGCAGCTCGAGCTCTTTCTTCAGCTCTGGGGCATTGTAAAGCTCGCCATTATATACGATCGTATAAGTGTAGTCTCCTTGTTTCCGGACCATGGGCTGAGCGCCGTTTTCCGGATCCATTACACTAAGACGTCGATGGCCCAGGGCACAGTGCTGTGAGATCCAAGTGCCAGAAGCATCTGGTCCACGCAAATGGAGCGTTTCCGTCATATTTTCTAGAATGGACGGGTACCCGGTCAAGTCTTTCCGCCAATCTATCCAACCCGTTATTCCGCACATAGACGTTCCTTCCTTTCTTTATGAAGAGAGCATGATGATAAAAGGTATGCAAAATGGGAATATATAATGTCTGTCCCAGGTTGCCGGGGAAGTCATCAGGCAGATTTTGTGTTTTAATTCTAAGCCTGTTATTATTAATTAATTATTACTTACTAAACAGTAAAGGTGATGGCAATGAAAAAGAAACATTCCAAAGCACAAATCGATTATCTAGCCTCCAGAGAGCATTTTTTGCAAATTAGTAATCAAGCGGATAAACGGATTGCCGATTTGAAAGAGGCAGGCAAAGAAGTCGGACAGGCTGAAATGGAAGAAATCATTGAACGCGTTGGCCTGCACCGTGCCTATAATGAACTGACACAAGCGGAGAATTTGCTGATTAATTGGACGCAAGTCGCGATTAAGACAGAGCCTGAATTTATTGAAAATCGCAGTAATTTCGAGGAACTCTATGAAAGAGTCAAAACAGATGCAGAAGCTAGAGGCGCTCTTCTAAATTTAGCCATGCGTTTAAATCTTGAGCTTGCGTGACATTCTAAAGGGGTAGTGCCATTCTTTCTTCAGGAGGCGAATGCTCATGGATAGTCATTTCATTAGCAAACTGCACGACAAGCAGAGGAAAGCCGCGAAGAATTTCAGGACACAAGGTGACGGTCAGCCAGGCAGTAACTTGCCTCACAAGAAGCACTAAAGTCTATGGCACCAACAAGAGCCTGTAGAGGTACACTCTACGGGCTCACCTTACCTAATAGGAGGGAATTCATCATGGGCAAGAAAAAAAGCATGAAACAAAGAGAGCAGAGCACGATTGATCATTCGAAACAATCTTCACGCGTGCAGTCTAATTTGGATTCAACAGAGCCTGGTCATCATCAACCTAATCGACCTTCTGTGTAGGAAACGGGAATTTTTTTGCATGATAAAATATTGCTTCAGAAAGCCGCAACCATAGGTTGGCGGCTTTTTCTGCTTGAATGTAACTTCCATATCTGGACATCTGAAAAACTAAAAAGACCGCGATTTCTCGCGATCTTCTCTCCTTACATAACGTCCCAGGAGGGATTCGAACCCCCGACCGCACGCTTAGAAGGCGTGTGCTCTATCCAGCTGAGCTACTGAGACATAGACCTCTTCTTACCTCTCAGCGTGTAGCTGTTTGGCGAAGCAAGAGTTATATTATCATATCTTTTTAAGGGAAGTCAACACTTTGTTTTAAATTTATTTTGCAATCACCCGAACAATCAAGTAAACTGTCACCAGCGAGACCAAGATTTCTGAGGTGATTCACATAACCGAGCTGTCGATGAATAATGTTATTCTTTTTCCGAAAACAGAGCAATATTACGAAGAGGAACTTACCAAGTTTCTACGAAACGAACAGTATAGTGATGCTCTTCAACTGCTCACATTTCTGCTTCAATTTCCAGCCGCCCAATCGGATAAGATCGAGCAATGGGAAGCACTGAGGATTTGGTTGCAAACCATGTTTCCAGAAGAGTTATTCCCTATGCCAAGTCCATCGGAAGAGGATCTAGAGGGAGAAGAGGATTTATTAAGGCAGTACATAAACGGGAAGTCTTCAGATGACGGCGCATATGCCTTGAAGTTGCTGGACTTGCTGAAAGCAGGTACTTTGGAGCAGCAAGTAAGTAGTCTGGAACAATTGGGCTTTGTCGATCATCCAGGTATAGGCTCGGCTATCAAGGAATGGCTTAGCGAAAGACCGCGGCACCCGCATATTCAGTTCAAGGCGCTGCAGGCGCTGAAGCAAATGGGCGAGCAGGGATTCATTGAGTACCCGAAAAACGGCAAAAAGATCGCTGTCCAGATTGAAGAAACACCGCTATGCCCGGAGGAATTTCCATCCCAAATTCGTGATATGATTCGCAGAGTCGGGGATATTAGTGAGATAAGCCAACCGGATTTTGTTTATTTTGCCAAGCAAACTTGGCAGGAATTTCTGGCCTATGCCTATGGAACAGCAATCTATACGGACTTACTGAAAGCTGAAGAAGGCGCCGTTGACGTATGGGCATCTGCCTTGCATGCCATTCTGCAAGAGCGATTATTCGGTTCTGTTAACAAAGAGGAATTGCTAGATAATTACGGGATTGTTGGGTCGATGACGCTGCAATGGAAGCGGGCACATCTCGTGCTGCAAGCGTTTGTGAAGCAGTTTAACCCGGATCCATCTTAGGGGCGAAAGGCCGCCTTGAAATGAAATTGTTATATGTTATAATAGAATGGTTATAATGAGCGTAACGTGAAAATATGTCATCGTACATTTTTGGAAGGGGAAAGCATAAAATGAAAGCAAGTTGGGAAAAAATAGAGAAGAACGTAGGCGTTCTTGAAGTGGAAGTTGGCGCAGAGCGCGTCGCAGATGCATTGGATAAAGCATTCAAAAAAGTATCCGCGAAAGTAAATGTTCCAGGTTTCCGTAAAGGGAAAGTGCCACGTTCAATCTTTGAAGCTAAATTTGGTGTTGAAAGCCTGTATCAAGACGCACTTGATATCATTTTGCCAGAAGTTTACGTACAAGCGATTGAAGAGGTTAAAATCGAGCCTGTTGATCGTCCAGAAGTAGACGTAGAGCAATTCGGCAAAGGACAAGTTCTGAAATTCAAAGCGAAGGTTACTGTTAAACCAGAAGTAACGCTTGGCGATTACAAAGGCATCGAAGTTGAAGCCGTAGATGCTAATGTAAGTGACGAAGAACTAGACAATGAACTTACTCGTCTACAACAGCGTCATGCTGAACTGGTTGTTCTTGAAGAAGGACAAGCAGCTAACGGTGATGTAGTTGTTCTTGATTTCGAAGGTTTCGTTGATGGCGAAGCATTCGAAGGTGGGAAAGCAGAGAAGTACTCCCTTGAGCTTGGCTCCAATTCCTTCATTCCAGGGTTCGAAGAGCAGCTTGTAGGACTTGGTAAAGGCGAAGAGAAAGAAGTTAACGTTTCTTTCCCTGAGAACTACCACTCCGAAGATCTGAAAGGCAAAGCGGCTGTGTTTAAAGTGAAAATTCACGACATCAAACGCAAGAACTTGCCAGAACTTGATGATGAGTTTGCCAAAGACGTGAGCGAGTACGATACGCTTGTAGAGTACAAAGAAGAATTGAAAAAACGTCTTCAAGAGAGCAAAACAAAAGATTCAGAAGCTGCTCTGGAAACGGCTGTTGTTGATAAGGCTGCTGCTAACGCAGATGTTGAAATTCCAGCATCCATGGTAGAAGCAGAACTTGATGTAATGGTGAAAGAATTCGAAAGACGTCTTCGCTCCCAAGGCATGACGCTTGAGATTTACTTCCAGTTCTCCGGTCAAAACGAGAGCGTGCTGAAAGACCAAATGAGAGAAGATGCTGAAAAGCGTGTTCGTAACAACCTTGTTCTTGAAGCCATTGCAGCTGCAGAAAACATCACAGTATCCGACGAAGAAGTTGACGCGGAACTTGAGAAATATGCACCATCCTACCAAAAAACAACGGCAGAACTTCGTGAGCTGTTTGCTTCTAACGGCAGCCTAGATGGTCTGAGCAATGATCTTGTCATTAGAAAAACGGTTGACTTCTTGCTCGAAAATAGCAAGCATGTTTCCGCAGCAGTATAAATAAGGTAAGTAAAGGCACGTACGTAAGCAACGTGCCTTTCTTTTACCCTATTTTAGCCACAAACTGCCTAAAAACATAAGAATTTCATTGCATACATAGCAGTCTTCTGAAAAAATGACTTTGCTGCTCAAACATGTTAAACTGTTACTGAATCCCAATTTGGAGAACATGGCTTTGGCCACAAAAGGAGTTGGTACAATGAGTCTTATTCCTATGGTTGTTGAACAAGAGGCACGTGGGGAACGCTCTTACGACATCTACTCGCGTCTACTTAAGGACCGCATTATTTTCATTGGGACTGCCATTGATGATGATGTGGCTAATTTGGTCATTGCCCAGCTGCTTTTTTTATCTGCTCAGGATCCCGAAAAGGATATCCACTTATATATCAACTCACCAGGTGGATCTGTAACAGCTGGAATGGGTATCTTCGATACCATGCAATTTATTAAACCGGATGTATCTACGATTTGTGTAGGTATGGCCGCAAGCATGGGGTCCTTGCTGTTAACAGCAGGCGCCAAAGGCAAGCGATACGCGCTGCCGAATGCTGAAGTTATGATTCACCAACCGCTCGGCGGTGTAAGAGGTCAAGCGACCGATATTAAGATTCACGCGGATTGGATTATCAAAACGAAACAAAAACTCAACCAGATTTATGTGGATCGTACGGGACAGCCGCTTGAAAAGATCGAAAGAGACACCGACCGAGATAACTTTATGAGCGCTGATGAAGCGAAGGCATACGGGTTAATCGACGAGGTTATCACTCGAAACGACTTGAAATAAAGGAGTGATCCCATGTTTAAATTTAACGATGAAAAAGGCCAACTCAAATGTTCCTTTTGTGGAAAATCCCAAGACCAAGTTCGCAAGCTTGTTGCGGGTCCGGGAGTTTACATTTGTGATGAATGTATAGAGCTTTGCACGGAGATTGTAGAAGAAGAACTAGGTCACGAGGAAGAACTGGATCTGAAGGATGTTCCGAAACCTAAGGAAATCCGCAACATTTTGGACCAGTACGTCATCGGGCAGGAACAAGCGAAGAAATCGCTTGCGGTAGCGGTATATAACCACTACAAGCGTATCAATTCGCAAAACAAACTAGAAGATGTTGAACTTCAAAAAAGTAACATCGTTCTTCTAGGGCCAACAGGAAGCGGTAAAACGCTGCTTGCTCAAACACTTGCCAAAATTCTGAATGTTCCATTCGCGATCGCGGATGCAACTTCATTGACAGAAGCGGGTTATGTAGGCGAAGACGTTGAGAATATTTTGCTCAAACTTATTCAAGCTGCAGATTACGATGTGGAAAAAGCAGAACGCGGCATTATCTACATCGATGAGATCGATAAAGTAGCGCGCAAATCCGAGAACCCGTCGATTACAAGAGACGTTTCTGGTGAAGGCGTTCAGCAAGCTTTGCTCAAAATTCTTGAAGGTACGGTCGCATCGGTTCCTCCACAAGGCGGACGTAAGCACCCGCATCAAGAGTTTATTCAAATTGACACAACCAACATTCTGTTTATTTGCGGCGGAGCTTTTGACGGTCTGGAGCAAATTATCAAACGCAGAATTGGTAAAAAAGTCATTGGCTTCAGCACAGATGGCATGAAAGTAGATTTGAAACCGGGCGAATACCTATCCATGGTACTTCCAGAGGACCTGCTCAGATTCGGATTGATTCCTGAATTCGTAGGCCGACTGCCAGTTATCTCTACCCTAGAGCCGCTGGATGAAGCAGCACTTGTTCGTATTCTTTCCGAGCCGAAAAACGCGCTTGTGAAACAATACCAGAAGATGCTCGAAATGGATAACGTTTCACTCGAATTCGATGCAGAGGCGCTTGACGCCATTGCAAAAGAAGCGATTAAACGGAATACCGGCGCGCGCGGTCTGAGAGCAATCATTGAAAGCATTATGCTTGACGTAATGTTTGAAGTCCCTTCAAGAACAGATGTCTCCTCATGTGTAGTTTCTAAGGAGACTGTTCAGAACAAACTTACACCTGTGCTGACGACGAAAGACGGCTCACAAGCACAAGCAACAGGCAAGAAAAAAGAAGAAAGTGCGTAACCCATAAATTCATTAACGAACACACAGCCTCCAATCCGGTTTCCTTATGCAGGAAATTGGAGCGGAGGATGTTTGGTGTCATGGGGAGAGAAACCATAATGTTCCATAGAAAAGATACGCGGCCCGTTCGAGTAGGTGACTTAACCATCGGCGGCAGCAATGAAGTCATCATGCAAAGCATGTGTACGACGAAAACAGCGGATGTAAAAGCCACCGTTGCTGAAATTCTTCGTCTGGAAGAAGCAGGCTGTCAATTGGTTCGCGTCACTGTGAACAACAAGGAAGCTGCTGAAGCGATTAAAGAAATTAAGAAACAGATCCATATTCCGCTAGTTTCCGATATCCACTTTGACCATCGTCTAGCGCTTGCTGCGATTGAGAATGGGATCGATAAAGTGCGGATTAATCCAGGTAATATCGGCCGCCGCGAGAAGGTAGAAGCGGTTGTTAAGGCTTGTAAAGATCGCGGGATTCCAATTCGAATCGGTGTCAATGCAGGTTCGCTTGAGAACCATCTTCTGGAGAAGTATGGTTACCCGACGCCGGAAGCTATGGTGGAAAGTGCCTTATTTCATATCAATATTCTAGAAGAACTAGATTTTCATGATATTATCGTCTCCCTCAAAGCTTCTGATGTACCGATGGCGATTGCCGCTTATTCACAAGCTGCGAAAGCATTTAACTACCCTCTTCATCTTGGTATTACTGAAGCGGGAACGCTCTTTACGGGCGCAGTGAAAAGTGCCGCGGGAATTGGAACGCTTCTCAACATGGGAATCGGTAACACGCTTCGTATTTCGCTTAGCGCGGATCCGGTTGAAGAGATTAAGGTTGCGCGTGAGCTTCTCAAAACGTTCGGGTTAATCACGAATGCGGCCACGCTCGTATCCTGCCCTACTTGTGGGCGCCTAGATATTGACTTGTTCTCGATCGCTAACGAGGTGGAGGACTACATTGCCAAGATCAAGGTGCCAATTAAAGTATCCGTCTTAGGTTGTGCCGTAAACGGACCTGGAGAGGCTCGTGAGGCGGATATTGGTATTGCAGGTGCTCGTGGCGAAGGCATGCTGTTTCGTTATGGCGAAATGATCCGTAAAGTGCCGGAGACAGAACTTCTCGCTGAGTTGAAAAAAGAAATTGATATCATCGTCAAAGCCTATGAAGAAACAGGTGTCATTCCTGGTCGTAAGCACTAATTTTCCTTTAACATAAGCAAAGCCGTTAAGAATCCCCATGAGGGCATCTTAACGGCTTTTTGTTATTCAGCGCACGCATATTTGGAGCTCAAGAGAAGCATAATGAGAGAACTGGAAAGCTTGCTCAATTCGCGTAAGTTTTACTATGGATGAAGGAGAATGACCATGATTTTGTTGAAAAAGAGCTCCGCAACGCGGCAAATTTCTCTGGCGGTTACGATGGGTATTTTGCTGCTCCTACTACCCGTACAATCTGGAGCTGCTGATAGCCTGATCCCCAATCAGCCAGTTGTCGAGTCAAAGACGAAAAAGGTCGCCATTGTCATCGATGACTTTGGCAACAATATGGACGGCACAGCAGAGATGTTGGATTTGCCCATTCCATTCACAGTAGCTGTGATGCCTTTTCTTCCCTCAACGAAGCAGGATGCTCAGCTAGCCCATGACAAGGGTCACGAGGTTATCCTACACCTGCCTATGGAGCCTGTGCGCGGTAAGAGGAGTTGGCTTGGTCCAGGAGCCATTACAACGGACTTATCCAGTGAAGAGATTCATAAGAGGATCGTAGCGGCGATTGAGGATGTCCCTTATGCGATAGGCATCAATAATCATATGGGCTCTAAGGCGACAGCCGATGAGAGAGTCATGAATATTCTCGTTGATATCTGCAAAGAGAAAAATCTCATTCTACTGGACAGCCGCACAACACCACATAGCTTGATTGGGAAATTGGCGGGCCAAAAGGGTGTCCCATTTTCGGAAAATCAGCTATTTTTTGATGACCTCTATACGTATAGTCACATTAGCAAGCAGATGGTGAAATTTAAGAAGTTTGTGAAAGATAGAGACCTAGTCATAGCGATTGGACATGTAGGCCCGCCTGGCAAGAAAACAGCCCAAGTCATCAAAGAAGCCATTCCAGCGATTCAGAAGGAAGCAACCTTTGTTCCTCTTTCGCAAACGGTGAATCTTAATGTGAAGTAGAAGTATTTTCGACCATACCAAAGTATTGATCCACGGCACGGGCCACGGCGTCTGCGAGTTTAGCTTGATGGTGAGGGCTATTCAGCAGCTTGCGGTCGGATTTATTAGAAATAAAGCCGAACTCCACGATAACAGATGGGCATTTGGTATTTCGAAGCACATAATATTTTTTCCCGAGAATAGGCAGTTCCTGTGAGCCGTACACGCGATTAAGTGAGGTTTGCAGCAGATTGGCAAGCAGGATACTTTCGGATCGATTTTGGTGAAAAACAAGCGGTCCACGTCGATCTGGCTTGCCTGACCAATTGATATGCATACTTAGCATCATTTTAGGCTTAATCGTGTTGGCGATTCCGGATCGCTGTGCTAAATCTTTGCGATGTCTTCCACCAAAGGACCATTTATTATCTTGGCTTAACGCGTAATCATCGGTTCGATTGATAATGACGCGGTAGCCTTTTTTCTGAAGAAGCTTGTACGTTTTCTTAGAGATTGCTAAGTTCATATCTTTTTCTTGGTATTTACCGTATTTAGCTCCAGAGTCAACGCCGCCATGGCCCACATCAATGATAATATCGGCATAAGGGAGCACGGCATTTCCTGCATAGGCATAGGCATCTGAGCCAGCTGCTGCTAGGAGGCAGAGAAAGAGTAGGGCGATTGTCAATAAGCGCTTCAAAATGCCACATCCTTTTGCATGAAAGGTCATCTCTTATCCTTCTTCATTAAGGGAGCTTACATACGTCATTCAAAAGTTTGCATGGATTGGATTAACCTTCTTTTACACGGGAATAATGGAAGTTATCGCTAAGGTTTACGTACGTTTTGCCAAAGCAAAGATGAACTTACGGATGCAGTTTTGCGAAAGGCAAAACTCTAAGGAGGTATGACAAATGAGTCTAAGTATTATTTTAATGGTAATTCAAGTGTTTTTTGCGGTTGTCATCGGGCTGTATTTCTGGAATTTACTGCGCAACCAACAGACGAATCGTTCTGCTGTCGATAGAGAATCCAGAAAAGAATTGGAGAAGCTCAGAAAGCTTAGATCCATCTCCCTGACTAAGCCGTTATCAGAGAAAACAAGACCTTCCTCCATGCAGGATATTGTAGGGCAGATTGAAGGCTTAAAAGCTCTGAAGGCTGCCCTGTGTGGCCCAAATCCTCAGCATGTTCTGATTTATGGCCCTCCGGGTGTAGGAAAAACCGCTGCTGCCCGCGTCATATTGGAGGAAGCTAAAAAAAATCAAGAATCTCCTTTCCGCCCAGATTCAAAGTTCACGGAAATTGATGCAACAACAGCTCGTTTCGATGAGAGAGGAATTGCCGATCCGCTGATCGGTTCTGTTCATGATCCAATTTATCAAGGTGCAGGCGCGATGGGAGTTGCGGGGATTCCGCAGCCAAAGCCAGGCGCTGTCACCAAGGCGCACGGGGGCATTCTGTTCATCGATGAAATCGGTGAATTGCACCCTACACAAATGAACAAATTATTAAAGGTGCTGGAAGATCGCAAAGTATTTCTTGAGAGTGCGTATTACAGCTCCGAAGATACGAATATTCCAGGTTATATCCATGATATATTTCAAAATGGCCTTCCTGCGGATTTCCGTTTAGTGGGGGCAACGACCCGTACGCCAAGCGAGATCCCTCCGGCTATTCGTTCACGGTGTTTGGAAATCTTTTTCCGTCCGCTTTTACCGGAAGAAGTAGGAGAGATTGCACGTAAAGCTTTGGACAAGATCGGCTTTAAGAAATGCGAAGCTGCCGTTGGGGTTGTCATGAAATATGCAACGAACGGTAGAGAAGCTGTGAATGTCATTCAACTGGCAGCTGGTATAGCTTTAACGGATAAAAGAGATGAAATTACGGCCTCCGACATAGAATGGGTTGTAAATTCATCACAAATTCCTCCCAGACCTGAACGTAAAGTGCCTGCCCAACCGCAAATTGGATTTGTTAATGGGCTAGCTGTTTACGGACCTAATTTGGGCACCCTACTTGAAATTGAAGTGTCCGCCATTCCGATTGCCGTCGCAGGTACAGGGAAATTCAACATCACAGGTGTTGTGGATGAAGAAGAAATGGGAGGAGGCTCACGGACGATTCGCCGAAAAAGCATGGCTCGCGGCTCTGTGGAGAATGTGCTAACTGTCCTTCGCAAGCTCGGATTTAATACCTCCGATTATGATCTGCATATTAATTTCCCTGGCGGTGTGCCGATTGATGGGCCTTCTGCCGGTATTTCAATGGCAACAGCTATCGCGTCAGCGATACATAGGATTCCAGTCGATAACAAATTGGCCATGACGGGTGAAATGAGCATACATGGGAAAGTCAAACCGGTTGGCGGCGTAGTTGCGAAAGTTGAGGCAGCGTTCCAAGCTGGAGCGACTAAAGTTATCATCCCCAAAGAAAACTGGCAAGAGATGTTTGCTGATTTGCCAGGTGTTGAGGTAATTGCTGCAGAGTCCATTGAGGAAGTATTGAGTGTCTCACTGGGAATTGAGCTTCATGACAATGTCATTCCTTTGCCTTTTGCCGCAGAAAGAACAATTGCTTCATCAACATTACCGATTCTGCATGCGAATTCACAGCATACGATTGATTCGTAAGTCCAAGTTGCAATTACCTTACATGTCGCGTTAGATGCCAATTGGTGTTTTCTGTGCAGTTTTGATAAAATGTAAAGGGCAACGGATGAATACAATAATGAGAGACTTTGAGCAAGGCTCAAAGCTCCCTATATATGGAGGTGCAGAGGATGGGACCCGGAAAAATCAAGGTGCGCAGATTGCCGCTATTGCCTCTAAGGGGACTGCTGGTTTATCCGAGCATGGTTCTACATCTGGATGTAGGGCGGGAAAAGTCGGTTAAAGCATTAGAGCGGGCAATGGTGGATGACAGCATGATACTCCTCTGCTCTCAATCTGAGATCAACATCGAAGAGCCTTCCAAAGAAGATATTTATCGCATCGGGACGATTGCTAAGGTGCGGCAAATGCTGAAGCTGCCGAATGGAACCATTCGTGTCTTAGTAGAAGGCGTGTTGCGTGCTGAGATTGTAGAGTACCTCGTGAATGATGAATACTACGAAGTTACAGCCAGAGAGCTGCCTGAGCAAGAAATAACGGATCCAGAGATTGATGCGCTGATGCGTACCGTCCTGAATCAATTCGAGCATTATATCAATTTGTCCAAAAAGGTAACGCCGGAGACGCTCGCGGCTGTATCGGATATCGATGAGCCAGGCCGTTTGGCTGATGTGATCTGCAGTCATTTGTCGCTCAAAATTAAGGATAAGCAAGACATTTTGGAGACCGTGGATGTGCGTGAACGGCTCGAGAAAATGCTTAATATTCTCAATAATGAGCGAGAAGTACTCGAGCTGGAGCGCAAAATCAGTCAACGTGTCAAAAAGCAAATGGAGAAAACGCAGAAGGAATATTATCTTCGCGAGCAGATGAAAGCGATCCAGAAGGAGCTTGGCGACAAGGAAGGCCGTGCAGGCGAAGTAGATGAGCTGCGGAGTCAATTAGCGGAGGCTGAGCTGCCTGACAAGGTGCGTGAGAAGGTCGAGAAAGAAATCGATCGTCTGGAGAAAATGCCGGCAACCTCTGCTGAGGGTGGCGTTATTCGCAACTACATTGATTGGCTGCTCGGACTGCCTTGGTCCAAATCAACCGAGGATGATCTTGATTTGAACGTAGCTGAAGAAATTCTCAACGAAGATCATTTCGGACTTGAGAAGCCGAAGGAGCGCGTGCTGGAGTACTTAGCCGTACAGAAGTTGGTTAAGAAGCTGAAAGGTCCTATTCTTTGTCTGGTGGGTCCGCCAGGGGTTGGTAAAACATCCATCGCCCGTTCTATCGCAAGATCCATGGGCAGACAGTTTATCCGCATCTCGCTCGGCGGTGTGAGAGATGAAGCGGAGATTCGCGGCCATCGCCGCACGTATGTTGGAGCTATGCCCGGCAGGATCATCCAAGGGATGAAAAATGCAGGAGCCAATAATCCCGTTTTCTTATTAGACGAAATTGATAAAATGGCCATGGATTTCCGCGGCGATCCCGCGTCGGCGCTGCTGGAAGTTTTGGATCCCGAGCAAAATAGCACTTTTAGTGATCATTTCATTGAAGTTCCGTTTGACTTGTCCAATGTCATGTTCGTCACAACAGCTAATGCGGTTCACAATATTCCGCGTCCTTTGTTAGATCGGATGGAGGTTCTTTACATCCCGGGCTATACGGAAATTGAGAAAATGCAGATTGCCAAGAAATATTTGCTGCCGAAGCAAAAGCGAGATCATGGTTTAGAGGAAGATCAGCTCCTGGTTGATGACTCCGCTTTGATGAAAATCGTGCGTGATTACACAAGAGAAGCCGGCGTTCGTAATTTAGAGCAGCAAGTTGCGGGTATGAACCGCAAAGCGGCCAAAAAAATCGTGTCCGACCCGTCAACACCCGTGCATGTAACGGAAGAGAACTTGAAGGACTATCTAGGTCCAATTAAGTTCCGGTACAATGTAGCGGAAGAGAAGGATCAGATAGGAGCGGTTACAGGGCTTGCTTGGACGGAAGTCGGTGGAGACACCCTAGTCATTGAAGTGACAGTGATGCAAGGCACAGGCAAACTGACATTGACGGGTAAGCTCGGGGATGTCATGAAGGAGTCCGCACAAGCAGCGTTCAGCTACACTCGAACACGCGCTGATGTGCTTGGCATTGCTCCTGATTTCCACGAGAAGAACGACATCCATATCCACATACCAGAGGGTGCAATACCAAAAGACGGTCCTTCCGCTGGAATAACGATGGCAACCGCGTTGATTTCGGCTTTGACGAATATCCCGGTTTCCCGCTCTGTTGCGATGACAGGTGAGATCACGCTTCGCGGCCGCGTACTGCCAATCGGAGGACTGAAAGAAAAGGCGCTCGCTGCACATCGAGCTGGTATTCGTACCATTCTGCTGCCTCAGGACAATGAGAAAGATATCGTAGAAATTCCAGAAAGTGTCCGCGATGAGATGACCTTTATACCGGTCAGCCATATGGATCAAGTGCTTGAACATGCACTTGTGAAGAATAGGCCGCCAGCTCATGTCGGATAACCATAGAAAGTAGTTGAACATTCTTGAAAGTCAATCAAGCTGAGTTTGTTATCAGTGCGGTTGGACCTAGCCAATATCCAGAGGATGCCTTGCCGGAGATTGCTCTGGCAGGGCGTTCTAATGTCGGGAAATCCTCGCTCATTAACTGCCTGATCTCCCGTAAGAATTTGGCTAGAACCAGCTCCCAACCGGGTAAAACCCAAACACTGAACTATTATAAGATAAATCAGGACTTATATTTTGTAGATCTTCCCGGTTACGGCTACGCGAAAGTATCCAAAACAAAACGTGAGCAATGGGGTAAATTCATTGAGAGTTACTTAATGAATCGAGAAACGTTGCGTCTTGTCATGCAGCTAGTGGATTTAAGACATCCGCCTTCTAAGGATGACCAAGCGATGTATGAGTGGCTAAGACATAATGACGTGCCTGTTCTCGTAGTTGCAACGAAAGCAGATAAGATTCCAAAGAGCCAATGGGCCAAGCATCTAAAAATCGTGAGAGAAACATTAGGAATGGATAAAGGCGTTCAGCCACTTATGTTCTCCTCCGAGCTGACGCTTGGGAAGGACGAGCTATGGGGGATCCTGGAGCAAGCAATTGCCTATGGAGAACCGGAAGCAGATTCAGTTGAAACCCGTGCTGAAGCAAATGAAACAAACGAAGAAACAAGTCAACGAGAGCCGTCCTGATTCAAAGGGCGGTTTTTTGTGTATGTAGGAGTAAGAAGCCGAAAGAGAGAGGAAATCAAGAAGAAGTACACAGGAAAGTGAGGTTTTCTAGGGAAAATTTACTGGCATTCCGTATTTCCTTGGTTTTTTCAGAATATTTGGCGGATTATCATGAAATGCGCGCAGGAATATTAATGCCGCTTGTAGTATAATAATAAACAAGGTAATTGTTCATTGTTTGAAAACAAAGAATCGAGGGATTTTTATGGCACAAAGGTTAGCGACTGAATATGTCAAGACCTGCCTCCAGTTAACAGAAGCCGAGATGTTCAGGTTTTTTCAAATGTTCGTGGACCATCAAGTGACTTTGCAAGTGAAGGTTTTGGAAAATGGCAATCAAGAAGTTGTTTTTCAAGATGGTGCAGGTCAAGAAATCGTCCTTTCATTTGAGAAGAAATCGGGCCTATATGAATGTACAGGATCCTGCAGATTAAGTAATACTTTATTAGCTAATTTAATGCGAAAAGCTGTATCAGAGTTTAAAGGAAGCGCGAAGGTGAACCGAATTTATTCTAGCTATACCATGGTTTACTATTATGAGCGCGGCACTGTTGTGAAGATCGAAGAAGTTAAAGGGCAATTGATAACGGTCATTTATGAGTTCAGGGATACGATTGGCCTCATGCAAGAAATGTTCCAGAAGAGAGAAGTCGAACAAGAGATCGAAATGATCTACGACCAAATAAATCATCTTCTCGATTTGCGCAATATGGTGCAGGATCAAGAAGAACATCAACAGATTGACACTCGCCTCAATGAGCTCACACATCGTTTGTTTATTCTGGAGGCTTAACAACCACATATACATGCAAAATTGGAGACCCGTTTAAGGGTCTTTTTTGTGTCTAAATTGCAACTTTTTGAGATGAATGAACAAGTTAATCGCCTTCTACATAGATTAGTTATTGCGTGCGGGGATGAGAAGGCGCTTGGTAAAAAAAACTATTGCAATTCTCGTCGATAGATGTTATTTTTATTCTCGTTGAAACAATATAGGAACCAGGATTCACTCAGGACATTGAATGTTGCGAGAGATAATACCCTCGGGAAGTGAATGACGTAGGTCCTAGCGGATGAAATTTTTTTCAGACATTTTATTCCTAGGAAGGGGGAACCGAAAGATGGAAACTGAATACTCAACTTTCGGAAGACACGTTGCTGTAGATACTTGGGGGGTAGATTTCGAACTTCTGAACAATGCAGATTGGTTGCAGGCTCAGATGGTAGAAGCTGCCGAGGTATGCGGAGCAACCGTACTATCTGTACAATCCAAGCAATTTGAACCACAAGGAGCAACTGTACTTGTTATGTTGTCCGAGAGTCATCTCTCCATTCACACTTATCCTGAGAGAGGTTTTGCCGCGCTTGACTGTTATACTTGCGGTGAAACAGTGGACCCTCAATTAGCAATTGATTTTATGGTATCCGTATTGAAACCAGAAACATTCCATGCGAAGAAGTTAATTCGTGGAATGGGTGAATTACAAGTAGAAACTCCAGAAATTAAGCTAGCAGAGCTTGTGAAATAAGGTTCTGCACATAACAATAACGATAACCACGGAGAAATCCGTGGTTATTTGTTTGTCCTTGTTCCCATACAATGTTATTGCGACACTTGCGACACATGTCCAATAAGGGAAGCGGGGATTTAATACAGTGAAACGAAAATTGACTAGAAAAGCAATCATGTATAGTGTTGTTCTTTTTCTCATAATCTGGCCCATCTATCAGCTGTCTCAAATGCTTGGCCATCATAAAGAAGAGCATGATGCATCCCATCTGCTGTATCAAGTTTCGTTATTCCAGATGGAACTACTAATGAGTTACCTGGAGGAAGCCGCTCAAAGCAAAACGACAGATGAGCTGGATGGCAGCCAGCAAGCCTTATACTCGGCAGGCTACACACATGAACGTCTTGTACTGGCAGCTGGGGGATCGAATTATCTCACTCCAATGTCCAGCATGACGCAGTTATCCCAGTACCTGCAGCGACTTCAGATCGGCGGAGAGCGGGCGCTAAAGCCAGATGAACTGCAGACGTTGAAAGAAGCCGGACTGCAGTATAAAAGTATATATGAGGTCTATGAGAAAATCATGGCATCCAATGGGGATATTGTTTCTTCCCAGAACACGAAACTGGCAGAGCTTGATAGCAATTTGACGGCTTTTCTCCGCAAAAAACTGCTGCAATAAATGGGCTTCTTGCCAATTCAGGTATAGCCGAGCCGAATGCTGTTAAAACTAACGAGCATAGCGAAGCATTCATAATTTATTCAAATATTTTGTCGGATTGAATAGTTTGCTGTGCTATAATGTTCATAGAAAATGAAAGAAAGGCAGGTGGTACATTTGCATATTGTAACAGTTGGTCTAAATTATCGAACAGCTCCAGTTGAAATCCGCGAGAAGTTTGCTTTTTCCGAACAAGATTTGCCAATCGCATTGGCTGAATTGAAAGAAACAAAAAGCATCTTAGAGTGTGTAATTGTCGCCACCTGCAATCGCACGGAAATTTACGCCGTTGTGGATCGACCACAGATGTGCAGTCATTATTTAACACATTTTATTGAGCGGTGGTTCCAAGTTCCCAAGGCTCAGTTTCAGAAACATTTATATATGCATGAAAATGAGAAGGCGATTGAACATTTATTCCGTGTAACTAGCGGTTTAGATTCTATGGTGATAGGGGAAACCCAAATTCTAGGACAGGTCAAAGATGCTTTTTTATCGTCTCAAAAAATGAAAGCGACGGGGTCTTATTTCAACACGCTGTTTAAGCAATCCGTCACTCTTGCCAAAAAGGCACATTCCGAAACGGGCATTAGCAATAATCCGGTTTCTGTTTCCTATGCTGCGGTTGAGCTCGGTAAGCGGATTTTCGGTACTTATAACAATAAGACAGTTATGATTATCGGTGCTGGGAAGATGAGCGAGCTAACCGTTAAGCATTTGTACGCGAACGGGGCAAACAAAGTTATCGTTGTTAACCGCACGTTTGAGCGTGCAGCGGAGTTAGCTGAGAAATTCAACGGCATTCCAAGCACCATGGATAAGATGGCATCGTATTTGCCAGAGGTGGATATTATTATCAGCTCGACAGGTGCTCCAGGCTATGTCCTAACAAAGAATGATATTCAGTCTTATGTCCAAAAGAGAAAATCGCGTCCGCTGTTCATGATGGATATTGCAGTGCCTCGTGATTTGGATCCGCAAATTAGCGAACTGCCGAATGTATTCCTGTATGATATCGATGATCTGGAACATATCGTGGATAAGCATTTGCAGGAGAGAAAGCGAGAAGCCGCCAAGATTGAGACGATGATTGAATCGGAAATCGGTGTGTTTGAACAATGGACAAAGACACTTGGCGTAAGTCCCGTTATTAACGCTCTTCAGGCGAAAGCGAGCCAGATTCACGAAGAGACGATGGATAGCATGCTGAATAAGCTGCCTGATCTCGATGAGCGTGAAATAAAAGTGATCCGTAAATTAACCAAAAGCATCGTGAACCAAGTGCTGCGCGACCCGATCCTGCGTATTAAGGAAATGGCAGGAGAACGCCATGGGGAAGAAGCGCTCGACCTATTCACGAAATTATTTGCCCTAGAAGAGACATTAGAACAACAAGAGCAAGCCAATCAATTAGCACAAGAGCTGGAAGCTGGACAGAAAGCTCAAGAAACGAAACAGCTTCTGGAAGAGAAGCTGTCCGTACGCGGCTTACAAACCGCGGATATTCTGGCAAAATCTTGAGAATAAAGGCGCTAATCGCCTAGGAGAGGTGCCATGGTAACTAGTAGCTGGTTGTTTGATGCGATGATTTATATGTATGCCCTGAGCCTATTGTTTTACTTTTCGGACTTCGCGAATGCGAGCCGAAGCGCGAAACGGATGGGGACGGGGCTCCTTTTATTTGTATGGGTTCTGCAGACCGCGTACCTAGGCATTAATCTATACGGCCATTTGACAGAATGGGCCTTTGCTAGAAGTGACGTCTTGTTTATGTTTTCATGGTTGATAGTGACAATTTCCTTACTGGTCAACCGATTTTTCCGAATTGAATTGTTCGTGTTTTTTGTGAACGTTCTTGGCTTTGCTATCCTCGCTCTGAACATATTTGGAAACCCGCACGTTATGCCAATTAAAGCTGGTTGGGACATCAACGACGAGCTATTATTTATACATATTACCCTGGCGATTGGCAGCTACGCGGCATTTTCCATTGCAGCTATCTTCTCTTGCATGTATGTGTTTTTACACAATATGTTAAAGGCTAAGAAGTTTTCCCAAACGGTGATGCGATTGCCTTCGCTTGAGAAGATCGAGCATTATACGTATTTTTCCGTTATTATTGGGGCCCCTTTGCTTCTAATGGCGTTAAGTCTTGGCGTGGTTTGGGTTGTCCTCGAAGGAAATCACAACTTGCTATATGATCCGAAGGTTATCAATTCGTTTTTTGTGTTGGCCGCGTACGCGTTCTATTTATTTCAACAGAAGTCGATGCGGATATCCGGCTACAAATTAGCCGCTTGGAACCTTGCAGCTTTTTTCATTGTCGTGCTGAACTTTGTTGTTTCCAATCTTGTTTCCGGATTTCATGACTGGATATGGAGCTAATGAACATGAAGTATCCGTACCCGATTATGGTGAATCTCGCGGGCAGGCAATGTTTGGTGATCGGCGGTGGGCCCATTGCTGAACGTAAGGTGTTCTCATTGCTCGAAGCAGGAGCTCGCGTGACGATTGTCAGCATGGAATTCACGGCGGGAATAGCCGAATTAGCGAATAATGCGGAAGTAGTCCTGCGCAGGCAGACGTTTCATCCGTCTATGATGACGGGGGACGAATTCATGCCTTTTACCCTGGTAGTAGCAGCAACGAATAGCTCTGAAGTTAACGCACAAGTCTATGAGTTTGCAACCGCACAGGGAAAATTGGTCAACGTGGTTGATCAGCCTGAGCTTAGCTCGTATATACAGCCTTCTGTTGTACGAAGAGGGAAACTGGTGATTGCCGTTTCAACCGGCGGAGCAAGTCCTTCTGCAGCTCGTAAAATCGCTCGGGAGTTGGATAACAATTATGGTGAGGAATACGCCATTTATCTTGATTTCCTTAGTGAAGTGCGTCATCTCATTCAGAGTAAAATAGCAGATAAACAAGCTAGACAGCGTATGTTCAAAGAAATGCTGGATTGGGATGTACTGGACAAAATACGCGATGGTTCATTCGATAGTTGGAAGGACAAGCTTTACTTGGCTATAGAGAGAGGACCTTGGCCGACTGGACTAGCAGGTCAAGCGCAAACAGACCGGCCTTCATGGTCAGCGATTACAGATTTCGGAGAGCGAGTTTAGGAGGCGGGTAGAGATGAGAACCATTATTGTAGGTACTAGACAAAGTGCATTGGCCTTAACGCAAACAGGACAGGCGGTAGAACTCTTAAAGCAGCTAGCTGCGGAGCACGGGATTGACTGCCAATTTGAAATAAAGAAAATTGTCACGAAGGGCGACCGTATTTTGGACGTAACCTTGTCCAAAGTAGGCGGCAAAGGGCTGTTCGTCAAGGAGATCGAACAGGCTCTCGTGGACGGCGATATCGACATGGCTGTCCACAGCATGAAGGATATGCCCTTCGAGCTTCCTGAAGGGCTTGTGGTTGGAGCGATACCGAAGCGTGAGGATCCGCGCGATGCGCTCATCACACGCGGATATAGCTCCCTGCAAGAGCTGCCGCAAGGCGCGCTCGTGGGTACCAGCTCGCTGCGCCGTGCCAGCCAGCTGCAGCACCTCCGCCCGGACCTCCGCATCGAGTCGGTCCGAGGCAACATTGATTCGAGGCTGCGCAAGCTCGATGAAGAGAACTTCGATGCGATCATGTTGGCCGCAGCCGGTTTGCACCGGATCGGCTGGCAGGATCGCATCAGCGCGTACTTGCCGCCCGAAGAGTGCCTCCCTGCCGTAGGGCAGGGGGCGCTCTGCATCGAGTGCCGGGGCGGCGATGCCTTCATGCTGGACCTGCTGGGCAAGTTCCAGCATGGGCCTACTGCGCTCGCGGTGCGAGCAGAGCGGGCTTTCCTTGGCAGACTCAACGGAGGCTGCCAAGTCCCGCTCGGCGCTTACGCGAGCGTAAGCGAAGAAGGCAGCGGGTCCGAAGGGCCGCTGCTTACGCTGACAGGCATGGTCGGAACGCCGGATGGCGTGACCATGCTGAAGGAAACGGCTTCCGGGCGTGATCCGGAAGCGCTTGGCGAGCTTATTGCGAACAAGCTCATTGAACAGGGCGCTGAACGTATCCTAGCTGAGGTAAGGGAGTGAGCCACTTGAACAAGGGAAGAGTTTATCTCGTCGGCGCGGGTCCTGGCGACCCAAAGCTGATCTCAGTTCGTGGTTTAGAAGCTATTCAGAAAGCAGATGTCATTGTATATGATCGTCTGGCTAATCCTCGTTTACTAAAGCATCGCAGACCGGACGCTGAGCTGATCTTTGTCGGCAAGCTTCCGGACAAGCATATTTTAAAGCAAGAAGAAATCAATCATCTACTCGTAGATTTGGCTCTGCAAGGCAAAGTCGTGACGCGTCTAAAGGGCGGCGATCCTAGCGTTTTCGGCCGTGTGGGCGAGGAAGCGGAACTGCTCGCTGAGCACGACGTGACTTTCGACATCATTCCGGGTATTACGTCATCGATTGCCGTTCCGGCATATGCGGGAATTCCGGTAACACATCGTAATTTCACATCGTCCTTCGCGATTATTACGGGTCACGAGTATCCCAATAAAACGTACTCCGGGCTAGACTGGGAGAATCTGGCCAAAGCGATCGGCACAATGGTTTTCTTAATGGGTGTTGCGAATATCGAACAAATCAGCCGCGAATTAATACGCTGCGGCAAACCCCCGGAAACGCCTGTAGCTTTGGTTAGATGGGGCACTTGGGCCGACCAAGCAACTATCACTGGAACGCTCTCCGACATCACAGAGAAGGTGAGAGAAGCCGAATTCAAATCACCGGCTGTCATTATTGTCGGCGAGGTTGTAAAGCTGCGCGAGAAGCTGGCTTGGGTCGAGAAGAAGCCGCTGTTTGGTCGCCGAATTTTGGTGACCCGTGCCAGAAGCCAAGCCAGTGAACTTGTCGATCTGATCGACGACTTTGGCGGAGAGGCTGTCGAGTTCCCTGTTATCCGGTTGCAGCCGCCAAGCCGGCCAGAAGCCCAGCTAGCTTTGGATGAAGCATTAGATAAACTGCAAACTTTCGATTGGATTTTATTGACTAGTGTGAATGGGGTGGAGTTTTTATTCAACCGTCTGCGCCAGCGAGGGATCGACGTTCGCAGAATGGGCAATGCCCGGATTGCTGCAGTTGGCCCCAAAACCGCTGAGGCGCTTGCTGAGCGAGGAATTATCGCCGA
This sequence comes from Paenibacillus sp. J22R160, assembly GCF_059692135.1. Classification (NCBI taxonomy): domain Bacteria; kingdom Bacillati; phylum Bacillota; class Bacilli; order Caryophanales; family Paenibacillaceae; genus Paenibacillus; species Paenibacillus sp. J22R160. The sequence goes on along the minus strand of NZ_JCAUAU010000016.1, from coordinate 40,840 downwards.
TGTACTTCCGAGCAAATATCAAGGGGAAGGCATGCTAGAGGCCATTCAAGCTGATCTGATAGCGGATCAGAAAGTCCTTTTACCAACAGCGGATTTGGCGCGTGATTATTTACCCGCTAAGCTGCGCGAGCTTGGTTTGCAAGTCACGGAAGTTGATGTGTACGAGAATGTGCTCACGGTAGACGACGGGGATGAAATCATCCATCTGCTGCAGAATCATAGCATTCATATTATTACTTTTACGAGCTCATCCACCGTTACGAATTTGATTGAAGCCCTAAGACAACTAGGAATTGAAGAACCTTTATCCCTGCTGCAAGGCGTTGAAATTGCTTGTATCGGACCCAAAACCGCAGAAACGGTACGTCAATATGGACTGCCGATTACGTATATGGCCGAAGAGGCCACTGTTGCTTCACTTGTTCATAGCATGATTCAATCTAAATGATGGCATTAAATAAGGAGGCGGAATCCTCATGAGTTTCCCCATTGTTCGTAATCGCCGCTTACGCGGTAATGCAGCTATTCGTAATTTAGTTCGTGAAAATCAGGTGACAGTTAATGACCTGGTGCAGCCTATTTTTGTAACCCATGGCACGAACGTCAAGTCCGAGATTGCTTCCATGCCTGGTGTTTATCATCTGTCGCTAGACATGCTAAAAGCCGAGATTGACGAAATTACATCGCTTGGTATTCAAGCCATTCTCCTGTTCGGAGTTCCCGATTATAAAGACGCAAAAGGCACGTCCGCTTACATGGATGAAGGTATCGTGCAGCAAGCTGCTCGTTTTATCAAGGAATTGAACCCGAACTTGCTCATTATTGCGGATACTTGTCTGTGCCAGTTTACGGACACAGGCCACTGCGGCGTCATTCATCACCACCCAATTACAGGCGCAGCCGATGTTGCGAATGATGCATCTCTTGAGCTTCTAGTGAAAACGGCGGTATCCCAAGCGAAAGCCGGTGCGGATATTATCGCTCCGTCGAATATGATGGACGGTTATGTTCAGGCTATTCGTTCTGGTTTAGATGAAGCAGGTTACGAAAATACGCCAATCATGGCGTACTCAGTGAAGTATGCATCAGCTTATTACGGCCCATTCCGGGATGCTGCTCATTCCACGCCGCAATTCGGCGATCGCAAGACGTATCAGATGGATCCTGCCAACGGAAGAGAAGCGCTACGCGAAGCGGAAAGCGACGTTGTAGAAGGCGCTGACTTCTTAATGGTGAAGCCGGCTCTTGCTTACATGGACATTATCCGAATGCTCAAAGATAATTTCGACCTGCCGGTCGTGGCTTATAATGTGAGTGCCGAGTATTCCATGATTAAGGCCGCTGCTCTACAAGGTTGGGTGAATGAAGAGGCAATCGTTATGGAAACCATGCTGAGCTTCAAGCGCGCTGGTGCTGATATTATCCTGACGTACTTTGCCAAAGATATTGCCCGCTATTTGAAAAACAGCTAATTTTGAAAGTTAGAACCATTCACCCTAGAAGGCGCAGCCGAGCAGTTTCCCGAGGAAATTGGACCGCTGCCACATCTAGGCGCGGATGGTTCTTTTGTCATACATTTGTCGCAAAACGTAAGCTTACGTCGGTTGTGACAGGGGTATAATTAGGGCATAATGAATGAGAATAGATGGAAACCAGAGGAAGGTGCCTCATGAGCTATAACGACAATTTTATTAAAGCGTGCCGGAAAGAACAGGTAGATACACTGCCGGTCTGGTATATGCGTCAAGCCGGTCGTTACGATCCGGATTATCGGAAAATTAAAGAAAAGTTTACCTTGCTCGAGATTTGTAAACAGCCAGAGCTTGCTGCTGAAGTTACGATGATGCCCATTAAGAAGCTTGGTGTTGATGCGGCAATTTTATATTCAGACATTATGAATCCCGTTGCTTCGCTTGGGATTGATTTTGATATTGTCAAAGATGTTGGTCCTGTTATTCATACACCGGTTCGGACGGCGCAGGATGTTGAACGTTTGCGTCCAATTGATGTGGACAAGGATTTGTCCCACATCATTGAGACGATCCGCATTTTAGACAAAGAGCTGGAAGTTCCCCTAATTTCATTCGCTGGTGCGCCATTTACGATTGCCAGCTACTTGATTGAAGGGAAGCCATCCAAGAGCTATATTCGTACGAAGCAGCTTATGTATTCCGAGCCTGCCGTATGGTTTGCGTTGATGGACAAACTTGGTGACATGGTGATTACCTATTTGAAATCCCATATTGCCGCAGGTGCGAAGGCTGTTCAAGTATTTGATAGTTGGGTAGGCGCGCTATCTCCTGCAGATTTCCAATTGTATGTTCTGCCCACAATGGAGCGGATTTTCAAGGAGCTTTCCCACTTGAAGGAGCCGAAAATCTATTTCCCTGGCGTAAGCTCAGGCGAATTACTTCCCTATTTGCATAATCTGCAGGCGGATGTTATTGGTTTGGATTGGCGTATTCCGATCACGGTAGGACGTGAACGAGTAGGCGAGCGCTTCGCCGTACAAGGCAACCTGGATCCTTATATTTTAACGGCTCCCATGCACGTCATTGAGCAGCAGGCGAAAGCCATTATGGATGAGGGAATGAAGAAGCCCGGTTATATTTTCAACCTTGGACATGGGTTATTCCCGGAAGCGTCGCTGGAAAAGCTCAAAGATTTGACGGCCTTCATTCATGCGTACTCGCATTCCGTGTTAACTCAACAAGCAGAAAAGAGTGGTGTTTAGGATGACCAAACGTCGCGTTGGTGTATTAGTCATGTCCTACGGGACACCGGAAAGCCTTGATCAGGTGGAAGCGTATTACACGCATATTAGACGTGGACATCCGCCTACACCTGAGCAACTGCACGAATTAACTGCGCGGTATGAAGCGATTGTCGGCGGGTTCTTTCCGCTGCGCGAAAATACGAATAAGCAGGTAAAAGGTCTCGAGGACACTTTACGCGCCGAACATCCGGAAGTTGAGTTTGTGTGCTATCAAGGCTTAAAGCACGCTCAGCCGTATGTAGAAGACGGTGTAGAGCAGATGGTCAAGGATGGGATTACAGAGGCTGTAGGTGTCGTTCTGGCGCCTCACTATTCGACAATGAGCGTCGGCGGCTACGTGAAAAGAGCGAAGGAGAAGGCAGAGGCGCTTGGACTTAGCATGAGCTTCGTGCTGGATTACCACCTGCATGCTAAATTGATCGATGCTCTAAGCACTCGGGTAGATAAGGCGCTCACGAAATTCACTGATGTAGAACGGAGTGACGTCCGTGTTATCTTTACGGCACACAGTTTGCCAGAGAAAATTTTGGAAATGAAAGATCCTTACGTGGATCAATTGCTCGCGACATCGAAGGTTATTGCTGAACGCGTGGGGTTGACGAATTGGCAATTCGGCTGGCAGAGCGCGGGTCAAACAGCCATGCCATGGCTTGGGCCTGACATCTTGGAAGTTCTAAAACAAATTCACAAAGAAGAAGGCGTGAAGAACGTCCTGCTCTGCCCAATCGGATTTGTTTCCGATCATTTGGAGGTTCTTTACGATATTGATATTGAAGCGCAATCTTTGGCTAAGGAGCTGGGCGTGCATTTAGAACGAACGGAATCACTCAATACGGACCCTTTGTATATGCAAACACTAAGCGATGTTGTTTACACCAAATGGCAGGAAGCAAGTAGACAGTCATGAGCACCCATACACCTCACTACATGATCGTTGGCGGGGGGATAACAGGGCTTAGTGCTGCTTTTTATTTAAAGAAACGTTTGGAAGCAGAAGGTGTGCCATTTCGGATTTCTGTGGTGGAGAAGTCGCCAGCGTTTGGTGGGAAAATTCGCACGATTGAGAAAGAGGGCTTCGTCATTGAAAAGGGGCCTGACTCCTTTCTTGCTCGGAAGCGGCCTATTATTGATCTGGCTTATGATCTCGGACTTGAGCAGGAGCTTACTGGCACGAATCCTAAGGCCAAAAAGACTTATATTGTCCGTCAAGGCAAGCTGCATCGCATGCCTCCGGGTTTAGTGCTTGGTATTCCCACACAAATGACGCCGTTCATGAAGACAGGCCTCATCTCTCCGCTTGGCAAAATGCGGGCAGCATTAGATTTGGTCTTACCTAAACGTGAAATGACGAACGATGAGTCTTTAGGACACTTTTTGGAACGCCGATTAGGCAAAGAAGTATTGGAGCGTATTGTGGAACCGCTGTTAGCGGGGATTTATGCGGGAGATACTTTTAACCTCAGCTTGAAATCAACGTTCCCGCAATTCCGAATGATGGAGCAGAAGCATCGAAGCTTGATCCTTGGCATGATGGCTAGCCGCAAAAACGTTCCCGAAGAAACTGCGCATTTGCCTGCGGCAATTCGCAATTCGGTCTTCGTAACGTTCAAGAATGGGCTCAAAACGCTCGTTGATGGGCTTGTGGCAGCGCTGGAATCAGCGGATCTGCGCACGGGGTTAGGGGTTGCTTCTGTTCGTCAGGTGGGGCAACAGGCTGAGGTCATATTTGAAGATGGCAGCAGCGAAATCGTCGATGGCATGATTCTGACGTCGCCGACCTATCAGGCTGCCCAAATGTTGGCTCATTTCCCTGCAGCAAGCGAATTGAAGAAAATTGATTATATTTCTGTCGCGAATGTCATCATGGCGTTTGACCGGAAAGATATTCCGTTTGAACTGGATGCCTCGGGCTTTCTAGTTCCGAGAAATGAGGGCAGCACGATCACAGCGTGCACGCTAACCTCTGCCAAGTGGCTGCACACGGCGCCAGAAGGCAAGGTGCTGCTGCGCTGCTATATCGGCCGTTCAGGCGAGCAGGAGTGGCCTGCATGGTCAGATGAGCAGTTGATCAGTAAAGCGCGTCATGATCTGCGCAACTTGCTCGGTTTAACGGCTGAGCCGCTGTTTACAGAAGTAACGCGTCTCAACTATTCGATGCCCCAATACCCGGTAGGCCATCTGGAGCAGATTGCGCGCTTCCGCGAAGAGCTGGAGGCCGCAATGCCGCAGGTTTTGGTCACGGGGGCAGGCTTCCATGGCGTTGGTCTACCCGACTGCATCAGGCAGGGGAAAGAGGCTGCCTGGCAGCTTGCAGACCGTATCATTCATCCATCCGCTAAGGAGCCAGCTATTACAGCCGCCGCCTCCGTCTAGCGCAGCTTGGCCAGATCCAACTTGAAGTCAGAAGGGGAGATGGCCAAGATTTGTTTTTCCTCTAAATCGCGAGCGCTTTCTGCTAATTATCATTTAGCCGAGCGAATAAAGGGACTTTTTTAATATAATCTAGCACGTTAGGGTACCGCCTTTTTATAGGTATAATGTCAACATTTTAGCATAGAAAGTTTAACGGGGGGTATTAAACTATGGAATATTCGAGCAGAATCGACACGCGCTCTTCCGCCGCTTTTCAAGAATCCAAGAAGGTCATTCCCGGTGGCGTCAACAGTCCTGTTCGCGCCTTCAAATCGGTTGGACTCACTCCATTGTTCATGGAGAAAGGCTTTGGGTCCCGCGTTACGGATATCGACGGCAACACATTTATTGATTATGTAGGCTCTTGGGGACCGCTTATCGTAGGACATGCACATCCTGCTGTGCTGGAAGCCATCAAAACGACTGCCGAGAAGGGGACGAGCTTTGGTGCTCCAACGCTTCTAGAGACGCAGATGGCGCAGTTGGTCATCGACCGTGTGCCATCTATCGACATGGTTCGTATGGTAAACTCAGGCACAGAAGCGACGATGAGCGCATTAAGATTGGCTCGTGGCTATACGAAGCGCGACAAGATCGTTAAGTTCGAAGGAAGCTACCATGGTCATGCGGACGCTTTGCTGATCAAAGCCGGTTCTGGTGTGGCTACGTTGGGCTTACCCGATAGTCCTGGGGTCCCTAGCAGTGTGGCTAGCAATACGATCACAGTGCCTTATAATGATCTGGATTCTGTGAAGTTGGTGTTTGAGAAATTCGGTGAAGAAATTGCCGCTCTGATCGTTGAACCGATCGCTGGGAACATGGGCGTTGTCCCTCCTGCTTCGGGGTTCTTGGAAGGACTACGTGAAATTACAAAGCAATACGGATCTTTGCTTATCTTTGATGAGGTCATGACAGGCTTCCGCGTGCATAAGAACTGCGCACAAGGCTTGTACGGCGTTACACCGGACTTAACATGTCTAGGTAAAGTAATTGGCGGCGGACTGCCTGTAGGCGCTTATGGAGGCCGTCTGGACATTATGGAGCAAATGGCTCCGGCTGGTCCGATCTACCAGGCGGGTACTTTGTCCGGAAATCCACTAGCGATGGCCGCAGGTTATGCTACATTGTCGCTATTAGGCGAGCCGAATGTCTATGAGGAGCTAGAACGCAAATCCGCGATGCTTGAGGCAGGATTTATACGTAATGCGGCTGAATTCGGTGTAGCAAGCACGATTAATCGCGTAGGATCGATGATTTGCCCGTTCTTTACGGAGGCGAAGGTTACGAATTATGAGACGGCCAAAACGTCGGATCTTGTTAAATTCAATGCTTACTTTAGCCATTTGCTTGATTTGGGCGTTTCGGTTGCTCCTTCGCAGTTTGAAGGGATGTTCGTATCCACGGCGCATTCGGATGAAGATATCGCGGCGACGATTGATGCTCATCGTGAGGCGTTGAAGCGATTGTAAGGCTGGCATGTACAACAAAAGAGGCTGTATCTGAGTCATCTACATCGATGACTTCGGATACAGCCTCTTTTGCGGTCCTATGTAACCCCAAACTAGTTATTTCGCTGGTGGGCTAGTCACGGGTTGAGTAGGGGTTGCACCATTACTGTTGCCCTGCTGGCCTTGCGTTGTGGTCGAGCTCGGCGTCGGTGTCGCGCTCGGTTTTGGTGTTGGGGAAGCTCCTGGTGAGGAGCCTCCGGTACCTATTGTTCCGCCGCCTGTTCCCGGTGTTGGGGTCGGGGTTGCCGATGACGCTGGTGGGGTCGGCGTTGGTGATGATGTTGGTGATGTCGTCGGTGAAGTTTGTGGTTTCCCTGACGGGCTTGGTTTGCCAGAACCGTTATCAGATTCCGAAGGGTTCTGTGTTGTCCCGCCATTCTTGACTGGATCACCGCTGGATTCAGGCTTTTGGGACGGTGTTGGAGTTGCTGTTGGTTTCGGTGTTGCTTTTGGCGGATGTGCTTTGATCTCAGCTTGCTCTTTTAAGAAGTCAGGGTGATCATAAGCACCACCTGGATCGATGGTAGTAAGTCCTGCCCAAACGTTCTTCACTTTTACTTCATCCGGATGATCAAAAACAAGGAAAGCTGACGGCAAGCGGCGCTCACCATAACGACTGGAAGGCTTCGTAATCAGCTCGTCGTTGTAAACCATCTCGGAGGATGCTCCGCCATCCAGGAAACCTGCATTAATAACGCCATCTGCCAGGAACATATCCTGTACTTCTTTCAGTGTTGCACCCACACTGTGGGTTTGACGGCCGTCGATGACGATGAAAATAACGGTACCGTCGGCTTTTTGGCCTACAGCTGTACGAGGAGCACGTCCCCAGCCGCCATCACCGCTTGTAATGAGCGGTTTGCCGTTCGCGATAACACGCGGATAGAACGAAACTGCATCTGTAACGCCGAGCTTCAATAAATCATCAATCGTATATTTTCCGATAATGAGCGTACCTTCTTTGGTAAACCCAACAATATGCTGAGGAATGCTGCCTTCTTGGTCGGTATAAAGAATTTCTCCGCCGGACATAATAGCTCCAATTGGGGCAAATCCGTTTCCTAACCCGTCCGGATCGTTAAATCCACCGCCGTTGACGCCTGCGACAGCGCCTGTGCGTTGAACCATCGAGGTGATTCTCTCGCCTTCGCCTTGCTTATCAGGAACGACGACGCGAATGGTGCGCGGATCGTAGACATACATCTTTTTACCTTTCCAGAATTGACCGGAAATATCTTCAACTTTCACGAGACTTTCAACGGAACGATTCGTGTTAAACTGGACGGCTTGCAAGTCTTGTTTCTCTACCGAGTTGACCTCGGTTAAATTTTGCATTTCAAGAACCATCTGGTCTCTACGCTGTGCGCCTACGAAAATCCAGGCCCAATCCCGATGCTGCGTGGTGATAACCGTCTTGGCTAAATACTCACGAATGAATGTCCCAGGTGGGGTCAGAAATAAAAAGCTTGAACTAAGGAATGTACATACAGCTATAACAAGTAAAGTGCGCTTCAACCAACTGTAGCTGCGAAAATGTTCTAATATTGAACTACCCAAGTTGTTCCTCTCCTGCTCTAGTATTCTATTTGATGTTTCAATGTCGAAAAAAATCAATACTAGACTTATATTATCATATTTTTGCATGCAATTGATATTGGTAATTGTTAAAATAAAATGTACGTCATCCAATATCCTTAAGGAGTTATTGAACCATGAAACGCTATTACTTTTTTGATTTTCCTATAGATTTAATGGCTTTGACTTTTCTGTTTCTATTGATTTTACTTGCCATCGTTTTTTCTGTTCATAGAGGGACACGTTCATGACCTTGTGGAAACGCAGTGGGGAATGGCTGGAACTGCCTCTTCCGAGTGAGACATGGAAACCTTTGAGGCCCGGTGCTGTAGATGAAATTGCTGCTTTGCTGCCAGTTCCGCGCAAGTACTTTCTGCGCTTAGCGTCCCAAGGGCGTATCCGTGTGCAAGACAATCTGGTTAGGTTTCATGTGTTTCCGAACGAAGAGGCTGCCTTCAAAGCTGAACGCCAAGACGTTGATGTCCTGTATGAGGACGATTTCTGCCTTGTCGTTAATAAACCGGCAGGCATGTCCGTACATCCTTCGGAAGCAGGGCAAGGCGGTACGCTGGCTAATGCCGTCGCGTATTATTATGATTCGACCGGTCAAGCCTGCGCCGTACGGCATATTCATCGTTTAGATCAAGATACGACTGGCGCTGTATTATATGCCAAAAATGAATGGGCGCATGTCCTGCTTGATGAAGCCATGCGCGATAAGCGGATCGATCGTCGTTATGTTGCTCTAGCAGAAGGAGTATTCAAAGAATGGCAAGGATCCGTAGACGCGCCTATCGGAAAAGACCGCCATCACTCTGGCAAACGCAGAGTAACTGCGGGCGGCGATCAAGCAGTGACGCGCTATCGTGTGCTTCGCCAATTGAACAATGCTGCGCTTGTGGAGCTGGAGCTGGAAACAGGCCGAACGCATCAGATTCGGGTTCATTTAAGCCACTTAGGACATCCGCTTGTTGGCGATGTCTTATACGGCGGTTCTGCCCGTTTGTTTCATCGTCAAGCGCTGCACGGGGAGAGGCTTACGTTCGAGCATCCTATCACGCAAAAGCTAATTGAGGTCCATGCGCCGTTGCCGACTGATTTCCAGCAGTTGCTGGACAAAGTCGAGGCGACAACAAAAATGTAGTCATGCCTCGCCCTTACCACCCATATACTTAGAAAGACAAACAAGTAAATGGACCAGCAATCCGAGAATGCCTTCGGCATCCGGGTTTGATTGGAAGGGAGGATAATCCGGTGTCTGAACAACAACCAGGTCTGAGATTCGATATCTACGAGCGTGTTCATTTGCAGGAGGATTTGGCAGGAATACAAGAGCTGAATGATGTAGAATTAGTTCCTCACATTCAGGTGCTTACTTTCGATGATCAGGCGATACTTAAAGGGAACTTGCTGCTTACCGGCAATTATGCCAGTGAAGAGGGGGGAGCACCGAGACTACTTGAGCATTTGATTCCAGTAGAGATCACATTACCCCTGAATCGCATTCATCGTGTAGAAGACATTCAAGTGGATATTGAGAATTTTGACATTGATTTATTGTCAGCGAGAAGTTTGAATGTGACGGGTGTGTTATCCCTGCAGGGCGTCGAAATTGTTTCGGCTCCGGTGGAGAGCTGGCGTGAGGAAGAGGAAGTTACGTTCGTGCATGAGATTAATTTCCCACGGTACGAGCCGCCTGCAACTTATCCGATTCAGCCGATTCAAGAGAATCCGACGATTCAACCGATTCCAATGCCTAATATGCAGGCTATGCCTCAGTTTCAGCAGCCAATGGTTCAACCGATGCCAATGCCGATGCCGATGCCAATGCCAATGCCTACACCAATGAAGACACCAATACCTGAGCAAATGCCAATGCAAATGCAAATGAACGAAGAACCCGTTGCTGCGCCTTCCATGCAGTCACCACCTCCATCTATGCAAGAAGACGACTATGAGGATGGCGGCTCTACAGTCGTAGAAATTGAGCAAACAGAATTGAAGGTGACCCCCCATTCGGACAGCACGGTGGTTACGGAAGAGAAAAAGGATCTCAAAGTTGCGTTCGGTAAGAAGGCCAATGAGGCTGTCGACCTCAACCCGTATGGCCTCAAGTCGTTACTCTCGAAAGCGGGCTCCTACCTTACGGATAAGAGGCGGGCAGAGGAAGAAGCGCAAGCTGCTCTTGCCGAGGAGTCGCGGATAGATGCTGTTGAGTGGAAGCGTCTGTTTCTTCAAAACCAGACGAATTCTCAAGAATTTAGAAAGCTGAAGATGTGCATCGTTCAAAAGGAAGAAACGTTAGAGACGATTGCCAAACGCTATCAGCTCAACCCGCGTGAGCTGCAGCTGTTGAATAGGCTTGGCGATCAGGAGATTTCAGTAGGGCAGGTTATTTATCTTCCTAGATAATGAACTGGATACATAGGTAAGAGCCTCTGGCCGTTTCATGGCTGGGGGCTCTTCATCTATTCCGGAACATCTTTTTTGAAACCGGCATATTTTACTCATAAACGGTAATACTTGAATGATATATTGACTCTATTTCAAATGTTCGATATCATATGATGTAAACCTTTTTGAGTAATATTGGAAACGTTGATAGGGAGTAGTAGGCGGAATGCCCTTCAGAGAGTGGAACTGCAGCGCTGAAAGGTTCCATAGGAAGCAACCGAACGAAGTCGCCCTGGAGTTGTGAATGTGACGGTAAGCGCCCGCGATTCGCGGATTAGCTCACTTAGCATTTGCCGGCCGCAGCCGTTATCTGTTTGAGAGCCACGCGCTTCCTATTTGAAGCTGCGCGGAATAAAGGTGGTACCACGGAAGCAAGCCTTTCGTCCTTTGCGGGCGGAGGGCTTTTTTTGTTTGATTTAACCCGTAGATAAGCTTAATTACAGGCCACAAAAGCCTATTTAACAGAGATAAAAGTAATGGAGGTAATCTTATGACCGAAGCGAATGAAACCAAAGAGCAACTGCAAATGCCTACCACGTATGACCCCAAAGAAGCGGAGCGAAAGTGGTACGATTACTGGATCAAAAATGAGTTTTTCAAAGCGGGGGGCCGTCCAGACGCGGAAACTTACACGATTGTGATTCCGCCGCCTAACGTTACGGGTATGCTGCATATCGGGCATGCGCTTGATTTTACACTGCAAGATATCTTGGTTCGTACGAAGCGGATGCAAGGTTTTGACGCGCTTTGGCTGCCTGGATCTGACCATGCGGGCATTGCGACACAAACCAAAGTTGAACAAAAGCTTCGCGAGGAAGGCCAATCTCGGTATGATCTGGGACGCGAGAAATTCCTTGAGAAAGTATGGGAATGGAAAGATCAATATGCGAACACAATTCGCGAGCAGTGGGCTAAAATGGGCTTTTCTTTGGACTATTCCCGTGAGCGTTTTACGCTAGACGAGGGGTTGTCGCAAGCCGTTCGTGAAGTTTTCGTTAGCTTGTATGAAAAAGGACTTATTTACCGCGGAAACTATATTATTAACTGGGATCCTGCGGCTCGCACAGCGCTATCGGACATTGAAGTTGAATATAAAGAGGTTCAAGGCGCGCTCTATCACCTGACTTACAAAACGACAGACGGCTTGGATTCCATCGTTGTCGCCACTACACGTCCTGAGACGATGCTTGGGGATACAGCGGTTGCTGTACATCCGAAGGATGAGCGCTATCAGCATTTGATCGGCAAGAAATTGTTGCTTCCAATCGTAAATCGTGAGATTCCGGTTATTGCGGATGAGTATGTTGAGAAAGAATTCGGAAGCGGCGCCGTTAAAATTACGCCTGCCCACGATCCGAACGATTTTGAAGTAGGGAAACGCCATGATCTGCCGCAAATTCTTGTTATGGATGAAACCGGCACGATGAATGCCAATGCAGGTCCATACCAAGGCAAAGATCGTTTCGAATGCCGCAAGCAAATCGTGGCTGACCTGAAAGAACAAGGTGTTCTGATCAAAATTGAAGAGCACGTTCACCAAGTAGGTCACAGTGAGCGCAGCGGCGCCGTAATCGAGCCGTACTTGTCTACACAGTGGTTCGTGAAAATGCAGCCGCTTGCCGATCAAGCGATCGATGCGCAAAAATCAGGGAAAGGCGTTAACTTCGTACCAGATCGTTTTGAAAAGATTTATTTGAACTGGATTGAAAATGTTCGTGACTGGTGTATTTCCCGTCAGCTTTGGTGGGGACACCGCATTCCAGCTTGGCATTGCGCAGACTGCGGCCAAATTACAGTATCCCGTGAGGACGCTTCAGCTTGCACACACTGCCAAAGCACGAATCTTAAACAAGATAACGACGTACTTGATACATGGTTCAGCTCCGCTCTATGGCCGTTCTCCACATTGGGCTGGCCGAATGATACGGAAGACCTTAAACGCTTCTACCCTACGAATGTTCTAGTAACAGGTTATGATATTATCTATTTCTGGGTAGCTCGAATGATCTTCACTGCCCTTGAGTTTACGGAGCAAATTCCGTTCAAAGACGTGCTGATGCACGGACTTGTACGCGACTCCGAAGGCCGCAAAATGTCCAAATCGCTTGGCAACGGTGTAGATCCGCTAGAAGTAATTGAGAAATATGGTGCAGATGCTATGCGCTATATGATATCTACGAGCAGCACGCCCGGGCAGGATCTCCGTTTCCGTTGGGAGCGTGTGGAGCAGGCTCGGAATTTTGCCAATAAGATCTGGAATGCATCCCGCTTTGCGCTCATGAACCTGGAAGGCGTTAAGGCCGAAGATATCGATCTGACAGGCCAACTTGGCACAGCAGACCGCTGGATTCTGCATCGTTTGAACGAAACTGTTCGCGATGTAACTCGCTTGATTGACAGCTATGAATTCGGTGAAACTGGCCGCTTGCTGTATAATTTCATCTGGGATGACCTGTGCGATTGGTACATTGAGTTTAGTAAATTGAGCTTGTACGGCACGGATGCAGCTGCGAAGAAGAAGACGCAATCGGTATTGGCTTACGTGCTTGATCGCACACAGCGTCTGATTCATCCGTTCATGCCGTTCATCTCCGAAGAGATTTGGCAGCATTTGCCGCATGAAGGTGAAACGATTACGCTGGCTTCTTGGCCGACTGAGAACCCGGCGTTCGAATCGCCGGATGCTGTTCGTGAGATGGAGCTTCTGATGGATGCGATCCGATCCGTTCGTAACATCCGCTCCGAGGTTAACGTTCCGATGAGCAAGAAGGTTGAGCTGCTGATCAAACCGGCAAGCAGTGAAACGCAAAGCATTCTTCAGAGGAACGAAGAGTATCTGAAGCGCTTCTGTAACACATCCCTGCTGCAAATCGACGCTGAAATGGCCGCGCCAGAGAAAGCGATGACGGCGATCATCACAGGAGCAGAGCTGTTCTTGCCGCTAGCTGGGCTGATCGACATTGCTCAAGAGCTCGTGCGTTTGGATAAAGAGCTGCAATCCCTGCATGGGGAAGTTGAACGTATTGAGAAGAAGCTAGGTAATGAGGGCTTTGTGGCTAAGGCACCTGCGAAGGTGATCGAGGAAGAAAAAGCTAAGCTTGCTGACTATGCGGATAAGCGGGATAAAGTGATTGCTCGTTTAGCGGAATTAAAGGGATAATTTCAATAAAACCAACGATTGCCTAGTTACGTATACAAGGTGATTCATATAGTAAATGAGGATGAGATCGATGAACGAATTCAAAGACAACCATCCGCCTGCTTTCCAAAGCGCGCAAGAAGCAATCGATTGGATCGTTGGCCGGATGGAGAAACTCGGCATCAAACCGGGACTAAAGCGGATGCAGATGTTGATGGAGAAACTCGGGCACCCCGAACGCAGATTGAAATTCATTCATGTGGCGGGAACGAATGGCAAGGGCTCCACATGCGCTTATTTAACTTCTGTTTTGCGGGCATGCGGTTATGATGTGGGGACGTTCACGTCCCCGTATTTGGAAAAGTATACGAATCGTATCCAAGTGAACGGTGAGGACATTCCAGACGCAGATCTGTTGAGACTAGTGAATGACATGTTGCCTGTTATTGACGAGATTGCCGAAACCGAACTCGGCGCTCCGTCGATGTTTGAAATTTCTACGGCGCTAGCTATTATGTACTTCGGCAAAGTGGCTTATCCTGATTATGTAGTATGGGAAACGGGCCTGGGGGGAAGGCTGGATAGCACGAATATCGTGAATCCGGTCGTAACCGTCATTACCAATGTGGGTCATGACCATATGGACATCCTTGGAGATACCATCGAAAAAGTAGCCGCGGAGAAAGCCGGTATTATTAAAGCCGGTGTTCCTGTTATTACAGCAGCCCAGCCTCATGAGGGCTGGAGCGTTATTGAACAAACAGCGAAAGCCAAGAAAGCGACGCTTTACTCGCTTGGAGATCAATTCGAAATCGCGAATGTGACAAGTGAATTGGATCTTCAAACCTTTGATTTCAAGGGGCCCTTCCGGCCGATCCCCGGCGTGCCGATTTCGCTCAACGGCGAACATCAGCTTAAGAATGCCGCTGTGGCTGTAATGACGTTGGAAGTGCTTCGTCAATACTATGCATGCATTGTGGATGATGAAGACTTGTACAAAGGGCTGAAAGAGACTCGTTGGCCAGGCCGTCTTGAGATGATTTCGAACGAGCCCCGTGTTTTGCTTGATGGTGCGCATAATCCAGAAGGTGCCGCAACACTTGCGGCTGCGCTCCAAACCGTTTATAGTTACCGAAAGCTGAATCTGATGATGGGAATGCTTTCGACAAAGAATCATACGGGCTATCTCAGGCATATACTACCATTGGTGGATACACTTATCATTACGGAACCCGATTTTCATAAAAAAGGGGATGCCGAGATGCTCGCAGAGCTAGCACGTGAACTTCTTCATGATATGAACCGTCAGGTGGATATCGTGGTTGAGCGCGATTGGAAGCGAGCATTAGAAATCCTTACAAGCAGAACTGAGCAGGATGATCTGGCGGTCGTATCCGGCACGCTGTATTTAATCTCTGATGTTCGTTCTTGGATTACCTATCAAACCGATTCTGAAAAAGGATGGTGAGAACGGCGTGAATCAAGCTGAACACGTACATTTTATAGGCATCGGCGGATACGGCATGAGTGCAATTGCCAAAGTCATGCTTGAAATGGGTTACCGGATTTCCGGTTCCGACCTAGCACACCAAGAGTTAACGGAAAAGTTAAAAGCGAAAGGTGCGCAAGTTTTCATAGGGCATGAAGCTCGCAATGTATCAGGTGCTGATTTGGTCGTTTACTCGACAGCCTTATCCAAAGATAATGTGGAGATGCAAGCAGCGGAAGAATTAAATATTCCTGTTATTCACCGCTCACAGATGCTGGCAAGACTTATGAATGAACGCAAGGGCATTGCGGTTGCAGGAGCTCACGGCAAAACAACGACCTCCTCGATGATCGCTTTGGTTATGGAAATTTGCGGTACAGACCCGACTTATATTATCGGCGGCGAAATCATGAATGTGGGCAGCAATGCCAAAGCAGGCAAGGGTGAATTCGTTGTAGCGGAAGCCGATGAAAGCGATGGCACTTTCCTTCAATACCATCCAACGCTTGCTCTAGTAAATAACATTGAAGCGGATCACTTAGAGAATTACAATGGCGATTTCGAGAACTTAAAGCAAGCTTACAAGCAATTCCTCAGCCAAGTTAGGCCTGGTGGAAAAGCGATTGTTTGTCAAGATGATATGTTCTTACGTGAAATGATTCCGTCCATTCAAAGCGAAGTTATCACGTATGGGATAGATAATGATGCTGACTACGTAGCCAGCGATATTTCGTTAGGCGACCGTAAGGTAACGTTTAACGTCCATTGCAAAGGTGCGCTTCTTGGGCAGGTTAGCTTGTCAGTACCAGGAAAGCACAACGTATATAACGCATTAGCAACATTAATTACGTGTTTGGAAGCGGGACTGCCTTTTGAGAAGATTGCTGAGGCTATTCAAGAGTTCCGGGGTGCGAAGCGCAGATTCCAGGTGCTTGGAGAAGTAGAAAACATCCTAATTATTGATGACTATGCGCATCACCCGACTGAGATTCAAGCAACGATTTCTGCTGCCAAAGCAACAGGCAAACGGATCATTGCTGTCTTTCAACCTCAACGCTATACGCGTACTTATTATCTATTTGAGCAATTTAGTCGCTCTTTTGATGAGGCTGATGAAGTTATTATTACCGACATTTATTCTCCTGCAGGCGAGAAGCGGATTGAAGGAGTAGATTCAGCTAAACTAGTTGAATTGATCAAGAGCAATAGCAATCCTAATGTTCAGCACATTGCAACAAGAGAAGAGGTTCTTGGTCATCTAATCGATCATGTGCAGCCAGGTGATCTGGTACTGACCATGGGTGCGGGAGATATCTGGAAAGCGGCTGACGGTTTAGCGAAGTCACTGCGCAAGAAATACGAGACGAACGGTTAGAGAAAAGATCGCTGTAAGCCTTTAGGCTGGAGGCGGTCTTTTTTTGTTCAACCAAACATATTTCAATTCTCTCAATCATAATCTAGTAACAGAAGATTTGGACAAGATGACGGCGGGTCCGTTTCCAAATACATTTGATGAGGAGTGAATTGAATGAGTAAAGCAAGAATCACGTATCGTTTTGACTCCAAGGAGCCGGCAGAATCCACGCGTAAAGCCTCGCGCGTTCCGAGTCCTGAAGAAAAGGTGATTCCACTCTATCAGGAAGAGTATAAAGTAGTAACGAATTCTCCCGATAACCGGCAAAACTCAGAGGAAATAACCTCCTATCAACAAGCTGAGAGAGAGCAAGTAGAAAGCCTATTTGAACCGCATGCGCTGAATACGTTTACCACGGATTTCGGCAACTGGAATAGCCAGATTGAGACGGAAGGTGAAAGAGTCGAACGAATTATTCGCGAGTCTCAGGCCATTCGGGAACAACAAGTGATCAGAGAGGTTCCGGTTGAAAGGCCGGAGCCGATGACAGAGCGGAATCGCGATGAATGGTCGAGCTGGACGCAAAAGGGTCCTTTTATAGAACCGGAAATAGGGCCAAGATATGCCAAGTCAAGCGGCACGCCTTGGATTCGCATTGCAACCTCGGTAGCAGGGGCTGTCGTGACGGGGGTTGCTTTCGGATTTTTTGTTCTCTCTATGTTTTCACCAACCGACCGCACCCCGACAGACACAGCATCCGTCAAGAATACAATTGCTGTTCCTTCAGCAAACGTAGCGGCTGTTCCATCCAAAGCACCTGGCGGAGCTACAAAAACGGGTGCCGATCAAGCAACCGGCCTTCCAGTGGCCGCTGCTGCTGTAACATCGGTCCAGATTCCGGCTAAATCTTACACGTTCCTGCAAAATGGGGTGTTCAGCTCCTTGAAGGGAGCTCAAGCCATCCAGGATACGCTGAAGAAGAAAGGCTTGGCGTCCGCACTGGACAGTTCGGATAAGCCCACGGTTTTTGTAGGGTTTGCTAATACCAAAGATGACGCCACCACGCTTAGACAGCAAGTCCAAACTGTAGATAAAACGATTGAAGTGTATATCAAAAGTTTAGACATCCCGGCAGCGACAGGAATCCGTTGGGGCGGTCAAAAACCCGATTCGGTGCCTGCTTTCCTAGCAGAAGGAAATAAGCTTGTGAATACGATTAATGAATTAGCTCTTATTCATCTAGCTGAAACGAAGCCGAGCGCGCTTTCAGATAGTTCTCTGCAAACGATTCACGCTTCGCATCAATCGCTAACAACGATATCTACGTCGCTTAATGAAGGCTTAAGCGATGACTCGAAGCCTATCGTGCAAAAGATGACGTCCTCCTTGAACAGCGCCGTGCAATCGATGGATGAGTATAAGAAAAGTCCTTCCACAGCAATGCTCTGGCAAGCTCAAACCTCTATGATGCAGTACATTCTTGCACAGAAAGACCTGCTCAAGAAAATAAGCGTATCATAACCATAAAAAAGCAGGTGTCTTCAGAGCTCATCAGAGCTTATGAAGACACCTGCTTTTTTTATTTTGCGTAGTAGCGGTCCAACAAGGCAGCAATTTCTGCGCGTGTCATCGTTTGCTCCGGTTTGAACGAAGTATCTGTGATTCCGTTAATAATGCCTTTCTGTTTCAGTGCATAAATGGCTTTGGCGCTCCACAAGTCTGCTGGCACATCGTCAAATGTTACCTTAGGCGCCGGGCTTTGCCCACCGCTTGTTGCTGACAGTTGGATGAGGCGGTCGAAGAGATAAGCGACCTCACCACGGGTGATCGGTTGTTCAGGGCGAATCGTTCCATCGGCATAGCCTTGGAGCAGATTTAATTTTTGCGCCTTAGCGAAAACGGGGCTTGCCCAGTAAGAAGCAGGCAGGTCTTTGTACGTTCGGTCAGCCGTCTGGCAGCTGTAAACGGCTGAGGTGACGGTTCCACTTGGCGTACAAGCCGTTGCTAGTTTGTCGAATGAAAATACCCGATCCATCAGTGTGAGGAATTCCGCTCTTTTCAAAGCGCGATCCGGTTCATACCGATTGGCGATTCCGTCAATGATGCCTTTATTTTTCATGCGAAGAATGGATTCTCTTGCCCAATGCCCTAGGGAATCTGTGAATAAAGGTGGCGTATAACCTGCAATTCCGTTTGCAATACCAACAGCCATTTTGGAACGTATGGCGTCACTCGCGAGCAAAGCTGCATCGCTGGATTGGCTTAGAAACGCAGTTTCCACGAGAATACTTGGAATGCTGCCCATTCGAGCTACGTAAACCGCGCTTGGGACTAAGCCTAGATTTTTGGTACCTGCTGCGGAAACCAAAGAATCCAAAACGTGCTGGGCCAAATCTTTGCTGTAAGGTGTCAATTGTTTCATTTTCTCGCTTGCGGGATAATCCTCTTGGGGGTATTCGTTGTCATAGTAAAGCACCATGCTGCCTTTGGTAGTGCCGTTCGGATGCGCATTAGCGTGGACCGATACGAATAAATCGGCTTGCAAGGCATCCGTGAAATTCACGCGTTCAGCGAGTGACCAGTACGTGTCATCGGTTCTTGTCATGACGACCTCGTAACCTCGCTTCGTTAGCTCGTCCCGCAGCTTTTGCGTGATGTCGAGGTTGACATCTTTTTCTTTCAAACCATTCACGCCTGAGGCACCGGGATCGCTCCCGCCATGTCCGGCATCGAGAACAATTTTGTACGCAAAAGCTTGATAAGGAAATGCTACCGTAAGTATAAAGGTGAGCAGAATAAGTCTTTTAAGTAAAGTCATAGTTGAAATAACCTCCGATAATCTATCTTACTAGGATCAGCTAAGGATGTAAGCAGGTAAGAATCACCATCTAGCTACATTTTTCATGGAAAAAAATAGAGTGTGCCCGTATAATAGGGCTTGTACATAGAAGAGAGGATGACAGCGATGAAAAAAGGCACTTTTACATTAGTCATATTTTTAATCATCGGATTGATAACCGGTATTATAGTCGGCCAGCTGCTGGCTCCTGTGCCTGCTCTATCTTTTTTAACCAAATCGGTCTCGATTACTTGGGATCCAAAGGCAGATCTGCAAGTTGTGAAATATGAGCTGCATCTTCTGGTGAAACTAAATTTGTGCAGTATTCTTGGATTAGTAGGGGCTTTCCTCCTGTATCGCAAGCTGTAATCGGCATTAAATCCTATTCGGACATTATCCTAAGCTAGGAGTTGTTTCTTTTGAGTAAATCACCAAACCATGAGCAAAGATTAATTCTTGCTTCATCCTCGCCGCGGAGGCAGGAGCTGATTCAAGGACTTGGACTACCCTATATCATTCGTGTGAGTGACGCGGATGAGACCGTAGAAGGGAAAATTACTCCTTCAGAACTAGTAGAAGTTTTATCCATACGTAAGGCGTCAACGGTACGCGAGATGCTGGAGTCCAGTGAGAAACACGGAATTATAATAGGTTCTGATACGGTCGTTGTTCTTCAAAATGAGGTTCTTGGAAAGCCCGTTGATGAAGAGGACTCCTTCCGGATGTTGAAAGGTCTGCAAGGAACGACGCATCAGGTGTACAGCGGCGTAGCTTGCATTGACGCTGCTACCGGGCAGCATGTGGTTTCGCATAGCGTAACGAATGTGAAAATGAAAGCTATGTCTGACGAGCAAATTCGTCGATACATTGCGACTGGGGAGCCTAAGGATAAAGCAGGCTCATATGCGATTCAAGGGATTGGAGCCACAATTGTTGCATCGATTGAAGGGGACTATTTTACCGTCGTCGGCTTACCGCTTTCCCTGCTTAGTGATTTGCTGTTAAACTTCGAGATTCAAGTCCTTTAATCTCTCCTTCTAATCGTTCACACATTGACTGTGCAATCTGTAACGGTTACAATGACAGTAAGCGACACAACTTCGCATTCATCAGGGAGGATTGGCCATGAACAGCGAATTTACAATAGCCGTCCATAGTCTCGTATTTCTTGCGAATTTGCCTGATCATATGGCAACCAGTGAAGAAATTGCTACGAATGTATCCACACATTCTGCTCGTATACGCAAAGTTATGGGCTTTCTGCGAAAAGCAGGTTACGTTTCAACCAAAGAAGGCATCGGGGGCGGATTCATTCTCTGCCGCAATCCGAATGATGTGACGCTCGGTGAAATTTACCGGTTAACCTGTCACGGTTCTTTGAAGCCAAGCTGGTGCTCCGGCGATGAGAAAAACAACGATTGTATGATTTCATCCAAAATGGATAAGTTGATGGGCAACGTTTTCGCTGACGCCGAGAAACAGATGGAATTGTACTTCGATGGTTATACCATCGGCGGTATGCTGGAACGAATCAAAGCGTATGGATGCCCAGAATTGAATAATGAGCAGTTATCCTAGAAGCCCTCGGATCTTACAATCCGGGGGTTTTGTGCCGTTTTAAGACCCTTATCGCTATGAATGGGATACGGATAAGTAACACAACCTACAGATGGAAAGAGGGGAATTGATGGAAGTTACAAGTTTAATGCTGCGGGAAGTGCCTTCGGAGGAAAGACCTAGAGAGCGAATGCTCCAATATGGAGCTGGGGCGTTAAGCCATGCTGAGCTTTTGGCGATTATTCTTCGAACAGGAACGGTCTCGGAGTCAGCGGTACGTCTGGCAAGCCGCATCTTAAGTGAATCCGGAGGATTGCGCAGCCTTGTGGATATGAGCAAAGATCAGCTTACAGAGATCAAAGGCATTGGTGATGCCAAAGCGCTGCAAATTCTAGCTGGTATCGAGCTCGGGCGCCGAATTGCCAAAAGCACATTCTCGGAGCGGATTACGATTCGTTCACCGAAGGATATCGCTAATTTAATGAGCGAGGAGCTTCGATATTTGCAAAAGGAGCATTTCGTTTGTTTATTTTTGAATACGAAAAACCATGTGCTCGCGCAAGAAACTCTCTCCATGGGCAGCTTGAACGCGTCCATCGTCCATCCTCGCGAAGTTTTCCGTGCAGCAATAAAAAGAAGCAGTGCGTCCATTGTTTGTGTACATAATCATCCTAGTGGAGATCCCACACCAAGTCCGGAAGATATACAGCTAACCCACCGATTGGTGGAAGCAGGAACTATTATTGGTATTGAAGTGTTGGATCATGTTATCATAGGTGATCAGAGATTCATAAGTTTGAAGGAAGAAGGCTTTATGTAATATAATAGGTTGGCAATAGGAAAGGAGTAACTGCCATGTTTGGAGGCTTTACGAAAGATCTAGGGATTGATTTGGGTACAGCGAATACACTGGTTTATGTAAAAGGCAGAGGAATAATCGTTAGAGAACCGTCGGTGGTTGCTCTACGTACGGATACGAAAACAATCGAGGCTGTCGGAGACGCAGCCAAAAAAATGATCGGCCGCACACCTGGCAACATTCGTGCGATTCGCCCGATGAAAGACGGCGTTATTGCTGATTTTGAAACAACGGCAACGATGATTCGTTATTTTTTGAGACAGGCTCAAAAACAGCGTTGGTTATTCCAACGTCACCCTAATGTGATGGTTTGTGTGCCTTCTGGCATCACGGCCGTAGAGAAACGTGCGGTGGAAGATGCAACGAAACAGGCTGGAGCGCGTGAGGCCTATACGATTGAAGAGCCGTTTGCGGCAGCGATCGGCGCAGATCTTCCTGTTTGGGAACCAACCGGAAGCATGGTCGTCGATATCGGAGGGGGAACCACAGAGGTAGCGGTTATCTCTCTTGGAGGCATTGTAACGAGCCGTTCCATCCGAATTGCTGGTGATGAAATGGACGAGGCTATCATTCAATACATTAAACGTACATACAATCTGATGATTGGGGAACGTACATCTGAGACGCTCAAGATGGAGATCGGTTCTGCACTTCCTATGGAGAAGCCGGAGACACTAGAAATCCGTGGACGTGATCTTGTTTCCGGTTTGCCGAAGACCATGAGCGTAACCTCTGATGAGATTACAGAATCATTGACGGATACGGTTAATGCGATCGTTGAAGCCGTGAAAGTCACGCTAGAGAAATGTCCGCCCGAATTATCAGCGGATATTATGGATCGCGGGATTGTGTTAACCGGCGGCGGCGGTTTATTGCGCAACTTGGATCGCTTGCTTGCCAGAGAGACCGGCATGCCCGTTCTAGTTGCAGAGAATCCGCTTGATTGCGTGGCGATTGGGACAGGCCGCGCCCTGGAAAATATTCATCTATTTAAAAATAAATCAGGTTCAGGTTCGCGATATAAGCGTTAATATTCGTCAGAATTTCGTTAGAAGGTGCTCATTTTGTTCAAATTCATGGGAAACAAGAGGCTGATTTTCCTGATGTTCGGTTTAGTCTGCTTCTTTATATTGATGGGATTAACGCTGGGAAACCGGGGACCGATGACATGGCCGGAGAAATTTGTCAAAGACTCGGTATCGTGGACGCAAGGACTCTTCTACAAGCCCGCTGCGCAGGTAGCGGGTTTCTTTGAAGACATTCGGCAGCTTCGAGTCATCTATGAAGAAAATAAGACTCTGAAACTGACCTTGACGCAGTATGCGCGAGATACACAGCGTCTGAATGAGCTGGAATCGCAAAACAAGCGCCTGATGGAAAGCCTGGGCTTTACAGAACGACAGCGCCAAGCCAACGTGTACACGTATCGGATTGCTGAGGTTGTTACCGTGGATAACGATCCGTACAACAGCACAGTGACGATTAATTTAGGCGACAAGGACGGCATCAAAGAGAATATGGCGGTCATGACCGTCGACGGATTAGTCGGCAGAGTGAGTAAAGTGTTCGGCTTTCATTCTAATGTGCAACTGTTGAAAGAGATCACAGACTCCGATAACAACTCCAAAGCGATTGCTGTCACCGTCAAAGGCAATGAAAGTCAACCATTCGGCATGATTGAGTCCTATGACAGCAATACCGGGGAACTCGTGATGAACAAAGTGGAACATGCGGACGACATGAAAGTCGGGGATACGATTATTACATCAGGTTTGGGGCAAGTATTCCCTAAGGGAATTGAAGTTGGGACTATCTCTTCCATCGGCCCAGGGGAATTCGGGATCACCTACAAAGTTATGGTGAAGCCCAAAGCTTCGTTTAACCGTATTCGCGAAGTGTTCGTAGTCGAAGTTCCGGAAGTGAAATGAGGTGAGCCGTTACGTGACTCGACATTTGCTGTGGCTCATTCTGTTAGGCTTGTTTATCCTGCAAGGCACCATTGTGGTTTGGCTGATCCCATCCGCATGGCAAGCTAGCGTGCATGTTACCCCCCATTTTACACTGGTCTTTATCTTGTTCATCGGACTTTTTCATCATCGACATTCTGCACTGATCTATGGGCTTTTGTTTGGTCTTCTGCATGATTTTAACTATTATGGGTCGATGCTCGGCGTTTACTCCTTCGGAATGGGACTCACGGGGTATTTGGCAGGACTGGCGCAGCGCAGGCAGCCTAACCTCATCTTTTATAATTTGCTCATTACAGGCGTCGGTCTGCTGTTATTTGAGTTCATCGATTATGGCATTAACCGCTTGTTTAAGCTCATTGACATTGAGATGAAATTTGCTCTCACCCATTACATGCTCCCGAGTGTGCTTTTTAATTTGCTTTTCGCCTTGATTTGCTACGTACCGATTCGCAAGCTGCTTGAAGGAAAGCGGATCGTACCTGCGAATACCGAAGATTAATTTTCCAGGCGGTTAGCAGGAGAATCCACGACAAGAGCCGAAATGTATAGGTTGGGAGGTCGTCATTCTATTATGTCTGTAGCTAAGCACCATGTGATGATAAAAGGGGTCAAAGATGGCCTTGTTTTTTTACTAAACGATGCATGCGATTGGCAAGATTTGCTGAAAGAGCTGCAGCATAAGCTGGAGAAAACCCATCAGCAGATACTGACCGGACCGATTATTCATGTGCACGTTAAATTAGGCAGCAGGGAAGCAACCGAGGAGCAGAAAGAAGAAATCAGATCTGTCATTAAGCAAAAGGGCAATCTGTTGATTCAATCGATCGAAAGTGAACCTCGTAAGGAAGTTGTCATAGAGCCTGCTGCAAGAATGTCAACACTTAAAGGCATGATTCGTTCGGGACAAACCCTCCATCACGAGGGGGATTTACTATATTTAGGCGATGTTAATCCAGGCGGAACAATTACCTCTACCGGGAACATTTATATTATGGGCTCGCTTCGCGGCATGGCGCATGCCGGAATTGACGGTGATGATAAAGCGATTATTGCCGCTTCTCATATGCGTCCGACCCAATTACGGATCGCTGGAATTATTAGCCGTTCTCCGGATGAATGGGGAATTGAAGAAGCTTTTATGGAGTTTGCTTATGTAAAAGATGGTAAAATGGAAATCGATAAGCTTCATCAGCTTCATCGGATTTGGCCTGATTCGAATTTGAAATTATAGACTTATATACGTTATAGAAAATAGCGCGTGGGGTGAGAACATATGGGAGAGGCAATCGTTGTTACTTCGGGAAAAGGCGGCGTTGGCAAAACAACGACTTCAGCAAATCTTGGAACAGCATTGGCGCTTTTAGGAAAAAAAGTATGCATGGTGGACACCGACATTGGCCTGCGCAATTTGGATGTTGTTATGGGACTCGAGAATCGGATCATTTATGACCTTGTGGATGTCGCGGAAGGACGCTGCCGTTTACCGCAAGCCTTAATCAAAGATAAGCGCTTCGATGAGCTGTACCTGTTGCCTGCTGCGCAGACGAAGGACAAGCACGCGGTATCGCCGGAGCAAGTGAGAGATATTATTCTTGAGCTCAAAAAAGATTTCGAATTCGTCATCATTGACTGCCCGGCAGGCATTGAACAAGGCTTCAAGAATGCGGTAGCAGGCGCAGACAAAGCAATCGTTGTAACGACCCCGGAGAACGCTGCTGTACGTGATGCCGACCGCATTATCGGACTGCTCGAGAATGAGAAAATTTCTTCGCCGAAGCTTATCATTAACCGAATTCGTCCGATGATGATGAAAAAAGGCGAGATGCTGGACATTGACGAAATCTGTTCCGTGCTGGCAATTGATTTACTCGGCATCGTGCCAGATGACGAGCATGTCATTAAGGCGGCCAATGCAGGTGAGCCGACCGTGATGAACCCATCATCCCGCGCTGCAATTGCTTATCGTAACGTGGCGCGCCGGATCTTAGGCGACACGGTGCCTCTCATGCAGCTCGAAGACAAGACTGGCTGGGTAAAACGTATGAAAAAGTTTATTGGAATAGGATGATCGTGCTGTGCTTGCAAAACTGAAAAACATCGATATTCCTATTGTTGTCATTTTGTTCGCCTTCATGGTTATCAGTACGATGACGGTCTACAGTGCATCGGTGGATCATCCGTCAATTGTCATCTCGGTTTCCAAAATTCTTATTCTCTATGCCGTCGGATTAGTTGGATTTCTAGCCTGCAGCCTCTTTGATTATCGGGTGCTTATAAGAATTGCCCCGTTTTTGTACGGTATCGGCATTGTATCCTTGATTGCTGTTTATTTTTTTGGGAAAAAAATTCATGGCGCACGCGGTTGGTTTGAACTTCCGGGAGGCTTGACCTTCCAGCCTGCGGAGCTTGTGAAGCTGATTCTGATCGTTTGCGTGACAGCGCTTCTGGCCAGACGCGGCGGAGAGCTGTTACAGATCAAAAATGATTTAATCCCCGTATGCGCGGCTGTTCTGCTACCATTTATTCTCGTTTTGATTCAGCCGGACTTGGGGAATGCGATTATTTTTGTTATTATCCTGCTCGGTATGCTTTGGATCGGCAATATTAAATACACGCATGTCTTGCTCAGTATTGTGATATTAGCAGGGGTAGGTTTCCTACTCCTCACTCTGTACAAGACGTTTCACGATAGTTTGTTTGAGGTGCTCAAAGGGTACGGCTTCAGCCACTGGATGGACCGTATCGACACCTACTTATATCCGCAAGATGTGACGGAAGATGATAGCTATCAAGTGAAAAATGCGATTAGAGCCATTGGTTCAGGCGGTCTCGAAGGCGAAGGCTTTCTTAAGGGGACTTCGGTCCACAGTAACTTTATTCCTTTTGCTTATTCGGATTCCATCTTTGTTGTGGTGGGGGAAGAATTCGGCTTTAGGGGTTCAGCAGTTCTGCTGCTTATCTATTTCTTGCTTATCTACCGCATGATTCTGATCTCCATTCAAAGTACGCAGCTTAGTGGAGCTTATATCGTGGTTGGTGTTGTCTCCATGTTCGTCTTTCAAATTTTTGAAAATGTAGGCATGATGATTGGCATTATGCCGTTAACGGGAATCACCCTTCCTTTTGTTAGCTATGGGGGAACCTCCCTCTTGATCAATATGCTTTCGCTTGGTCTAGTTATGAGCGTGAAGCTGCATCAAGAACGTGAACCGGAATTGTTTTAAAATGATTAGCTCCTGACCGTTGGTCAGGGGCTTTTTTCTGCCCGTTCCGAGGCGTTTCTCTGCGGATTATCACATAATCTTGTCCTTCTTCTCATAGGCTGTACTATGCGAGTTTAGCTAGTACGACGATATGAAGATTGTTTTCCAGAAGGAGAACATTTGGGAGGGGCTTCCATGGAAGTCAGAGATAAAGTGAAACAACGGCGATTAGAACGGCTTCGCCATTTGCGCGAAGCATCTGAGCATGCGAACGTCAACGGGAGCCCCGCAAAAGCAACCAGAATGATGGAACACGTGCCTGTACCGCCCCGGCAGCAGCAAGTGGAGCTGCCGCTTTATGTGGACGCGGACTGGAAACGGCGTATGGAAGATCCGGAATACGCTTGGCAGCAGAAAATATTGATGGACAAGACGCTGAGCGGCGGCGGACCACCGGCTGATGGGGAGAGAGGACTGTTTGCACCTCCTTCGCCACGTAAAATAGCGGTCAAGCTGCTGGTTAGCTGTGTGCTGTTTGCCTCCTTGTACGGCATGTTTCAAGTGAACCAGCCATGGGCGAATAAAGGCAAGCAGTTCGTTGCCGCCTCGTTAACTCAGTCTTATGATTTCACCGCGTTATCGGCTTGGTATACGAATCAATTCGGGGGCTCGCCTTCCTTCATTCCAAGTTTTAATCGTGTAGGGGACGAAGCCGTAAAGGTAAGTACTTCAAAGCGGACTCTGTATGCTCCTGTGAAAGGGAGTATCATCAAGCCCTTCGACGGGACCAATCAACTTGGCGTCACGCTTAATACGGCGGAGTATGCGCCTGTTTATGCGCTAGACACGGGACAAGTCATTTTCTCCGGGGTTTCGGCTGAAACGGGTACAACGGTTATCATACGCCACCCAGGAGGGATGCAGTCCCTGTATGGGGGGTTAAGCGAGGTTAGCGTAGAAGTGGGGGACTGGATGAAGGTGGGTGAACCCGTCGGCAAGACCTCCAAGAAAGATCCGGCAAAAGGCACGCTTTATGTTGCGTTTACGAGAGATGGCCGCCCTGTCAACCCAACGGATGTGATCTCCTTTGATTAAATTGGCTGGAACGACGTATCGGTTTCACCCTTTATTTACAATCATCTTAATTGGTTCTGCCTTTACAGGCTATTTTCTTGAGGCTATTACCTTATTCGGCATCGTACTCATTCATGAACTCGGTCATCTGGCGGCTGCAAACGGTTTTGGCTGGCGGGTGAAGGAGGTCCAACTGCTCCCCTTCGGTGGTGTGCTGGTAGTAGATGAACTAGGAAGTGTACCGACCTGGGAAGAGCTCGTGGTTGCTTTAGCCGGTCCGCTGCAGCATGTATGGCTGATTATTCTGGCGCTTCTTATGAAATGGCTGGAGGTTGGGACAGCGAGTTGGTGGGATTATTTTATCGAAGCTAACGTCATGATTGGGTTGTTCAATCTCCTTCCGGTCATGCCGCTGGACGGCGGTAAAGTGATGCAGTCCTTATTAGGGTATTTATTGTCTTACCATAACACGATTTTATATTCGGTTTGGATATCCATGTTCTTAAGTTTTGCCATCATTGTTATGGCCATTTTACAGTTGATTAGCGGGCAGCTTCCGCTGAATATATTAGTGATTGGCATCTTTCTTCTTGTGTCAAATTGGTACGCATACCGGCAGCTGCCCTATCACTTTTTTCGCTTTCTGATTGGCCGCGGGAGCCGGATAAGCCTGCTGCTGAGCCGTGGCACATTGGCTCAGCCGATCGTCATCACGAAGCAACGGACGATGGCCGATACTTTGAAGCTTTTTATGCGGGAAAAATACCATTTAATTTACATTGTCAACGAGGCAGGACGCATTCAAGCTATATTGCCTGAGCAGCAGCTGGTGAGCGGATATTTGGATGGAAAAAAACCGGGGAGTGCAGTTTCCGATCTTTTCATGTAAAATAACTGGTGAGGTGAACGTGTATGAAGCAACTTATAATTCACTGCGCACCGGAGCTTACACAAGCGGCATTGTTGGAAGAAAGTCGCCTTGTTGAGTATGATTCGCAGTATCCGCTTGATTCCCAAAGAGCAGGCAGCATCTACATGGGTCGCATCGTCAATGTACTCCCCGGCATGCAGGCGGCATTTATCGATATTGGACTTGCAAAAAATGCCTTTCTTTATATAGACGATCTCCTCCCTGTCCATTTGGACAAGCAACCTAAGATTAAACCTTCTATAACAGAGCTTGCTGAAGTAGGGCAGACACTTATGGTACAAGTGTCCAAGGACCCGCAAGGTACCAAAGGTGCAAGAGTAACGACACATGTTTCTATTCCTGGCCGCTGGATCGTGTACATGCCAGGTGCTGATTACATTGCAATCTCCCGCAAAATTGACTTAGAAGCTGAAAGACAGCGCCTCAAGCAGCTAGCGGAAGGAAGCTTACTCCCCGGTGAAGGCGTTATCCTGCGTACGGGCTCGCTTGGTCAGAGTGAAGAAGCGATCCGTGACGATTTGCAAAATTTGCGTGATTTGTGGCAAATGATTCAATCCAAAGCACAGGGAGCAGAGGCTCCGACGCAGCTTTATCAAGATCTTGATCTTTTACCTCGATTAGCCCGAGACGTTATTACTTCGGAAGTGAATGAAGTTTGGCTCAATGATTCCAAAGTGTTCGAAGAGATGAGACAACTGCTTCGCAAACAGCATCCGAGTTGGCGGGGACGCATCGCCTTATACGACCGGAAGACTCCGCTGTTCGATCACTTTGGCGTAACAGAAGAGTTGAGTGTAAGCTTCAGACGGAAGATTTGGCTCCCGAGCGGCGGATACCTAATCATTGATCAGACCGAAGCGCTGACCGTTATTGATGTAAACACAGGCAGATATACCGGATCCATTAATTTAGAGCAGACAGTCACCGATATTAATCGTGAAGCCGCAAGTGAGATTCCAAGGCTTCTGCGTCTTCGGAATATTAGAGGCATTATTATTGTTGATTTTATTGATATGGTTTCAGAAGTAAACCGTGCGGCGGTTATGGAGAATATTACGCAGGCTGTGCGAAAGGATCGTTCCAAAACGATAATCGTTGGATGGACGAAGCTAGGCTTGCTGGAAATGACCCGAAAACGCAAATAAAATATTGCATATCAAAATGTTTCTGTGATATAATAATCGGAGTGTGTTGTTTAGGCATGCTGTAACCGCGCGAAACGGGTTGAAGTACGGTGTTTGGATTTTCATCCAGGCCGTCACCTGGACAAGGCGAGTCTGAGACATGAGGAGGTCATGAAAATGTACGCAGTTATTGAAACAGGTGGTAAACAGTACAAAGTTCAAGAGGGCGATGTTCTTTACATCGAGAAATTGAACGCAGCTGAAGGTGAAGTTGTTTCTTTTGATCGTGTGCTTATGGTATCCAACGAGAGCGGCGTAGTTGTAGGTGCTCCATTGGTATCTGGTGCTGCAGTTTCCGCGAAAGTGGAGAAACACGGCAAAGGCGCGAAAGTTATCGTGTATAAGTACAAACCGAAAAAGAACTACCACAAAAAGCAAGGTCATCGTCAACCATACACAAGAGTTGTAGTTGAGAAAATCCAAGCGTAAGAGGCGAGCTTATGATCTACGTGACCATAAAGCGTCTAGTACCGGATTCACCTCAAATTGTATCTTTTGTAGTGGAAGGCCATGCTGAATTTGACGTACCAGGCAAAGACTTAGTCTGTGCTGCAGTATCGGCGGTTACGTTCGGTACATATAATTCGATTGAATCCTTAACAGGTGTGATTCCTATTCACGAGATGGAACGGGGCTTTATGGATATTACGATACCAGATAGCGCTCGGACTGCATCGGAGAAATGGAACCAAATCCAAGTGATTCTGGAATCGATGGTCGTCATGCTACAAACCATTGCAGACAATTACGGTGACTATATAACGATTGAAACAATCTATAACAAAGGAGGATAACATCATGTTGAAATTGGATCTCCAGTTTTTCGCTTCCAAGAAGGGTGTAGGTTCCACGAAGAACGGACGTGACTCCCACTCTAAGCGTCTTGGCGCTAAACGTGCAGACGGTCAAACCGTTACTGCAGGAAGCATTCTCTATCGCCAACGCGGTACGAAAATTCACCCAGGAACGAACGTAGGTATTGGTTCGGATGACACACTTTTCGCTTTAGTTCAAGGCGTAGTGAAATTCGAGCGTTTTGGCCGCGATCGCAAAAAAGTGAGTGTATACCCAGTTGATGTAGCTCCTGTGGCTGCAGCTCTAGAAGCGTAATGAGAATCCCTGGCGAGCGATAAGCCCGTCAGGGATTTTTTCCTAATATGAAGCAAACCTCTAAACGTGGTCACTCATTGTGGATGGCCAAGGGCAGAGGTTTTCTCATTTGTTTGGTGACGTTTGCAAGATGGCCATGCTATACTGGATAAACGGTTACAAAGCGGGGAGAACGGAGCGGACGAGGAATGAAACGAGTGAGCAGCGCACAGGTTTATTTATTGGCACTTGTGCTCATTGGGTTAACGGGAATGTTATTTGTTGAGCCTTGGATTGTCAGGGTGGCATTACTCCTAATCATCGTCATTTGCGGTTACACAGCTTTTAAATTGCAGGAAAGCAGCGTTCAAGAGAAACGGAACCAAGAGCTTCGGGAGCAAGAAGAGCTTGCTCAGAAAAGTTTGATACAAGTCATCAACAGATTGCGTCATGATTGGATGAACGATACCCAGATTTTATTTGGTTATATTCAGCTGAAGAAGTTTGATAATTTACAGCCTTATATGGAAAAAATAAAAATGACTATGCAGCAGGAAAGCAATCTCTCCAAGCTGGGTATCCCCTCTTTAATTGCTTACTTGCTGTTGTTCCGAGTGCAGTCAAAGTCCTTAGAGCTCGAAGTTGCCTTAGACGAAGAGATCAATTTGGGACAGGTTCCTGTGCGAGGCGGACTGATTGAAAGATTAGTAAGGCAAACGGTTGAATGCGTGCAAGCGCATGCGGCAACAGGTGACGATGAGAGCGGCAAACTAAGCTTGGAATTCGAGCTTCAAGAAGATGGCTTACTGCTTGATTTCGTATATCAAGGTCCCTATCAGAAGGACCAGCTTGAACATGCAGTGAAGGAAATGCTGCGCTCCCATACACATTCATTTTCACTAGAGAATAGCGATTGGCAAGAGGAAGAAGCGGTTATTACAGTACGACTGCCGTTTCTTACATAATAGAGGGATCTTGGACTTTAAAGACCAAAGTCTCATCTTAGTTGAGGTGTAGAAATGTTTGTAGATAAAGCGAAGGTTTTTGTAAAAGGCGGCGACGGCGGCGATGGTTTAGTCGCGTTCCGGCGTGAGAAATATGTACCGGAAGGCGGTCCCGCCGGTGGTGATGGAGGCAATGGCGGCGATGTGGTATTTCGTGTCGACGAGGGTCTCCGTACACTAATGGATTTCCGCTATCAGAAGCATTTTAAGGCTGATCGCGGCGAAAAAGGACGTAATAAGTCCATGCACGGCGCTAACGCGGAGGACATGATCGTCCGCATCCCGCCGGGTACGACCGTTATCGACGATGATACGCAAGAAATCATCGCGGACTTGACGCGTCATGGCCAGGAAGTCGTTGTTGCCAAAGGCGGACGCGGCGGTCGGGGCAACACTCGTTTCGTCACACAGCGCATTACAGCGCCTGAGATTGCCGAGAACGGCGAGGAAGGTATAGAGCGCTGGGTTGTGCTGGAGATGAAAGTGATGGCCGACGTCGGCTTGGTCGGCTTCCCTAGCGTAGGGAAATCTACGCTGCTATCCGTTGTTTCGGCGGCAAAGCCCAAAATTGCAGCGTACCATTTTACAACCCTTACCCCGAACCTTGGGGTTGTCGATGTTGGTGACGGACGCAGCTTCGTCATGGCGGACCTTCCTGGTTTGATCGAAGGCGCACACGAAGGCGTGGGTCTTGGTCATGAGTTCCTACGTCACGTTGAACGGACGCGAGTTATCGTGCATGTCGTGGATATGTCCGCAGCAGATGGACGCGATCCTTATCAAGATTTCCTAATGATCAATGAGGAAATAAAGTTATATAACGCTAAATTGGAACAGCGCCCGCAAATCGTTG
Organism: Paenibacillus sp. J22R160; assembly: GCF_059692135.1. Lineage (NCBI taxonomy): Bacteria > Bacillati > Bacillota > Bacilli > Caryophanales > Paenibacillaceae > Paenibacillus > Paenibacillus sp. J22R160. The sequence continues at coordinate 7,570 of NZ_JCAUAU010000016.1, read as the reverse complement.
TTGCTAATAAAATGGACATGCCGGAGTCCGAGGATAATCTTGCCTTGTTCAAGGAGCAGCTTGCTGCTGACGGCAGAGAGCTCGAGGTGTATCCAATCTCGGCTTTAACCCGCGGCGGTGTGCAAGAGCTTCTCTATAAGATTTCTGACATCGTAGAAAGCATTCCACAAGCACCTGAAGTGGAAGGCGTAGCAGAGAAAGAAGAACGTAAAGTGTATCGCTTCGAGAAGCAAGAGGAGAACGATTACACGATTCGTCGCGTAAACGATGTCTTCGTGATCGAAAGTCCTTCGATTGAGAAGTTGATCAAACGTACGAACTTCAGCACGCAGGATGGCGTTGCGCGTTTTGCTCGCATTTTGCGGAACATGGGGATCGATCAAGATTTGCGCAGCCGTGGTGCTGTGCATGGACAGACGATTCAGATTGGTGATTTCGATTTTGAGTTTGATGAAAAGAGCTAATAGAAACACTCATCCTTTGGGATGGGTGTTTTTTGTTGTTTCTAAGACATCCTCACGAAAGTCGGGTTAGTTTTGATGTCAATGTGGCTTTTGATATAGGAAGTAACTACCATTTACGTTATGAAAGTCCTGATTAATGTCACAATACTTGACATATAAAATGGAAAGTATTACGATTTCCTTATACAAATACTTAACATGTTATTAAATATAACATAAATTGAAGGCTGAAGCTCATTAAGGAAGGAGGATGAACGATGAAACGATGGATTCAAGCCATAGGCTCGGGTCAGCAGGGGACCACGCGTGATCTAACATACGAAGAAGCTTTAGAAGCAGCGCATGAGATGGCCAATGGGGACTCTACAGACGCGCAATGTGCAGCTTTCTTGATGGCGCTTTGCATGAAAGGTGAAGCAGATGAAGAGATGAGAGCATTTATTGACGTTTTCCGCAGTTATTCCTTGAATTATCATCCGTTTGCGGATTCACTCAATTGTGCAGGCCCTACGGAAGGCCGTCAATTTTTTCCTATTACGCTACCAGTTAGTCTCTTGCTCGCCTCGGTAGGTTTCTCTCAAGTGCTGCACGGAGGAGATTCTATCCCTTCAAGACAGGGAACAGCTATGCAAGAAATTCTGGAAAGCTTCGGCGTTGCCATGGATTTATCAGCAAAAGCATGGGAGACCATGCTGTTTCACTTGCACATTGGATTCCTGCACACCGATCAACTCTGTCCACCGCTCGGAAAGCTGAAACAGGTTCGAGAGCAGATAGGGCTGCGTACGGTTATTGATATGATTGAGAAAGTGATGAATCCTGTACAGTCCATGAATATGATTATTGGCGTCAATCAGCGGAAAACGATGGAGTCGCTCATTCCGATTTCTATGAGATCCGGCGTACAAAGTATATATCTTGTGAACGGTATCGAAGGCTCCGAGGATTTGCCGATTTATCAAAACAGCACAATCCGCATTGTTACCCCTTGGGGAGACGAGTCGCGAATGGTAGAACCGCAGAAATTCGGCTTTCTGAGCGGGCCCCTGCAGCCCATGGATAAGGCTGAACAGCTCTCGTCGCTGCGCCGTATTATTGGCGGTGAGAATTCTGAGGAGCTGAAGCGGGAGCGTGATCATGTTATTTTTAACGCAGGACTGCGATTGACATGGTTCGATAAGGTTGGAAGCTATGAGGAAGGCTTTCAATTAGCGGAGTCTTTACTGCAAAGGAGAGAGGCTCAGAAGGTGATGCAAAAATGGGTGGACCAGAGTCATCGTTTCACGTTACAAGATTATCCGAACAATGATTCCTCTGCAAAAATTGGCTAGAAAGACCACTCTGTATGCTGTTAATCCGGCAAAGATGGTCTTTTTTTGTTGGTACCCTCTGAAACAAGCCTCCCCATGCGAAATGATATGACAGGCAGCGTCTTTCGGTGTCGGATAACCTGGCATAAGCAAGATCACGAAAGTCGGTGTACAACGTGAAAAGCAGAACGCTAAGGAGGCATACAGCATGAAAAAACAAATACTCACCCTAGCGCTGATTCCAGCACTTATGTTTGGCGCAGTTACTGTCCCATTACCCAAAGAGGCTTCGGCTGCTACTTCAACCGGGCAAATTATAAGTTCCGTCAGTTTACGTCAAGGTGCAGATGTGGATGCCGCACGTATTCGTTACTTAAAACCAGGCGAGAAAGTGACCATCTTGTCCAAAGTGAACAATTGGTGGTATAAAGTAAGAGCATCCGATGGTCGGGAAGGTTATATAAGCACCGATTCCAAATACATAAAAACTTCAGGCGTGACAACGCCAGATGGTTCCAACAATAACGGTGGCTCTAACAGCGGGTCAACGACAACCGGACAAATCGTAAGCTCCGTCAGTTTACGCCAAGGTGCAAGTACGGATGCTGCACGTATTCGTTACTTGAAGGCAGGCGAGAAAGTGACCATCTTGTCTAAAGTGAACAGTTATTGGTACAAAGTAAGAGCATCCGATGGTCAGGAAGGTTATATAAGCACATCTACCAAATACATAAAAACTTCAGGCGTTACACCGCCGCCAGGAGATTCGAACAATAACGGTGGTACAAGCGGCGGATCGGTTAGTGAAAAAGCGCAAAAAGTGATTGCTGCTGGTAAAAAATATTTAGGAACGCCTTATGAATACGGCTCTAGTCGTGATAATACCAATACGTTTGACTGCTCAGACTTCGTTCGACAGGCTTTCTTGGATGGTATTGGCTTAAGGCTGCCGGGCGACTCCAGAGGGCAAGGGAGTTATGTGAAATCACTTGGTAACGCCAAAACCGATTGGCATGATTTGAAACCTGGTGATCTCATGTTTTTCATGGCTTACAAAGGGACAAGCGAGTCGAATTACAGCGGTATCAATAAATCGAATCAAACGATCTCACACGTGGCCATATACTTAGGCAATGGACAGATTTTATCAACGTATTCAAAGGAAAGCGGCGGAGTTCGCATAGATTCCTTTGAAAATCGTCACTGGGAGTATCGCTTCTTGTATGGCGGAAGTGCCCTTTAAAGTTCAAAAAGCAGACTTCGAGAAATCGAAGTCTGCTTTTTTTATACTTCCATAGGATCAACGAATGGATGCCAATGAATGGTGGGTAAGTTACTTTGTTCATTAACGCCAGCAGAGCCGATCCAGGGGGTTGTGGTAGGTCCAGTTACTAAATAATGCTCGAGCAAACTGCGGAAAATAAACGGAAGAGGACGCTCTAGAACAAGATCTTTAGGAACCCAATGCAGTTCACCTTCAGGGGTGGTGATGCGGGGATTCACGTCGGTGGAGCCGACGTAGAAAAATTGCTGCCGCACTTCTTGTCCATTTAAACGCAGTAAAATATACTGCAAGCGCAGCCCTTGGATTTCATCATGTTCGATGCCAGTCTCCTCCCATATTTCACGTAAACAGGCGGCACGCGGGTTATTCAGTTCATCTGGCTCCAAATGGCCCCCGATAGCTGCCCACAGTCCTGGGGACAGTGTGCGCGTTAAAGAGCGTTTCATCATTAGTAGTTCATTCTGGCTGTTCCATAGGAGGACGGTAGACATCATACGCAATGTAATCATGGTGGCGATCCCTTTCTTTTTCTTGTACACTCAGCTTAGCACAAGTAAACTAGCTCCTGCAAAGAAGCTAGTTTAAGAGTAATTTGCCTATTGCTTCAGTCTCCTTAATTCGATATAATGTCCTCTATAGGTAAACAATAGTCTTTCTAGAGAGGACGGTAAGTTCGTGCCGGAAAGCAAAGAGTTTATGCAGACGATCAAGCACACCGGTCCTGAGAGGTACTACTTAGTCCGGGAAGATATTTTGCCAGAAGGTGTACTGAAGACGATACAGGCCAAAGAGCTGCTGGCTCGGGGTGAAGTGAAGACCATTCATGATGCTGTTGAACAGGTTGGGCTTAGCCGAAGCGCTTTTTATAAGTACAAGGATGGTATTCATTCGTTAAGTAAGCTGGAAAGAGAGCGCATCGTAACGATTTCGATGGATTTGGAGCATCGGTCAGGAATTTTGTCCCGTGTTCTAGCGCTTATCGCTAACTTGGAAGGTAATGTACTTACGATTCACCAGACGATTCCACTGCAAGGGATGGCGAACGTCGTCATTTCGGTTGAAACCTCAACGATGGGGGAAGAGATTCGTCAAATTTTGGACCGGCTTCAATCGCAAGAAGGAGTTAAGCGTGCCATGATTATCGGTCAGGGCAGTTAAGATAGAATAATACTATTCATCGGGAGGACGAAAGAAATGAAACCGATCAAGGTTGGGTTACTTGGACTAGGCACAGTAGGAACAGGTGTCGTACGTATTATTGAAGGACATCAAGAGGATTTACAGCGTCAAACGGGCTCTGTGATCGAAATTTCCAAAATTTTGGTACAAGATAAATCAAAGCTTCGCAACATTTCCGTGGACGCAGACAAGCTGACCGAGAACGTTTGGGATGTAATCAGCGATAGTGACATTGATGTTGTTGTTGAAGTAATGGGTGGCGTTTCCGGTACGAAAGATCATATTCTAACGGCTCTGGGCAATGGGAAACACATTGTTACGGCGAATAAGGATCTCATGGCTATGCACGGTGCTGAAATTTTGGCGAAAGCAGCTGAGCACGGCTGCGACGTTTTCTATGAAGCAAGCGTTGCCGGCGGTATTCCGATCATTCGTGCACTCGTAGAGGGCTTCTCTTCTGACCGTATTACGAAGATCATGGGGATTGTTAACGGAACAACGAACTATATTTTGACCAAAATGAGCCAAGAAGGCGCTGCGTATGCTGACGTTCTGAAAGAAGCTCAGGCGCTTGGTTATGCAGAATCTGATCCGACTTCCGACGTTGAAGGTCTTGACGCTGCTCGCAAAATGACGATTCTTTCCACGCTTGGCTTCCATGCCAATGTTGCCCTAAGCGATGTTGAAGCGAAAGGAATATCTTCAGTAACGAAAGAGGACATTCAGTACGGGAAGAAATTAGGGTATGAAGTGAAATTGCTTGGTATCGCTGAAAATCATGATGGGCATATCTCAGTGAGCGTTCAACCTACGATGGTGAAGAGCTCCCATCCGCTTGCTTCCGTTAACGGCGTGTTCAATGCTGTGTACGTGACAGGCGAAGCGGTTGGCGAGACGATGTTCTACGGGGCTGGCGCAGGCGAGCTGCCTACTGCAACATCTGTTGTAGCCGATTTGGTTGCCGTTGGGCGGAACTTAAAGCTTGGTGTGAATGGACGCAGGGTACTTGCTCCTTATAAGGAGAAGAAGCTGAAAACGGATGAGCAAATTGCTTGCAAAAACTTCATTCTTTTGCACGTTGAAGATAAAGCGGGTGTACTTGCACAAATTACGCAAATTTTTGCTGAGCATGAAGTTAGCTTGGAATCCGTTTTCCAACATCCCAATAAGCACAATCCCAAAGCTGAAATTATCATCATTACGCATGACGCCAACCAAGCCAGCATGAAAAATGTGCTGAAACAGTTTGAATCCATGGACGTTATTCACGCCATCAAAAGCGTCTACCGCGTTGAAGGCTAATCTATTGAAAAGAGGCGCAATTTCGAAATGAGTTATAAGGCAGTGCAAAAGGTAAGAGTGAAAGTGCCGGCAAGTACGGCAAACTTAGGTCCTGGCTTTGACTCACTGGGGATGGCCTTGAATTTATATGCCTGGATTGATATGGCCATCTCGGAGCAAACAACGATTGATTTGATCGGTGATCAAATGCACGGGATTCCAACGGACAAGACGAACCTCATTTATAAAGTCGCGCAAATGGTATTTCAAGAAGCAGGCGTTTCCCACCCAGAGCTGTACATCTCGATGTACAGCGATATTCCGCTAACTCGCGGACTGGGCAGCAGCGCGTCAGCGATTGTTGGCGCCCTGGCTGGCGCGAATGCCCTGATTGGTAATAAGCTCACAGAATATGAGCTGTTCCAAATCGCAAGCCGCCTTGAGAAGCACCCTGACAATGTAGGGGCAAGCCTTTTTGGCGGCATTGTGGTGGCGTTCTGGGACGGAGAGAAGGCAGAATCCATTCGGATCGAGCCGGACCCGAATTTGGAGGTGCTGGTGGCGATCCCAGCCTTCCAGCTTGCTACAGAGAAGGCGAGAGGCGTCATGCCGAAGGTGGTACCGATGAAGGATGCGGTGTTCAACCTCAGCCATTCATCTCTGCTAGTTGCCGCGCTAATCACAGGCAACCTGGGGATGATTCGTCATGCCATGAAGGACGCGCTGCATCAGCCCTACCGCGCGGCGCTCATTCCCGGCATGAAGACGCTGCTTGAGCAAGCCGAGAATCACGGCGCGCTTGGGGTTGCGCTTAGCGGAGCGGGGCCGACCATGCTTGCGCTAGTGGATCAGCGAAGCGGCCGCAAGACGGAGCTGGAAGGCTTTTTGAAAGAGACGCTGGCTAAGGAAGGCATCGACGCCCAGACGTTGTGGTTAAAGCCAAGCCGTGAAGGGGTAACAACGACTTCGCTGCAGGAAAGTGACGGGGATCTCCAGTCTTTCGTCGAAAAGGAGGTTCTTGCATGAAGCGAGTTGCGATTCTTGGACCCAGCACCTTTTCGGAAGAGGCTACCCGCCATTTTTTGGGCGAAGACGACTTCACGTACGTTTCTTATAAATTAATTTCTGAAGTATTCAACGCGACTTCGTCCGGTGAAACGGATCTTGGCGTTATCCCTATCGAAAATACACTCGAAGGCTCTGTTCATCTACATGTGGACTGGCTCGTTCATGAAGTGGATCTTCCGATTCGGGCGGAATGGGTGTTCCCCATTGATATGAACCTCATCGGATACGCGAGTACTGAGGGCCAGATGGATGATTCCAACCCTTTCGGATATATTCGCAAGGTACTGTCTCATCACGTCGTACCTGCACAGTGCAGCCGTTTTATGAGGCGGTATTTAAGCGGTGCAGAGTTTGAACAAGTCAGTTCTACAGCAGAAGGTGTACGCATTGTTTCTTCTCTGCAGGACCCGTCGGTGGCTGCCATTGGAACAGCCATTGCTTCTACGAATTATGGTGTGCCTATGCTGCAAAAAGAAATTCAGGATCACAAAGACAACATGACGCGCTTCTTGCTGGTCGGCAAGGAAGCTTCCGAACTGAAACCTTCGGAAGACATGAAGACGACGATACTGGTCACGCTGCCGGAAGATTTCCCAGGCGCTCTTCACCAGGTGCTCTCGGCTTTCGCATGGCGGAGAATCAATCTTTCCAAAATTGAGTCCAAGCCAACGAAGAAGAAATTGGGTACTTATTATTTTTATATTGATATTGCGGGCTCTTTGGACTCCGTTCTGCTCCCGTCAGCGATTCAAGAGATTGAAGCGATTGGGTGTCAGGTCCGCATATTAGGCTGTTATCCTAGCTATTCGTATACGAATTAATTCGAAGATTCCTCCGGCTTTCAAGCGAGGGCACTGAAAAAGTCCACTTACAAAAAAGGTACAGACCTTCAGAAATGAAGGAGGCTGTACCTTTTTTGCCGAATTAGTAAGGTATCATGAAAAGCGGGTGAGAGCTGATGATTCGGCAACAACAAACCTTGG
>NZ_JCAUAU010000015.1:0-151900 GCF_059692135.1 Paenibacillus sp. J22R160 | reverse complement strand
ATTTCCCAGTATGTAAGACCCCTTGTAGACGACGAGGTTGATAGGTTCGAGGTGGAAGTGCAGCAATGCATGCAGCTGACGAATACTAATCGGTCGAGGGCTTAACCTAATCCCATTAAAGTGATGAAGAGCTCCGAAGTGGACTCAAGTACTTTAACGGGGCCCAAAGGATTTAACCCCTAAGGGCAAAAACCTAAGTAAACCTTACTTTACGCACGTTTCGTATCTAGTTTTCAAGGCGCAAACCACGCTTTGACTGTTTGGTGATGATGGCGGAGGGGACCCACGCGTTCCCATCTCGAACACGACCGTTAAGCCCTCCAGCGTCGATGGTACTTGAACCGCAGGGTTCTGGGAGAGTAGAACGTTGCCAAGCAGTATTCCCTGATAGCTCAGTTGGTAGAGCACTCGACTGTTAATCGAGTTGTCACAGGTTCGAGTCCTGTTCGGGGAGCCATTGCTTCCATAGCTCAGTCGGTAGAGTGCATCCATGGTAAGGATGAGGTCACCGGTTCGATTCCGGTTGGAAGCTCCAGTAAGTTTTTGTAAGGCCCGTTGGTCAAGTGGTTAAGACACCTCCCTTTCACGGAGGTAACAGGGGTTCGAGTCCCCTACGGGTCACCATTACGTATATCCCATGGAGGCTTAGCTCAGCTGGGAGAGCATCTGCCTTACAAGCAGAGGGTCGGCGGTTCGATCCCGTCAGCCTCCACCATTAACTGCATAAGCCGTTGTAGCTCAACTGGTAGAGCAACTGACTTGTAATCAGTAGGTTGGGGGTTCAAGTCCTCTCGACGGCATGTTATTATTGGGGATTAGCCAAGCGGTAAGGCAACGGACTTTGACTCCGTCATGCCAAGGTTCAAATCCTTGATCCCCAGTTTATTTCATGAGTCATTAGCTCAGTTGGTAGAGCACCTGACTTTTAATCAGGGTGTCGTAGGTTCGAATCCTACATGACTCACCATTTGCCTTATTTACAACATGCGCGTATGGCGGAATTGGCAGACGCACTAGACTTAGGATCTAGCGGGTGACCGTGGGGGTTCAAGTCCCTCTACGCGCATTAAATCCTCAGTAGTATTTATACTCTTGAGGTACCCTGCGGAAGTGGCTCAGCGGTAGAGCATCGCCTTGCCAAGGCGAGGGTCGCGGGTTCGATCCCCGTCTTCCGCTCCATTTTTTAAGCGCCCTTAGCTCAGCTGGATAGAGTATTTGACTACGAATCAAAAGGTCGGGAGTTCGAATCTCTCAGGGCGCGCCATCTTTTATTAGTTATACCGTATCGGGATGTAGCTCAGCTTGGTAGAGCACCTGCTTTGGGAGCAGGGGGTCGCATGTTCAAATCGTGTCATCCCGATATACGCGCGGGTGTAGTTCAATGGTAGAACTTCAGCCTTCCAAGCTGGTAGCGTGGGTTCGATTCCCATCACCCGCTTCACACAAAGAAAGAGTCACCTTCGGGTGGCTTTTTCTTTGTTACGGGAAGGGAAGAGAATCCACGCTAACCTTTTTCCTTTACGTTGAGAGGGAGGGCAAGTTTTTCGGTTTTATACATACATTAATTACCACGACCTATTAGGGTCTTTTTTTATTTTACTACTATATGCAAAGAGCGGATTGTGGTAAAATATTCTGAAATGAGTTTTTATAACGTTAAGCTTTTATAGAGAGAAGCATTAATGCAACATAGTGAATAGATGAGGTGGAGAGTTATGTTAGAGAATGTAATCGGCCTACAAAAGCAAGGGACGAATAATCTGCTTCGCAGGGACGTACGCTTCTTGGGGCACATACTAGGTGAAGTTCTGGTACATCAGGGCGGTAATGATCTCCTTGAGGTTGTCGAGAAAATTCGTGAGATGAGTAAGTCTTTAAGAGCACACTATGTCATTGAAATCTATGATGAATTCAAAGAAACAATTTCTTCGCTTGATCCGGAAATTCGTCATCAAGTGATCAGAGCCTTCGCTATTTACTTCCAGCTTGTTAATATTGCTGAACAGAATCATCGGATTCGTCGTAAAAGAGATTACGAGCGCTCCTCCGGTGAATCCGTGCAGCCTGGTTCCATAGAGAGCATTGTACAGGAACTAAGAAACACTCAGATCCCTTTTGAAGAAGTACAAGAAATTCTTAAAGCTATTTCCTTAGAGCTTGTAATGACTGCACATCCAACGGAAGCTATGCGCAGAGCAGTACTTGATATCAATCTGCGAATTTCGGATGATATGATGAAGCTAGATAATCCGATGCTAACTTCTCGTGAGCGTGAACAGCTGCGTGAGAAGCTGCTAGGGGAAGTTCTGAATCTTTGGCAAACGGACGAGCTGCGTGACCGCAAACCGACGGTAATCGATGAGGTTCGTAATGGTTTGTACTATTTTGACGAAACTTTGTTCGATGTACTGCCGGAGATCTATCACGAGCTTGAGCGCTGCTTAAATAAATATTACCCGCAGGATACATGGCACGTGCCATCTTTCTTGAAGTTCGGTTCATGGATTGGTGGAGACCGTGATGGTAACCCTTCTGTGAGAGCGAATGTAACCTGGGAAACGCTAGGATTGCACCGTCAGCTGGCTTTGCAAAAGTATGAAGAAGTTCTGAATGAAACACTAGAACATATGAGCTTCAGCCGGAATATTGTGGCGGTTAGCGAAGCTTTACTCGAGTCGATTCAGTGTGACCGCGAAGCGCTTGGTAATGTGCAAGATGTATGGCGCAATGAGAAAGAGCCATACCGTATCAAAACAACGTATATGATCGTAAAAGTTCACAACACGGGCAATCCTAATGTGCCAACAAGCCAGAAATATAACAGCCCTGACGAATTCATTAGTGATTTGCAAATTATTGATGCTAGCTTGAGATCACATTTTGCTGATTACGTTGCAGACAAATATATTAAAAAGCTGATCCGTCAAGTTGAGTTGTTCGGCTTCCACTTAGCTGCTCTTGATATTAGACAGCACAGTAAAGAGCATGAATCTGCCATGACTGAGATTTTGGCGAAGATGGGCATTACGAGTGACTACAGCAAGCTCTCTGAAGAGGAGAAAATCTCGCTACTTACTGATGTTTTGAATGATCCAAGACCAATCACTTCAACGTATTTGGATTACTCCGAAGGTACGAAGGAGTGCTTAGATGTTTACCGTACGGTAGGCAAAGCGCAGAAGGAGTTCGGGCGCAATTGTATCAATAGCTACCTAATCAGTATGACACAGGGAGCTAGTGATCTTTTGGAGGTTGTTGTGTTTGCGAAGGAAGCAGGCTTATATCGCAAAGAGAGCGACGGCAGCGTTACAAGCACGCTGCAGTCGGTACCTCTTTTTGAAACAATCGACGATTTGCATGCGGCACCAGGCATTATGAGCACGTTGTTAGCTATTCCTGCTTACCGTGATAGCCTTGATCCGGAAACGCAGCTTCACGAAATCATGCTTGGTTACTCGGATAGCAATAAAGACGGCGGAGTAATTACAGCAAACTGGGAGCTTCGTATGGCGCTTCAGGACATCACAGAAGCAGCAAAAAAGTTCGGCGTGAAGCTGAAGTTCTTCCATGGCCGTGGTGGCGCGCTGGGGCGTGGCGGAATGCCGCTAAACCGCAGTATCCTTGCACAGCCGGTAGAAACGCTAGGCGGCGGCATTAAAATCACGGAGCAAGGGGAAGTATTGTCCTCCCGCTATTCCTTGCAAGGGATTGCATACCGCAGCTTAGAGCAGGCGACTTTCGCTTTGATTACAGCGTCCAAATTATCGCGCGCCCCACAAAGACTTTCACAAGAAGACAAGTGGGAGACTATTATGCGCGGTATTTCGGAGGAGGCACAGACGAAGTATCAAGATCTTATTTTCCGGGACGATGACTTCTTAACGTTCTTCAAAGAATCCACACCGCTTCCTGAGATTGGCGAGCTGAATATCGGTTCACGTCCATCCAAGCGTAAAAATAGCGACAGATTCGAAGATTTGCGCGCGATTCCGTGGGTATTCTCCTGGACGCAAACTCGTTATTTGCTTCCTGCTTGGTATGCGGCAGGCACGGGTCTGCAAAGCTTTTATCAAGGGAATGCAGCGAACCTAGAGACTTTAAAAGAAATGTATGAAGATTGGTCATTCTTCCGTACGATGATTGATAATCTGCAAATGGCGCTAGCCAAAGCGGATTTGCAAATTGCTAAAGAATACGGGAATTTAGTGAAGGAATCGGCGATTGCAGAGCGTATTTTCAACCTGATTAGGGAAGAATATGAATTAACTTCTTCGATTATTTTGCAGATTACAGGGCAGCAAGAGATTTTGGATAATGTGCCTGTGATTCAAGAGTCAATCCGTCTCCGTAACCCTTACGTTGATCCGCTAAGCTATATGCAGGTTGAACTGCTTACAGAGCTTCGTGCACTGCGTGAAAACAATGAAGATGATGCGATTCTGCTGCGTGAAGTGCTGCTTACTATTAACGGCATAGCAGCTGGGCTGAGAAATACAGGCTGATCATACAGAGCATAAGCGTATAGACAGGATGATAAAGTCGGGGGCCTCGAATATCGAGCGCAGCTCGACTTTTCCTGTCCTATACAAGGTGCCCATAGATGGACGGAGGGTTATTGGCTGCATGGGGCGATGGTTAGCGATTATTCTTGTCCTTATAGGTGCTTCAAGTTATGGCTTGCTTTCCTCTTATATCAAGATGGCTTATGATCAAGGATTTACTGATGGGCAAATTACCCCTGCACAAATGACGATGGGAACATTGCTCGTGTGGCTATTGATTCTTTTTCATAAAAAATCTTGGGTTAATCCTTTTAAAGGTCCTTGGATAAAGCTAGGTTTGATTGGTATTTTTGGATTGGCCTTAACGACTGTTTTTTACAATATTGCCTTGCAGGAATTGAATGCTTCTTTATCGATTATTTTGTTATTTCAGTTTACATGGATGACGATAGGAATGGATTGCATACGCAAACGCAGACTGCCATCAAAGTCAGAAGGTATTGCGGTCATGTTCATTCTTGCAGGGACTGTTCTTGCAGTGAATATACTAGATACGAGCTGGGAGCAGCTCAGTTACTTCGGGATTTTATACGGACTATTATCTGCTTTAACGTATAGCACCTTCCTCTTTTTCACAGGTCAGGTAGTTAGTCCTCTTCCGCCTCTAATGAACTCAGCCATCATGCTTACCGCGGCGATTCCAGTCATGTATGTGTTGTATCCCCCTACGGTATTTGTGCAAGAGAATGGAAGTGAACTGCTGCTCTGGGGTCTCCTTTTGGGCTTTCTAGGGCAGGTTGTGCCTACGGTATCTTTTAACATTGGTATTCCCCGAATTGGCAGCACACTTGCGGCTATGTTAGGTTCGGTGGAACTTCCTGCGGCGATCGTCGCTGCGTATTTAATTATTGCGGAGCCGGTAAATGGGTTACAATGGGTAGGGATGGGTTTAATTTTGGTTGGAATCCTAATTTCTGAAAACAAAACGTAATTTTTGCGTATGTATTAGAAAAGAATCGAATTGCCTAAGAAGCCGGAGGAAATCGAATTGAATTTTGTTGAAGCACGTCTGGCTAAACTAGCCAGAAATGGGGATCGAAATGCTTTTGCGGAGCTTGTAGAGCTCTATAAGGATAAGATCTTTCACTTGGCTTACCGTATGCTGAATAACAAACAAGAGGCCGAGGATGCGGTGCAGGAAACATTCTTGCGGGTATACACCAATTTGCACCGATATGATGAGAATCAGAAGTTTTCAACTTGGATTTTTCGAATTGGGACGAATCTGTGTATCGATAAACTGCGCCGAAGAAAGAATACGTATTCCTTAGATGCGGAAATGCCGGATGGAGAAGGCAATGATTATTATGCCATGCTGCCAAGTCATGAAGACACGCCTGAGAAGCAAATTATTGTGTCTGAGACGCAGGAACAGATCCGTAGAGCTATTGATGCATTACCGGAAAAATATAAATCAATCGTCATTTTAAGATATTTGCAGGATATGTCCCTTCAAGAGATCTCTGAGGTGCTTGGCATGCCTGTAACAACGATCAAAACACGTGTACATCGCGGGCGAGAGTACTTGCGTAAACGGTTAGAACAGGAGGAACAAGATGCCAATACAAATCCTGTTCCAAGATGAAACATATTTAAATTCGAAACGTATGGTATATCACAACATGCAAAAGTCTAAGAAAGGGGTGGCTGCCCGATGAACTGCAAAGAAGCCCTCCCGCTCATACATGAATATCTAGACGGTGATTTGCAAGGATCGGATTCTCGGCTGTTAAAAGAACATCTGATTTCTTGTCAGGCCTGTCATGCTTTATTCAAACAATTAGAGAAAACAGATGCGCTAGTTAGAATGCTGCCACCACTCAGAGCTTCTGATACGCTAACAGCACAGATTATGAGCGGATTGCCTCCAATGAAGCAAAGAAGTGGCTGGATGGACTTCATTCGCAGGCATCCTGCTGGTTCGGTAGCTGTCGTTTTCGGCGCCGTCATGTTCGGTAGCTTCATGTCAATGTGGAATGATGATACGAATTTGATGGTCAAAGGAAGCAACCTCCAGGATGTAATTATCCAAGGGGATACGGTTATTGTTCCGCAGGGTCATACTGTGCAAGGAGATCTCGTTGTACAACGGGGAACACTGAAGGTGGAAGGCGAAGTGACAGGTAATTTAACTGTTATCGATGGCACACTTAATTTGGCGTCTACCGCGCATATTTCGGGTCAAGTTACACAGGTGAATGAAGCAATAGGTTGGGTTTGGTATAAATTAGGCGAGTTCGTAGGGATGCTCTCGAATTAGCTTGAAACGTCTGCCGTTGGCTTTGAGCCGAAGGGGGCGTTTTTTTTTAGGTACATTGAACCAAATCAACTGGGAAACACTCAGATAAGTAGAGAAAAATAGAAGTATACTTAGGATTATGTTATGATTCTAGGTATAGAGAGATCACTGTGTTCAGTCGCCTGGGGGAGAATAATAAATGGACTTACTCACGAGCATCTCGGCTAAGGATATCGTTGATATTCTGATCGTTAGCTATGTGATTTATAAATTGATCCTGTTAGTTCGTGGGACAAGGGCCATTCAGCTCATGAAGGGTATTCTTGTTGTCGTCATTACATGGGTATTTAGTATTTGGTTTAAACTCAGTACGCTGCAGTGGATGATGAATCAAACCTTTACGTTTGGGGTATTGGGCGTTATTATTATTTTTCAACCCGAGCTTAGACGGGCCTTAGAGCAATTAGGCCGTGGAAAGCTGTTTAGCCGCTCCTCAAGCGAAGAAGATCAGGACGTAAACAAGCGAATCAGTGAAGTCATACGGGCTGCGAATTATTTGGCCAAAAGAAAGATAGGGGCCTTGATTGTGTTTGAGAAAGAAACCGGTTTGACGGATTACGTGGAGTCCGGTATTGCCATAGAGAGCAAAATCAGCGCGGAGCTGTTGATTAATATTTTTATTCCCAATACGCCGTTACATGATGGAGCTGTTATTATTCGTCAAGGGCAATTGATGGCCGCGGGCTGCTACTTACCATTGTCTGAAAATCCGTTCATCTCCAAGGAGCTCGGCACTCGGCATCGTGCTGCTATTGGGATGAGCGAGGTTTCAGATGCGATGTGTATCATTGTATCGGAGGAGACCGGCCAGATCTCTTTGACGATGAACGGGCATATTGTGCGGGATATCAAAGAGGAATCCCTGATCGCGAAATTGTTCGAAGAACTTAAACCGAAGGCGAAAACAAATGAGAAGAACCCTTTCTTGAAATGGAGGGGGCGTTCGAATGGATAAATGGTTACGTAATACGAATGTTGTGCGCATCGTTGCGCTTGTAATTAGCATTTTGCTGTGGGTAGTTGTGCATATGGAGGAGACGAACCTATCTCAAAGCTCACCCCTCAGACAGCGGGAAGAAACGATTAATAATGTGGCGATAACAACGAAATACGATGAAACTCATTATCATATTTCGTCAATGGCGCCTTCTAATGTCCAGGTTCTTCTTAGTGGCAAGGAGTCTTCCGTGAAGAAGGTCACAACCAGCAACACGTACCAGATCGAACTGGATTTGACCCAGGTGGGCAAAGGAGATCATCAGCTTACGTTAAAACCTGTTGGTTTCCCTTCTGATGTTGAAGTGCAAATTGTCCCTAGAACGGTTCACGTCATCATTGAAGAACTGCAGATGAAAGAAGTGCCTGTTGTTATCAATGTTAAAGGCACGCCATCAGCAGGGCTGAAAGCCGGCCAACCGATTGTGAAGCCTAACAAAGTGTATATTACTGCGCAAACGAGCAAGCTTGAGCAGATCGAGAATGTGCGCGGCGAGGTTTCCGTTGATAAGGCTCAGTCTGCCGTAACGAAGCAAGTAAAGCTGCAAGCTTTTGATAAAGATGGCAAAGAAGTCGCTGTGAATATGAATCCGCCAGTCGTGGATGTTGAGGTTCCGATTACAAGTCCGTTCCTTACGATACCTCTGCAATTAAAGATAAGCGGTGAACCGCCGAAAGGCTTTGCTATATCGATGGTGACGCAAAGTCCAGACAAAGTTACCGTATATGGCACACAGGATGTTGTGGATCGGATGGAATTTTATCAGGGTCCTCAGCTGAATATTCAAGATTTGAAGGAAACAAAAGAATATTCACTGGACATTCCTTTGAGGAATAAAGTAACACAACTGGATCCTGCCAAAGTTACTGTGAAGGTAGAGATTGTTCCTTCGATTACCAGAGCTTTGGAGAATGTCCCGATTACCATAATCGGTGCCAATGAAAACTATGTAACGAAGGTGACGACGCCGGAAACGGCGCAGCTGAACATAACGGTTGAAGGTACTCCTACCATCATAGATCAACTAAAGGTGCAGGACATTCAGGCTATTCTGGATGTAAGTAATTTACCGCCAGGGAAGCATGAACTGAAGGTTACTCTGAACCTTCCAACGTATGTGAAGCTTGGATCACCGCAAGAAGTGAAAGCAACTGTAGAAATCAGCGAGAAAGCAGCAGCAAATACAGCAGCAAATACAGCACCACCAAAAGCAACAAATCCATAATGGGATGAGACAAGAGGAGAAAAGAGACATGGGGAAATATTTTGGTACTGATGGTGTGCGCGGCGTCGCAAATGGCGAGCTTACACCAGAATTAGCGTACAAGGTTGGCCGCTGCGGCGGGTATGTATTAACAAGACAGGCTAAGCATCCGAAAGTCGTGATCGGGAGAGATACACGCATTTCGGGTCCGATGCTGGAAGCATCACTCGTAGCAGGCTTACTGTCTATTGGTGTTGAGGTTATTCGCATTGGTGTTGTTAGTACACCAGCGGTGGCTTATTTAACGAAAAAGCTTGGAGCGGATGCAGGCGTTATGATCTCCGCTTCCCATAATCCGGTTGAGGATAATGGCATCAAGTTTTTTGGGGGCGACGGCTTCAAGCTTTTGGATGAGACGGAGCTTGAGATTGAGCAGCTGCTTGACGCAGCTGTAGATGAATTACCTCGTCCCGTTGGCGGCGAGATCGGTACGGTTTCAGATAACCCAGATGCGAAGCTTGCCTACCTGGCGTTCTTGAAAGAGACTGTATCCGAGTCTTTCGCTGGATACAAGGTTGTTCTTGATTGCGCGAATGGTTCTGCCTATGAGCTGGCACCTACGATCTTCCGAGAGCTGGGAGCGGAAGTCATCACCATCGGCGCTGAGCCGAACGGACGCAATATTAACGATAATTGCGGCTCCACGCATCCTGAGAAGCTTCGCGAAGAAGTGGTGAAACATGGCGCAGCCATTGGTCTTGCTTTTGACGGAGACGCGGATCGCTTGATCGCGATTGATGAGAAAGGCGAGGAAGTCGACGGAGACTTCATCTTAAGCATTCTAGGAGATGCGCTGAACCGCGCAGGCAAGCTGAACCACGGCACGATTGTGACGACGGTGATGGCGAATATCGGCTTTTTCAAAGGGATTGAAAAAGCGGGTCTTAAAGCACTGCAAACGGCAGTAGGCGACCGCTACGTAATGGAAGAGATGCGTAAAGGTGGCTATAACCTTGGCGGCGAGCAATCCGGGCATGTTATTTTCCTTGATTACATCTCAACGGGAGATGGCATTTTAACAGCCTTACAGTTGGTGAACACAATAGTCGCGTCAGGGCATAAATTGAGTGAACTGAAAGGCATTATGCGTAAATTCCCGCAGCTGCTCGTGAATGTTCGTGTAGCAGATAAGAGCAAGCTGAAGAATAATACAGTTGTCGAAGAAGCTATTCGCAAGGTGGAAGCTGAACTTGGGGATAACGGACGGGTTCTCGTACGTCCTTCGGGAACGGAATCTTTAATCCGCGTCATGGCGGAAGGGCCGGATAAAGAGCAGGTTGAGGCTTATGTGTATGATATTGCGAAGGTTATCCAAGAGCAATTGGTCTAACAATTTTGCGAATTGACGTTTATTGAGGTTCCCCTTTCGCGCTTTTTAGCATTAATGTGTGCTTTTCTGGGCGAATAGGGGGATTTTGATAGAAAAAATAAGTTGCACGATGACTGAAAAATGAATATGATGTATTTACTCAAGAAGGAAAGGCAGGAAAGAGGTTATTCATTTACAAATAGCGCCAGAACTCGCAGGCGGAACGGGAATGTAGTGTAAGCTACTACTACGCAGGTGAGTTGACGAGGTGAAGGTGTTCGAAACATTCGGCGGGGACCTTCCGGCATTAGGAGTGCCGTTAAGTTGGAGAGCAAAAACGCTTGGGCGACCGGGCTGACAAGTATCCAATGTCCGTTTTTTATCATGCGAACTTATAGCTATCGTTTATATATTGTTTTTCGGATCTTTGAAAAATAGCCTTGTTGAATAGGCTCATAAAACTATGGAGGTATTATACTATGTGCGGAATCGTTGGTTATATTGGAAAGCGTAATTCTCAGGAAATTTTGCTGGAAGGGCTGAAAAAGCTCGAATATCGGGGCTATGACTCTGCAGGTGTAGCCGTATATACAGCAAATGGTCTGGAGATTAAGAAAGCAAAGGGCCGCATCGCGAATCTTGAATCCAAGCTGGAGGAAACCCCTCTGAACGGAAGCGTTGGGATCGGACATACCCGTTGGGCAACGCACGGCAAGCCGTCAGATGTGAACTCACACCCTCATACGGACAATTCGTTGAAGTTCTCCGTTGTGCATAACGGGATCATTGAAAATTACATTACTCTGAAAGAAGAGCTAACGGCTAAAGGCCATGAGTTTATCTCTGAAACAGATACAGAAGTGATTTCGCACCTTATCGCTGACTTATACGAAGGAAATATCCTCGAGGCCGTTCAAAAAGCCGTTAAGCAAATGACAGGCGCATTCGCATTGGGTGTATTAACGGAGTATGAACCGGATCGTCTTGTTGCAGTTCGCCAGGCTAGCCCTTTGATTATTGGCATCGGTGAAGGCGAGAACTTCATTGGCTCTGATATCCCGGCTATTCTCGAGTATACGCGTAATGTGTTTATTCTTAATGATGGCGAAATGGCGCTTTTGACGCGTGATGGTGTCGAATTAATGACTTTGGAAGGGAATTTTATTTCCAGGGAAATGTTTCATGTCGATTGGGACATTATTACGGCGGAAAAAGCCGGATTCGATCATTTTATGTTGAAAGAAATCTACGATCAGCCTAAAGCTTATCGCGATACAATGGGAAGCCGTATTGCTACGGATGGCCGTAGTGTAACGTTAAACGAGCTGTCGATCACAGCGGAAGCAATCCGCAACATCAACCGTGTGCATATTGTGGCCTGTGGGACCGCGTATCATGCAGGGATGGTTGGGAAATACGTGATTGAGAAATTGGCGCGTATTCCGGTTGAAACGGATGTTGCATCTGAATATCGTTATCGTTCCCCAATTATCACGAAGGATACTCTAGTGATCGTTGTTAGCCAATCTGGCGAAACAGCAGATACCCTAGCAGCACTTCGTGAAGCGAAGCGTTGTGGTGCGCATGTTCTTGCGATTACTAACGTAGTCGGAAGCTCTGTCGCTCGTGAAGCGGACGATATTATTACAACATGGGCCGGACCAGAGATTGCGGTAGCATCGACAAAAGCTTATACGTCCCAGTTGATTGCTTTCTATTTACTTGGCATTCATTTGGCACAAACAATTGGTACACAAACAGATACGGAAATTGCTGAGATGATTTCAGCTTTGAAACAGTTGCCTGAACAAGTAGAAGAGATTCTTGCTCAAGCAGAAGATCTGAAAGTTGTAGCCGAAGAGATGGCTAAACATGATAACCTCTTCTTCATCGGTAGAGGATTGGATTATGCGGTAGCGTTAGAAGGTTCTCTGAAGCTGAAAGAAATCTCTTATATTCACTCTGAAGCGTATGCGGCAGGTGAATTGAAGCACGGTACGCTAGCACTGATTGAGGATGGCGTTCCTGTGATTGCGCTGGGTACTCAGCTTGAGTTGCTGGAGAAAACGGTCAGCAATATTAAAGAAGTAAAAGCGCGCGGCGCGAATGTGCTAGGGATCGCTGTTGAAGGCGAGCATGAGCTGCTGAAGTCAGTAGACAGCACGTTCGTAATTCCCAAAACGTTGGATGTTCTTTCTCCTGCGTTGTCGGTTATTCCGCTGCAACTGCTATCGTACTACGCGTCTTTGGCGCGTGGGAATGATGTTGATAAGCCGCGGAATTTGGCAAAGAGTGTGACAGTGGAGTAGACGGAAATATACATTAACGTCTCTGGTAATATAAAATAAAAGTGTGGAACTGCAATAATTAATTCTTGTCTAACTAGTAGTTTTCATTCATGTGACCCGATCAAAAAAGTTGTTCGGAATAACCATTAACAATAAAAGTTTTTACAAATTGAACCAGTGCGGAAATCCCGCACCGGTTTTTAATTTTATGGGAGGAACAACTTTAGAACTTTCATTAATGCTCCTTGTATAAGGATTTAAAAGGTTTTGTTGTCCAAAGAAAATAAAGGATTAGACTGGCACCCGTTGATTAAAGGGCAGAAGAGTTCAATAAGAAAGCTCTCAATCGGCAAATGGGGATTTCCATTTTTTGTTTGAATCCGGATTTACAAGGACCTCTTTATAATTGTCAATTTTGTGATCAATAATCCTTTGTGTCTCCAGTAATCTGTCAATCTCGTTCTGAATTCTATTCTTGTGTTCGATTAGAATGGAGACTCTCTGAGGGAGTGAGGCTTCACCCCTTTCGTAAAGCTTACGGAAACGCTTCATTTCTTCCAGTGTCATTCCGGTTGCTTTGAGTCTCGTTAAAAAGACCATGCCTTCCAATTGATGTTTACTGTACGTTCTGTGCCCGCTTGCTTTGCGGTCGGCATACGGAAGTAATCCGATTTTCTCGTAATAGCGGATCGTATCTTCTGACAGACCCGTGAATTCAGCCGCCTGTTTAATTGAGCTTACGGTTTCGGGAATGTCGATCACTTTGCCGTACCTCCTGACGTATTACCACGGTATTACTCCGTTCTCATCAAAGAAACCGCCGTTCGGACCATCGCCCAGAAGGGTGGCGAGTTTCACGACAATGGAAGCGCCCTGTTGGGCGGTACGATAACCCGTATGGCCATTCAAATCCGTAGCTGTGTACCCTGGATCAGCTGAATTTATCTTGATCGGCGTATCTTTTAATTCTTTGGCAAACAAGACTGTTAGTGCATTGACAGCCGTTTTCGAACTCATGTAGGCAAGCAAATTTACACCGTATTTTTCGGCATCCGATTCCGGGGTATTATACTCGGTCAAGGAAGCCAAGCCACTTGAAAGGTTTACAATTCTGCCAGCAGGCGATTTTTTAATCAAAGGGAGCATTGCCTTAGTGACAGAAAAACTGCCGAAAACATTTGTCTCATAAGTATTCCTTAGAACAGTTAATTCCAGTTGACTCGGAGGAAGACCTCTTTCCAAGCACACGCCAGCGTTATTAATCAGAACGTCAAGCGATCCATACTGATCATCAATTTGTTTTACCGCGGATTGTATTGTATCTGAGTCTGTTATGTCCAGGGTAATTGCCTTTGCATTTATGTTCTCAGCCGTCAGGGTAGCCGTCGCTTCCTGTCCTCTTGCTTCATCTCTTGAACCGAGCAATATTGTGAATCCTAGTTTGCCCAATTGCCTAGCAGTCTCCAGACCAATACCTTTGTTTCCGCCAGTGATCAAAGCTATTTTTGATGTGCTCATGATTACGCCTCCTAAAAGTGATATTTACTTGACTAACGATCACTATACAACTTGGAGTACACTCCAAGTCAAGAGGAACATTCAAGATTAGAATGTCTTGTTATTGGACTATCATTTTTAGGTTAGTCTAATACTTTATTGTCTCAAGACATTTGTAAATTGTTCTGTAGGAATAATATGAATACCCTCATTATTCGCTGAATACACATATTTTTGTTTTGTTTCATCCAAAGTTATGTACTTCGACTATACCATAATTTACTAATATTGAGTTGTGGTAGGGTAGAAACTTAAGCGATCCTGAGTTCCTCAGGATCGCTTTTTTATATTAAAAAGAGACAACACGACTGCACAAAGTGATAGTTTTTTATTTAGGTATATTTTTATTTTAGGTATAATCGATAGCTTAAATGACAAATTAAAATAGAGTCCAACAACGCCCCTATCTCCGTCCATCGAAGGAAAATACAGATTCATAGTGCCTCAACCATTATTTTCAATCATCAGAGCTCGATGAGCAGAAAGCAGGGACCTATGTCAGCTCCTACGCAAGCAAAACCAACGTCAGCTGAAGGGAACGACTTCTCGCTGAAAGCCATTCTGCCGCCGCTCATGGCGATTATTGTCGGCATGATCATGGTTATTCTAGACAGCACCGTCGTCAATAATGCAATTCCAAAACTCGTGGAATACTTCAACACCGATCTGAAGACGATCCAATGGACCGTCACCGGCTATACGCTGGCCTTATCTGCCGTTATCCCTCTTGCAGGCTGGATGACCGATAAATTCGGCTCCAAGCAAATTTTCATGATTACGATCGCTCTATTCACGATCGGATCTGTGCTGTGCGGTATGGCTCAAACACCGGAGCAGCTGATCATTTACCGCGTCATTCAGGGCTTAGGCGGTGGCATGGTGTCCCCGATCGGGATGGCCATGGTGTTCAAGCTCGCGCCTCCAGAGCGCCGCGGATCCATCATGGGCGTGCTCGGCATCCCTATGCTGATGGCACCGGCGTTCGGTCCGGTGCTGTCTGGTTGGCTGGTCGATTCGGTCAGCTGGCACTGGATTTTTATCATCAATCTGCCAATCGGCATTATCGCTTTCATTCTCGGGTATAAATACTTGCCGAAATCCGCTCGTCATGAGGCGCCGCATCTGGACGTCCTTGGTATGTGCCTCGCGCCGATTGCCTTCTCCGTGTTGGCGTACGGCGTAAGCGAAGGAGGCACTAGCTGGTCCTCCACTGCAGCAATCACGGGATTGACCGTCGGAGGCATAGCGCTCATCATCTTCATATTCGTGGAACTAAATCAGAAGTATCCGCTGCTGGAGCTGAAAGTGTTCAAGTCGTCCGATTTTACACGCAGTATCATCTTGACGTGGATCGTACAGCTCGCGTTGTTCGGCGCCATGCTGATCGTGCCTTTATACCTGCAAGGCGTCATGCACTACACCGCGCTTGAAACGGGTTGGATCTTAATGCCTCAGGCGATATGTGCGGGAATTGGTATGCCGATCAGCGGCAGACTGTTCGATAAGATCGGCGCGCGGCCGCTCGCCTTCAGTGGTCTTGCCGCTGTATCCGTTGCTCTATTCCTGCTATCCGGTATCTCGGTGGATACCTCGCTGTGGGTTATCATCCTGTGCATCTGCATCATGGGTCTGGGCATGGGCTTCTCCATGATGCCACTCAATACACATGTCCTAAACTCTGCGCCGCGAAGTCTAGTGAGCCGCGTCACACCGCTCACAACAGCCGCTCAGCAAGTCGTTGTCTCGTTCGCAGTGGCGGGCCTGACGGGCTATCTGACGTCCCAAATCGCTTCCTACACCGCTAGCGCAGGAGCGGGTGCAAATCCGCTGAACGCCGTTGTACAGGGTTACGGCGATACCTTTTTCTTATCCGCCTGCATTGC
Source organism: Paenibacillus sp. J22R160 (assembly GCF_059692135.1). Classification (NCBI taxonomy): domain Bacteria; kingdom Bacillati; phylum Bacillota; class Bacilli; order Caryophanales; family Paenibacillaceae; genus Paenibacillus; species Paenibacillus sp. J22R160. Next base: position 135,741 of record NZ_JCAUAU010000015.1, on the reverse strand, counting down.
GACAGCAGGTGTTGCATTGTCCCTCATTCTGCGTAAACCGAAGCAGCTAAAAGAAGAAGGAACCGCTGGCGGAGAGAATCCGGACCCTGCGATGATGATGGGGCACTAACCGAGAATCTATTCCTCTGATACGCTTATATGCAAAAAGCTTTGGCCTACTAACGGCCAAGGCTATTTTTATTGGGCAAATTCTTAGCATTTTCTTTTATTGTAGCGGCCTAGTATTGTGTTCTAGCGTTAATAATTTTGACGAGGGTTGGTTAAACTGTGTGGGATGTCTGACATAGGACCCAGGATAATACGGATGGCTGTACGTAATTCCCATTGACATGGTACAGATCTGTCTGTATTATTTGGGAAAGAACATGATACAGACCTGTCTCTTTTTAATCCAGAAAAGAGTTCTCAGGTTGTTAATTTTAAAGCCAAGGGGAGAATTAATTTGAAAAGAATGCTTTGGGTTGTTCTTATGATGTCTTGCGGAGCAACGTATATTTCATCCATGTTCCCTGTATATGGGAAGTATTATCATTTAAGCAGTTTGGAAATCACCCTCTTGTTTGCCGTTTATGCCGCTATTTTGCTGCCAACCTTGCTTATTGTGGGAGCCAAAGGGAGTTCATGGGGATTAAAAAGGGTGCTTCGCATAAGTATATGGATATCGATCATTTCAACGCTGCTATTCATAGTGAGCCAGAACGTCTGGATGCTCTATGCGGCAAGGATTCTGGAAGGTATCGCGTACGGGGCTTTTACAGGTACAGCTACTGCTTTTCTATTAAAACAAACCTCTTCCAATAAAGTAGGTACTGCTATCAAATACTCAGGGGTAATTGTAAACCTTGGTTTTGGCATGGGCCCTGCAATTTCAGGTTTAGTCGTGCAATACGTGCATATTCAGCCGTTGCGTATGCCATTTTGGTTTTTGCTTGTCATGCTATTGAGTTCTTTGATATTTCTGGAATTGTTACCGAAGCTTGAAGATTCACAAAAGCCGGCAAACACGAAGATTTCCCTCGGTATTCCCGACAATATTCGTTCTCACTTTTTTTCTTTCATTGGACTTCCAGCCTTTACTTTTTTCATGTTAGGTGGAATTGTTTTATCTCTGATTCCTACTTTCGTCAAAAACGTCGTACACTCCTCTAACCTCTCTATAGCAGGATTGTTGATGCTTATGCTTCTAGGTGTAGGGGGCTTAGTACAATTCTTCCCTTGGTTGCAAAATCCGGTAACGCGGATGCGTATTGGTATTGTATTCCTAGCTATAGGACCGTGGATTACTGTTTTTTCTGGAGAGACCGAAAATTTATTTTTACTAGGGGCGGGTATGCTCATTCAAGGAATTGGCGCTGGGTGGACGTTTCAAGCAGCTTTAAGGTTTGCAGGACAATTGCCGAAGCCAGAAGAAAGACCACGAGTCATTTCAGCCTTTTATTTGTGCGCCTACGCGGGGTTCATTATTCCTCCAATTGGAGTCGGAGTACTGACGCAATTTTTTAGTTTGAACTTCTCATTGGTTGTCCTAAATTCGGTTGCCGCGCTATTCGTTATTTATGTGTTAATTTACTCCGTTAAATTTAAACGGTATTATTCAACAATTACATCAAATTAAACATTAATGGTGAAAACTATTTCGGGCTGAACTCATATTTGAAAGCAATTGATAGCACACTACGGTTAAGAGATTTATTCTACGAGGAGGTAATGGCGTTGGAAAAACTATTATTAAGGATGCTGTTTCTGTCTTGCGCGGCAGCAGTCCCCTTTGTTTTCAAACGTAACAACTTGCTTATGCTCTTAACCGTGTTCTTTGCAAAATGTGTGCTCGCGGTTACGCTGGACTCCTACTGTATTAAAAAGAAAAGCATTGCCTATCCGGCACGTCCGTTCCCCAAAATCTTTGATACCAATATTCTATACGACTTCTTATTTTACCCGCTATTAAGTGTAATTTGGGTAAGAACAACTTATAACAGCAAGCCGGCGGAATTACTAACGAGGAGTCTTTTCTTTAGTGTCCCTATGTCATTGTTACAGTGGGCTTTAGAAAAGAAAACCAATTTATTTAAGTGGAATACTTGGACAGTCTTGCATACTTTTGCATCCATCAATTTCACGTTATTTACGATTCGAGGATTTGTTGGTTTAGTTAGAAAAATACTGCCTAATGATGGATTCATACAAGTGGACGATGGCAAATATGACAGCCAACAACTAACTGCGAAAGCAGTGAGTTGACTAAAACAAACTAAGAAGGAAACTAAGAAAAACATCCTGATGACGCAGCACCTCATCGGGATGTTTTTTTCATTGACAACGTAGAAACGTGTAGTGTAACATACACATTATATTTTGAGAATGAACATTCTCGAAAAGCGAAGGGAGTGATAGAGATGTTGAAGGAAAGTAAACTCGCCAAATTTTATTATGGTTGGGTCGTTATAGGTATTGTATTTCTAACGTTGCTAGTTTCTGCAGGGATCAGTTCTTTTCCTAGTGTATTAATTCAATCGCTTGAAACAGAATTCGGCTGGACGCGAGCATCGATATCAGGCATCATTTCCATTCGTATTTTATTATATGGGCTAATTGGGCCGTTCTCGGCCGCTATGCTGGCTAAGTTCGGAATTCGCCGAACAATGGTCTTCGCCATTATGCTGATGCTGATCTCATTAGGGCTTACGCCGTTCATCACGGCCGTATGGCAGCTCATGTTGTTGTGGGGGGTACTCGGCGGGCTTAGCACGGGTGCTTTGGCTAATGTCTTGGGGATAACCGTTGCGAATCGCTGGTTCGTGAAGCACAAAGGGTTGGTAATCGGCATGCTTACGGCGAGCGCAGCCACAGGGCAATTGCTATTCCTTCCTATGCTAGCCAAGATTACGAGTGAGAATGGTTGGCGTAATGCGGTCTATGTCATTATGGCGGCACTTCTTATCCTTCTGCCAGTCATTGCGATCTGGATGAGAAATCATCCCTATGAAAAAGGCGTAGCCCCGCTTGGTACTACGGAAATTGTGAAGCCTGAGCCTTTCCAGGGGAACTTGCTTCTTACACCGATTCGCACTTTATTTTCCGTTATGAGGAATGGGACTTTCTGGCTGCTAGCTGGCACTTTCTTCTTTTGCGGATTCTCGACAAACGGCCTAATTGGCACACATCTAATTGCAGCTTGTGGAGACAGTAATATCCCAATTGTTACAGCTGCAGGCCTGCTCGCATTGATGGGGATATTTGATCTTGTAGGGACTACCTTCTCTGGATGGTTGTCAGACCGTTTCGATAGCAGATGGCTGCTGTTCTGGTATTACGGGCTACGCGGTTTATCGCTGATCTTCCTGCCTTATGCACTTGGCACTGGGTATACACAGCTTACGATATTCGCTGTATTTTATGGGCTGGATTGGATCGCAACCGTTCCGCCAACAGCGAAATTGACGTCCGATACGTTTGGCAAAGAGAAAGCAGGGATGATTTTTGGATGGATTCTGGTTGCTCACCAAGCAGGTGCTTCGACAGCAGCATATGGTGCAGGTTTTCTGCGTGAACTGCTTGGCAGCTATACGGTACCTTTTGTTACCGCGGGCTTCGTCTGTCTGCTTGCAGCGATTGTAGCGCTGAGAATTCGCAACAGAAAATCGCCTGCCGTAGTAACAGCAGCTTAACAAATAATTATACAAAACTAAGGAAAAGGTAACAGTGACGATCGTGATGAAACGAAAGATGGAGGAATCCCATGAGTATTGGTCAAAAGCAGTCCATTCAACCGTTATTTCAACCTTTCACACTGAAACAATTTACCTTATCTAATCGTATTGTCATGGCCCCAATGACAAGAAGTTTTTCCCCAAATGGCGTACCGGGAGTCGACGTTGCAGCTTATTACCGCAGACGCGCAGAAAACGGAGTTGGTTTGATCGTGACGGAGGGAGCAATTATCGACCATCCTGCTGCGACAGGTGACCCTAACATCCCTCATATGCATGGGGAGGCTGCGTTGAACGGCTGGGCTCATGTTGTAAAAGAAGTGCATGCAGCAGGCGGGAAAATTGTTGCTCAGCTTTGGCATGTAGGGATCACCAGGAGGACTCGCTCAGAGCCGAATCTGGAAGCTGCTTCCATATCCCCCTCAGGCATTGATTTAATGGGGGAAAAAGCAGGCGAGCCCATGACGGAATCGGAGATTGTGGGCGTCATTAAGGCTTATGCGGATGGCGCTGCGAACGCAAAGCGGCTTGGTTTTGATGGCATTGAGCTGCACGGGGGCCACGGTTATTTGATCGATCAGTTTTTCTGGGAAAAAACGAACCAAAGGTCTGACCGCTATGGTGGCAGTTTAGTTGCGCGGACACGTTTTGCTGTTGAGATTATCGAAGCTTGCCGCCAGGCGGTGGGACCAGACTTCCCCATTATTTTGCGGTTCTCACAGTGGAAAATAGGTTCGTATGGCGCCAAACTGGCACAATCGCCAGAGGAATTGGCTCAGTTTCTAGCACCGCTGGTGGAAGCGGGTGTGGATCTATTCGACTGCTCGAGCCGACATTTCTGGGAGCCAGAGTTCGCTGGCTCAGAGCTGAATCTGGCAGGCTGGACCAAGAAGCTGACAGGCAAGCCGACCATCACTGTCGGTTCGGTAGGCCTTGAATCCGAGCCGTTTGGGCAGAAAGAGGAGCACGAAATGATCGACGAGTTGGTGGAACGGCTTGGCCGTGAGGAATTTGATCTAGCTGCAATTGGCCGCGCCATCTTGGCAGACCCGGCGTGGGCGGTAAAGATTCGCGAAGGTCGGGATCATGAGCTAATTCCGTACACCGCGGATCGCCTGAAAGACCTGATGTAGTTGTAAGAGCGGCTCAAAATGCTATACTAGTCTCTGTATGGAGGGGGTAGCGTATGGCTAGAAACAGAGAGTTCGAAGTTAATACCGTACTGGGCAAAGCGATGGGCGTTTTCTGGGAAAAAGGCTATGAAAAAACATCCATGCAGGACTTGGTTACCGAAATGGGCGTCCATCGAAGAAGCATCTATGACACCTTTGGAGACAAGCATGATTTATTTATGAAAGTTATTGACCGGTATGAAGAAATAGTCGGTACGCCTCTCTATTATGCCGATGGACATACATCGCCGAAAAAGGCGATAAGAGTGATTTTCGAACAAGCGATTAGTAAAAAAGAAGATAAACCCCGTGGGTGTTTAATGGTCAACACGGCTGTGGAGCTAGCCATTCATGATGAGGAAGCCACGGCTAAGGTCAATGAGAGCTTTTCCAAGACGGAAGCGCGCTTGCAAGAGCTTGTTGAACTCGGTATAAAATCCGGAGAAATAGGTGCTCAACATGATGCGCGAAAGCTTTCGCAGTTTTTAAATAATACATTGCTTGGACTCCGGGTTCTGGTTAAAACGACGGAAGATACGGAGAAACTGCAAGGCATCGTAGATACAACGTTATCTATATTTGATTAGACAAATGACAGAATAACATAGTTGATACTTTAAGTCTGTTTGTTCCTTATGCTATGATGAGAATCATACTTAGGGAGAAAACCACTATGGCTAATGATCAACCCTTAACCAAGGAAGCAATTCTAGAAGCCGCGGAACAAGTTCTGCGACGCTATGGCCCAGAGAAAACATCTGTCGTTGATGTCGCCAGAGCCTTGCAGGTCAGTCATGGTACGTTGTATCGACACTTCCCGAGCAAAGCTTCATTACGAGAAGCTGTAACCGAGCGTTGGCTGCTGAGGATTGCCAAGCCGCTGCAGGTGCTTGTGGATCCATCGGGCGGTGGCAGTGCTGCTGATCGGCTGCGGACATGGCTCCAAGCGCTAATCCAAAGCAAAAAGAAGCATGTGGTGGAGGATCCGGAGATGTTCGGCATGTATTCGGCGGTTACCTTGGAAGCCGTTGACATGATTGCGGAGCATGTGCAGCATCTGATCAGTCAGATGACTCGTATCATCGAGGATGGAGTTAGCTCGAAGGAGTTTCGTTCTGACGAACCTGAGGCTATGGCGAGGGCTATTTTTTTCGCTACAACGAGATTTCATCATCCGGCTCATGCCTATGAGTGGTCCTCTTCAACGATGGAGCAAGAGTTTGATTTGGTGTGGGAATTAATCCTTTCGGGGATTCGGAAATGACAAGATAGACCTGGCGGGTGATTTCCCGCTGGGTCTTTTTTGACATATTGAGGCGTCTCGGATGAAATAGATGGAAAAACTACCGTTAACCGGCGCTGATCGGTGACAGGTAGGGAATTAGCGGTAGAAGCTACAGCTAAATCGTAGGTAGCTAGATGAGGTAGGCTAATTTCGAAGAAATTAGCAGTGTAAAGTCCAGTTAATTGCACAAAAGTAGAATATTTACGGAAAATAGCAGGAGTAATCGGCGTTAAATCACAAGTATTCCGCACGATAGGTGCCCACAGTTCCGGAGGCGCTTAGTTGCCTAGTGCAAAGGGACGACCTGATGGAAGTGAGGGGTTCACACATGGGCACCAAATTACAACTGACAAATATATAAATTTGTCAGTTGTAATTTGTTATCGATATGCATATAATGAATTTATAAATCAAACAATGAAGGTATCGAGGAGGAATCATCGCATGTCTAACTTATCCGGAAAAGTGGCAATCGTAACAGGAGCTTCCAGAGGGATCGGAAGAGAAATAGCGGAGCTTCTAGCCAAGCATGGCGCTAAGGTGGTCATTAATTTCGCAAGCAATCCGGCAAAAGCAGAAGAAGTGGTGGCGGGCATCAAGCAAAACGGCGGAGAAGCTTTGTCCGTTCAGGCGGATATTAGCCAAGTAACCGATATTGAACTGCTTTTTCAGAAAACATTAGAAGCATTCGGACAAATCGATATTCTCGTAAATAACGCAGGTATTATGATTACGAAGCCGCTAGCGGCTATGACGGAAGAAGACTTTGACAAACAGTATGCCATTAATGTAAAAGGCACATATTTTGCGATCCAGCAGGCGCTTAAGCACATGAGTAAAGGAGGCCGTATCATTAATTTCTCAACGTCCGTTGCGGGGATGATGTTTCCTACCTATAGTGCTTATGCAGGCACGAAGGGGGCTGTTGAACAAATTACGCGACAGCTCACCAAAGAATTAGGGCCGGCGGGCATTACGATCAACGCGGTAGCGCCAGGGCCGATAAATACGGAGCTATTCACCGCTGGTAAGTCAGAGGAACAGATTCAAGGTGCCGCGAATTCAAACGCATTTGGACGCATGGGAGAACCGGAAGATGTCGCAGGTGTTGTGCTTTTCTTAGCTAGTGAAGAATCACGTTGGATCACTGGTCAAACGATTCGGATAAACGGTGGAATGGTGTAAGTGAGGCGAGCTGGAGTTGTAAGTTGCAAATCCCAACTATGTGGTATATATTAAGTATAGTTAGTGATCGACCAATCACTAACTATACTTTTTTACATTAAAGGAGGCAGTGGCAAGTGGTTAAAGGTGTAACGTCTTCCGATCGACGCAATGATATTATTAACTCTGCTGTCGAAGTGTTTGCCGAATTCGGCTATTATCGTGCTACAACTGCGCAAGTTGCGGAACGCGCTGCTATTTCACAGCCTTATGTGTATCGATTCTTCACCAAGGAGTCGCTGCTGGAAGCTGCACTGGAACTCTCATGGCAGCGTATCCTTCAAACTTTCCAGCACGTGAAGGAAACTACATCGCCAGAACTTCTGGAACTTGGCTTCGCCCAAGCCTACTCAGAGATTACGGAGTCGCACAGAAATGAAATTTTGCTGCAGATGCAGGCGCAGACGATCCAGGAAGCACCGATCCGTGCTGTGATGAAGCAGGGGATGAATGATGTGAAGCAGTTCGTGATGCAAGCTTTTGAGCAGGCAGGACTGCAAGATGCTGAAGGACGGACGACGAATTTTTTGGCGCGAGGCATGCTGTGCAACGTTTCATTAGCACTCGATATGCCAGATTTGATGGAAAAGAGATAGAATGAATTTTTTTTCAGCAGTAGTAATTGATTGATTAATAAAATAAAGGGGGCCAGCTCATCAAGCAGCCTTCTTCTTTGTCGTTTATCGGAAAAGTCCAACATGTTTTCTCCTTTAGGCAAATATCAGGGCATTTGGATTTGTTACAATGCATATGAAAGCTGGTAATGGCGGTTACTTCTCTATTATGGAAAGTGAAAGGACAGGTAGCAGAATGATCATTACGAATGTGGAAACATTCATCGTCGGGAACTCGTGGAAAAATTGGCTGTTCGTCAAATTGCATACGAAGGAAGGGATTTATGGCATTGGCGAAGGCACACTGAACGGGTTTGCCAAAACGGTGGAAGCGGCGATTCATGAGCTGAAGCATCTGTATATCGGGATGGATGTTCATGATGTGGAAGCAATCGCATTAAAAATGACGCGTGATGTGTATTCGGATGGCGGCCAAATTCAAGGCTCAGCGCTGGCTGCAATTGAGACCGCTTGCTGGGATATTATCGGCAAAGAGGCAGGACTGCCGTTGTATAAGCTGTTGGGCGGCAAATGTCACGAAAAGCTGCGCTGCTACGCCAACGGATGGTACCGAGGGCCGCGTGATCCGCACAGCTTTCATGAGAAAGCGAAGGACGTTGTCGCTAGAGGTTATACCGCACTAAAGTTTGATCCTTTTGGTAACGCATGGCGCACCGTGGAAAGGAAGGATTTTCGAATGGGGCTTGAGATTATCGAGGCGGTTCGTGAAGCGGTAGGTCCTGACGTTGACCTTCTCATTGAAGGACATAACCGCTTTAGTGTACATACAGCTCTTCAATTCGCAGAGGCGATGCTGCCTTATGAGCCTACGTGGTTCGAAGCGCCAGTGCCTCCGCAACGGATCTCCTCCATGGTCGAGGTAGCTAAGCGGAGTCCTGTGCCCATTGCTTGTGGAGAGGATTACTACAACCGCGAGCAGTTCGCTGAGCTGCTGAAACATGACGCGGTGCATATCATTCAACTGGAGCCGCAATATCTCGGCATCTCCGCTTCCAAGCAAATATGCGGGATGGTACACGCGCATGGCGGTGTTACTGCTCCCCATAGTGCACAGGGTCCAATTTGCTCGGTGGTGTGTGCGCATATGAATATGGCGACGCCGAATTTCTTCATCCATGAAATTTTTGATGAATTTAATGAGCCGTGGGAAGAGCAGTTGCTTACGCCTCCGCTCAAAGTTGATCGCGGCTATCTACTTCCGCCAGAGGGTCCTGGTCTGGGCATAGATCTTAACCTTGAAGAGATTGCGAAGCATCCGTATGATCCCGGTCACTGGCTGCCTTTGTTCAAGCAGGGCTGGGAAAAGCGTGAGAAGCATTGAATGAGCGAAGCGAAATATGTTGCCAAAAGGAGGGTAGCGCATGAAAGCTTTGGTCTATGAAGGGCCCAGTACCATGCAGATAAGGGAAGTGGCGAAGCCAATTCCTGGGCCGGATGAGGTACTGATTCGAGTGGAGCGGGTGGGCATTTGCGGCTCTGAATTGAGCGGCTATTTGGGGCATAATTCGCTCCGTAAGCCGCCGCTGATTATGGGGCACGAGTTCTCCGGCGTCGTGGAGGAGGTCGGGAACGGCGGGGATGAAAGCGGGAGCCGAAAGGCTAGATTCCGCCGAGGGGATCGCGTGACGGCCAACCCGCTCGTGTCGTGCGGTCGCTGCCGCGCCTGTACGACAGGGGCCGCGCAGCTGTGCCCGGAGCGCCAATTAATTGGCGCGCACCGTCCTGGAGCATTCGCTGCGTATGTGGCGATTGCGGAGAAGAACGTGTACCCGCTGGACGATCACGTTTCTTTTGATGAAGGCGCTTTCGCGGAGCCGTTCGCCTGTGCGGTACATATTTGCAAGCTGCTCAGACCGCTGCCCACGGATCGTCTCTTGATCATGGGAGCGGGGCCAATCGGTCTTCTGGCTCTACAGGCAGCCAAGGTGTACGGCTTGCAGCAAATTGTAGTCGTTGATATCAATGAACAACGTCTTGAAATCGCCAAGGAACTGGGAGCTCTAACAGTAACTCGTGTAAGCAGCCTTGTGGAGGGGCAGTCCTTCGATGCGGCGATTGATGCCGTCGGTATGGAGCTGACCCGCCAGACTTGCGTGGAGTCGGTGCGGCCAGGGGGCCGGGTCATTTTCACGGGTTTGCACGAGGAAACGAGCCGCCTCCCGATTAATAAAATTATTCGCAGCGAGATTCAGATGACGGGGGCTTTCGCCTACCATTCGGGCGACTTCGAGACGGCGCTTCAGTGGATTAGTGAAGGGCGTGTCAGCTTGTCGCCGTGGACAAAGCTTGCTCCGCTTGAAAGCGGAAGTGCTTGTTTCGACATGCTGATCAAGAATCCGGGGAAGATCGCCAAGATCCTATTAACGCTGGATGAGAAAGGGGAATCTGCCGGGTGAGCTTGGAGCTATTCAAATTAGATGGCCGTGTTGCTTTAATTACGGGCGGAACACGGGGCCTTGGCTATGTCATGGCTCAGGCCCTGGCAGAGGCCGGGGCTGATGTGATCGTGACGAGCCGCGAGAAGGAGAAGGCGGAAGCGGCTGCGCGCGCGATTGCAGAGTCAACTGGCAGACGGGCCCTCGGCTTGGCCGTGGATGTTACGATAGCGGAGCAGGTGGAGGCGATGGTTGCGGATTCCGTCCAGGCGTTTGGGCGGATTGATATTTTGATCAACAACGCTGGTATTAATGTGCGGAAGCCGATTGAAGATTTTGATGAAGCGAGTTGGGATCTCGTTCAGAACACAAACTTAAAAGCGCCGTATCTATGCGCCCGCGCCGTCGCCAAAACGATGAAAAGCCAGCGCTACGGCAGGGTCATCAACCTGTCCTCCATGCTGGGCAACATTGCGATGCCGGAAAGAGGAGCCTATTGCTCCAGCAAAGGCGGCCTTATTCAGCTTACGAAGGTGCTCGCATTGGAATGGGCGCCTTATAACATTACGGTGAACGCGCTTTGCCCTGGGCCGATTGCGACGGAGCTGAACACGGTTGTGATGAATAACCCGGAAGCCAATCGCTTTTTTATCGACAATATCGCGTTGGGACGTTGGGGCAGACCTGAGGAGATCATTGGGGCCATCATTTACTTGGCATCGGAAGCGTCCAGCTTTATGACAGGGGCTTCGATGGTTGTTGATGGCGGTTGGACGGCGAGATAGAAGGGAAAGGTGAATTCGGATGAAACTCGGTCTTGCTGTATATGGCACTACGTTTATGATGGGCATCCATCCTCATTCGACTCGTCCTCGTAGTACTGCGTCTCAATTGCTTGAACAGGCGACCCAGTACGGGCTCCAAGGCATTGAGTTTCCGCTGTCGCTGCTTGAGGGAGAGGATGCGGCTGCGGTAACCCGCCGAGCTAAGGCTCGAGGGCAATATCTCGTTGTGGCCTCAGGGGGCTTTGATCCGAAGCCGCTTAAGGAAGCTATTGAAGCAGCAGGGAGAATAGGCGCGCCAACCGTCCGCACGGTCGTGGGCGGTGCGGATTTCGGCGGCGACCGGCGCAGAATGGCAGGCCGGTGGTCGTCATTTTTACAGGAAGTGTTATCAGGGCTAGGAGAGGCCGCAAGGGCGGCAGAGGAGGCAGGCGTCGTGCTGGCGGTGGAGAATCATCAGGATTTGGCTTCCGAGGAGCTGCTCTGGCTCTGTAAGGAGATCGATTCGCCATACTTCGGTATTACGCTGGATACTGGCAATCCGCTTGCGACGGCGGAGGAACCGGTCGATTTTGCAAGGAGGCTCGGACAGCACCTTAAGCATGTGCACATGAAGGACTATTGGATTTATATGAGCGATGAAGGCTATCGCCTTGTACGTTGTCCGTTAGGCCAAGGCGCCGTAGATTTCCCTGCGCTGCTTCATGTGTTTGCTGAATATTGTCCGGAGGTCAATATGTCGATGGAGCTCGGAGCGCTTGAAGCGCGCCACACGAGGGTGCTCTGTGAGGATTATTGGCAGGATTACCCTCAGCGGTCAGCGGCGCAGCTTGCCAATCTTTTGCGTTTCGTGCAGGGGAATGCCAGGCCGACTGGAGATTGGCGAACCCCTTTTGAGAAGGGCGCCTCGGAAGCGGATATTATCGCCTATGAGCAGCGGCAGTTCCTAACGAGCTTGTCTTATTTGCAAAATTTGCTGCAGGCGCACAACACCGCTTCGCAGACGATGTAACGGGGAAGGAGACGGACGCAGGATGCACATTGATCTATCTGGAAAAGTGGCAATTGTCACCGGTGCCGGCCGGGGGATCGGGAAAGTGATCGCTCTCGCGCTTGCCAAGGAAGGCGTGATTACCGTTGTAACCGACATGAATGAATCGTACTTGGGGGACGTTCAGAAGGAATTTGATCAAAGCGGCTGCAAGGGCAGTACGTTTCTTTGTGATGTGCGTAGCTATGAGCAGATTCAAGAAGTTGTTAGGCGTGTCGTGGATAAATACGGTCGTATTGATATTTTGGTGAATAATGCCGGGGTCGCCGGAGGAGCACCTGTGGATATCCTCTCGGAAGAGGTTTGGGATTTGAACCTTGATATTAATTTGAAAGGCACCTTTTTGATGTGCAAGGCCGTGGCGCCGGTCATGAAGCAGATGAGATCGGGCCGGATCATGAACGCCGCCTCGTTCGCTGCAATCGTTCCGAGCTATGGCAGTGCGGCCTATGCGTCATCCAAAGCAGGCGTGGAACAATTCACGCGGGTACTGGCCGGTGAACTGGGTCCGTGGAACATTACAGTGAACTGTTATGCTCCTGGAATGATTCCGACGGACATGAACCGTTTCGCTGAGCTTGGGGAGCCCCAGCAGCAGCGCTTGCTCGACACCCTGACCTTGCGCCGCTGGGGAGAGAAGGCAGATGTTGCTCACTTGATCTGCTTCCTCGCTTCCGACTACGCCGGTTATATCACCGGCACGATGATTGATATCAGCGGTGGGAAACTGGCCACGCAAATCCCACGGATCGCGTATGAGAAAGCAGCAGTCGAGGGTGCTTACGAGTTCTAGCAATCAAGGAGGGGATACAATGAAAGATACATCTAGCTTTCAATATGACGGTAAAACCGTGCTCGTCACCGGGGCAGCTAAAGGGATCGGAGCCGCAATTGCCGAGCAGTTCCTGCTGTCCGGAGCGAACGTTGTAACGGCTGACGTGGACGAGCAAGGGGAAGACGTTGCTGCTGCATGGCGCAGGGAAGGCCGCCCGGCACATTTTATCCGGTGCGATGTATCGCAGGGCACAGAGGTGGAGAAGATGGTGGCCTTCGCAGAGACATCGTTCGGCGGCTTGGACATTGTGGTGAACAATGCCGGCATCTTCCCCAGAGCGGACTTATTCCAGACGGATGAAGCGTTCTGGGATCTTGTGATGGGGGTTAATCTCAAGGGAGCCTATTTGACCTGCCAAGCAGCAGTGCCTGGCATGATCCGCAGAGGGGGAGGCAATATCGTCAATATTGGCTCGCTCCACGCAAGGAAGGGATCGCCGGATACGCTCGCCTATGCGATTTCGAAAGGCGGCCTCGTCACGTTGACGTTGAATTTGGCAGGTTCGTTAGCCAAGCACCGTATTCGCGTGAACTGCATACATCCTGGCTGGGTCGCCTCCGATGGGGAGCTGGCTCGTCTTGCTTCAGTGGGTGAAGACGAGAAGTCTTTGGAGAAAGCGTCCCAGCGGATGCCTATGGGCCGGATGCAAAACGGCAAGGATATTGCGTCCGCTGTTCTTTTCATCACATCGGATCAGGCAGGACAAATTACAGGGCAGCAGCTTACGGTTGATGGTGGACTTGGTTTGTAATCCCGTTAAATGAGTGAGGAGTGAGCGCGAGTATGACGAAGATTGCTTTTATCGGCGCAGGCAGCTTGGTGTTTACGAAAAATCTGGTTCGAGATTTGCTGACGTTTCCCGCATTTGAGGCTTGTACCATCGCTTTGATGGATATTTCGGAGGAGCGGCTGGCTTACGCCAAGACAGCGGTTGATAACATCATCGCCGCAGGAGGATACAGGGCGAAGGTAGAGGCAACGACGGACCGGGCGCAAGCGCTAACCGGGGCGGATGGTGTTGTCTGTACCATCCTAGTCGGCGACTTGGAGGTCTGGCGCACGGATATCGAAATTCCCAAAGCTTATGGCGTCGATATCAATATTGGCGATACCCGAGGGCCGTCGGGTATTTTCCGCTTTTTGCGCACGATTCCAGTGATGCTGGAACTTTGCAGGGATATTGAGCGTTACTGTCCCGACACGATTTTCTTGAACTACTCGAATCCAATGGCGATGCTGATTAGAGCGATGCAAAGCGAGAGCAAAGTGCAAGTCACAGGCTTGTGCCATAGCGTGCAAGGAACGGCTTCGATGCTTGCTGGTTGGATCGGTGCGCGGATGGAGGAGATTACTTACCGCTGTGCGGGCATTAACCATCAGGCTTTCTATTTGGATTACAAATGGAAAGGCAAGGACGCTTACCCGCTCATTCGCGAAGCGGTGATGAAGCGGCCTGAAATCTACAATGAGGAGCAGGTCCGCAACGAAATGTTTCTTCATTTGGATTACTACGTGACGGAATCAAGTGGTCATAATTCGGAATATAATGCCTGGTTCCGCAAACGTCCGGACTTGATCGAGAAATACTGCACCCATGGCACAGGCTGGAATCCCGGGCATTACGCAGAAATTATCAATTATGCTGAGAAGCTGCGTGGAGGCTGGCATAAGCAGATGGAAGAGTGGCGAGACAGTCCTATCGATTTGAAGCGGGGCGAGGAGTATGCGTCCTATATCTTCAATGCGACGATTGGTGACGGCACTCTCTTTGAGTTTAACGGGAACGTACGGAACATGGGATACATCGATAATTTGCCGCAGGGCTGCTGTGTCGAGGTTCCTGTTCTAGCCTCCAAAGGACGGTTAAGCCCGATTCACGTTGGCGCGCTTCCGGATCACTTGGCCATTCTGGTTAATACAAGCGCCCGCTGCGAGGAGTTGGCTGTCCAAGGGGCTCTCACGGGGGACCCTCGGCTGATTTATCATGCCATTTGCTTCGATCCCTTAACGTCTGCCGTTCTCAGCCTAGCCGAGATTCAGGAAATGGTTGACCGCATGTTCGCAGCGAATAAAGAGTGGCTTCCTCAATTCAAGCATCTCAGCTAAGAACCTAAACCAGCGTTGCATCCCTCCCTATGGAAAATAGCGCTTCCACTGTAGATTTGACACACTTGTAAGCGTAACCAAAATTGATATGATTAAGGTGTAAAACATTCTGTGTTCACAGATGGCAACTCATCACTTCAATCATGCAAAGGGAGGATTCGTAAAAATGAAAAAAACATTTTTAAGCGTTGCTGCCATGATGCTCACGATTTCCGTTGTTTTTATGGGCTGTTCCAGCCGGCCAAGCTCGGGAACATCTACGACTGACAGTCCGGCAGCAACTACGAAACCGACAACGACGACGGCGGCCAGTACCCCGGATGCCAAACCGAGCGGGGATAAGATCAAACTAACGGTGTACAGTACGATCTCCGAGCTGCCGAATCAAGAGATGATGAAGGGCATTGCGGCTGATTTTACAAAGGAAAATCCGAACGTAGCCGTTGAATTCCAATTCCCCGGCGCCGAATACGAGAACATTCTGAAGGTTAAAATGGCGGCAAACGATTTGCCGGACGTCTTCGATACGCATGGTTGGGCGATTATCCGCTATGGCAAGTATCTAGCCGATCTGCGCAATGAGCCATGGGCAAAAGATATGACGGATACGATCAAACCTGTCGTCACGGACAAGGACGGTAAGGTAGAGGCGCTCGTGATGAGCGAAGCCAAAGACGGGATCTCCTATAACGCTGAAATTCTTGAAAAATACAGCATCACACCGCCAAAAACCTTCGACGAACTGATGGCGGCAGCCGAGAAAATCAAAACATCCAGCAACGGAGCGGTGACGCCGTTCTTCATGTCCGGTGTGGATAACGGAATGATCGGCGGTTTCTCCGATCTGTACGCCACATCGATGTACATCTCCCCGGCGACGAACGATGCTAAGACGCTTCTTGACGGGACTTTTGATTGGAGCAAATGGACACCGCTTGCGCAAAAGCTGCAGGACATGAGCAAGAAGGGGTACATCAACAAAGATGTGCTGACGGCCAAATACAGTGACATGCCGCAACTGTTTGCACAGGGCAAAGTAGCTTTCGTATTCGGCGCCCCTTCCTTCGCGGACGAAGTGTACAAATACAATAAAGCCGCCAAAATCGGCATTGCCCCGCTGACCTCGATGGTCGCTGGAGACAGCCAATCCTTCTCAGGCGGTGAGCGTTATACGATGGGTGCCTGGAAAGACGGCAAGCACTTGGCAGAATCCAAGAAGCTGATTGCGTTCTTTGCCAAGCCAGCGAATATGTCCAAAATCGCCAATGCGACTAAGCTGCCTGCTGGACTAAAAAACATCGAATCCAAGCATGAATTCTCCGAGTACTACAAGCAATTCGAGAATATTCGCGTGTTCCCTTATTTTGACCGTGTGTATCTGCCAAACGGTATGTGGGACGTCATGTGCAAAACTGGCGTTGCCTTGCTCGCGGGAACGGTTTCTCCTCAGCAATTCTCTGACAAAATGAAATCCGAATACTTACGTCTGCGCAATCAGTAGCAGTGAAATTGGGAGGGTGTCAACCACCCTCCTTTTTGCTCTACGATCATGAAGGAGGAAGGTGAACTTATGGCTGAATCAAGGACAGTGCTTGTACAGACCCGTTCCCGCAAAACGGAAACAACCTTTAGTCGCCTCGTGCGCAGCGGTGCTTTGCTGAATTTGCTCTATATTCCGGCGCTTCTTTTATTTTTCATTTTCATTTTTTATCCGTTTTTCAAAGGGATCAAAATTTCGTTTACGAATTGGGACGGCTACAATCAAGACTACAAATGGATCGGTTTCAACAATTATACCCGAATGTTCACGGATCCAGAGATCCTCAAGGTTATTCGCAATACGGCGATCTATGGGATCGGCAGTGCTGTTTTTCAAAATGTCATCGGCTTGTTATACGCTCTATTCTTAAATCTGAATATCCGAACCCGAGGACTTGTCCGTACGGTCATTTATTTGCCGGTCATTATTTCCTCCTTGATTATGGGGTATATCTGGTACTTCTTCTTCCAGTATCAAGGCGGCGCCATCAATGACATTATTCTATTGTTTCATGATCAGCCTTCGAATTTGCTGGGAGATCCGAACCTGAATGTGTGGATTATTACGTTCGTCAACACGTATCAGTATTTGGGGATCGCGATGGTGCTCTATTTGGCCGGATTGCAGTCTATTCCAAGGGATTACTACGAGGCTGCGACGATTGACGGAGCGGGTCCCTTACAGCGTTTTGCCCATGTGACATGGCCGCTTATTGCCCCTGCTTTTACGGTCAGCATGGTACTCAATCTGATTGGCGGCCTTAAATTGTTTGACGTCATCGTCGCACTGACCAACAGCGGTCCAGGCTATGCCTCCGCATCGTTGTCTTCGATTATGTATCTGCTCTATTTTGGAAGGGAAGATGCCGGGTATGCGGCTACGATCGGAATTCTGATGTTCATCATGATCTCCATCGTGAGTATTACGGCCTTGCTGTTTCTTAGAAAGAGGGAGGTTAACGCATGAGAAACAAACGGAAAAGTCTGTTAACGCTGCTCTCCCTCGTCATTTGCTTGGCGCACATTTTGCCCTTCTATATTTTGATTACGACTTCACTCAAAGCCTTCGACGATCTAAGCTCCAAATGGATGTTTCCAGGCTATCTGTACTTCGATAACTTCCGGGATGCTTGGAAGGAAGCGCATCTGGCGGATGCTTTCCGGAGCAACTTCATCGTGACCGTCATTTCAGTTGTCCTGATCGTCATGATTGGCTCCATTGCGGCTTATCCGCTTGCCCGGCGACAAACGAGCTGGAATAAATTCATTTATGCGGTTTTCGTGTCCGCTTTAATCGTTCCCCCATTGACTATTCTGGTTCCGTTGTATAAATTTATGGTAGATATTGGCGGGATGAATCAGTACTGGGGCATTATTCTATTATTCATTACCTTTAATCTGCCTATGACGATTTTCTTGTACACTGGTTTCATCTCCACGATTCCGCGGGATTTGGATGAAGCGGCGATGATTGATGGAGCAGGTAGGTTCCAGTTGTTCTTCACGGTGATATTACCGCTGCTGAAGCCTGTGACTGCGACAGTTATTATTTTGTCTGGTGTTGCTGTGTGGAACGACTACCAATTCTCGATCTTTTTCTTGCAAAAACCAGAGATGCGGACCATAACGGTAGCGCTTTCATCGTTCTTTGGCCAGTATACGAGCAATGTAGGCTGGGTGGCTGCCGGGTCCTTCATGGGCGCGATTCCGATGACGATTGTGTATTTATTTTTGCAGCGCTACTTTGTCTCGGGACTTGCTTCCGGCGCGATCAAAGGATAATCGCTAGGAGGTTGATACAATCAGACAATCGATTCGGTTTCGGCTATCTTTGCTATTTTTCATTACTATTGTCATTCCGATTGTCGGTATTGTTGTTAAATTGCCCTCCTATTATCTCGATTTAATTAAAGAACAAGAGTCCTCTCTGCTGGAGGGGACTTTAACTGCGCTTACTTTCGATATTCAAACGTATTTGGACGATTTGGAGCGCATGACTGTTACGCCTTATCTGAACAATGAAGTGATGCTTGCATTGAAATTAAAATCTACCTCTCAGTGGAAGCTTCTTACCCCTTATGAGCAATATGAGGCGGAAGAAGTACTGAATAAAACCCTCCCTAGCTATTTGAAAAATATGCGAAAGGACATACTCGGAACCATTCTTCTGCCAATGGATGGTTCTGTTTACATTACGCCGCCTCTCAGTTTCTCTGATCAAGCGGTGAAAGGTTTTCCTTTTAAAGAGCAAGATTGGTATATCAAGGCGGTGAAGGCAGACGGGAACGTAGCGTTCACCGGTGTACATAAGCAGGATTATCTGAACAACGCAGATAGTGAGGTTTTCTCAGTTACGCGTCTGATCAAGGACCCGGATTCCAGTCGGCCGCTGGGCATTATTATGGCGGATGCTGACACTGTCCTCTTGGATCAGATGATGAAAGGCATTCGGCTGAGCAAGGGGGCGAAGGTGGTCATCCTTGATGATAATCAGCAATTGATTTATGCGAATCAACCCATTACGGGCGATATGCAGCGCCAAGTTGCTTCGGGAAGCCGGACGGTCATGGACGTGAAAGACTCCTACTCGGTCGTTCGAGAAACGATTTCCCGCTCGAATTGGGTGATCGCGATCCTGTCGCCGGAGGCTTTTATCCAAGGACATTTGAAGCGTGTCTATTGGATGGGTTCGGCTTTTGCGGCCAGCGGCCTGCTGATTGCGTTGATTCTGTATTTCACAGTATCCCACTGGATTGTTACGCCTTTCAAGCAAATGATTCAAGTGATGAAGCGCGTCCAACGCGGGGATATGAATACCTTGTATCGTGTAAAAGGAAACGATGAAATCTCCCAGCTGGGCAGCAATTTGAATACGATGATCTACAAACTTGGTGAGCTGATTGATCGGGAATATAAGGCCGTGCTCGGGAAGCGGAACGCGGAGTACCGGGCTTTGCAATCGCAAATCCAGCCGCATTTTCTATACAACACGTTAAATGGCTTCATTGGCCTTAATCGAACGGGACAAAGCATGCAGCTGGAGCGGGCTATTCTATCGTTAAGCGGCATGCTGCGCTACACCCTAGAGCATAACGATTGGGCGCAGTTGCAGGAGGAAATCGATTTTATCAACAAGTACTGCGGACTTCAATTGGTTCGTTTCGCTGAGAAAATTCAGGTGCACATCAGCTGCGATCCGGATGCTCTGTCACTCTTAATTCCGAAGCTGCTGCTGCAGCCGATGATTGAGAATGCGATCATTCATGGCATAGAGCCGTGTGATCATAGTTGCGAGCTTAGGATGGACATCCACATTCAGTCTATTCCTGGTCAGCAGGAAGAAGCATTAGCCATTCAGATTAGCGATAACGGGGTGGGATTTGAATCCAGCAAAGTGCAGGAGGGCCTAGGCATTCGGAATGTTAGGGAGCGGTTGCAACTGTCTTTCGAGGGAGCATCGATGAGTATTCATAGTGCTAAGGATGAAGGAACTAGTGTTCAAATCCTAATACCTTTAAAGGATGTGATGCGAGGATGAAATTGATCATTGCTGATGATGAGAAGCTGATTCGGGCGAGCATTCGCAGTATGGTTCAGGATGTAGAATCCTCCTGGCACATTGTTGGCGAGGGAGCGAATGGGGAGGAACTCCTGGAGCTAGTCAGCGAACATAAGCCGAATGTCGCCATCATTGATATCCGGATGCCCCGAATGAATGGGCTGGAGGCGATGCGCTTGGGCAAAGCGATCTCGCCTTGCACCAAGTGGATCATCTTAAGCGGATTTTCAGACTTTGCTTATGTGCAGGAGGCTTTACAGCTTGGGGCGTCCGATTATTTACTTAAGCCCGTTAATCCTCTCGATCTGGAGAGGGCGCTAACGAATACGGCCAAGCACAATAAAGAATTCATCCAAATGCATAACCAACAATTTGAAAATAATTTGTTTGCCCTTTGCAACGGGCTCACGACCTTGAAATTTGAGGAGCTGGACAGCGTCTATGTGCAAGGCTGGTTTATCGGAGCCGTTTGTATATGTGACACGACCAAAACCGGGAAATCCTTATCGGACATGACCTGCGCTTTTTATGATGACTTGCGTGAGCGTATGGCAAGTTTGCTTGTTTATGGCATGAATTTCGCCATGGTGTCGCTGCCTGACGGTGAGTGTGCGGCGATCGGTTCCTGGGATCCGGCGAAGGGCTTTGATTGCAGGGAGCAGGTGCAGCATTTTTTTGACGGGTTGGCAGATATCGCCGAGCCGTATCGTCATAATGGCTTGGCGATAACGATTCTGCAAACTGGCGAGTGCCGCGGCTTCGATCAACTGAATGCCCAGCTTGCGCAGCTTGGGGAATGGAGCCATCTGCGGGTGGTTCACGGCATCGGCCAGCGCATTAGATACATGGAGTTGGAAGCGGAGGCCCAGGTTCCTGAAAGCTCCAAAATCAGTCAACTTTTCTGCGCGATTAAGCAGCATATGTATTTCAGGGCCTATTTGAATTATCAAACAGCGGTTGGAGAGCTGGAGGGCTTGCTGCTAGCGGGCAAACGAAGCTCAAATGCGCAAACGCAGCGAGCCATTCACCTGTATATGGTGCAAGCGTTGGGCGTTGGAGGTGCTTATGATGCTGCGCGGTCAGAGTCTGAAGTGATCAGGGAGCTTCGGGAGATGGGGGAGAGCAAGCTGCGGGAGATCAAACCCAGGGAGCCGGTTACGGCTGATCTTATCGAGCAGGTCGTTCATTATCTCGAGCAGCATTATATGGACGATATCGGGATAGGTTCAATTGCCCAGCAGCTCAATGTGACTGCCAATTATTTAAGCATGCTGTTCAGTAAAAAAACAGGAACGCCATTCGTTAAATATTTAACGAATCTTCGCATGCTGAAGGCCAAGGAGCTGCTGCTCAATACGAATTTGCAAGTGAAGCAAATCGCGGAGAAGGTCGGCTACTACAGCACGAGGCATTTTACCAAATTATTTGTGGAGAACTGTTCCAGCTATCCGTCGGATTATCGGAAGAGTCATGCCTAATCAAATGAATTGCGAGAACTTGCGATACTGCTGAGCGGACATCCCTTCCCATTTTTTAAATATACGACTGAAATAGTGAAAATCATCATAGCCGACTTCGAGCGAGATTCGCTCGATTTTATTATCGGTTTCGCGTAATAGCCGTTTAGCCTGCTGATGCCGGACGGATTGCAAATATTTATTAGGGCTCATCCCCAGCATATCTTTAAAAAGCTTACTCATATAGTCTTCATGAACGTTGATGAAAGCGGCCATATCGCCATTGGTCCACTTTTTTCGGTAACTCGTTTTGAGTTCATGAGCTAAATGCTGTAAGCTTTCTTGATATTTCGGGTGAAGGGTACGATTGGTCTCGGCTTGGTGCCGGATTAGCAGTGTGAGCATTTGGAGCATCAGCCCCTTGGAGACCATCTCGAAGCCTTGTTTCTGCTCGGTCATTTCATGGATGGTCGCCTCCATCAACGAAACGACAGCGGGAGGAAGCGAGAGGGAGTATGTGTATGGAAACAGAGGTGTCCCGTCAATATAAGGCATCGCGCAAAAACAATCCACGAGAGGATTGCTTTCATCCACGACAATATCCCCTTGCTTCACACGCAGGTCGCTAAAGAAATCGAAATGAATCCCAAGTAGATGAACATGCGGCGCTGTCAATACTTCGATGGTGTGATACACATTGGCTGGTAAAAGCAGCATACTCCCCGCAGGAATCAGCATCGACTTGCCCAGTAAAGTGGCCTGCAGCTCGCCTTGAATGACATAGAGAAACTGAAAATCGTAAATACGCCGCGCCCATTTGAATTGAGGCGTTCTTTGGTGCAGTTGAGCCCAATGTACACTAGGCGCCAGCTCGCGATAGGTGGTATGCCGAATCGGGGATATGTCTGTCAATGTCATCACCATCCAACGGATAGACTGAGTAGACGTTCGGTTCCATTTTATCACAAGGCTCGTTCAACTTTTGTAGAAACTTGGCATTAGGTTTTGTGGTTCTTATCTTAGCATAGAGGGTAATTTAAGGGAGGATGAACTCAAAAAATTTGGCGGTGGTATGATGTTGTCTGCATTGAAAAGGTTACTCATCGGTCAGCCTTTGAAATCAGCCGAATTAGGGGAGCAAAAGCTGAATAAAACAAAGGCATTAGCGATCCTGTCTTCTGACGCTCTATCATCGGTCGCTTACGGGCCTGAACAAATTCTCATTGTGCTTATCACGATAAGCGCCGCGGCACTTTGGTACTCGATACCGATCGGCGTAGGCGTGCTCATACTTTTATTGGCTCTTATTCTGTCATATCGGCAAATTATCTTCGCCTATCCCCATGGGGGTGGGGCGTACGTCGTATCGAAAGAAAATTTGGGTGTAAACGCAGGCTTGCTAGCCGGGGGCTCCTTGCTGGTGGATTACATCCTAACTGTGGCGGTCAGCATCTCGGCGGGGACAGACGCTATTACTTCGGCCTTCCCGCAGCTCCATCCTTACAACGTGAATATTGCTACTCTGCTCGTTGTCGCCATAACGATACTGAATCTTAGAGGAATCACCGAGTCAGCCTCCATCTTGGCATATCCCGTCTATTTATTCATTTTGGCGTTGTTTATATTAATCTGCGTAGGCTTATATAAGGGGCTGACCGGAACAGTCACACCTGAGATGCATGCGACTATGGGGACGCCGGTTGCTGGAATTACACTGTTCTTGTTATTAAAAGCTTTCGCATCCGGCAGCTCGGCCTTAACGGGTGTTGAAGCGATCTCGAATGCGATTCCAAACTTTAAAGCGCCAGGACCGAATAATGCCTCCAAAACCCTAGCGGCTATGGGCTTGCTGCTTGCCATATTGTTCTCGGGCATTGTGTATTTGGCTTTTGCCTACGGCATCGTACCCAAAGCTGAGGAAACCGTAGTCTCACAAATTGCCTCCCAAACATTTGGGAGGAATTATATGTACTACTTCATCCAAGGCACCACCGCGATGATCCTTGTGCTTGCCGCCAATACGGGGTATTCGGCATTTCCGTTACTCGCTGTTAATTTGGCCAGGGACAAATATATCGCTAGAATGTTTACGATCAGAGGAGATCGACTGGGGTATTCGAACGGGATTATTTTCCTGGCGATTATGTCGATCATTCTGATTATCGTGTTTAAAGGCAGGACAGAACATCTTATTCCGCTGTATGCCGTTGGCGTGTTTATTCCCTTTACGCTGGCACAAACAGGGATGCTGGTGAAGTGGGTACGCAAGAAGCCCAAAGGCTGGATCGTCAAGCTAACGATCAATTTGATTGGCGCTTTGATTAGCTTTACCGTGATGCTGATCTTTTTTATCACAAAGCTGGAGCAGGTATGGCCTGTGTTTATATTCCTCCCCTTGATTGTTTATACGTTCCATAAAATCAAAAAGCATTACGAGGCCGTGGGTGAGCAGCTCCGAATCACGACGTGTGAGCCTTCTATTCCGATCAAAGGCAATGTGATGATCGTGCCTGTCGCGGGCATTACACATGTCGTGGAAAATTCCATGAATTACGCCAAATCGCTGGCGCCGGACCAGATTATCGCTGTGTATGTGGCCTTTGATCGAGAGGCCGAGAAGCAGTTTCAAGAGAAATGGGCGTGTTGGCAGCCGGATGTACGATTAGTCACGCTGCATTCTCACTACCGAAGCATCATTCAACCGTTGACGAAGTTCATCGATACCGTGGAACATAAGGCGAATGAGTCGAATTTCCGGGTAACCGTCTTAATTCCACAGTTTATTCCCAAACGAAACTGGCAGCACATTCTCCATAATCAGTCCAGCTTGCTGATCCGCGCGTTTCTGCTGTACAGACGGGATCTCATCGTGACGACGGTACCGTATCATTTGAAAAAGTAGATAGGATAAATCAATAAAAAGTACAGGATTCGGCGATAATTCGCCGTTTCTGTACTTTTTTTACGTGTTAGGCTTCCCTACATCGTAGGGCTCCCTGTTTTTATTGTTTTCTCCATGTGGTGCTCTCTTTGCACCCGTCGGATGAAGGCTTGAAGTTCTTGCTCGGTTTCACATACAGCGGCATGTTCCAACCAAAGGAAAAACCTCTTTTTACAGATGGCAGAAGCATGCAGCGGAAAGGTTTCTCTTGATTTGATGACATACAATCCGGCTGGAACGTTCTTCCACGGCGATGTGAAATTCATACGGATCGATAGCCTTGATCGCTTCTCCCAGTCCTGCTCTTTTTGTTTATTTCGTATGGACCTGTACATGTTCATGATTACGTAGTGCTCGGAGATCTCGGCCCATTTGTAGTATCCAGCTTGCTGCGCTTTTTGAACAATCTCAGGCTTCTCCTTACAAAACCAGTAACCGACAATGACAGGGAAACGGTTATCTTCTTCTAGCCATAAGACGCCGAACCACTCGTAAGTTAATGAAACCGGATTTAACGCTTGTGGGACTATCCCTAAATAATAACGGGGAGTGGAAGCCATCGTAATTTCTCCTTTACACGTAAGACCTGACAGAAATAATGTGTGTGTTCTGCTCCTCAATTGTAAGGCTGAGAGTAGTAAAAATGGGGTAAAGAAAAGGGGGGAAACACATAAAAAAAAGATAAAAATGCCGAAAACGGAAGAAAATCGAAGCATGAATATCGAAAATGAATGCTTTCTTTAATTGCAAGCGCATCCATAAGTCATTATGGCAAATAAGAGATCGCGGTTCGTTTTACAAGACGGAGGTCAAGGCGTAAGATTCAGAGCATCAACTTCACATCAAGTTGAAAACGCTGAGTCCCCGCAAGGGGAACGGGGGAACCAATAGAGGACGATTGTAGCATCAACGTCTTCGCGGGGTGAATCCAAAAGCAAGCTCCAGCTTGCCAAGGTAGGGCGCTTCCAAGCCCGAATCCGACAGCTAACCTCGTAAGCGTATTGGGAGAGAGCCAACGTTCTATTGTGCTAATTACAGCTTGTGTATACAAGCTGCCAAGAAGCCCGAGAGCAGAGATTCTCTGCTCGCAGGCTTCTTTTTGTTGTTCAAAAATTGAGGAGAGTGAATCTACGAATGGTTCCCGAATGCAAAATTACCCGAATTGAATGCTATCGCTTTGATGATGAGTTATCTGACAAACTGCTGCCTGGGCATGGCCGCGACTGCCATTGCGGAATGCTTTCAATCTCAACAAGTCTGGGAACGAGCGGTTTAGGTGATTATGAAATTCCTTGCGGTAACCTGAAGGGGGATTTCGTTCAATGGGCTGTGGTCTTTCAGAAGCTCAAAGGGCTTTCACTTGAGGATGGTTTGCAGTATGTCCATCAGAAAAAAGAGGCATGGGGAGAAGTAAGGACGCATGTTATGGAATCGGCATTAACGGATTTAGCTGACAAGCTTCAACATAGATCTATAGGTAAAAAAGAGCTGGATGTATTATCAGATCGCACTTATATTTTTGACCATTCAGAGGCTTATGTCTCTTTCTAAGCATCGCATTTTTATGCTTTTTTTATATGCGAGCTATAGATTCTTTACCTCATTTTTATACCGTTCAGCGTTACAATGAGTCAGGTAAGAAAGGAAGCGATGAAAGTCATGCAAAGCGATTTGCTGCTCATAGCTGCGCCTACTAAGGCAGGCGAAGACTTCATGAAACAAATAAAATTGAGTGGTTTTCCTTTTGTTGCATTAACAAACAATAAGTTGGAAAAACTCAAGTTAGAAGGGCAGGGAGTAAAAAAAATCATGCAGGTGGATACGTCGATAAAGGCTGAATCCATCATTCCCGATTATCCGATCGGAAGCATCATTTTGTTCGAGGAGAGTTTGACGTTATGCTGCCGCTACATTCAAATATGCCGCAGTTGGACTTCAGGGCCAATGTATGTGGTTACCCAAAGTATAAATCCCAGATTAATTTACAAAGGGTTAGGCGCTGACTACGTTATTTATTCGAAAAACGGTGATGTGAAGTTCCTTCTATCCTCTTTATTACAAACAAATAAATTAGGTACTGTCTGATTGGAGGAGGTGCGTTATGTACAACGATGTAACAATGATTATATTAATGGCATTAACCTTTCTTGGATTCTGGGGATTTATGAAATTTTGTGAAAAAGCGTAAGCTTATGCTTTCGATGCAAGCTTTTGAATAGGAGGCAACCAAATGATTGTGATTGGAATAATTGCGCTAGCTATGATGGTGTATCTTGGCTTTGTACTAGTGAAGCCGGAGAAATTTTAATGGATAAATTAGAGCTTAAGTAAGCAGGGGGAGAACCTACTATGGGTATGGGATTGTTACAAGTAATTGTCACACTGGTGATTATCATGCTTCTGGTGAAGCCGGTGGGCATTTACTTGGTGAAAGTATTTGGTTATGAAAAGAGTGGCCTGGATCGCGTGTTCGGTCCCTTTGAGCGTATGTCCTATCGCCTGATGGGTGTTAAAGAAGAAGAAGCGATGGGATGGAAAAAGTACTTAGGAGCCGTATTAATCGTCAATTTCGTCATGATGATCCTGATGTACGCCATATTCCGGCTTCAGAGTTATCTACCGCTGAATCCCGATGGGATCGGTAATGTATCGCCAACGATTGCTTTCAATACAGCGATTTCCTTTATTACAAATACGAACTGGCAAGCGTACAGTGGTGAAAATACACTGTCCTATTTCTCTCAAATGGTAGCCATTACCTTCCCGATGTTTACATCGGCGGCAACTGGATTCGCAGTAGCTGTAGCTTTTATCCGTGGATTAGTTGGCCGTCAAGATAATCTCGGTAACTTTTACGTAGATATGACGAGATCGATTACTCGTATCTTTTTGCCGCTTAGCTTCATTGTCGCTTTAATCTTAGTTTTTCAAGGCGTGCCGCAAACCTTGCTGGGTGCTGCGCAAGCGACAACGGTTGAAGGGGCTGAACAAACGATTACTCGTGGTCTAGTTGCTTCTTTGGAATCAATTAAGCATCTTGGCACCAACGGTGGCGGATGGTTCGGGACGAATGCTGCGCATCCGTTTGAGAATCCAACACCTTTCACCAACTTCATCCATATCATTTGTATGATGCTGTTACCTACAGCACTCGTGTATGCATTCGGATTAATGATTAAGAACAAGAAGCAAGGTTGGACCGTCTTTGCTGCCATGGGAATTATCTTCCTGGTTATGCTTGCGACGATATTCTATGCGGAGTATAAAGGCATAACTGCTGTAGATGCGCTGGGCGTCCATGGCAATATGGAAGGTAAGGAAGTTCGATTCGGATTATCCGAAACGGCCCTGTTCACAACCGTTACGACAGCAGCTACAACAGGTAGTGTGAATACGATGCATGAATCGCTTACACCTCTAGGAAGCATTGTTCCATTTGCGGAAATGATGTTAAATAACGTTTTCGGAGGTAAAGGGGTCGGCTTATTAAACGGATTGCTTTATCTCATCTTGTCCGTGTTCATTTGTGGACTGATGGTTGGACGTACGCCTGAATTTATGGGCAAAAAAATTGAAGGTAAAGAAGTGAAGCTGGCTGCGATCGCGATTCTGACGCACCCGCTCATTATTTTGGCACCAACAGCTTGGGCGCTTATTCGCCCTGAATCGGTCACTTCCATAGCGAATCAAGGCATGCACGGCCTTTCGGAAGTCCTGTACGCTTTCACCTCAGGTGCAGCCAATAACGGATCTGCCTTTGGTGGTTTGAGCGCGGGTACGAACTTCTATGCGATGAGCATTGGTCTTGTCATGTTGGTTGGACGATATATTTCCATTATCGCCATGCTCGCGATAGCAGGCTCGCTTGCTACTAAACGTGTAGTGCCGGTTACAACAGGTACACTTCGGACGAACACACCTTTATTTATGGGGATTTTGATCATGATCATTTTAGTTATCGGTGCTCTAACGTTCTTCCCGGCGCTGGCATTGGGGCCGATTGCTGAACACTTGGCAGCGCGTTAAGGATAGACGTAATAGAGAGGGAGGATTTACATGGCTGTGGAACGTAAAAAAACATTATCAAAAGAAATTGTCAATCAAGCTATCGTGGATTCATTTAAGAAACTGAATCCCGCGGTAATGATTAAAAATCCGGTTATGTTCGTGGTTGAAGTAGGAACCGTCATTACCTTGCTGCTATCCTTTGCACCTGATCTATTTGGCTCAACAGAAGTAGGCAGGGGTTATAATATTGCGGTCTTTCTGATTCTGCTCTTTACGCTGCTTTTCGCTAACTTTGCGGAAGCACTGGCGGAAGGGAGAGGTAAGGCGCAGGCCGATTCTCTGCGGAAAACGAAGTCCGATACGAAGGCTCGTCTGGTTCAAAAGGACGGCTCTTATAAGGAAGTGTCTTCTACGACACTCCGTAAGGGCGATATTGTTCGTATTGAGATGGGTGAAATCATCCCTTCCGATGGGGAAATCATTGAAGGCTTAGCCTCCATTGATGAATCAGCCATTACAGGTGAATCCGCTCCTGTTATTAAGGAAGCGGGAGGCGACTTCTCCTCTGTAACTGGCGGTACACGGGTAGCGTCTGACTATATCGTTGTCAAAGTCTTGACCGATCCAGGCGAATCTTTCTTAGACCGTATGATTGCACTCGTTGAAGGCGCGAAACGTCAAAAAACGCCGAATGAAATTGCTTTAACGACACTGCTTGCTGTATTGACGCTGATCTTCTTGATCGTCATTATGACGATGGTGCCAATGGCGCAGTATTTGAGTGTTAAATTGGAAATCTCCACGTTGATCGCTTTGCTAGTCTGTCTTATTCCGACAACAATCGGGGGTCTTTTATCCGCAATCGGTATTGCCGGTATGGACCGTGTAACACAGTTTAACGTTCTGGCTATGTCCGGTAAAGCGGTCGAAGCCGCAGGCGACATCGATACGATGATATTGGATAAAACAGGAACCATTACATTCGGGAATCGGATGGCGTCCGAGTTCGTTCCTGTAAATGGCCTGACGGCTAAAGACATTACGTTTGCTTCCCTGCAAGCTTCTGTCAAAGATGAAACACCAGAAGGACGCTCCATTGTTGAGCTTGCTAATAAACTTGGTGAGTCATGGCAAACAGGTGCGTATGAAGGTGCGGAAGTTGTAGAGTTCACGGCTGAGACGCGTATGTCAGGGCTTAATCTCGCAGGAGGCTCCAAGGTTCGTAAAGGTGCAGTTGACGCGATTAAAAAATATGTAACGGCTTTAGGCGGTATAGTTCCTAATGATTTAGAGGCGATAACGAACCGAATCGCTAAGGCCGGAGGCACTCCGCTTGCTGTAGCGATTAATGAGCGAATTTACGGTGTTATTTACCTCAAAGATACCGTAAAACCTGGCTTGAAAGAGCGTTTTGCCGAGCTGCGCGCAATGGGTATCAAAACCGTAATGTGTACGGGGGATAATCCGCTGACAGCTGCAACAATTGCCCTTGAAGCAGGTGTAGATGAGTTTATTGCCGAGGCGAAACCGGAAGATAAAATTGCTGCGATTAAAAAGGAACAGCAAGAAGGCAAGCTTGTTGCGATGACAGGCGACGGAACGAATGATGCTCCTGCACTGGCGCAAGCGGATGTAGGTTTAGCGATGAACTCAGGTACAATGGCTGCGAAGGAAGCTGCCAACATGATCGATTTGGACTCGGATCCAACGAAACTGCTTTCCGTTATTTCCATTGGGAAACAGCTGTTGATCACACGTGGAGCTTTAACGACCTTCTCCATCGCTAACGATATCGCTAAGTACTTCGCGATCATTCCTGCGATGTTTATCTTAGCTATGCCGCAGCTGCAGGCCTTGAATATTATGAATCTGGCATCGCCGGAATCGGCTATTCTGTCCGCATTAATCTTCAATGCCATTATCATCCCGCTGCTGATTCCAATTGCGATGAAGGGCGTTAAGTATCGCGCGATGTCAGCTGATCGTTTATTGTCCCGAAATGTGCTGCTGTATGGTATTGGCGGTGTAATCGTACCTTTCATTGGGATCAAAATCATTGATATGATACTTCACGGACTGAATATCGTTTAAAGAGAAAGAGAAGCGAGGAGATAGCGTCATGAAATCGGTTTTTATAGCAATTCGTGTATCTATATTGTTCATGATCGTTTGCGGGCTCATTTATCCGCTTGTTACGACAGGTGTGGCTCAAGTTTTATTTCCCAAACAAGCAGATGGAAGTCTGATTGAATCCGGCGGAGCGGTAGTCGGCTCAGAATTGCTGGCTCAAAGCTTTGAGTCCCCTAAGCTGTTTCATCCAAGAGAATCTACAGCCAAGTATGATCCTAAAGCTTCTGTCGGCTCCAATACGGCGGTAGCCTCAAGCGACTATGCAGCGGCATTGGCAGAAAAGATTGACGCCTTGAAGAAGGAAAATCCTAGCCTAACCGATATTCCTGCTGATTTGGTCACCTTGTCTGGCTCCGGCTTCGATCCGGATTTGTCACCAGAAGGGGCAAAAGCCCAGGTTCCTAGAATTAGCAAAGAAACAGGAGTTGCGGAGAACGTGCTTAACGATCTCGTTGATAAGTTTACAAAAACCAGACAGCTCGGTATTTTCGGTGAGCCAAGGGTGAATGTAACAGAACTGAATATAGAACTGTTAAAACAAGTGAAATTGTAAGTAGCAGGCAACCACTCTCGATCGTCGAGAGTGGTTTCTGCGTCATTATGAGGAGAAAGGAGAGGATGCTGGATTGGAAGGTTTCAAAAGGAAAACGCCGGAAGAGATCCTATTATCCATCTCTAAGTTGCATCGCGGGAACCTGAAAATATATATCGGTGCGGTCAGCGGCTCAGGGAAGACGTACCATATGCTGCGGGAAGGGCATAATCTTAAACAGCAGGGAATCGACGTGGTCATCTGTGCGGTATCTACCCTCCAAAGGCCGGAAACCGTGGAACAATTAGGTGATTTGG
This sequence comes from Paenibacillus sp. J22R160, assembly GCF_059692135.1. Lineage (NCBI taxonomy): Bacteria > Bacillati > Bacillota > Bacilli > Caryophanales > Paenibacillaceae > Paenibacillus > Paenibacillus sp. J22R160. The sequence goes on along the minus strand of NZ_JCAUAU010000015.1, from coordinate 104,083 downwards.
AAAGAGTGCCGAGCATTCATTGGATGAAAGATGGCGTTGAGCAGAAAGATTTGAATCTGGATGCTTTAATTAAGAGAAATCCGGAGGTTGTTCTTGTAGACGGGCTAGCCCATCTTAATCGATCAGATGCCCGGTTCCCCAAGCGTTTGGATGATATTAAGTTTCTGCTTGCAAACAATATTAGTGTAATTACAACTGTGAATGTGTATGAGCTGGCTGCGACTATGGAGGTCGCACATAAGCTGACAGGTATTGAAGTGGGGCATTGTGTGCCCTCAGATACGCTGGAGCTGGCTGATGAGGTTCGATTAATTGATGCCACGCCCGAAATGATTCTAAGTCGACTGGAAGAGGGTCATCTCAAGGGAAATAAAGATTCTGCCCTTTTCAAGCGCGGCAACTTAGGCGTATTAAGAGAACTGGCCCTGCGTCTTGTTGCCGAGGACGTGAATGACTCGTTGGAAGCCCATCGTGAGCAGATGGGCATTCTAGGGCCCTCTGGAGCAACGGAGAGCATTCTGGTAACCGCCCAATATCATTGGAACGGTTCCATTTATGTGCGGAGAGGACAACAGATTGCGAAGCGCTTGAACGGTGATCTTCATGTTGTGACGCTGCGTAAATTCAATAAAACCCTCTCGAAGGAAGCGGCTGCTTTTCGAAGATCTATCATGAAGCTTGTCGAAAAAGTCGGCGGCAAATTTGAGGAGCTGCCGCTGCGTATGCGCCGTTGTATTCCAAAAGCCTTAGTCAATTATGCGATTACTCATAAAATAACTCGTATTGTCTTGGGGCATTCCAAACAAACCAAGTGGCAAACCTTTTGGCAAGGATCTGTCATCAATGGCATTTTAAAAAGAGTCAAGAATATCGATGTGTTCCTGGTTGCTGATCGTGCCTCACGAGAAGGGGAGCGCATTCTTCCTACTCACATACAGGGAACGAAGGAGCCGTACAAATATAAACGTCTCAGCAATCAAGAGGTACAAGCGAAAATCGAAAAAATCAAACGAGGGAAGTTCAAGGTCTATATTGGAGCCGCCCCAGGCGTAGGCAAGACTTACACGATGCTGCGGGAAGGCAATGATTTGCTCAAAAAAGGCATCGATGTGAAGATTGGCTTGCTCGAAACGCATGGAAGAAAAGGAACGATCGAGCAGATTTGCGAGCTTGACATTATACCGCGGGCAGAGATTGCCTATCAAGGTGTGAAGCTTGAGGAGATGGACACGGAAGCGATCATTACAGCGCGGCCCGAAGTCATTTTAGTTGATGAGTTAGCCCATTCGAATGTCCCCGGAAGTAAAAATAAAAAAAGGTACGAAGATGTGTTGGAAATCTTAGAAGCTGGCATATCCGTCATTGCAACGGTCAATGTTCAGCACTTAGAGAGCTTAAATGACGCCGTTGAGCAAATTACCGGAATTCGGGTTCGTGAAACAGTCCCTGACAGTATTCTTCGGGCCGCCGATGAAGTGCAGTTAATTGATGTGGCTCCTGAAGCCTTACAGCTTCGCATGAGGGAGGGCAGGATTTATGCGATGGTCAAGGTGGATCAAGCGTTGAATAACTTTTTTAAAACCGGTAACCTGATCGCCTTGCGGGAGCTAGCCTTACGTGAAATTGCTGATGATGTAGATGAGCGTTTGGAATCTATGGAGCGCAAGAACTCCCTTCGCGGTCCATGGCGGAGAAAAGAGGTTATTTACGTGTGCATCACGGAGGTCTCGCAAGCTGACCGCTTAATTCGCCGGGGATTTCGAATCGCGCATCGACTTAAAGCGGCTTGGTATGTAAGCTTTATTGCAGTTGGGAGCAACGAGCAATGGAAGCCTAAGCTAGAAATTTTAGAGAAATTGACGGTTAGGCTCGGAGGCGAGTTTGTGTACCAAGAAGTAGTGAGCCGTAAAGCAATCCCAAGTATGTTTGCCTCTCAAGCAAGTTTGGCGGGAGCTACGCAAATTATTGTATGGAAAGACGCTACAGTTAAAAAGTTGCTGCCACTGGCCACTCAAATGGATGTGTTAATTGTAGCCGATTATGAAATGTGGCAATCAGCGGGAAATAAGGTAAAATAATAGCATGATGAATAAAACAAATGGTTGGATTAGATGGAAGTCATATGCGCTTACAGCTCTTTTTATTGCTGTGATGACCTTATTTTTAAAAGCTCTTGGTGACTTTTTAGGCTTGGTGAATGTTTCTCTTTTCTATCTGCTTCCTGTTCTTTTTAGCGCTGTGCGCTGGGGGAGGGGGCCTTCTTTTTTTGCAGCCGCAATTGGCGTTCTATCCTTAGATTTCTTATTTGTCCCTCCTGTCTTTAGTCTCACCGTTGCGGATTTGCGCTACTTGATCTCATTTCTTGTATTTATATCCGTTGCCGCCCTCACGGCGAGCTTGGCTTCGAAGCTTCGAAATCAGATCTATCAAGCACAACAGAAAGAAGCCAGTACGGCTGCCCTGTATGCGCTAAGCCGTAAGATTACGGCAATTTCTGATTTAGAAGTACTTCTCAATCAGATTGTGCAGCATGTCTCCGAAGCATTAAGCGCAAAAGCTGCTATCTTATTGCCGAACCTCTCGGGGGAACAGCAAGTAGGAGCCTATTCCAAGGACGGGACAGAGTGGGCGACAGATGAATCCCACCTGTCTATCGCGGCTTGGGTTTACAATCATCATGCGAGTGCGGGGCGCGGCACACATTCGTTGAGGGAGTCGTCAACGCTCTATGTCCCCTTCGAGACAGATCGGCAAGTTCACGGTGTATTAGCTGTGTATGTAGGTGATCGGCCGTTAGCGGAGATGCCGGAGCTTATTCGGATCATCGAAGCGCTCTCGGATCTGGTGGCGGTTGCGATTTCCCGCGTCAAGCTGGCTAATGAAGCGAAAGTGGCGCAGCTGACAGCCGAGTCTGAGAAGCTGCGGACTGCGCTGCTGGATTCCCTCTCTCATGAGCTGCGAACGCCTTTAGCTACCATCATTGGCTCTGTGACAGGACTGCTAGAAAGCGAAGCTATATTTAGCCCTGAAGACCGACGTGAGCTGCTGATGACTATTCGCGAGGGCTCAACACGGATGAACAGGCTGGTAGGCAACTTGCTCGGCATGGTCCGGATCGAGAGCGGCATGCTGCGGCTAAATAAGCAGTGGTGCGGGATCGAGGATATTGTGGGGGTTGCGCTTGCCCAGCTGAAGGATGCCTTGCAGCAGAGAAAGGTGAGCATTCGACTTGCTCCTGAGCTTCCCTCTGTCCCGCTGGATGATGTGCTGATCGAGCAGGTGCTGATTAATGTGATCAGCAATGCCATCAAGTATTCGCCAGAAGGCAGCGAAATCGTGATTGAAGCGGTGCAGCGCCGGGAAATGCTTGAATTGACCATTAGGGATCAAGGTGCAGGCATTGCGGCGGGTGACTTGGATCGTGTATTTGAAAAGTTTTATAGGGGTCAATTAACCAAACATATTCCCGGTACCGGATTAGGGCTTGCCATCTGTAAAAGCATCGTGGAAGCTCATGGCGGGCAAATCATAGCACAAAGAAATGAACCCAAAGGAACGGCAATTCATATCAGCTTGCCTTTACAATTCGCTGAGAAACAGGGGGATGAGCATGACAGCAACTGGGGCGAAGATTTTAATTATTGATGATGAGGCGCAAATTCGCAAGCTGTTGCGAGTTACGTTAAATGCGCATGGCTTCGATGTGACGGAAGCTGCTACGGGGCAAGAGGGCTTATTGCAGGCCACGATGGTACGGCCAGATCTAATCGTACTAGACCTCGGATTACCTGATATGACCGGGATGGAAGTACTAAAGCATATTCGCGAATGGTCGCAGGTGCCGATCATTATTCTAACTGCCCAAGATCAGGAGCAGGACAAAGTGGCTGCCTTGGACCGGGGAGCCGATGATTATGTGACGAAGCCGTTTGGCATGGGGGAATTTATGGCCCGTATGCGGGTTGCTTTACGCCATATCGCTAAGACGCAAGATGAACCTGTGCTGAAACTAGGGGATCTGGTTATTGATTTATCCCAACGGGTGGTTGAACTCCAAGGGGAGAAACTCAAGTTGACGCCCACAGAATATGATTTGCTAAAAGTGCTGGCCCTCAATGCCGGTCGCGTCATGACGCATCGTCAATTACTTAAGCAAGTATGGGGCGGTTCACAATATGAATCCGACAGCCAATATCTGAGGGTATATGTCGGCCATTTGCGGAAGAAAATCGAAGAAGATTCGACTAGACCCCGCTATATTCTGACGGAGCCGGGAATTGGATACCGCTTTGCCTGGCAGGAGTAGATCATTCTTGCATAGCCTTACACCACTTGTGGGAAATTAACGCAAATGAAAGTGACACAGGGGGTAAGTAAGGTGACCAAGCTGAATCAGCAATTATCGGTCTTCTCCTTAGGCGGTATTAATGAAATCGGCAAAAACATGTATGTCGTCGAATATGCGAATGATATTATCGTGATCGACTGCGGGTCTAAATTCCCGGATGAAACTATGCTGGGCGTGGATCTCATCGTTCCTGATATTACCTATTTGCTTGAAAATAGCGATAGGGTCCGTGCGCTGGTTATTACGCATGGGCATGAGGATCATATCGGGGGCATTCCCTACATACGCAAACAAATCAACGTACCGATCTATGCAACGCGTTTAACGATAGGGCTCATTGAAGTGAAGCTCAGAGAGGTGGGCTTGCTTGCCAATACGAAGCTTATCGAGATCACCTCTGATTCCACGATTGAGCTTGGCAGCATTACGTCCACTTTTTTCAAAACCAATCACAGCATCCCCGATTGTCTTGGGGCTGTTTTTCATACGCCCGAGGGAGCAGTCGTCCATACGGGAGACTTCAAATTTGACCTTACACCGGTCAATAATCAGTATCCGGATATTCATAAAATGGCGGACATTGGCTCGAAGGGGGTCATGCTTCTTTTATCCGAGAGCACGAATGCGGAGCGCCCGGGCTATACGCCATCGGAAAGCCATGTCGGGAAACATATCGAGGAGGCCTTTCATAAAGCGAAGCAAAAAGTGTTCATCGCCACCTTCGCTTCCAATGTCCACAGGCTCCAGCAGGTAATCGATGCCGCGCAAGTGACGAATCGTAAGTTAGCCTTGCTGGGCCGCAGTATGGTTAACGTCGTGAAAATCGCTTCCGAGCTAGGCTATTTGACGGTTCCTGATGGGATGCTGGTAGAAGCGGGGGAGATCGGCAGTCTAGCTGCGGATCGGATTGCCATTCTCTGTACCGGCAGCCAGGGAGAGCCTATGGCCGCTTTATCCCGGCTATCTCGCTCGAACTACAGGAATGTAGAAATCCACCCGGGGGACACGGTCATCCTGTCCGCATCGCCGATTCCAGGAAATGAGCGCAATGTCTCCAAGACCGTAGACCATTTATTTAGCCTTGGAGCGGAGGTCATCTACGGCTCAAGCTCAGTGACTGGCATGCATGTTTCTGGCCATGGCAGTCAAGAAGAGCTGAAATTAATGCTGACGCTCATGAAACCGAAGTATTTTATCCCGATTCATGGCGAATATCGGATGCTTCATCAACACCGCATGTTGGCGGAGTCTGTTGGGGTCGAGCCTGCTAACATTTTCATATTGAACAATGGGGATGTTGTAGATATCAAAGAAGAAGCGGCGACGCAAAGCCGTAAGGTCACGGCGGGCAATACACTAGTCGATGGTTTGGGCGATGTGGGGAATGTTGTTTTGCGTGATCGGAAGCAGCTTTCGGAGGATGGGATCCTTATCGTGTTTCTCCTTCTCAGCAAAACGGATGGCAAAATTCTATCAGGACCCGACATTATCTCACGAGGATTCGTCTATGTGCGTGAATCCGAGGATCTCATAGATCGAGCGAGCATTCTGGCTGCGGATACGGTGAATAGGCTGCAAACGGGGCAAGAGCCGCCCAACCAATGGAATGTGCTGAAAATGAATGTGAAAGAAGTGCTGGGGCGTTTCTTTTATGAAAAGACCGGCCGGAGACCCGTGATCCTCACGATTATTACAGAGTTCTAGCGGGGAGGGCGTAACTGGTGCCGAGACGTTCTAGACCAAGCGTAGCAAGACGAAGCAAACCCAACCAGACTCAACCAAACCCAACCAGACCCAGCATTGCCGAAGGGGAACTAGGTTCCTCTATTTCACTGCTAAAGAGGCATTGCGCTAGCCAGTGGGAACTACGTTCCGCTATTCCGGCCAATTTACCTGAAAACCTGTGTTTTCTGGGCAAATAAGTCCCTGTAGTTCCGTCTGGCAGATGAAATCAGCAGATTTCATCAAAATAACGGACCGTAGTTCCTGATGCGGCAGCGCGGCCTCCCACCGCAAAAAAGCCTATCCGCAAAGTAGTTTTGGTCTACTTTGCGGACAGGCTTTTTTTCTTTGTTCAGCTACACAGGCAGCAGCAGTACTTTGCCTAAGGTCATGTTCGCCGCGTACTGCTCTATGGCATCAACCGTGTGACTGAGCGAGAACGTCTGACTAATCTCAGTCTGAATCTGCGATCCGACCGACTTTTTCATAGTGCCTTGCAGCGAGAGCAGCTCAAAGATGGATTGGGTCTTCACCCAGTCGGACGCCCAGAAGCCCGTAATCCGCTTCCGGCGGAAAACAAGATCATCTGCGTTGATCGTTGTGGTGCTTCCTCCCAGAAGGCCGTATTGAAACAGCGTTGAACCGTCCGGCAGCGCCGAGAGTACGGTACCTGTCAGGTCCCCGCCTACAGCATCGAAGCATACGGTAGCGCCAAGGTCTTGAGACTTGCGTTTGAGTTCGTCTTCGAAGCCTGGAGAGCTGCTGTTCACGATATGCTGCCCGCCTATCTCTCTAAGGAGCTGCGCATGCTCATCTTTGCGGACAACGCTTATGACGGCTAGGCCGTTCTCTTTGCCGAGCTTCACCAGGATTCTGCCGAGCGCGCTAGCTCCGGCAGTTTGCACGATCGCTTTGGACTTGTGCTGTTTGGCTATCTTCACCATAGCCATAGCGCTTGCCGGATTGACGAAGAAGACAGCGCCTTGCTCGTCCGATACGTGATCGGGCAGAACCATGCAGGTCATCGCGCTTGCTTTCGTATATTCCGACCAGGAGCCGTAAACCTCGGAAACGAAGGCTACGCGTTTTCCTTTCAGCATGCGGGCTACGAGGCTATTGCCCGTTGCAATGACCGTTCCGCACCCTTCCATTCCGCCAACCGACGGCAATGCTCGCTTAATGCCATAATTACCGGAAAGAAATAATAAGTCTGCGGGGTTAATAGAGGCCGCATGTACCTTGATGAGTACTTCGTTACTGTCTATTTGGGGGATTAGCGTTTCCCCGAATTCAATGCCCGAAACCCCGCTGTATGTCTTAATCAGCGCTGCTTTCATTGTTTGTGCCATATGTAAGGACCCACCTATCGTAGATGTAATTACAATTAATTCATGTTCACTGTATTATATACTACGCGGTGATCGGGTAGGTTTTGATAACATCAAGTTTACACTAAGATTTGGTCAAAAAGGGGCCTTGGGGCACCTTTTATGGCGTGCAGCACAATTATAATTGATTCATAAAGCCGTGGGCGATATTCAGGTCGGAGGGCATGAATTTGCTGGTGCCTGATTTAATCAATCCGGCAAGGACGATACAATTCGAGGCGATGGCACCGCGCATCCATTTCGGATCGAAGGGGGAGTTATTCTCTAAATCAGGTAGCTCTAGAAGAGCCAGTTGTCTGGCAAGTTTGGTAAAGTCGCTTCTTGAGCAGTAGAGGTCCTGTTCAAGCTCGATCTGGAAGTGGCGCAGATACGCCTTCTCGCCGCCGGTATATGCGAACTGCCCCAGTGATGCGGGTAAACGGGAGGAGAGCCATTTGATGCATGTAGTTATCTGCCTTTGATGAGGCGCTCCAAGTAACTGGAATTCCTGATTCAGGTCCGAAATGCCGAAAGGAATGAGATAAGAAGCTTCGCACTCCTTCGTGATAATCTGGATACTGCCGCCTCCGGCATTGATGACGTCAAGATGGCTGGGAATATCCGATTCACTAATCGCCCTTCGCAGCAGTTCCGCTTCTTCTTTCTGACTTATCGTCCGGTAAGCAATCCGCAGATTTCGGCAGATCTCCTCCATATGTTCAGAGAGACGCGGCGAACTTCGCATGGCTTCCGTCCCAAATGCTTCCACGTTTCCAGGGGCCGCTCCTTCTAGGTAGGAGCCTTGCGTGAACAGCAAAGACTTAAGCTTATCTTCAATGGACGGTAGGGAGACCTCGCTCTCCAGAAGCTCCCATGTGAGGACATCGACTTGCTCGATGCCAATATCTGATTTCTTGAATACTTTGGCGCTGTGACTGCCCAAATCCAAAATTAATTTATCACTATTCATAAGAGTTCACCTGTTTGTCCCTTTAGTAATGGTTATCGAACTGTGAATCCCTGTTTAGTTAGTTGCCATTTGATGTATATATGATTTTCCCTTGTAAATAAAGGCCTCAGAAGACCAATAATAAATGATTAATGTTTTCTATGTCAACCAATTTTTGTTAAATATTTGGGAAATGTTTCATTAAGATTAAATTTCTACAGAATGCATGGTTATCCGACAAATTGGGCTCCCTGAGACTTGGCTGAGATCCCCAAAAGAGGCTATCCCACAGATCAATTTTGACCTTGAGATAGCCTCTTCGCTTATAACACAAATTTATAGCCTACACCCCAGACCGTTTTTATATATTTGGGTTCTTTGGGGTTGACTTCAATTTTCCTTCGCAAATTTGTAATATGTACATCGATAGCACGATCGTTGACATAGGAGTCGAAGCCGCGCAAAGCGTTAATCAGATCCTCCCGGCGATACACGCGTTCGGGGTGCTCGTACAGCAGCCGAATGAGTTCAAACTCAGAGAATGTCATGTCGATGGGTTCGCCTCGTACATAGAGCGTTCTTTTTTCCAGATTAATGTTCAAATCAACAGGCGGTACGGGAACAGCTTGCTGGACAAGCTGATCTTCGGGTGGATGGGCTTGTTTGAATCGACGCAAAAGGGCTTGTATGCGCGCTTTCATCTCATGCATGCTGAAGGGCTTGCATAAGTAATCATCAGCTCCTACTGTAAACGCTTCAACTTTCTCGCTGACTTTGGAATTGGAAGAGATGATAATAATGGGAACGGGCGTTAAGCTCCGCAAGGAGTTGCATAAGTCAGTACCTTCAAAATCAGGAAGCATGAGGTCCAAAAGAATCAGATCCGGTTCGAATTCGCGAAGTGCGGCAAGGCCTTCCTGACCATTGTGGGCTCTTAGAACTAAGAAGTTCTCTTCTGCCAGATACATACAGACCATTTCACCGATAATATCATCGTCCTCAATTAAAAGCACCCTGTCCAAGTATAAACTCCCCCCAAACTAAGTTTATTTTCTAATGCCTTTCATGAATGAACAGAGGGATCATAAGTCCTAACAATTTCTTGCTCAACCTATTATAAGGTGTCGAATATTAAGAGTAAATCGTTCTTATACACTTTTTATCGGGAAATTGTTAGCAAATTGTTAGCGAAAAGGGGTGCGAATTCATACCATTTAGGTAAGTTACCTAATAAGTGGAAAGTACAATAGGAGATAATAGGTTCTTTTGTGGAAATTGCTTGTAGGAGGTGTAAGTAAAGTGGGTCTTTTGAATAGGTATGGAGTCCTGATTGTAAGTGATTCTAACGAGGTGAGAGATAGGCTGCTGCCCATCTTTCAGAAAGATGAACAGTTCATCCTTACAGGTACGGCGAAGAACGGCAATGCCGCATTGGATTGTATGCTTGCTGGGAGGCCGGATTTGGTAGTCATCGATTTAGCGATGGCAAACATGGCAGGGATTAAGGCGCTTCAGCTTATTATGAATCATCGTCCAATTCCTATTGTAGTGCTTAGTACACATACATCCGAAGGCGCCATGCAGACCATTCAGGCTATGCGGATAGGCGCTGCGGATTATTTTCATATAGAAATGCTAGCTGGGCAAATGCCCCACGACATGATGATGTCCTATTTCCTGGAACGCTGTAAAATGGCCGTACGAAACGGCATTCAAGGCGTGTACGAGTCTCCTGTCAAATCCGCAGGGATCGTGGAAGCTGCGCTCTCAGGCTCGCTGCAGGCGAAGCATGACCAGTTTCAAAGACGAATGGATATTGAATTTCATTTGCGTAAAGCAATTACGAATGAGGAATTTCATCTCGTGTACCAGCCTGTTGTTGACGTATATACGAACCGGATTGTCGGGCTAGAGAGCCTAATTCGTTGGCACAATGCGTCTTTGGGGCAAGTGCCGCCTTGCGATTTTATCCCAGTAGCGGAGGAAAGCGGCCTGATTCATGAAATCGGGGAATGGGTGCTAAGAGAGGCTTGCACACAGAGTGTGAAATGGCAGGAAGCGGGTCTTCCGAATTTATTCATGGCTGTTAATTTGTCCAGGCGCCAGTTCAACGATAGCGGGCTAAGTGTGATGATTCAGAAGATTTTAAAGGAAACAGGCTTGCAACCGAAGTATTTGGAGCTAGAAATTACGGAAAGCATGAGTATGGATGTCAATCTGGCCGCAGATGCACTTAGTCAGCTGAAAAAGCTTGGCGTGCGCGTCGCGATGGATGATTTTGGCACCGGATATAGTTCGCTTGGCTATTTAAAGGATTTTCCAATCGATAAGTTGAAGATAGATCAATCCTTTATTAAGGGATTGAAACATCGGGAAGTGAATGCGGCTATTGTGAATACCGTGATTACGATGGCCAAGAACTTAAATCTGCTCGTAGTGGCCGAGGGACTGGAGACCGAAGAGGAGCTTCAAGTACTAAGGGACTGCGGCTGTCGTTTCGTGCAGGGCTACTATTTCAGCAAGCCGGTTCTAGCGCAGAGCATTGAGAACATGCTGAGCCCAGATACGCGAAACAAACCAAACAAGATCGTTATATAAGTATAGGCTGGTGATTGCTCTGTTGCGCGATTTGATTACCAATTTTGCGGTTATTACTGTGTTTGTTTTATTCGTTGAGCAATTTTTCATTATTACGAAATTGGATCAGAAGCCGACGTGGTACTACAAAGTTTATGTGGGACTTACCCATGGCACTCTGGTCGTCATCCTGGTAAGCTTCGGTATGACGATTGATGGTCAGATAGGTCTGAATTTTCGTGGCGTAGCTTTCCTGCTTGCCACTTATTTGGGAGGTTACCCCTCCACCCTCATTACCTTCGCTATCTTATGGATATGGCGCTTCACGATGGACGGCTATATCCAGCTTCCGCTGCTGTTCATTGGGCTTGCTGTCATCACGGGAACCAGCTTTATTTTCTGGAAAGTACGCTCCTATTGGTTAAAATGGTTATTTGGCGGAGTGTTCTTTTATGTGTTCTATTATGGCATGCTCTGGGCCGTGTACCAGACGCCGCTTCAATTGATATGGACATACCTCACCTACCAAATGGTGTGTGTGGTGGGCGTGGCCTGTTTTCTTGGTTATTTAATTCGAAATCGGGATTACAAGCAGCAGATTCGGCAGGTCGAGCAGGAACTCATTGATATGCTGCGCCTTCAGCCAGGTTTTACGTTTAAGTTTCATAAGCACCGGGGCCATTTTGTCTATATATTGATTGAGGGTCAATTACTTTATCAGCTAGGTCTGAGTCCGAGTCAGTTTATTGGGAAAAAGGCGCACGAAGTCAGTATATTAGGAACCAAGTTTCTGGAGTTTCTGCAGCCCTATTATGAGCAGGCGTGGGCGGGCGAACGAGTTACTTATGAATATGACTGCAAAGGGTTTACGCTCCTCGTAACCTTACAGCCTATCTTTAAATTTGGTTCGGTTAGCGAAGTAATCGGATCAGCGGTGAATGTGTCAGAGCATCGTGCTGCGCAGATGAAAGTAAGGGTTAGAGACGAGCAGTTCCGAACTTTGGTGGAAAATTCAGAGGATTTTATTTTCAGATTTCGGCTGGATGGAAGCATTGCCTCTGCCAACTATAAAATGTATCAAACCTACCAGCTAGCGCCTGAACAGGTAAAAGGAAAGCAATTGACCGAAGTGGTTCAGATGGACAGTCCTTCGAAATGGGAGCGGTCCTTCACACAATCGATTATCAACGGCAAGACGCAGCAATTCGCCATTAATTTTCTGCTGCCGGACGGTGCTGAGCATGCCTATAATGTCACGTTGTCCCCCCTTTTCAATGAGAAAAGAACGGAAATCATCGGAGTTACCGGCACCGTTCACGATATTACGGATCTCAAGAAGCGCGAGGAAGCAGATGAATCCAATCGGGCGAAAAGTCAATTCCTAGCGAGGATGAGTCACGAAATTCGCACACCGCTGAACGGCATTTTGGGGTTGTCCCTTCTGTTGCAGCGAACCGAATTAACTCATCTGCAGAAAGATTATTTGAATAAAATGGATGCCTCCTCGAGTGCCCTGCTGGCAACGATTAACGATATTTTGGATTTTTCGAAAATAGAAGCGGGTAAATTAATTTTGGAGAAAGTCGATTTCTCTTTGGAAGAGTCGCTCCAAAGGGTTGCTGATCTAGCGAGCGTATCGCTCGGCAATAAGCGAATCGAGATTCTGCTGGACACGTCGGAGGATTTGCCTGATATCGTCAGCGGGGACTCATTTCGATTAGAGCAAGTACTTATTAATTTATCGAATAATGCCATTAAATTTACGGAGCAAGGTCACATCCGGCTTCAAGTGCAGCTGGAGGAATTTGCGGAGGAAGGCGTCATCATTTCTTTTGCTGTAGAAGACACGGGGATAGGCATCTCTAAGGAGCAGCTGTCACAGCTATTCCTGCCCTTCTCGCAAGCGGATACATCCACCAGCCGGAGATACGGAGGCACAGGGCTCGGTCTTGTAATATGCCAGCATTTGATACAGTCCATGGGAGGCGTATTGAGGGTTGAGACGACCCTAGGGGCAGGCAGTCGGTTCTACTTTAGTCTATTGTTCGGACGAAATAAGCTGACTGAGGATGAAATGTACCATCATTACAGGCAGCGTCTTCTGCCGCAAGAAAATAATCATGTGCTGGTCGCTGAGGATCATCCAATGGCTGCGAAGCATATGTCCGATTTACTTGGCTCCTTCCAGCTTCAGGCGAAGACGGTTCTGGCGGTATCTGACTTATTAACGGCGTTGGAAAAAGGACAGGGAGGAACAGGCAAATCTGCTTACCGCTATGTTTTCTTGGATATGCAGATGGATCCCATGCAGCATCAGGCGATCTGGCAGCGTGTGCTTAATGCGGTAGACCGCTCCCGAACCCATGTGATCGCGCTCACGACGCTGGAAGGAAGAGAAGAAATGTGCGGGCTCCCTGAAGCCTCGAAGGCTGATGCTGTTCTGGTTAAACCAGTAAGCAGGTTGTCGCTGCGCAAAGTTATGCAGGTACTGAGTGGGCAGAAGCTATACCTCAAGAGGAATGATCGAAGTAAGGAGCAGTCTATGTCCGAGGGAGCGCGTGTTCCGTCCAAGGGGTATATTTTGGTGGTGGAGGATAATGAAATCAATCAACTGGTGATCACGCAGCTTCTGCAGCAACTGGGCTACGAGGCTGTTATCGCGCAGAATGGCTATGAGGCACTGGAAAGGGTGGGCGAGCAAGAATGGAAGCTCATTCTTATGGATATTCATATGCCGGAGATGGATGGCTACGAGGCCACGCAAAAGCTGAGACAGCTGAAGCCAATACGGCGAATTCCGATAATCGCGCTTACAGCAAATGGATTCGTGAAAGACTCGATGCAAATGCTGAAGCTTGGACTGAGTGGCATCTTGGTTAAACCCGTAAATGAGAAGCAGCTGTCTGATATGTTGGAGAAGTGGCGGGATCTACGGTGGTTAATGCAGATTAAGGGTTTGGATACGGAACGCGTGCTGCGAAATATCGATCAGAAAATCCATATTTTTCAATACATGATTGAGAAGTTTAAACAAGATTATACTTGTTTTACGGAGAAGCTTCTGCCGACTATCATCCATCAGGAAGATGCCGTTGCTCGCCGCATGGTGCATACGCTGAAAGGAGTGGCTGCGAATTTTTATGCAGAGTCCTTGTTAGCGGCTGTCTTGGTGCTTGAGAAAGAGATGGAGCAAGAAATCAACCTGGACGCCTGTAAGGAAGGGATTGTGCGGGTACAGCTGGAGATCGATATCATTATAGAAACCATATAAGACTAATCAAAAAAAGAACCTCGCAGAAAGCTTTTGCTAGGTTCTTTGCGTTGCTGCTAGTTGGTAGCAAGATACGTAAGTCCGTACGATAACCAGACGAAGTGATAGGCATTGACGGCTCCATAAATAATTACCGTGAGGGATAGGCAGGGTTTGACCCAGGTGCGTTTCCGGATATAAGGGTAGAAGGCCATGAGCAGCAGAGGAAGAATGAGTTTTAGGAAGTAATACCCGGCCACATGCCATTCATATACACTTCGTATCAGGGGGTTCAGCTCTTCTATAAAGGACAGATGCAAGCCGATGTCTGTGAATAGGGCATCACTTAAGCATAAGATTAACAGCCAAAGGAGTAGTTTACTCTGGAAAAAATGGCGGATGACACGCATAGACGTCCTCGCTTTCGTCGCATGAATGAATAGGTCGATAAGTAAGATTTAAATTTATGATACACTTTGTATCAAGGTAAAGCAACAGGAGCTACAACGCTGTCTTTGCCGCCACGCAAAATCGAGCGGAGAGCGGAGACGGAATTCCGTCTGAGGACTGATTATCGAGCGACTGATCTCTTTTACAATGAATGCGAGCCGCAGTGAACGGTTACGGAGAGAGGGTGAGTATGCTGCGATATTGGTTGGTTAGGCGGAGGCATTCGTTCTTCTCGAGTTGGTATAATACGATATATATCGCGCTGATCCTTGGATGGAGTGGTTTCCTTCGCCAAGTTCTCATTCAACTGAGCGATATGCAAATATGGATGCTTGGCCGAGCTTGGCGGGTTCGGCAGCAGAAGCGGAGCATCAAAAAAGAGGCCATCGACAAGTAGAGAAATCTACTCGAAGATGGCCTCTTCCGCTTTCTATGCTTAGAACACTTTCGTTGTCCAAGACTCACAATTCCAAGTTTCCGTCACAACATCACGATAGAATTCCGGTTCGTGGGAAATCAGGATGATGCTTCCTTTGTAGGCTTGCAGCGCACGCTTGAGCTCATCCTTCGCATCTACGTCCAAATGGTTGGTTGGCTCATCGAGCACCAGCAGGTTCGTATCGCGGTTGATCAGCTTGCAAAGACGGACTTTTGCCTTCTCGCCGCCGCTCAGTACGACAACTTTACTCTCAATATGCTTCGTGGTGAGACCGCATTTCGCTAACGCTGCGCGAACTTCGAATTGCGTGAACGATGGGAACTCATTCCACACTTCTTCGATACACGTGTTGTTATTGGACTCTTTGATTTCCTGTTGGAAGTAACCAATTTGCTGATGCTCTCCTTTTTGAACAGAGCCGGAAACAGGCTGGATTTCACCTAAAATACTCCGCAGCAAGGTCGTTTTCCCGATACCGTTGGCACCGACCAGCGCAATCTTCTGGCCGCGTTCCATTCGCAGGTTAAGCGGTCTGGATAGCGGTTGATCGTAACCGATAACGAGATCGGTCGTTTCAAAAATAAGCTTGCCTGACGTACGGCCCTCTTTGAAATTAAACTGCGGCTTAGGTTTTTCCTTCGCCAGCTCAATGACGTCCATCTTGTCTAGTTTCTTTTGTCTGGACATGGCCATATTCCGTGTCGCGACGCTCGCTTTGTTACGGGCAACGAAATCCTTCAATTCGGAAATTTCTTGTTGTTGGCGTTTGTAAGCAGACTCAAGCTGCTGTTTTCTCATTTCGTGTACTTGTTGGAAGTGGTTGTAATCTCCCACATAGCGGTTTAATGCTTGATTTTCCATGTGGTAGATCAGGTTGATTACGCTATTCAGGAACGGAATGTCATGAGAGATTAGAATGAAGGCATTCTCATACTCTTGTAAATAACGCTTCAACCATTCGATGTGCTGCTCATCCAAATAGTTGGTAGGCTCATCGAGAAGCAAGATGTCCGGTTTCTCCAGCAAAAGCTTCGCCAGAAGCACCTTCGTCCGTTGACCGCCGCTTAAATCGTTAACATCCTTATCTAAGCCGATATCGGTGAGGCCGAGCCCGCGAGCGGTTTCCTCGATTTTGGCATCGATCATGTAAAAGTCTTGATTCGTCAAGGTATCCTGAATCGTGCCGACATCCTCCAGCATCTGTTCAAGCTCTTCCGGCGTCACTTCGCCCATCCGGCCGTACATGTCATTCATTTCTTGCTCCATGTCGAACAGATATTGAAAAGCTCCCTTCAGGACATCGCGGATGCTCATGCCTTTGCTCAGAACAGCATGTTGATCCAAATAGCCAACGCGCATGCGCTTGGACCATTCAACCTTGCCGTCATCCGGCTGCAGCTTGCCTGTAATGATATTCATGAAGGTAGATTTACCTTCCCCGTTAGCACCGATGAGTCCGATATGCTCCCCTTTGAGCAGGCGGAACGAGACGTCATTGAAGATGGCGCGGTCTCCAAAACCGTGACTTAATCTTTCTACGTTTAATATGCTCATGAAATGACACCTTTTCTTTTAAACTTTTTCTCGTTTTATTATAAGCGTTATGGGATGGAAAACTCAATGAATCAGCACGCAAAAATGTGAGATAACGAGATACATAATGCATCCAGAATAAGGGAACGGTACAAATAGCTAAATCCAAAGCAGGGTGATCCTATGTCTACGACTGCCGCTCAATCGCTAACCTCCCGTCTGCATGAAAATATAGATCAGCTTGTCGATATTCTGGGGGAAAGCAGCGACATTATTATCAGAGAGCTCGGCATCGGACTTTCGGGCGAGCTGCCAGCCGCCATTGTTTTCACAGATGGATTGGCTGATCCAGGTTCCGTTCACGAATTATTAGAATCTCTTATGCTGTTCACAGGGGATTTTCGGGACTCGGACGGTAGTGTTATAACCGGCAATATTCCGGGATCACTGGAACGAGATATTATTCCACTAGGCGGTGTGAGGAAAACCGAACGGATGGAGGATCTTTACGATGCGATCCTATCTGGAGATACCGCGTTATTGCTGGACAACTGCCGCCTAGGACTGATTGTCAGCACAAGGGGATGGGAGTCACGCGGAATTACAGAGTCCAACGTGGAAGCTGTCGTCAGAGGGCCTCGCGAAAGCTTTACAGAAACGATGCGTACCAATACGGCGCTCATCCGCAGAAGAATCAAGCATCCTTCGCTTCGGATGGAGACTCTCCGCGTCGGCCGGATATCCAAAACAGATGTCGCCTTCATGTATATCAAAGGCATTGTGAATGACAAAGTCGTGGATGAAGTAAGGAATCGCATTCAGCATATTGATATAGATGCCATTTTGGATACAGGTCAGATTGAAGAACTGATACAAGATGAAACGTTTAGCCCTTTCCCGACAATCTATAACTCAGAACGTCCTGATACGATTGCTGCTGGCATGTTGGAGGGACGTGTAGCCATTCTAGTGGACGGCTCTCCTTTTGTTCTGTTAGTCCCCGTTATCTTTGCTCAATTTCTGCAGTCGGCAGAAGATTACTACCAACGCTCGGACTTTGGCATCATTCGTATGCTGAGATATGTTGCGATGCTGATGTCTCTCTTGACACCTTCGGTTTATATTGCCGTGACAACCTATCATCAAGAGATGCTCCCGACTACACTGCTGCTCAGTCTAGCAACGCAGCGGGAGGGGGTTCCATTTCCGGCGTTTATTGAAGCGTTATTAATGGAAACAGCTTTTGAGATTTTGCGGGAAGCCGGTATTCGCATGCCGAGAATGATTGGCTCCGCTATTTCCATTGTAGGCGCTTTGGTGCTTGGAGAAGCCGCAGTTCAAGCAGGTCTCGTATCTGCGGCGATGGTCATCGTTGTTTCGATCACAGCCATCGCAAGCTTTGTCATGCCCGCATACTCCATCAGCATTCCCATTCGCCTGCTGCGTTATCTGTTAATGTTTATTGCGGCTTCCTTTGGGATATATGGCATCTTTCTAGGCTTGATGTGTATTTTGTTTCATTTGTGCAGCCTGCGCTCATTCGGAGTTCCGTATATGTCCCCTTTTGGTCCCTTTCATGCAACAGACCAAAAGGATGCGATCTTTCGTTTGCCGCTCTGGGCTATGCACCGTCGGCCATCGTTAATTAGCAAAGGAAATATGACTCGCGATAAAGATAACAAGCCTAGGAAGCCAGTAGATTAACTTCAATTGAGAAGAAAGGGAGGGAGTCCTGATGCGTAAAATGATGCGGGTTACCCTCCTAATCATCCTTATCATAAGCATAACGACCGGGTGTTGGAACCGAAGGGAATTAAATCAACTCTCTTTTGTGATGGCGCTTGGCATAGATAAACATGATAACCAAATTGAATTAAGCGCTCAGGTGGCGAATGTCGGAGAGATCGGGATGGGACCCTCTTCGGAGGGGGGGACATCGGTGACGAATTTCCATGTTGTATCTCCCAATATATATGAAGGTCTTCAAAAGTTGACGAGCATTGCCCCTAGAGAACTGTACCTTTCCCATTTGCGGATGCTAGTGATTAGCGAAGAGCTAGCAAGGGGAGGACTGAGGGACGTGTTAGACTTCTTTATGCGTAATGAGGAAATGCGTCCTGATTATTTCGTTGCGATTGCGAAGGATGTGCAGGCTAAAGAAGTATTAAGCACCCTGTCACCCACGGAGAAAATTCCGGCGAATAAGCTGTATTCTTCCTTAAAAACGTCCCAGAATCTTTGGGCGCCTACAATTGCCGTACATGTGGATGAATTTGTTGCCAATCTGATCGCGCTTGGCAAAGAACCTGTCTTGACAGGTCTTAGAACCAATGGCGAAATAGCCGTCGCTCAGAATGAAAATAAACTGAAATTGTCGGATGTCCCTGCTGGCCTGATTTTTACTCAGATTGGTGTTTTTCGAGGAGACCGATTAGTTGGCTGGCTTAATGAACAAGAAAGCAAAGGCTACAATTACATAACCGGAAATGTGAAAAGTACAGTGGGACATGTCCTATTGCCTGACGGTGGTGAAGCTGCCATCCACATTTTAAGAACCAAGTCCAAGGTAACGGCCACAATGAAACAGGGGAAACCGGTATTTACCATTGATCTGCAGTTAGAGGGGGATATTGGTGAGGTAGAGGGAAGCATAGATCTGACTAAATCAGAATCTATCTATCTGTTGGAACAGGTTATGGAGAAAAAGTTGAAGGAAATCTTGGAGGCCGTTGTTTCCAAAGCGCAAAAACTTGAATCGGACATTTTCGGATTCGGAGAGATCCTGCACAGATCTGATCCCGGTACTTGGAAACAGATGAAATCGGATTGGCCGAGTAATTTTGTAAAATCAGAGGCGATCTTTCACGTAGATGCCAAACTGCGCCGAACGGGGAAAGTAAGCAGTTCTTTCATTGAAGAATTAAAGAAAAAGACAAAGGAGTAGATGAAGGGTGGCACTTCTTCCTTATATTATCCTAGCGGTTGCTGCGATCGTGTTCATTGAAGTTCCCAGAATGAGGCGAAAGCATCTGAAGAAGGAGCTATGGTCGTTTTCTGTGCTGCTTGCGTTCGGTATGGCGCTATGCATAGCGAAAGCTTTGGGGGCGCACCTGCAAAGTCCGTTAACCTACATAACGTATGTGTTTAGGCCTATGGGCGAAATTTTGCAGAAGATGATGAGTTGATACGAAAAGTCGGAGACAGGATTATGTCTCCGGCTTTTTTGCTTGCTTCGGCAAGCGGCGCAGCTTGGCGATGAGCAGCATGAGCAGCGGAAGCAGAAGTGTAACGGTGAGCGCGTAGGCAGGCCATATTTTATTAGTAAAAGCAAAGGAATAGGGGATATTGGGGATCAAGACATTAGCCATAGGAACCGAGATGACGCCTATTGGGAGTACAAGCGGGCGGTATTCTTTTAAACCAAGTACTTGGGCCAGAATGAGCGTACTAATATAAAAGTTGATGACTGTATAAAAATATTGCGTTACAAACCAGATAATCGCAATAATGGCTTCGGCGCGCTGTAGAAAATCGCCAATATTGATTTTTTGCGCCATATCATAAGTCGGGTAGATGCTCCCCAAAGCTAAAGAGACGCCCAAAACGGCAATATTAGCTATCGTGACGATCCATATCACGGCCCCTCCAATAAGAGTTCCTAGATAATAAGCTTTCTTCGCTTTGCTGACATTATTGGCATAAGGAAGAAGCATGAGAAAGTTGAAAACAGCTGTGAGCGGAAAAGCGAGAAATTGGAAGCTGCCTTGAATAGTCGGCTTTATTCCTTCTTCTAGAATCGGAAGAAAATTAGTAAGCTTCATCTGCGGGACAAGCATCAAAATGACGAGAATTAAAAACAATAAGGTCCACGGAAACAGAATTTCACTAGCACGGCCAATTGTTTCGAGCCCCAAGATGACACTGAAAGCTACCATCATGACCGTAATGGAGATGATGACCTCAATTGGGGTTCTAGAGAGCATTCTTGTCGCGAGAAAATCGCTGATCCCCCACAAGGGGTACAAGGTGCTGACATATACAAAAGTTAAGGCTGCTAAGGCGGCCAATTTCCCGAAAAAACGGCCTAAAATCTGTTCGCTGTACTGAGCAAAGTTCAGCTTAGGAAATATGCCGCCGAGCGTGTTATAGAGAACGATGAGAAGCATGCCTGCCAGTAATCCAACGATGATAGATAGCCAGGCGTCTTGTTTGGCAAGCACAATGAGTTGGGACGGTGAGTAAATAATGGCGTTTCCTATCGTGTATAGGCATAAAATTACACCGAATTGTCTGCTTGATACTTGACCTTTTTCCAACATATGAAACTTCCCTCGATTCGGCAGCATCTCAGTGATCTTTCCTATTTTTGCCTGATTGTTGAGGGTTAAACGTAGTGGGAATGAAAAGACCTGAAGGCAGTTTGCCCTCAGGTCTTTGGTGTGTACAGGTCAATTACTAAGGAAGGCGAACGGATGCCCGGTACAAGCTGCTGTTCCAGTCCACTTTGCTATTCAGCGACTCCGCGACGAGGCGGAGAGGGACATACATGCGGCTGTCCTCCATAATCTGGAGCGGGACAGGCACAGAGACAGATTTGCCGTTCACCGTCGCCGTGGAGCTCCCGTCCTTCAGCTTCATCGTAACGCCTGCGCTCGTAATCGTGGCCGTTCGGGTCGCGGCATCCCACTGAAAACCGGCATTCATCGCGGTGATGAAGGGACGGATTGGAACAACGGTCGTCTCTTTGACGATGAAGCCGCTGTAGTCATAGACAGGCTGTCCGTTGATGTCGATCTGCACCTTCGGCTTGTCCAGCTTGCGCACGACGAGCGCGTTACTGAGCTCGCGGCCAGGATAGGTCAGCATGGTGCCATTGGCATACAGACCGGAGCTGGACCCGCCGTCCATATTCATGGCTTCCTTCAGCCCAAGCTGAAGGGTGATGGCGGCGAGCTGGGAAAGCGTTGCGCTCGGCACGGTTCCCATCACGAGACGGTCAGACCCGTCGATGCCGATGAAGCTGCGCGAAGCAGAGGATTGCGTCACCTTCGGGTCGGAGAAGCCGTCCCGCTTGACGTCGATATCGACGGCGCCGCCACTGACCAGCTTCGGCCCGACCCCGATCGCCGCAAGCCACGACTTGGCGTTCAGTGAGCTGCCGCCTTCGCCTTTGGCCAGCAGCTCCTTCGCAACTCTATCGCCGACGTCTAGATTCGGAAGGACGTACTGTCGGTTGTTGGCGCTGTTGCCGACAAAAAGCACGTAACCGCCGGCAGGAACCTGCACGGAATCGTTCGTGATGCGGGTGACGAGCCCGTCCTTGATGACGACCTTCGTTCCGTTCGGGAAGTTGATCCAGCTGCCAAAGTCCGGGGTATACCAGATCACCTGATCGGTGCTGTCCGCGCCGTAATACTTGTTAACCCCCCAAGGGTTAATGGTGTAAGTCCCGTTCCCTTCACTAACGCGCACGGCGATGTCGAGGTCCACGAACTGAATATCTGGCACTTTATCCCGATTCAGAATAAAGGTCTGATTTTCCCCGGAGTGAAGGGCTTCACCTGCTTGTACCATCATTCCGTTCGGGTAGCGGATGTAAGGGTTAGACTCATAGGCGTTGAAAAATGTGCCGTTAATCGCGGCAACGGCCCCCTCGCGCTCTGCGATCGCTTGCAACGGACCGTCATGGCCAATTCCTCCATCAGCCAAGGCAGGAGCGAGCTCCAGTGTCGGGTCGGTCAAGTCGATCGTAACGACACTTACGTTGAAGGATTTGCCCTGGGCGGTTACCTGTTTCGTTACGGCGTTCACGGAAGGGGAGTATAGCGCGGACGCCGGTGCAGCGCCGGCAAAAAGTGCAGCCGTCAGCAGAAGCGCCGCACCGGGTTTCATCATTTTATGGCTAAACATGAGGTAGTCTCCTTTGGGTTCAGTCGAATGCTGCCGAAAAATATTCAGCTTCCTATAGTATTCGGCCCAACAGGGCGGTTTTGTGACGTCAAAAGAAAAGCACCGGCTCTGGTGAGCCGGTGCATAGGACGTTAAGCAAGTTTCGTCAAGTACTCGTCGAGTTGACGGAAGGTACCTTCAAATCCTTGTTCCATGTTCTCGATCATGGAAGCGTAGAAAGCAGCTTCTTCTTCGGTTGGGTTTACAGGACCGCCGCTAGTCGTGACAATCGTTTGGCCATCCTGTTCTTCAAAGGCTACGATATTCAAAATTTCAAGCGGGAAAACGGGACTGAACGGAGCACGTATTGTGTTAGCATCCGCATCGGAGAATGAGTTCGTGTAGACAAGCTTGTCCGGAGGGGAAACTTCGCTATAAACGAATTTGCCCCACATTTGAAAGCCGTCAGGGGATTTCATGCTGAAGTGGAACATGCCGCCTGGGCGAACATCACACGTGGATACCTCCAGTTGCATGCCTGTCGGTCCCCACCAGTGCATCAGATGCTCGGGCTTCGTCCAACATTGGAAGACGAGCTCGCGTGGAGCGTTGAACGTGCGTGTAATAACTAACGAGCGGGCGTTTGTAGTTTCGGACATGGGTGAGTACCTCCATAAGTTTAAAATTGGTTCAATCTGTACGAGTAAAATAAAAGCAGGTCGGGTCTCCCTTCCACCTTGAAGTGGGACCCGCGGCAGACTTGCAGACTTGCAGCGACAGCGCTAAGGCTTGTGCTCCCTTTCTCAGGGGACTGCCACGCAAGAGTTCGACAATGTGTAAACGGTGGGGCTCTGCGAGAGCACTCATCGTCGAATTCATGCTCTAAATATACTTTACTAGGAATATTCCTGTCAAGGAATATATGAAGACAGGTGATTGCGGAGATTGGAGTAGTATTTCCTGATGGGTGGCGGTTTATTTTGAGTATGATCGTGTGGCTGTCTGGATGCGTGGATGGGTGACGGGTGGATGCGTGGATGAATGAATAGATGAAGATGGATGGATAACGGGTGGATGCGTGGATGAATGAATAGATGAAGATGGATGGATGACGGGTGGATGCGTGGATGAATGAATAGATGAAGATGGATGGATGACGGGTGGATGCGTGGATGAATGAATAGATGAAGATGGATGGATAACGGATGGGTAACGCACGAACGGGTGTGAAGGGATCTACAGGGCGTTATTTAAGCCCGATGAGCTGGGTTTGGCAGTTTGGGGGAACTACAGGGTGTTATTTTGGGATGAAAGCAACCATATGGCTTGGAAATGGAGGAATAGAGGACTGTAGTTCCCACTAATCGCGATAAATGGCAGGTTGCGCGGAAATAGAGGACCACAGTTCCCCCTAATTCAAAAAGGCCGCCAAGGAAAGGTAGACCTACCTTCCGTAGCAGCCTTAGCTCTTATTTTAGGCCCCGGCCTGTTTCCCCGTGAGCGCCACTTCAAAAGCATCAATGATGAACAGAAACCTTTCGGCCTCCCGAAACACGTGGTCAGCGAGCAGCGGATGGATGATGCTTTTGATCTTGCAAGCTTCGATTAAATCTCTGGCCGTCTTCTTGAAGTCGCGGAGCGAAACAACGGAAACGCGATTCTGATCCAGGAATTGATCCAGAAGCGGCTCTGTTTGCGACTGCGGCCGCATGCCGCTGAGGTCAATCGCTTGAAATAACAGCTGATCGAAGTCGTGGCTGAAATTGCGGGCTTGCTCCACTAATTGACGCTCTGACGGGTCAAGTAAATGTCCGATGAATTTGGCATGATCCGCCATAATGCGAAGGAAGAAAACATTTTCATGAATAATCGCGTCGGGTAATGGATCCAGTCTTCCTGTGTTTAATTCCTCTAGCCGATTCCTGAAATAGTTGGCTTCTCGGCTCGTATGATCGACGAGTAGAGGGAAGTTATTGCCCCCTGGCAGTTTGCATTGAATGATCAGCCCAAGAACTTTTCTTTTAAAAGCCCAGATATGTGTTGCAGCTGAATGTGCTTCTAGGTTAAAACGCTGTATCTGCGCTGGATCAGTCGCTTCGGTATACGAATGGGCTTTACCTTCAATTTGCTCGAAAATGCTGTAAAATTGATTGGCTTCCTGAATGAGTTGAGTATCTTCGCAGCGAAAACCAAGCTTTAGAAAGAGGGAATGTTCCTTCATGATTCGGGACCAAAACCGCACTTCTTCCAAAGAACGTGCAACAAACTCATTGGACAAGATCAGCACTCTCCTCTTAGTCAAATATACTATGTTAAGTATAATCGCTTGGAGGAGGAGATAGACCACTCCAGGCTTAACTGGGACGACCCTTTACTCACGTTACCCGGCGATGATGCTCCGCCTTGCGGTAATCTTTGGGCACGATGCCTTTGCTTTCCCGGAAAATGCGGGAGAACGTTTTGTACGAACCGTATCCGACCTCAAGCGCGATTTCCGTTACACTCATCTCCGTAGATACGAGCAGGCTGCAAGCATGGCGCAAACGCAGGTCGTGCAGGAAGTGGACGAAAGTCTGGCCAGTCGTCTGCTTAATCACCTCAGAGATTCGGGAAGCGCTCATCGCGAACTTCGAAGCAAGGTCCGATAAGGCCAACTCTTCCTGATAGTTGAGGTGGATATAATGAATGATAGGCCAAACTGAGTGATGCGTCTTCGCACCGTGAAGCGGGATCGCTTCTACCTCTGCAAGGGGAGCTTGCTTCCAACGATGGCGGTCGAAGCGGATGAGAATTTCTTTTAGTTTGCCTTTTATAAGTATCTGTCTATATCGTTCGGTGCCGTTGTATTCCTGATACATTTCCTCAAGAAGAGCGAGCATCGTTATCTGATCCTGTCCGTGCAGCTGGACGTAAGCCGGCAGGGCCGTCATCTCACCTAGAAGCCCTGACAGACCGGGATCGCTCCCCGATTCCATCAACAGATCCATGCTGAACATGCAGTTATACAAGACCAGCTTTTGTCCTGGGTCTGTGAAAATCTCATGCACCTGATAAGGTAATACGAACGTGAAGGTGCCTTTCCTCATTTCATGATTGACATCATTAATGCTTTCTGACCCCGTGCCCTCAATGACATAGGACAGCTCGAGGAAATCGTGGCGATGTGCGCGAAAGCCGTGCCCCAGCGTATTTTTACTGATATGAAAAGGGAAGGATGAGTGCATGTTTGGGTACGTTTTCAAATAGTCGGGAAAATACGTCATACTCAGCTACTCTCCTTCGAAGAAATGGGACGTTTTCCGAAATATAGGTGCGTTTTTCTACTGCCTTTATTTTATCATAAAAGCAGGTCGTACAGGATGTACTTATGAGGAGGAACAGGGCGTGGGAAGCAGTAAAATTAGAATAGGTATTATTGGTGCTGGTAACATCGGCGGCGTGCATATACGCGAATTTTCGAAATTGGCGGATTCCTGTGAAATTACGGCGATTACAGACGCCTACTTGCCTCTGGCGCAAGCAAAAGCCCAAGAATACGGCATTGCTTACGTAGCAGCTAGCCCTGAAGAGCTTATTCATAGTGACAATGTTGATGCAGTCATAATTGGTGTACCTAACCAACATCACGCTTCACTTGCTGTACAAGCTATTGAAGCTGGCAAGCACGTGCTGATTGAAAAGCCAATGGGTATTCATGCTGCAGCAGCAAAACAGATCCTGAAAGCCAGCGAGGCTTCGGACAAAGTGGTCATGATTGGTCACCAAATGCGTTGGGAAGCTGTACCGCAGCTGATCAAAGAGCAGGTTGATGCCGGTGAGCTAGGCAAAATCTACACTGCCAAAACAGGCTGGTTCCGCCGCAAAGGCATTCCAGGCTGGGGCACATGGTTTACGAAAATGGACGAATCGGGCGGAGGCCCGTTGATTGATATTGGGGTTCACATGCTGGATCTTGCGCTCTACCTGATGGGTAATCCGAAGCCAGTTGCTGTCTTTGGTGCTACTTATGCCGAATTCGGTCCTCGCAAGAAGGGGATTGGTACGTGGGGGACGCCAAATTGGAACGGTACGTATGACGTGGAAGATTTGGCTACGGCGCTCATCCGGATGGAAGACGGCAGCACGTTGACGCTGGAAGTAAGCTGGGCGGTTCATATGGATACGGACAATACGCCGTTCATTCATCTGATGGGCTCTGATGGCGGCGCAAGCTATAAGGGAGCGTCCGGTAAACTGCTGACAGAGAAGTTCAATCGGGCTATCGAGACAGATTTGAAAAAGCCTGAGAATGATGAAGGGGAGCGCCTGCGTCTCAGCAGACATTTCCTAACGTGCATTCGGGAAGGTAAACAGCCGATTACGTCTGCGCTATCCGGCTTTACGAATAATTTAATTCTCGATGCCATCTATGAATCTTCCCGGACAGGGAATGAAGTTAAACTAAACTGGGATATCTAATTCGGGAGGGAAATACGATGCTTAGAGGGTTAACGGGAGCAGGACTTGGCAAGTTGGAAAGCAATGAGCAGTTCATAGAGTTAGCGGCAAAATACGGCTTTGAAGCCGTCGATATCGACGCGCTTGCCCTTGTGGAGAGCCACAGCGCAGACGGAGCGCGCGAGCTGCTAAGCAAACATGGCCTCGTGATAGGCTCCATCGGTCTGCCGGTGGAATGGCGCGGGTCCGAGGAGCGCTTCCGCGCTGACCTGCCGAAGCTGACACAAGCAGCTGCAGCGGCTGCAGCGCTTGGCTGCACGAGCTGCTGCACGTACGTTCTGCCATCGACGGATCTGAATGCTGCGCATTTCATGGCGCTGGCTACCCGCAGATTGCGCACTTGCGCGCAAATCCTTGGCGCTTACGGCATCCGTCTTGGCCTAGAGTTCGTGGGGCCGCACCATCTGCGCACACGCTGGAAGCATCCGTTCATCTGGACGCTCGAAGAGACGCTGGATTGGATTGCTGCGATCGGCGAGAGCAACGTAGGTTTGCTGTTCGATGCGTACCACTGGTACACGAACGGTTTAACGGTAGCTGACATCGAGAAGCTGCGCCCTGAGCAGATCGTCCACGTCCACATCAACGACGCGCCGGATGTTCCGGTGGAGGAAGTGCTGGATAACGGACGTGTGTATCCAGGCGAAGGCGTGATCGACTTGGCGGGCTTCCTGCAAGGTTTGGCGAAGATCGGCTATAAAGGCGCTGTTTCGCAGGAAATTTTGACGGCAACGCCGCCGGCGGATTCACCGGAGAGCCTGGTGCAGCGCTCCAAAGCGGGCTTTGACAAAGTGTATGCGGCGGCGGGATTGTAAGCTGTTGTGTGGCGGCAGATAGCGGTAAGCGAGACGGCAGACCCGAGCACCCGGACCTTCGGACTCTCGGACTCCCGGACCTTCGGACCTTCGGACTCTCGGACTCCCGGACTCCCGGACCCCCGGACCCCCGGACCTTCGGACTCTCGGACTCCCGGACCCCGGACCCCCGGCCCCCAGCCCCCAGCCCCCAGCCCCATCTGGGCAGGTCAGGTAACTTAACTGGAAAAACTACCGCTAATTGTACGGGAGATTAGGGTTTGATTGAAATAACGGGAAATTGTCCATCTATTTCCGGAGGAAATGCCTTCATTTGCCCGAACGTGGCGGAATAACAGGAGAATTTCCAGTTAAATGAAGATAAACTGAAAAAAAATTGAATTTAACAGGAGAAACTCCAGTTATTTAAATTCAGAGTGAGCCGGAGACTTTAAGTTCTCGGCTCACTTCGCATTTTCAGGCTTGCAGTCTCACGAAATGCCAGAAAGTTTGACATTCGACAAAGGTTCCTATGAGCCATCCGCACAGTCCGACAACATTTTCAGGCATTCTCGTTTACTATGTTCCTGTTCTACTAAATATGCCTAAATAAAAATGAAAAGGAGATAAGATCATGCAAATTAAAAAGAAGGATGACATTGGCTTGATTTTGGACAACTTTTCGTCGTATGCGAAGTGGGATCCTTCTGGCCAGAAACTATACCTTGTGTTCGCTGATAACAAGCGTGGGGGACAGTGGACGCTGATGAACTACAACGATGATCGTTTCAGCGTACACGGGCGCGGTAAAGATTACTTAGATGAAAAAGAAGCGTTTTTTGAAGAACGCAACAGCGTTGTTTCGTTCTTATGGAACAACCGTGCCGCTCTAAAGGCAGCCGTAGAACCAAGCGAGTAGAAAGCTGGACAACCAGCTAGTTCCCCCTGTATAAAAGACGAGGCAAAAGCCTCCGAAACCACCAACGACGGCTTGGTGGTTCCGGAGGCTTTTGGCGTTCGTTTCGTTGTTGCTTGGCGCTAAGGAGCAGCACTCTCCTTTTGCTTATCGCGGTATTGCCCTGGGGTAATACCCTCCTGCTTGCGGAAGGAGCGGATGAAGTTCTGCGAGTTGTTATAGCGCAGCTTGGACGAGATATCCTTGATCGGCATATCGGTTTCGAGCAGCCATTTCTTGGCCATGTTAAACCGGTAGGCCGATAAATAATCGCTGAAGGAGCAATTCGTTTCCTTACGGAAAATGCTGCTTAAATAGTTCGCATTGTAATGCAGTCTGGAAGCGCAGTCCTCCAGCGTGAGGTCGGTATCGTAATATTTTTGCACAAGATCGATAATTTTCTCGGAAATATTGTGGTACTGCGCATCCTGCCGGTCGCGGTAGATGCGGATCAGCGGGTGGATGACTTCCGTCCAGAACCAGTCTTCGATTTCCGCCGTCATATGCAGATTCAACAGTTCCTCGAAGAGCGAGCCTTTGTGCGGATGAATCTGATTCAAAGAGATACCGGATTCCTGCATCACCATCAGCAGATTGTTGAGCAGCCGAGCAAGCGGAATCTGATACTCTTGCGGCGAGAGCGGAGCGGCGAATACGGCTTGCAGGAGCTGTCGCAGCAGCTCTTTGGACTTATCCTTTTCAGCAACCTTGATTGCGTCCATCAATTCATTTTCGAGCGGCTTAGGATAGTTTAGATTCAAGAAATGTTTGCCCGAGTTAATATTCTCGTACTGAATGATGATGCCTTCGCCGAGCTTGATACGATGCTTCAGAGCTTCAAGTCCTTCTTTGTAGGCAATCGACATTTGCGAAAAAGCATGAATGGGAAGGCTCATCCCGATGCTGACATGCAGATTCAGATAGCTGAAGATATGCTGCTGCATCTGCTCCGTCAAGGCGTAGACCTTATTGCGGAAAGCGGCAGCTTCGCTGTCGGGACTTCCAATCAAGGTCACCACGGTCTGATCGATAATGACCGGGGCGAGCCGCTGATCGGAAGGAATGAGCTCCTCAATCATATTGTGTGCGGCAAAAAGGAGCAGTTCCATGTCTCTTTTTTCATAACGCGTATTGTCGATGGAGTCGATCTGCAGCGTAATGACGGACATTGTTTTCCACTCGTCAACATGTTTCGTGTAGCCAAATTGGGCTAATTTATCGGGCAGCTCGCTCGTTTTGATATGACCCTGAAAAGCTTTGATCAAGAAGAAGGTCCGCACCTGGCCGATATGCTGATGAACCTCTCTTTCCAGCTGGGACTTGGACTGGAACAACGTATGGACATGCTCGCTGATCATCTGGAACTCGTTGGCCTTCCGTTTCTGATTGACGGTAACGAGGCCCCCGATTTGATTGAGCAGGAGCTGGATGGGCGAGTACATTTTGCGCGAACCGAGCCAAGCGAGCAGCATGGATAGGAGCAGCATCAGAATGCAGACGTAGATCGTGTAGACTCCGATTTTGCGCGACTCCGTGGTCAAGCTGTCGATGGAGGTTAAGGACAAATAAGTCCAATTATTCAAGTTCGAGTGCAGATAGCTCACGGAATAGCGCATGTCGTCGATATCAGCAGTGAATTGACCCGTAGGCGCCTTTAGCTGGCTTAGATCCTTCAGGCCGGCCTCTGAGATAGGTTTACCGATTAGGCTCGCATCCGGATGCATGAGAATTTGGTTGTGCTCGTCCATAATCAGGATATCTTCAAGATGCTTGGTATCGCTTTGTATCAAATCCTGCAGGGAACAGGCTGGAATGTTAGCCATCGCCAAGCCGTATTTCTCCAGACCGGTGGTTGGCAGCTTTTTGACCAGTGAGATACTGTAATCGCAGGTTACGCTCCGGGCATTTTCCTCCGTAAAAAACCACTTCGACGGGTTCGTAATCCACGTGCTGTTCTCCTGTGTGTTCATCAGGTTCAGCAATTTATCGTAAAAAGGGTAGCCGTCAAAACGGTACAACCCTGAATTCTTAATCATCCAGTTCTCGCGGGCATTGATCAAGATGACATCTTCCAGCTTCGTGTCAAAAGACTGCATGTACCGAATCTCGCTGCGCAGATCGTCATACATCATGAAATCGTTTACAGTTAACGGCATATCCATCGCCTTTTTAAGCACAGTGGAGTTGATAACCTGATTAAGTGTATGGTTGACAGTCGTTAATTTCTGCTCTACATTGGAGTTGATTTGGGTGATTAACTGCATTTTTCCTTCGTTTACATTTTTTTGGATCTCGTTCGACGAGGTTATGAAGGCAAAAGCGCCGATAAAAATAACCGGGAGTGTGCTGAGCAGGAACCCGAACATGGTCATTTTGCTGAGAAAACTTAAATTGGGCATCGCAGCCAACACCTTATCTTAGGATGATCATTTCTGTATCTATGTATTGTAGTCAAGTCTGTCGTTAAGAGCAATAATCATCTGTCTGGCGGATAATCATTTTCTCTGATTATGACCGCAAAACGCTGCTGCAGCAAGGGGGAAGGATCATGAGTGTACATGTACACGTGAAAAGTTTTAAGCGCGGTCGTCTCTATATCATCGGGTTGCTGATGGTTGTTTTGATCAGTGGTTGCACGAAAGGAAGCACTACGGGAGCCGATGAGGCGAGCAGTGACCGCCCTGTCATTTCGATTATGGCACCGCTTCATTTTCCGCATCCGCCTAACCCCGAGCTTGTTCAGGAGATTGAAAAGCTTACGAATACGAAGCTGGAATTGAATTGGGTTCCGGATGGCATATACACCGATAAAATGAACACAGCCCTCACCACGAACTCGCTAAAAAAAGCGACCTATGTGAAATATACGGATTACATGTTGATGAAAAATTCGATCCGTTCCGGCGCCTTTTGGGATATCGGACCTTATTTGGCGGCTTATCCGAATCTGAAGCAGCTGAACAAGGAAATTTTGGGACAGGCGGCTGTCGATGGTAAAATTTATGGCTTGTACACCGAGCGGCCGTCATCCCGGCAAGGTATCATTATACGCGAGGACTGGCTGAACAATGTGAAGCTGGCTAAGCCAACGACGGTGGATGAGCTTTATCAAGTGTTAAAAGCTTTCACGTATGGCGATCCCGACCGCGATGGCAAGAATGATACCATCGGGCTGACGGACCGGAATGACTTGGTATTTGGTGCTTTTAAAACGCTCAGCTCCTACTTCGGTACACCGAATAACTGGGGCGTTGCGGATGGGAAGCTTGTGCCGGAGTTCGAAACGCAAGCATACGTCGAAACGATGGATTTTATGAAAAAGCTGTATGATGAAAAGCTCATTAACCCGGATTTTGCGGTTACCAGTAAAGAAGTACAGCGCGATAAGCTGATTCGGGGCATCGCAGGCGTCTATATTGGCAGCATGCAGGATGTGCAGCGGCTTTCGGACGAGGTACAGCTTGTGAATCCTTCGGCTAAATTCACGCTCGTGAATCATATCGAAGGTACCAAGGGGTTCCGGATCTGGTCGATTCCGAACTACAGCGCGCTGTACCTTTTTTCCAAAAAAGCGATTCGCACGGAGGCGGAATTAAAGCAGGTGCTGCAATTTTTTGACCGGTCGATGGATAAAGATGTCGCCAACCTGATGAAGTATGGGTTGGAGGGGCGTCATTATACCACCATTGGGGACAAAGTCCAGCTGCTGGAGGAGACGTCCAAGATTCGCGTGAACGAAGTGAATGCGCTGTATGCGCTCATGATAGCGGACTTGAACAATCCGCAGGTGAAGCAGGTCGCTGAGAGCGAGTCCCTGTCACAGTTGGCGGATAAGCTCAGCATGGACAACGAGAAGTATGTCGTCAAGGATCCGACATTGGGCTTGGAGTCGAAAACCTATGACGAGCGTGGCGTGGAGCTGTATAAAGTCGTCTCCGACGCGACTTACAATTATATGCTGGGGAAACTGGACAAAGCTGCTTTTGTGCAGGAGATTGAGCGCTGGAAGCGAGGAGGCGGCGGTCAGATTATTCAGGAATATAATGAGGCATATTCGAAGAGGTGAGGGGTTGACGTTGTGGCTGGCGTGAGGGCCTCGCTCACGCTCAAAGCCCTGCCGTTACGTCGTTATCCGACGCTAACGAGTGGGGAACGAGCCTCCGGTAGAAGTTACCGTCGCAAAACAAGCTTTGAGCGTGAGATCCTCACTCACGCTCAAAGCCCTGCCGTAACGCTGTTTTTCGACGCTAACGTGTGTGGAACGAACCTCCGGTAGAAGTTACCGTCGCAAAACAAGCTTTGAGCGTGAGATCCTCGCTCACGCTCAAAGCCTTGCCGTGACGCTGTTATTCGACGCTAACGAGTGGGGAACGAGCCTCCGGTAGAAGTTACCGTCGCAAAACAAGCTTTGAGCGTGAGATCCTCGCTCACGCTCAAAGCTCTGCCGTAACGCTGTTTTTCGACGCTAACGTGTTGGGAACGAGCCTCCGGTAGAAGTTACCGTCGCAAAACAAGCTTAACACCGGCGTGAGAGCTTCGCTCACGCTCGAAGCCCTGCCGTAACGTTGTTTTTCGACGCTAACGAGTGGGGAACGAGCCTCCGATTGAAGTTAACGTCGCAAAACAAGCTTAACACCAGCGTGAGAGCCTCCTCACGCTCAAGAGTGTCTCATCGAACCCCACAAACTGCAAAAAGTGCAGCAAATTATATCGTCATGCCCGATTCTAAAGACGAACATGTAAAAAGTACATGTAATTCATTAATTTTTACCTGAAACAAGTGAAAATCGCCAATTTAGCTGCACTTTTTGCATGATTGGAGGTAAAATTATTGATTACCGCCGAATTTACTGCACTTTTTGCAGGATTTGTTTATCACAAACGTCCGTCTTCTCTTCTGTTTCTCTCTCATTAGCCCCAGCCCCCACATTACCCGAGCGCCCCACATCCACATCCAGCTTGATCAGCCATCCCGCATAACCAGATCCTCATAATCCAGCTACTCACACACACATACCACATCACCCGAGCACTCCACATCCACATCCAACTTGATCCTCCATATCCCGCACAACCAGATCCTCACAATCCAGCTACTCTCAAACCTATGCCGCATCACCCGAGCACTCCACATCCACATCCAACTTGATCCTCCATATCCCGCATAACCAGATCCTCACAATCCAGCTACTCTCAAACCCATACCGCATCACCCGAGCACTCCACATCCACATCCAACTTGATCCTCCATATCCCGCACAATCAGATCCCCACAATCCAGCTACTCTCAAACCCATACCGCATCACCCGAGCACCCCACATCCACATCCGCCTCGATCCGTTTGTAGCAACTAGATTCTCTCCATCCAGCTACCCCCAACCCCGCCTCGCACTCACATCCATCTGCCCTGGGGGTAGGGATGTGGAGAGGAGGGCAATGGGGATTCCTCATCCCATCCCATCCACTTCCCACAATAATCATCTCCCTCCGAAATAATCATCATCTCACATCCCTAGATGAACTAGGTCTAAGTGAGTAAATGATTATTTCGGTACCTAATTAAGAACTTGTATCGTGGAATATGTAGCAAACAAACAATTCACGGAGGTCTAACAAATATGAAGAGAAAATTAGTCTCGATTCCGCTCAGCATAATGCTCGTATCCAGCTTTGCACTTGCAGCTTGCTCAGACGGAGGCAAGGCCACTCCTGCAGCTACAACGGCAGCAGCCGGTACAACAGCACCAAAAGCAACGGCTGACACAACTCCAGCAGCGATCACCATTATGGCGCCATTGAACACAGCACAAACGCCACCAGATACAATTATTAAAGAACTCGAAAAATTAACGAATACAAAGCTGACCTATCAATTCTTCCCGGCGGATACGTACGAGGAGAAGCTGAACACAACCTTCGCGACCGGCGCACTGCCGCAAGTGACGTACTTGAAAAACCAAGCGACTTTCATTCAAATGAAATCCGCAATCCGTGACGGCCAATTCTGGGAAATCGGTCCGCTGCTCAAAGACTTCCCGAACCTCGGCAAGCTGAAGTCCACAACGAATGACAATACAAAAGTAGACGGTAAGCTGTACACGCTGTACCGTGGCGTAGATATCGCCCGCCAAGGCCTCATTTACCGGAAAGACTGGGCCGATAAGCTGGGCTTGAAGCCGCCGGCAAATATGGATGAGCTGTACGCGATGGCGAAGGCATTTACTGAGAAAGATCCAGACGGCAACGGCAAAAAAGACACCATCGGCCTCACAGACCGTAATGATCTCATCTACGGCGCATTCAAAACAGCAGCGACTTGGTTGGGCGTTCCGAACAACTGGGGCGTGAAAGACGGCAAACTGCAGCCGGAGTTCATGTTCCCTGAATATGTGAAGTCGATGGATTACTTCAAGAAGCTGCGCGATGAAGGCCTGATTAATAAAGACTTCGCAGCAACAAGTAAAACCGATCAACAAAAACTGTTCACCAACGGTACAGCAGGTATGTACATCGGAGCTATGACGGACGTTTCGACCCTGAACAAGGATCTGGTCAAAAACGTGCCAACAGCCGTTGTAGACGTTCACAGCATGGTTGCAGGACCTGACGGTAAATTCGCAGCTTGGGCGCTTCCAGGCTATGCGAACGTCGTGCTTTTCCCTAAATCCGCAATCAAAAACGAAGCCGAGCTAAGAAAAGTATTGGCCTTCTTCGACAAAATGATGACGCCTGAAGTTGCGAACTTGGCAAACTGGGGTATCAAAGATGCTAACTACAGCGTAGTCGACGGCAAAGCGAAGAAGCTGGATGAAGAGAAATGGACACGCGAAGTGAAGCCGTTCACTGATGCAGCAATCGGCGATGAAGATACGTCAGGTAGACTGCTCGGAATTCCATCCATCCCTGCTCAAGGCAAAGCGGATGAGCTGAAAATCGCGAATCTGAAGTTCGCTGTGCAAGACCCAGTAGCAGCGCTTGATTCCAAAACCAACTTGGAAAAAGGCGTTCAACTCCAAGATGTTATCAAAGATGCGACGAACAAATACATCTACGGCAGCATTGATAAAGCCGGATTCGACAAAGCCGTCGAGGACTGGAAAAACCGCGGAGGCAACAAAATCATCGAAGAATACAACGCATTATACAAAAAATAAGCCGTGGACAGGAATCAAAGAAATCATACTGATTTCTAAGCGGGGAGGCTGCTGGTCATCAGGAGCAGTCTTCTCGTTTTTATGAAACATCGGGAAAGGAAGAGAACGATGCAGAACATACATGCTGTGCAAAGCGTGGTGGAGAGGAAACAGAGCAGTGAACTAGGCAGGCGGCTATGGAGGAACAAATGGATTTATATCATGCTGCTGCCGGGTATTTTGTATTTTATCGTGTTTAAATATGTCCCGATGTACGGTTTGATCATTTCGTTCCAAAACTATAAGCCGTTCAAAGGGGTTAGCGGGAGCGAATGGGTGGGCTTTGAGCATTTTCAGCGTTTGTTTACAGAACCTGATTTCTTAAATATTTTGAGCAATACGTTAATTTTATTTGTGATGAACATTCTGTTTTACTTCCCGATCCCAATCATTATGGCCTTGATGCTGAATGAGGTGAGAGGGGAATTTTTCAAGAAAACGTTTCAAACGATCGTCTATTTGCCTCACTTTATGTCTTGGGTCATCATTGTTTCGATCTCCTTCGTTATGTTGACGATGGACGGCGGGATTATTAACGACATTATTGAATATGTTGGCCTTGAGAAAATCAACTTTCTGTTGGCTCCGGAATGGTTTAGACCGATGTACATTCTTCAAGTCATCTGGCGGGAAGCCGGCTGGGGGACGATTATTTATCTGGCGGCGATTGCCTCCATTGATCCGGGGTTGTATGAGGCAGCACGTATGGACGGTGCAGGACGTTTGCGCCAAATGTGGCACATTACGCTTCCAGCTTTGCGCAGTGTCATTATTGTTTTGCTAATTTTGAAAATTGGTGCGGTTCTCGAACTCGGTTTTGAACATGTGTACTTGCTGCTTAACTCTATGAACCGAAATGTTGCGGAGATCATTGATACTTATGTATATACAGCTGGTTTAAAACAAGGCCAATTCAGCTACAGCGCAGCCATCGGATTGTTCAAATCGTTCATCGGACTTGTTCTGGTGATGATTGTGAACCGCATTGCGAAGAAAATGGGTGAAGAAGGCGTGTACTAAGAAAGGCAAAGAAAGGCAGGAGGGCTGCACCATGGTAGAAGATCGAACATTAGCAGGGCGAATGTTTAGCATCATTAACTATTTGCTCTTAACGATTATTGGCTTGATTACAGTGATCCCTTTTGTGCATGTCGTGGCAGGATCCTTTACAACCAGCGCGGAGATGGCGGCTAAGAAGTTCGTCATTATTCCGACGGATTGGAGTATTGAGGCGTATCGGTTTATTTTTTCGACGAATACGATTTTTAAAGCGATGGGTGTTTCTATTTGGACGACGCTGCTTGGAACGCTAATCTCGATGTTCATCACAGCCCTGATGGCGTACGGTTTGTCCCGCAGAGATGTGGATGGCCGCAAAGTGATTATGTTCATGGTTGTTTTCACGATGTTGTTCCACGGCGGTTTAGTGCCAACGTTCCTGGTTGTAAAAGAATTAGGGATGATCGACTCGTATATGGCCTTAATTTTGCCGTCGGCAGTTTCAGCGTTTAACTTGATTATTTTGAAAAACTTCTTCCAGAACATCCCGGAAGGGCTGGAAGAGTCGGCGAAGATCGATGGCTGCAGCGACTTCGGCATTTTGTTCCGCATTGTATTGCCTTTGTCGATGCCGGCGATTGCAACGATTTCCCTCTTCTATGCCGTGACGTACTGGAACACCTACCTGAGCGCGATCCTCTATTTGAACGAGAGCGCGATGTGGCCGATTCAAGTACTACTGAGACAAATTGTCGTTCTCGCAAGCGGAATGGATCACAGTGTGGATCTCGACAGCGTGACGCCGCCTCCGGCTCAGTCGATCAAGATGGCGGTTATCGTCGTAGCGACATTACCAATCCTGGTTGTTTATCCGTTCTTGCAGAAGCACTTTGCTAAAGGCGCAATGATCGGTTCCATTAAAGGGTGAAAGAAAGGATCAGCTGGCTGCCAATCCATAAATCTATATAAGAATAGAGAGGGAAACTTACAATGACTGATCGTTATGCAAAATCACCGATGGAATGGGCACGGGCTGCCTGTGATTCCATTATGAGTCAGTATACACCGATGGAACTGCCGCCTGCCGGGCGTTGGCATTATCACCAAGGCGTGTTTTTATGCGGGATGGAAATGCTGTGGGAAGCCGAAAAGGACGATCGCTACGATGCCTACATTCAGGCTTATGTGGACGGCCTGATTGACGATAACGGCAATCTGTACTTTGCTCGCGATGAGCTGGATGCGGTGCAGGCTGGACTTTTGTTGTTCCGTTTGGAGGAGAAGACGGGACGCACGAAATACCGGATCGCTGCCGATAAGCTGAGAAATCTGCTGCGCACGATCAACCTGACATCAGAAGGCGGGTACTGGCATAAAGACAAATACGCCTACAACATGTGGCTCGACGGTTTGTACATGGCGGGTGTCTTCTCGCTGAAATATGCGAATGCTTACGGTGATCTCGCGCTGCGCAATACCGTGCTGCATCAAGAAGGACTCATGCGCAAATACATGAAGGACGACGCAACAGGATTGCTCTACCATGCTTGGGACGAGAGCCGCAAAATGCCTTGGGCAAACATCGAAACCGGCTGCTCGCCGGAGTTCTGGGGGCGTTCGCTTGGCTGGTACGGACTGGCTGTTGCGCAGTTTCTGGATGAGCTTCCTGCGGATGAGCCGAGGCGTGAAGATTTGGTCGACTCCCTGCGTGAGTTCGTTCATGCCTTGATTCGTTACCAGGATGCGGAGAGCGGACTCTGGTATCAAGTTGTTGACAAAGGCGATCAGCCGGATAATTGGTTGGAATCCTCCTGCACAAGTCTGTTCGTCTACACGATTGCCAAGGCGGTTAAGCACGGTGTTGTCGGCGGGGAGTGTGCGGCAGCAGCAGTGAAGGGGTATGAAGGCTTGATCCGTACGCTGAAATTCGATGAGCAGGAGCGGGTAATCCTGCCTTTGATCTGCATCGGAACGTCAGCCGGCGATTACGAAAACTACGTAACACGTCCAACTAGTGAGAACGATCTGCATGGCGTAGGGGCTTTTATAATGGCTTGTGTTGAAGTAGAATCTCTCGTTAAGCAGACCGTATAAGGCATCTAAGCGAAACAGACGTAAGAACAGAGCACCTGTTTTCGTCTGTTTTTTTCTCTGCATGATGCAAGCGCATACATTATGGATATTAGAGAAAAGGGGAAATGCGACTTGAACAAACAGCGTTTAATTTCGGTTTTGATGTCTGTGGTTTTGATGTTTTCGATGTTTCCGGCTGCGCTTGCGGCGGTCCCTGTGCCATGGGAATTTGTTGCCTTCGGGGGAGGTACCAGCAGTACAAATACACCAACACCAACCATGAATACAGACGGTTCGGTTACTATGTTTGCGAAAGACGGCAAAATAGCTAGCTCAGAAGAAGGGATGTCTTTTTATTTTAAAAAATTAGGGAAAGATGCCAATCTCGAGATCAGCGCAACAGCTACAGTGGTGAATTTTAATAGTAAAAATCCGCCATCCACGCCGAATCAGAAGTCGTTCGGACTGATGCTTCGCGGCAGCTTTGCACAAGGTACGACCAAACAATCTTCGAACTATGTAGCAGTTGGAGGTATGGGTGATAAAGACAATACGCCCAATGTTGTTCAAGCGATTTACAAACAAGGGGTTATAGGGACTACGTTTGATGCTGGTAATACGAACAAGAAATCACTGTTTAACGGTGTTAGGGTTCCTGCAGCTAGAGAGGTGTATCATTTTAAAATCAAAAAGTCAGGCGACGCTTTCGAGTTAACCGTTAATGGCGTAACGCAAATACTGACGTTAAATAACCTTTTTGCTGGCAATGATCAGATCTACGCTGGACTATATGTAGCAAGGGATGCAGAAATTAACTTCAGCGATTTTGACGTTAAAGTGGATGAGCGAGTGCCAAGTCAATTGAAACTGAATACGACTTCTATGAAAAAGGACTATTTTATCAAAGACAACCTCGATCTCTCAGGTCTAAAAGTCACAGCTGTTTACCCTGATAACCATGAAGAGGATCTTTCATCAGGTGATTATCTGGTAACAGGGTTTGATAACAGTGTGGTAGGATCGAACCCCATTACAATCCATTTTAACGGACAGACCGCGACTATTCCCTTAACTATGAAGGATTTAGTCGTTACCGCAATGGACGTCCGTTACACGCCTGCCAAAACCGTTTATTACCCTGAAGAATTCTTCGACCCGCAAGGCCTGACAGTGCTGGGGCAATTCAACGGAGGCGACGTTTGGTCCGAAATGGCTAATTCGCAATATACGTTCTCCCTTCCGCCAGTGGCAGCAACCGTATCGAATGCAACCTATACATTCCAAACACCTGGAACTCATACCGTTACGGTTAGGTCCACAGTGACATCAAATACCTATACAACGTTCGATGTTCAGGTGATTAACGCTCAATTGATGGATTTAGTTATCAAGCAGCTGCCTCAGAAGACAGAGTTTTATGTTGGCAAAAATTTCGATCCCGCCGGTTTGGTTGTAGAGGCGAGATATAGCGATAGTTCATCAGTTAGACTTTTGAAAAGCGACTACATACTTTCTGCTCCAGATATGACAACGGCAGGGACGAAAGAGATTACGGTTACTTATAAAAATGTGCCTGACCCCGATAAGACAGTGAAGTTCCCTATCCTAATAAAGCAGAAAACGATTACAGGAAGCCAAGTCACCGACTATCCGAAGACGACTTATGCAATTGGCGAGTCTTTTGAGTCAGCAGGCATGCAGGTGAAGGCGGTTTATGACAGCGGAGACAAGGAACCGCTGAATGCCGGCGATTATACGCTGGATACCTCGGCTTTTAACAACACCCAAGCGGGCCTCTATCCTATTACGATTACGCCTAAAAATGCAGCAATCCCGCCAACGATCCTGCAAGTTTCCGTGGTTGAACCTAGAGAGCACGAGTGGAAAACAATCCGCTTCGGCCAATCCACCTCAAACACGAACAATACAGTTACAGTCGTTGAGCCCGGGAAAGCCGCAACGCTTGTCGCTTTAGAAGGCGGCGGTAAAGTGACAGGCGACCACGATGGGAGTAGCTTTTACTATACGGAGCTGGATGCGGTCAAAGACAACTTTGAATTATCCGCAGATATCCAAGTTATTGCATATGCCAAAGATCCGCATGACGGTCAAGAATCGTTCGGTATCATGGCCCGAGATGCGATCGGAACGGCTGGGGACTCCGCCGTATTTGCTTCCAACATAGCTGCCATAGGAGGTTATAGCGGCGGCACAACGAAACAGAACGGAACGCAGTTGTTCGTCAGAACCGGTGTTACGGCACCGAATGGCACAGGCAGCCATGGCATCCAGAACAAGATGCTAAGTGCGATTAAACCCACGCTCGCGAGTACATATCCAGCGGTCAATTATAAGTTAACGCTAACGAAAACGAATAGCGGATTCACGGGTCGATTAAATACCGATAAAGCTGAGGAGATTTTCGCCCCGGATATCATGACGGTGCAGGATGGCGACAAAATGTATGTTGGCTTCTACGCAGCCCGTCTTGCAACGATCGAAGTGAGCGGCATAGACCTGAAGGTGACGGCTGCGCAAACGGATGCGCCTAAGCAGGAGCCTGCCCCAATAGCCGTCGAGCCGGATATGAACTTGACGGGGCTGAAGAGAACTTCAACGACCGCGTATTCGTTTGGGTTGAAATCCAACGTCAGCGGTGTGGTGACAATCAAGCAAGGAGAAAGCTTCCTTGTGCAAAATGCTCAAGTCCAAGCGGGACAGCCACTTGTGCTTAAGACAACGGTTACGGCTAACACGTATACCAACTTCAGCGCGGCGTTCGTGCCCGACGATACACAGTATTTGACGAGCTATGGCAAAATCGTTGAAAATCTCACTGTCGATATGAAAACCTATGCGGATAACAGCGACATATATGTATCACCGACAGGGACTGCGGGCGGTGACGGCACAATTAACAACCCGCTAGATCTCGATACGGCCGTTGATTACGTGAAAGCAGGCCAGAAAATCATCATGCAAGGCGGCAGATATGTTCGCAGTGCCAAGCTGGAGATCAAAAAAGGCAATGACGGCATGGCCAATGCTAGGAAGTATCTAGTTGCGGCGCCGGGGGCGAAGCCGATGATCGATTTTGACAAAAAGACAGAGGGTGTCGTGCTTAGCGCCAATTACTGGCACGTGAAAGGTATTGATTTCACAAGGTCTGCGGGCAACACGAAGGGTTTTACAGTAGGCGGAAACCATAATATTGTGGAGTTAAGCCGATTTTATGAGAATGGCGATACTGGTTTGCAAATTAGCCGTACGGATGAGTCTGATGCGGATAAAACGCTTTGGCCCTCCTACAATCTCATACTGAATTGTGAATCCTATGATAATGTAGACCCTTCGAATAACAATGCCGATGGTTTTGCCGCGAAATTGACGGCGGGTGCGGGCAACGTCTTCCGAGGCGATATTTCCCATAACAACATTGATGATGGATGGGATTTGTACACGAAGTCAGGGACAGGGGCTATTGGTGCCGTAGTGATCGAGAATAGCATTGCTTACAACAATGGCACGTTAACGAATGGCACGATAGGCGCGGGAGATAAAAACGGCTTTAAACTCGGCGGGGAAGGCATCCATGTGCCGCATGTCATCCGAAACAGCATGGCTTTTGGCAATGGCGCATACGGTTTTGCAAGCAACAGTAATCCCGGCGTTATCGCGGAGAGCACGAATATTGGTTATAACAATGCCAAGGGAAATCTGAACTTTACGACGTATACGGGCATTCAGACTGATTTTCATATCGATGGCTTTATATCCTATCAAAAGGCTTACGCGGCCAAAGATAATTATCCGGCAGCCTTGAACTCTGACACCAACTATCTATTTGATGGTTCCAAAAGTATGAACAAATCCGGTACACAGCTGACTGATGCGAGCTTTGCGAGTCTGGTTCCTGTACTTCCGTATGAAAGGGACGCCGAAGGCAATATCCTCTGGGGTAACTTCCTTAAGAGGGTCCGTGTGGAAAGCCAAACAGGGTCTTGGGGCGGTTATGTTCCTAGTGTCATGGTGAGAGAGGTTACGGGCGGTGTCGAAATAGTAGGCGCGTCTACGGAAGCTACGGTTAATGGGAAAAAAGTGACGACAATTTCAATTGAAGCTGATCAATTAAATAAGGCGATCGACCTTCTTAACAAATCAAATGAGAATACGATCATTGTTGAAGTAAAAGGCGCGGAGCATGTGGCTGCTGTGGAATTGCCGGCAAACGCGATAAGCGCAGGAGCGGCAGCTTCACCGAATGCTGTTTTATCGGTTAAAGCGAGTGGAGTCATCTACAATTTACCGCTCAAAGCGCTGGATGCAGCAGGTTTAGCTGCGAACTTAGGAACAGATGCTGCCAATGTAAAAATCAACATTTCCATTGAGCAGGTAACTGGCGCCGCTGCTGATCTGATAACAGCAAAAATGAAGGAAGCAGGCGTCACGCCGCTAGCCGCAACTGTAGAGTTCATCATTGTTGCTGAGGGCGATGGTAAGAAGATGGCTGTCTCTGATTTCGGGAGTACTTATGTCACCCGAGTGCTGACCTTAACGTCAGCTGTTGACGCAAATCAAGTGTCAGCCGTATGGTTGAATCCGGTGACTGGGGAATTCACCTTTGTTCCGGCGATCTTTAACGTCGTTAACGGTCAAACCGAAGTTGTGATGAAACGTACCGGGAATAGTTTGTACGCGGTCGTCTCCTCCTCCTCAGATCAAATCTTTGAGGATTTGACTGGTCATTGGGCCAAAGCCGATGTGGAGTTGTTGGCTTCTAAGCTCGTGGTAAAAGGCGTATCTGCTCATACCTTTGCGCCGAATGCATCAATTACACGCGCCGAATTTGCAGCGCTGCTCGTTCGCGCACTCGGATTGAATGAAGCGGGCGCCAGCACTTTCTCGGATATACCGGCTGCGAACAGCTGGTTCGCAGGGGCGGTCGGCGGTGCGGCGAAGGCCGGCTTGATTGAAGGCTTTGAGGACGGCTCATTCAGACCCGGTGAGCGAATCACGAGGGAGCAGATGGCCGTCATGATCACACGCGCCATGAAGTTTGCCGGCCAGCCTGCGGCTACGGAGCTAGCTGGGCTAGCTAGGTTTAGCGACAGCCCTGCCATCCATGGATGGGCTAAAGAAGCTGTCGCTGGCGCGGTTAGCGCAGGCATAGTGAACGGCGTAACGGATACGACGTTTGTGCCTGATGCATCTGCGACCCGAGGGGAAGCAGCTGTTATGCTGAAAAGATTGCTGCAGAAGCTGCAATTTATGAATTGAAAAGGCGCCCGTGAGGGCGTCTTTTTTTATAGATCAGGGCATGCATTACTTACTGGCAGCATGGCAAGTGTCTCTTTCATTGGATGAAATCCAATAGAAAGGCTATTTGGATGGCGAAATTGTCCATTCCATTG
This sequence comes from Paenibacillus sp. J22R160, assembly GCF_059692135.1. Lineage (NCBI taxonomy): Bacteria > Bacillati > Bacillota > Bacilli > Caryophanales > Paenibacillaceae > Paenibacillus > Paenibacillus sp. J22R160. The sequence goes on along the minus strand of NZ_JCAUAU010000015.1, from coordinate 59,636 downwards.
GACGAAATCCAATGGGATGGGTGAATTCGGCGTCAAATCATCCGATTTGACTGGATGCTGTTGGATTTCATCCAACAAAGCGCGCAAAATACGCCTCCCAAGAGTAGTTACATTGGAATTCATCCAATGAAACGTACAGCTCGGCTGGGCGGCTACGAAGATGATCAATTGACAAGCACTTTTTGCATCTTCACCGTCTCAGACAGGTAATCACTATGATAAAATAGAATAATAGAAAGACTCATAGGGGAATCAAGCAAGACATCAGGGGGTACAGTAGATGAAAAGAACGTTAGTCGTAAGCGATATACATGGTTGTTTGGAGGAATTCAAGCAATTACTAGGTAAGGTCAATTTCAATGCTGTGGAAGACCAACTTGTCCTGCTGGGAGACTATGTGGACCGCGGTCCAGACAGCCGGGGGACGGTAGAGTACGTCATGCAGTTAGTGCGTGAAGCGGGAGCCATTGCGCTCAAAGGCAATCATGATCAGCGGTTCGTAGAGGTGTTGGGCGTAGTAGATCCCTTGACGGAGATGAAGTTTTTCGAACATGGCGGGATCCAAACCTTCCAAAGCTTCTGCGGTCAGGACAATCTGGATATCAAGCAATCCAAAGAGCGGATTTTGGGCAAATGCTTTGATCACATAACCTTTCTAAACAACCTTCCGCTCTACTACGAGGATGAGGGGCATATTTATGTTCATGCCGGGCTGAATCCCACATATCCTGACTGGAAAACGCAGCCGGAACGCGACTTTTTGTGGATTCGCGCTCCCTTTGTTCAGCAACCAACGGTTGTGAAAAAAACAGTCGTTTTTGGCCACACGCCAGCCAAAGATATTCATGGCAAAGCGGATGTATGGTTTGACCGCGACAAAATCGGGATTGATGGCGGCTGCCCGTACGGCTTTCAAATCAATTGTTTGGAAATCAAGGGGAAAAACCAGTACACGACCTATTCCGTCGCCTCAAGAGGCAGCTGGAAATAGACGGAGCCCTTTTTAGCAAGAAAGATCAAGAAGCGAGTCGTTCATTCACGTACACTGTGGATAGCAGCTGGAGGGGGCAAGAAACGATGGGCACCGATTACGATGCGCAAATTCAGGCGACATTGGATTATATTGAAGACCACCTTGCGGAGCCTTTGTCCGTGGAGGGGCTTGCTCGTGTAGCCTGTTTCTCTGAATTCCATTTTCATAGGGTTTTTCAGAGTATGGTGGGAGAAGCGGTGATGGAGTATGTTCGGAAAAGAAGATTGGCGAGAGCCGCCTACCGAATCGCGCATACGGATCAAAGGCTGATCGATGTTGCCCTCGACCATGGGTTTAAGTCCCATGAGAATTTCACTCGAGCATTTAAAAAGGTGTTTGAGCGAACACCTCTCGCCTATCGCAAACAAGGTATTGTGACACCGTTATATGCCAAAGCGAATGTGCTGCAAAGGAAATTCAATCCCAATCCCTATTTAGGAGGCATACGCATGGAATATCAATTGAGAACGAAAGCGGCTTTTAAGCTAATTGGGTACGAACTGAAGACGACCTGCAAGGATGGGCAAAATCACCGAGACATTCCTGTTTTTTGGAACACATACTTGCAAGAGAATAAGGGAAGCCGCATAGGCAATCGCGTTCACATGGATTCGCCGGTTGAGCTTGGCCTTTGTACGGATTTTAATATGGAGACTGGGGAATTAACGTATCTGATCGGGATGGAGGCTGCAAGCTTCGAGGGTGTACCTGCTGACTTGGTGTGCCGCGAATTCCCTGAGGCCAGATATGCGGTATTTACGACGCCAAAAGTCACACCAGATCAATTCGTGGCATCAATTCAGAGCACGTGGAAGTCTATTTTTGAGGAATGGTTCCCTCATTCGGGCTTGGAGCATGCAGGTGGCGTGGAGTTTGAGTGGTATGATGAGCGCTGCCATTCCGACAAGCATGATCAGATTCAGATTGACATCTACATTCCGGTAAAAGAAAAATAACAGCTTGTAAACAAAATAACCATCATTTGTAATCGAAATGCAATCTTGTTTTCATCTGGGATTAAGGTTCGAGGCCTATAATGAAATTCGACCCCCTTTTAATATATATATACTTAAGACCCGCAGCCCGTTGCTGTGGGTCTCTTTTTTTCTACTCTTGTTAAAAGGATACGGATAGATAGCTCAGCGAGCCGACTTCATAGCTGCGGTGAATGATTTGGGGCGTGCGAGCCGGGTCACCGCTGCCCATCGCGATATAGAGCGGGATGAAGTGCTCAGGCCGCGGCACAGCCATGCGCGCATTAGGGGCTTCGGCAGCGTAGTTGAACAACGCGTTCAGGTTCTGAACTTGCATGTTCTGCACGAGCCAATCGTCAAAAGCGACTGCCCAAGCATCCGGCTCGATGGCTTCCCAGTTGAGCGCGCGCAGATTGTGAACGGTGGCGCCGCTTCCGATAATCAGGATATCCTCCTGATCGAGGCCGCGCAGCGCTTCCCCAATGCGATACTGCTCAGCTGGCGGCAGATAGGGGTTCACGGACACTTGTATCACGGGGCAGACGGGTGTAGGAAACATGCGCAGCAGAGGCACCCAAGAGCCGTGATCAAGTCCGCGCTGGGCATCCAAGTTTACTTGGATGCCTTTGGCTTGGAAGCGTTCGGCCAATTGGCCAGCAATCGCTCTGCTGCCTTTTGCCGGGTACTTAATTTGGAAAAGCTCCTTCGGAAAGCCGCCAAAATCGTAGATGGTTTCATAAACATCGTCGGTGGAGGAGAGGGTAAGGACTTCCGTTTCCCAATGAGCCGTGAAAATAACGATGGCTTTGGGCGAAACTTTTGTGCCATAGTCCAACAGAAATTCGGTACACGCTGTATCTTGAATAGCCATCATGGGGGATCCATGCCCAACAAATATAGGTGAAATCATCGTCATCGCTCCTCGTGGTTACATTAAATAACCTAGTTACTTTATGTAACCAATATTACGCTATTAAAATACATGGATCAAGTATGCTGCTTACTTTTTACGAGTAAAGTAGGGGGATCAACTTTCAGGGGATAGTATGACCTTTTTAGCTGAGAACCTTTCAGCTATGCTCGTCTATGTTGTATTTTGTACAACATAGAAACGTTTTGCACCCTACAACGGATACCCTCGTTGTACAAAGTGCAATCATTTCATCCCAAATGGCCTGAAACGGCGGAATTTGGCCCTCTATGTTGTACTTTGTACAACATAGAGGAGCGACCAGGCCTACTGGCGGCCAAAATGTTGTACTTTGTACAACATAGAACCGATTTGTCCCTACAACGCATACGCTCGTTGTACAAAGTGCAACCATTTCATCCCAAATCGGACTGAAATGGCTGAGCTTGGCCATCTATGTTGCACAAAGTACAACATAGAGGAGCGACCAGGCCTATTGGCGGCCAAAATGTTGCACAAAGTACAACATAGAACCGCTTTGCCCCTACAACGCATTCCCTCGTTGTACAAAGTGCAACCATTTCATCCCAAATGGCCTGAAACGGCGGATTTCAGCCCTCTATGTTGCACAAAGTACAACATAGAACCGCTTTGCCCCTACAACGCATTCCCTCGTTGTATAAAGTGCAACCATTTCATCCCAAATCGGACTGAAATGGCGGATTTCCGCCCTCTATGTTGCACATAGTACAACATAGAACCGCTTTGCCCCTACAACGCATTCCCTCGTTGTATAAAGTGCAACCATTTCATCCCAAATCGGACTGAAATGGCGGATTTCCGCCCTCTACATTGCACAAAGTACAACATAGAAGAGCGATCGGGTCAAATTCCGCCCTCTACGTTGCACAAAGTGCAACATAGACAACTATTCAGGCGCAACTCGCCGCCTAAACAAAACAAGAAAACCTGGCTAACAGCAGCCAGGTTTTCTTCCTCTTATTCGTGCTTGGTCGGATCCACCACTTCCAGTGCGGCAAACGGGTCCCCGTCATCTTCATCGTCAGACTCCACGAACCTTTTCAGTGCGTTTAATTTGTTCTCCCAATAACGCTCATAATAGGAAAGCCAGCGCTTGAGCTCCATCAGGGGTTCAGCTTCCAGCCTGTAACGGGTTTCGCGGCCGACCTTTCGCTCTTTCACCAGGCCCGCATCGGCTAGGATGCGCAAATGCTTGGACACCGCGGTGCGGCTCATCGGAAAATGACCGGAAATCACGGTCACAGGGAGCTCCTGCTCACGAAGCAGCTTCAGCACCTGACGGCGCGTCGGATCGGCTATCGCTTGAAACACATCATGTTTCTGCGAGGGAGCTGACATCTTAAGCCTCGATGTAGGCTGTAAGTCTCTGCGCGATACCTGACCAGCCATTCGCCATCATCTCGCGTACAACGGAATGAGGTTGGCCGAACTCCGTAACCTTGTCCACATCCCAACCAGAGTGAATGAGGGTGAATTCTGTTTTACCTTCTACATCTTTCAATTCAAATGTAAGCGACCAATCCTTGCCCCATGCAAAGGATAGACGGTTAGGCGGTGTGACGTCCGTTACTTTGCAAGGGGAATTGCCGAAAGGTCCGGCTTCCAAGTGAAACTCATAACCGGCTTCCGGCTTGAAGTTATTCGGCATGAACCAAGCTGCGATGCCTTCGGAAGTCGCAACGGCATCCCATACTTTTTGGATTGGCGCGTTAAAAACCACTTTTTGTACGATGTCTGGCAGTGTGTTTGCTTGATTGTTCATTTTGAAATTCCTCCAATGGATGATGTGTTGTTGGGTCTGCACTTCGCTTGAATGATGTGTTGTTGGGCTGCACTTCGCTTGAATGATGTGTTGTTGGGTCTGCACTTCGCTTGGATGATGTGTTGTTCGGTCTGCACTTCGCTTGGATGATGTGTTGTTGGGTCTGCACTTCGCTTGAATGGTATGTTGTTATGATTTGCTCTTCACTTTATCCAGATGACGGAGACGGAGTGCGGACCATTTATCGTCCACAGCCACATTGCTAACCACACGGTACTCTGAGATGCCAGAAACCAAGGTGAATAGGCTATCACGGTTAATGTTCGTCTTGACCTTCGAGCTTTGCTTCGGATAGGTGATCCAGAACAGAGCGTCGTCTTTGAGATGCTGGATCGCTTTAGGCGTCCATTCTTCAACCTGAGCTGCATCATTCACAAAAAGCTGAACGAAATCGTAAGTCCCGTTCGGCTCCTCAGGCTCCTCTATACCGAGCTTATAGCCTTCGGGCGCATGGAGTACGAGAGCCCGTCCTTGCTTATAGCGCAGCTTTTTCAGTAATTCTTCTTGCATCGCCTGCGCCTTCCTTTCCATGCTTTGCTTTCTTGTAGGTTGTCCAAAAATAGATGCGCTCATGAAAAAACGAAACCAAATGGTTACATGTTGGATTATACAAAACCTTTTGGTTTCATGTCAAGAGGAATAAAAAAAGTGGCTACCCCTCTAAGGGGGAGCCGCTACAACATCTGTCTTACCAAGCGTAAGCTTCCGGAGCCGCTTTACCAGGGCCAGGGAAGATTTCATCCAACTTTTTCAAAGTCTCTTCGCTAAGTGAGACCTCAGGTACGCGTAACGAATCTTGAAGCTGTTCGATTGTTCTTGGCCCGATGATCGGTGAAGTAACAGCTGAATGCGAGAGTACCCAAGCCAAGGCAACAACGTCTTCTTTTTCATCGATTTCCTTGCAGAGTGCTGAGAATTGCTCCAATTGGCTCCGATGCTTCTCAACCCGTTCGGCAGAACGCGTACTGCGGGCACCTGTGCCTGCCAACGCATTGCGACCGAGCAAGCCGCCGGCAAGCGGACTCCACGGAATGACGCCAAGACCGAGCTTCTCAGCAGCGGGGAGGACTTCCAGTTCAGGCAATCTGGCAAGTAAATTGTATAGATGCTGCTCAGAGACTAAGCCTAGGAAGTGGCGGGCTTTGGCTTCAGCTTGGGCACAAGCAATGTGCCAGCCTGCAAAGTTGCTAGAGCCTATATAGTCGACAGTGCCTTGGTTAACGGCGGATTCGAATACGCCCCACAGCTCATCCCAAGATACGTTGCGGTCAATATGATGCATTTGATAAAGCTCGATGTGGTCGGTCTGCAGTCTTTTGAGGGAAGCATCCAGATGACGTCTGATTTTGTAAGCAGATAATCCGCGCTCCGAGTTAGGTCCATCGTGGGGATCATTCATATCGCCATAGGCTTTGGTCGCAAGAATGACTTTCTCTCTGCGGCCTCCGCCTTGCTTGAACCAGCGGCCTATAATTTCCTCCGTCCAGCCTCTTCTTTCTACGCCTCCATACACATTCGCTGTATCAAAAAAATTGATTCCCGCATCTAATGCGGCATCCATAATTTTAAAAGCTTCTTTTTCCTCAGTTTCTGGTCCAAAGTTCATTGTTCCTAGACATAATTGACTGACCTTTAAGCCGGATTTCCCTAAATATGAATACTTCATGATTCATCCTCCCACATTCCTCTTGATATTAGTAAGTACTAATTATTGAAGATTTGTACGTCGTGATGATAGTTTCTATTTTATAGAAGTTTCTACATCAGTGAAAGTAGTGAAATTCTTTACAGTTGATGAGTTTCACGTAACCTTCTATAGATAAAGTAACTAACTAACCAGGTGAATCCTTTTCATGAATTGGAATTGTATACCAAATACATTTTTATTCTTTCCCTCTCCGTGGAAATCTGTTAAAATTACATTGAAATCGCTTACACAATTTTAAATTGCCTGCAAAACCTAAATAATTGAGGTGATAACAACATAAGGCGAGATTCTTCACGTGGTTAACTAATTTTTAAAGTCTGAAAATTGCGATTCTTAGGTTGCACTGCCGTACCGGAAAACAACATGCGTCATGTTTTATAACATATTATCCGCAGAATTCATTATTATCAGACCTGTTTTAGTATTTTATTGTATACAATGCACCAAAAAGCTATTCACATGGAAGAAAATGAGGTATAATTTTCTTCGAAGGTCAAAAATAATGAAAACGGGGGATGCGGATGATTACTTCATCACATGTTGTGTATGCTTTAGTGACATTAAGTGTTATCGTCGTCATGTTGTTAAAACGAGGAGTCGTCATTCCCACCTTAATTGGTACCTTCTTAATCGGATGGATTTATAAGGGGGATGTGATCAGCGGGTTCAAAGCAGTCTACAATGCTAATCTGACTGCGGCCAAGGAATTATTTACGATTTTCTTGATTATCACGTTTATGGTCGCTTTGCTGGCTTCCCTGAGGGATATCGGCGCAGACAAGCGCATGATCAAGCCTATTCAGAAGCTAATGGTCAACGGTCACATCGCTTACATTGTTTTAGCTATTGTTACATATGTCATATCACTTTTTTTCTGGCCGACGCCAGCCGTTCCGTTAATCGGAGCGCTTCTGATTCCGGCCGCAATTCGGGCAGGTTTACCGGCGATGGGAGCCGGTATGGCCATTGCGATTGCTGGACAAGGCATGGCATTGTCCTCTGACTATGTCATGCAAGTAGCGCCGATGCTTAGCGCAAAGGGTGCAGGCATTGATACGGCTGCAGTAGCCGATAAAGCGATGATCTTGTCCCTGATCACAGGGGGCGTAGCGCTTACCGGCGCTTATCTGATGAACCGAAAGGCGATTCGCAAGCCGGAAAGCACACCTGCCGAAACCTCAAATCAGGTACAAGCTATCCGTGCTGTACAGACAGCATCTGAGTTTCCTGAAGCAGCCGCAGCCGTTGAGACGCTTAGTCCGTCCGTTATTCGATGGTCCAAGGTGTTTGCTGTGCTTGTTCCGCTTTCGATGCTTGCTGTTATGGCGGTTATGATAGCGAGCAAGTTAGGGCATCAAGGTATGAGCGGATTCGAAGGGGGAGACGGCGCCGCGTTTATCGGCGGTGTGGCAGTTATCCTACTCATTCTATCTTGTACCTTGTTCTCTAAAGTACAAGCCTTGGATAAGATCAGCGATCATCTGACAGAAGGCTTCGTTTTCGCTTTCAAGGCCATGGGGCCGGTTATTCCGATCGCAGGATTCTTCTTCCTAGGGAATGAAGATTTCTCCAAAAGTATTCTTTCCTTAGGTGAAGGAGATAAAGCTCCAGCGATTCTCTACGATTTGGTTATGTCTGTGCAGCATTTGATCCCATCAAGCGGCATCCTGACTTCGTTTGGATTGTTGGTCATGGGGATTATTGCTGGATTAGAAGGCTCGGGCTTCTCTGGCCTTCCTCTCACAGGCTCGTTGTCCGGTGCTTTGGCTCCAGCAGTAGGAATGGATCCTTCCACGTTGGCAGCTATTGGCCAAATGGGGTCGGTATGGTCAGGCGGAGGAACGCTCATTGCGTGGTCATCTCTCATGGCGGTTGCCGGATTCGCCGGTGTCTCGGCTATTGATTTGGCGCGGAAAAACTTCCTGCCAGTCATTGTCGGCTTAAGTGTTTCCACGATTTTAGCTGTTTTAATATGGTAGTCTAAAAAAAAAGCGCCAAGCCATTTACGTCGCAGACGATAAATGGTTAGGCGCTTCATTCCCTAATTGAGGGGCAGCCAGCAGCTGTGGCATGATGTCTTGACATGATTTCACCAAAAGACGGGAGATCACCGCTGACATTTCATCAATAAACGTAAGACTTGTGTGCTCCATTACTTTATGGTTGAGCAGACTGTGGTTGTTAATGATCCCTTTGAGATGAATATGTCCGATAGGGGGAAGTTCTTTATTTAAGCTGACACCGGGCTGAAGTGGTTCTTCCACTAGTTGAAGCGTTCCGATTTTATAGAACTGGCCAAGAGCGGCATCAACAGCAATCGTGTAAGCTTGATTATGTGTTTTGGTAATGTGGGCAATCGTCTTCTGCAAATTGAGGGCATGCACGGGTTTTTCCAGCGTTCCATAAAGATGAACATGACGGTGGCCTTCGAATCGCTCGGATAACCGACTCCCGACCATCGGGCCAAGGGAATCCCACGTGTAACGGTTGGTACCGACGCAAATAATGACAATCTCCGTGTAAGCCGGTTTTGATAAATAATGATTCGTTAAAGCTTCAGACAAGTAGGCAACAGATTTCTTATCTAGGTAATGAATATGGCGCATCATGGGGTAAAATCACCTCTCTTCCGTAAGTAATATACGCCGAGCAGCTGCTCTGTATGTGTAGACATCCTGAAAGGAAAGAAAATCATAAATTAACCTATATCCTAATATAATTTTGGTATACAATATACACAAGTTAAAAAAGGAGCGTGAACCCGATGTCGAATGCCTATATTTTAACACAAATGACATGGCGAGAGGTAGAAGCAGCACTCAAAACGGTCAAAATTGCCATTATTCCATTAGGCGCGCATGAGCAGCATGGCCCGCATATGGTAGAAAGCTGCGATGCTGTGCTTGCTGAAGAAATGGGAAAAAGGCTAACGGCAAGGTTATACCCGGAGGCACTGTTAACGCCTACCATTAATATGGGGGTTTCGCCGCATCATCTTCATTTTCCAGGTACGATTTCCTTAGAGCCCTCGACCGTTATAGCCATTTTGCGCGATATGATGAAATCATTGAAAAGCCAAGGAATCGAGAAGTTCTTGGTCATCAACTCACATGGCGGGAATCAAGCGACATTAGGCGTTGCAGCGGATACGCTGACGGCAGAACTGGGAGTGTCCCTGTTTTATGCCAAAACGACGGCTTCTGCCAAAGATGTGATGGACAGGCGCATTGAATCCAAGCTGTACGGTCACAGCTGCGATCGCGAAGTGTCCGAAGCGATGTATTTGGCACCTCATCTGGTTCGTGAGGACAAACTGGAGAAAGGCGATATACAAGAGGGACGGTGGAAAAAGCTTCGCCCAGGCAGTCCTATTCAAGGCTTCTACTACTATGAAGAAATGACACGCAACGGTTGTATCGGCGATGCCACCAAAGCCAGCCGGGACATCGGAGAGGAGATTGTTGAGACGGCCCTAGAGCGGTTGACTCAGGCTGTCAGAGACATGATATAAACTTATGAAGCAAGCACTGTTTATTGCAGCGATCACCGCCTATCTTGTCTCTGAAATCTATCCAAGCGAGTGGCTTACTTGGCTCCAGTCCGGGCTGAGTCTTGTCATTATTGTCGTTGCATTCCGCTCGATCAAGCCATTCGTGCGGCTGCTAGGCACAGTCTTCTTAAGCACGGGTGCCATTCTTCTAGCGGTGAATGGTGCCTCTTGGACGGATTACGTTCTTGGTTTTGGCAGCATGTTGAACGTATTAAGCTTGTTTGTGTTGATTCCGATGATAGCCTTGCCGATCGAGCTTGGACACTACGCGGTGAGAGTGCAGGCGATTCTATATAGTAAAGTGCGGCACTCCGGCATGCTGTATTGTATTACTTCATTATTATCCTATATTTTGAGCTCTTTTATGAACCTGGCCACATTGCCGATGATGTACCACAGCATTCAGCCTTCCCTGCAATATTATCCTATTCAGCAAAAAGATAGATTTATTAGCCGGGCAATTACACATGGCTACAGCATGCCGATTCTGTGGACACCGGTAGCACCGATTGTCGGGATTATTGTGGAAATGACAGGTGTAAGCTGGAGTACTATTCTACCCATCGTCATACCTTTCAGTTTATTAGGTCTAGCTTTGGATTGGTTGATGGGGACGTGGGTCGCTAACCGCCGGCTCAAACAGATTAGTTTGACTGCGCTCGAGGAAATTTCTGCTGCTAGGGAAAGTGCTGTCGTTCATCAGCCGAATGATGCTAACGAGGTCAAAGGGAGCCATCCTTGGCAAATCCTTATCGCGATAGTTGTACTTAATGGTTTAGTTTTTGTATTGGAACGGTTTACGCATATGGGCTTTTTGCTGTTAGTATCGATCATCGTTATTCCCTTTGCTTACGTGTGGTCCTTGATGCTGGGGAAGGGGATGGCGTTTATTATGAGCAGCCAAACCTTGCTATCGTCTCATGTGCTGAAAATGAAGGATCAATTTTTCGTCTTCTTAAGCGCCGGTTTTATGATATCAGCCATTAAATCTACAGGCAGCAACCATGCGATCAACGAGGGGATTATGGCTATTCAGCATGTTATCGGGTCTGATCTCTTTTTGCTCATGATCCCGCTAATTCCATTAGCACTTGCGTTTATCGGGCTGCATCCTGCAGTTGGATTAGCTCTGGCAGCAGAGTCGTTAAATCCGCAAGCGCTTGGTATTTCCGTGCAGCTGATGGCAATAGCCATGCTTACGGGAGCGGCCACGGCGTTCTTAATGGGGCCTTACAACGCTACCGCAGGGATGATGTCTAACTTGATAGGGAAGAGCTCTTATAAGGTTTCAAACTGGAATGCCCCGTTTACAATTGCCTATTTAATGATGTCGATGATCCTGCTGTTAATCTTAAAAAAAGTGGGTTGACAGGTTAGCCCAATCTAAGTAATAATAAGTCCATGAAATCATTATGGTATACCATATACCAAATACCAGAACAATCGACGACCTTATCTACTACGACACTTTACATTTTGAGAGGAGAGTTTTATATGACAACAGCAGCAACTGAATCCCGTTTAATGAACAAAGAGGAATTCCGCTATGCACTAGAGCAGGCCATTGAAGGCAATGCCGTTTCAAAAGCTCCTTTTACAACAATGTGGGCAAATGGTGAATTGAAGAAAGAGCATTTCTCCAGATGGGTAGAACAGCATTACGCGTATGTAGGTCCATTCGCAGAGTACTTGGCTTACATCTATGCCAACTGCCCGCATGAGGATGCAAGGGACTTCATCCTGCAAAACATGTGGGAAGAGGAGCTCGGCGGCGATCGTCACACAGATTTGTTAATCCGTTTCGGTGAAGCTTGCGGGACTACTCGCGAACGCGTGGAATCCATGCAGCATCTGCTCCCTGAAACTATCGGCCTGCAATCCTGGTGTTACCGGATGGCTTTCAAAGAAAACTTCTTATTCGCAACAGCAGCGCTAGTTGTTGGACTTGAATCTCAAGTGCCTGCCATTTACCGCAGACAAACGCCAACACTTCGCAATCATTACGGCTTCACAGATGAAGAAGTGGAATTCTTCGATCTACATATCGTATCCGATGAGATCCACGGTGAGCGCGGTTACCAAATCGTACTAGAGTATGCTAGAACACCTGAAGATCAACAACGCTGTATCAAAATTGTAGAGGAAGCTACGAAAATGCGTAGAATGTACATCGCAGCGATCTCGCGCGAATTTTGCCTAGAATAGTCCTTATCTCATATAAATGTTCATAGAAAATAGAAGTTAAACCGTTCCCGGGAAGTTGAATTCTCGGGAATTGGTCTAACTCGCATATTAGACCCTGCTTTTGAGCCGAAATTGGTATTTAAAGAGAAAGGGGATTGACATGGCAGCTACAGAAACGGCGGTACAGACATTCAAAAACTTAATTAACGGGGAATGGGTAGAGGCCGTAAGCGGTGAAACCTTCACCACCATGAACCCCGCTAATGTGAAAGATATTGTAGGAAGATTTCAAGCTTCGACGGAAGAGGATGTCATCCAGGCCATGGAGGCAGCTGAGCAAGCTTTCAAAACTTGGCGTCATGTACCCCCTACCAAGAGAGCGGAAATCTTGTATAAAGCAGCGGACTTGCTGGAAGCAGGCTTGGAGCAATATGCGGAAGAACTGACTCGCGAGGAAGGAAAAACAATTGCGAGCAGCCGGATGGAAGTGAAACGTTCCGCCCAAACGCTAAGATACTACGCCTCCGAAGGATTAAACGTTTCTGGCGAAACGCTGCCCTCGGATGATGCTACGACCTTTGTATACACACGCAAAGAACCGTTAGGCGTTATTTCCGTTATTACTCCTTGGAATTTCCCAATCTCAATTCCGGTACGCAAGATCGCTCCCGCGTTAGTTACTGGCAACACCGTGGTATTCAAGCCGGCTTCGAACACGCCGTTAATTGCTTATCGGTTAGTGGAGGCGCTTCATCAAGCTGGACTTCCAGCAGGTGTGATCAACTTCGTGACAGGCTCCGCTTCGAAAACAGGCGTGCCGCTAGTCACACATTCAGCTATCAAAGCAGTTACCTTCACGGGTTCGACGGGTGCAGGAGAGAAGATCAATCGCCAAGTGCGATTGTCCACTCGCGTACAGCTGGAACTAGGCGGTAAGAATCCACTGATCGTTATGGATGACGCGAATATCGATCAAGCGGTCGAGCTCGCAGTGAAAGGCGGATTTGAGTTGACGGGCCAAGCTTGTACCGGCACGAGCCGGGTAATCATCATGGACGCCGTTCATGACGAATTTGTTCAGAAGCTGGTGGAGAAAACCAAGCAGCTCAAGGTCGGCAACGGGCTAAGCAAGGGCGTTGAAGTCGGTCCGCTGGCGAATGAAAGCCAACTTCGCAACGTGCTCGATTACGTCGCAATCGGAAAAGCGGAGGGCGCCGAGCTGGTTGTAGGCGGTGAGCAGCTAACAGATGGCGATTATGCGAATGGTTACTACGTAACGCCAGCCGTATTCGTAAGCGTCGCACCTGACATGCGCATCGCGCAGGAAGAGATTTTTGGACCGGTCATCTCGGTGATCCGTGTGACAAGCTTCCAAGAAGCGATGGACATCGCCAATGATGTGGAGTTCGGACTATCCGCAGCGATTTGTACGTCTGAGTCCAGCCGGATTCAACATTTTATCCAGAACATCGAGACGGGCATGGTGAAAGTTAACCGGCCGACGACTGGAAATGCTTACAACGCGCCATTCGGCGGCGTGAAAATGTCGAGTACAGCCACATATCGCGAATCTGGTCGTGCGGCGCTTGAATTTTACACGCAAATCAAAACGGTATACCACGGCATCTAAACGATAGATTCATAACGGAGGATCTGACATGAAATCGGTCTTAAAGCTTGAGCTGGATGAAGCAAAAGTGATGATTGAGGCTGCTAAGATTGCGGCAGAAGAAGTTAAAGCATTGGAATCCATCTGTATCGTTGATGACGGCGGGTATATCATTGCACTGGAGCGTATGAACGGCGGGCGAATTACAGGGCCTGAGATCGCAACGTCCAAAGCCTTTACGGCAAGCGGGCATAAGCGTTCCACGCATCTGTTCAACCAACCGGGAGGACCTGCGACAACAACAGGAGAAGCGTTCGGCATTCACGTGATGATGCCAGGTAAGTTTGCAATCTTCGTTGGCGGCTTCCCGATTGTCGTGAATGGCGAAGTCATTGGAGGCGTCGGCATTAGCGGTGGGAATGGGGAGCAGGATACAGCGGTTGGCACCGCGGCGTTAAAGGCATTGCAGCAGCATTTGGGCAGCGAATATGAAGTAATGACCCAAGCGGATATTAAAAAATAAACGCGGTTCGTTCCTTATGAACACATGGAGAGGGAAGAGGAAGATGGTGTATTGGAATCTGTTCCTCGGTTTTTTTCGAATTGGTCTCCTAGGGTACGGCGGAGGGCCAACCATGATTCCTTTGGTTCATGCAGAAGCTGTTCAGAAGTACCAGTGGATGACGGACGATGAGTTTACAGATGTGCTTGCGATGGGAAATGCATTGCCTGGGCCGATCGCCACGAAGATGGCGGGTTACATCGGTTACAAGGTGAAAGGCTACTTAGGCGCATTCATTGCGATAGCAGCTATGGTCATTCCCGTGCTTGTAGGTATGATTTTGCTTCTTGGTCTTATCTATAAATTGAAGGATTCCGGTATTGTAGGCGGTATGACGCACGGAATCCAGCCCGTTATCGGTGTGATGATGGCAGTTATGGCTTATGATTTTTTCAAAAAAGCTTGGCAAAGCTGGGTGAAGAGCAAAACGCTGGCGTGGACACTCATCTCGATTATTGCGCTGGTTCTTCTTAACTTAAATCCAGGCTTACTGATTGGCATCGCGCTTGCTTATGCGTTCACGGAGTCTACTTATTTGGCTAACAAAAAGAAGCGCAGTCAGCAGCAACGCGATTCAGACAGGGGTTTTTCAGCATGAAGCTCTTAGAAATATTTTGGGCCTTTTTTGTTCCTAACATATTAGGCTACGGAGGCGGGCCGCCGATTATCCCGTTACTTCAGGCCGAGGTGGTTGACCACTACGGATGGATGAGCGTGGAAGAGTTCGGCAATGTGCTGGCCCTCGGCAATGCGCTTCCAAGTCCTATCGCCACCAAGCTTGCCGGATATATCGGTTATCAGGTTGGAGGCATCCTTGGCGCGATCGTTGCGCTAATTGCTACCATCCTTCCCACAGCGCTTGCGATGGTTCTTTTGTTCAAGTTTATCAACTTTTTCAAAGGAGCTCCGCAAGTCATGGCGATGACGCTGATTGTGCGACCGATCGTCGCTGTTCTTCTCGGTACGTTGGCGCTGCAGTTTTTCAACAGTGCGTATCAGTCGGCCGGAATTTGGCAGACGGCATTCCTGGCAGGGGTGAGTTTTATTGCTTTGGAAAAATGGAAAGTACATCCTGCAGCTGTTGTAGGATTAGGCTTAGTTTATGGGGCTTTTGTACTGGGATGATCCGGCAGTAGACCTCCGTTTTTAAAAAGTTGATTGGTTATGGTGTATCGATTAAACTGTAAGAAAACGCATTCGCGGAGGTATACCATATGCCGGACAATCCTGTTGTTTGGAAAGACGAAGAATTAAGCCCTATTCGGGATAAAGTATTTCAATATATTAAACAAGCTATTGTTCAAGGTGTATATAAATCTGGTGACCGGATTATCGAGAGAGAGCTGGCCGATCAATTAAATGTTAGCCGCACCCCCATCCGGGAAGCCTTATTCCGGCTTGAATCGCAGGGTTTCGTCAAGACGCTTCCCCGTAAGGGAGTAGTTGTATCTAGACTTTCACCGGAAGAAATTATCGAAATATTCACGATTCTCTCTTCACTAGAGAGCTTAGCTGTTAAGCTCGCTGTGAAGAAATTGGAACAGCCGCAGCGGGATGAACTGAATCAAATCGTTGTAGAGATTGATACTGCTTTAGCGAAACCGACGTTTGAGCAATCGGACTGGAAATATCATTTTGAAGCGAATGAAATTATATTTCGGGCTGCTAAGAGTCCTAGGCTAACGCAAATGTTGGATGGTTTATCCGACTATATTCGCGCCTTCGTCCATGTAGGCTATGAGCTTCCCGGGCGCCAACGCAAAGCGATGGAGGAACATCGGGAAATCGTCAAAGCCGTACTAAACGGTGAAGCGGAGTTTGC
Organism: Paenibacillus sp. J22R160; assembly: GCF_059692135.1. Lineage (NCBI taxonomy): Bacteria > Bacillati > Bacillota > Bacilli > Caryophanales > Paenibacillaceae > Paenibacillus > Paenibacillus sp. J22R160. Next base: position 43,420 of record NZ_JCAUAU010000015.1, on the reverse strand, counting down.
TGAAAATTTAACGAAAATTCACGTTGAAAACTCTAAGAAAGCTTACATGGAAGCTTTAGAAAGAGAATAATTGCCGTATTTGCCTACGCTCATGCTGCTGTATGGAGGTTGTGAAATGCCGAATGTGACATTGCACCAGAATGGCCAAGTTTATCAGCAAGAAGTGAATGAGAATAGTAACTTGGTGGTTTTAGCGGGGGTTAAGAAATTCCCTCATCTGAAGTATGGCTGTGGTATGGGGAAATGCACGAAGTGTATGGTGAAAGTTGTTACCGGTGGCGATAAGCTTCAAGAACCCAATTGGAAAGAAAATAAGATGCTTGGCGATAGAATTAACGAAGGCTTCCGCTTAGCATGCCAGTTATATATTTCGGAAGATATTGAGCTTTGTCAGGAATAGGCCAGCGAGGCAGCAGTACATATGGGGGATGACTTATTGTGCAAATCTATGGACAAGTTGAAGCCAAACTCGAAGAACTGAACATTCTGCTGGACGCTCCGCCTAAACCAAGTGGCAATTATCTGCCCTACACGATGGTGCCACCTTTGATTTATTTGAGTGGGGTAACTCCGAAGGTGGGTGGAGTGCTTCAATACAAAGGCAAGGTCGGACAAGAGCTTTCGAAAGAAGAAGGATATCAAGCGGCCAGGCAATGCGTAATTAATCAATTAAGTACATTAAAGGCTATATTGGGAGATCTGAATCGGGTTACCGGCATTATTAAAATGGAAGGCTTCATTAATGCGGAAGCTGGGTTTCACGATTTGCCTTTTGTTTTGAATGGCGCTTCAGATTTGTTAGTTGAAGCTTTTGGGGATAAGGGCTTACATGCCCGCTCCGCTATAGGTGTTGCTGCGTTGCCCGGAGGGGCAGCGGTAGAAGTAGAATTGATTGTGGCTTATAAATAAAAATTGAGCGGAGGGCTTCATATGAGCGAATATATTCTAGTATCCACAACAGACCGTTACCGTACGGTAACAAATAACCCGAATTTAGAGTTAGTGGCCGCATACGAGTATTACTTCTTCGGCAAGAAAAAAACACTATTTGAAGTATGCAAAATTGTTGGTGACGATGCGAGAATCATCATTCAAGGGGTTTCTGAGAAATTCGCAGATAACAGCATTCCGCTCAAAGTATTTCCGAAATTCGATTCCACTGCTCAGATTGAAAAAGAGATCTATGAATTGGACATCGACAAGGATAGTAAAATTGTTAAAACAGCGTAGAGATAAGTGCATGGACAATAAGTGCATATGGAAAAGTGCATAGACAAAAAGTGCATGAAAAAAGCGCAGGCTCTTGGAGCTTGCGCTTTTTTTGTCACCCCGAAAGTAGCAATAGGGTTATTTCAGTCTGTTAGCCAAACAAGCCAGAGTAACTTGCAAGTAACAAGCGAGTAACAAGCATACAAAAAAGCAGCCCCCAAGGACTGCTGACTTCATTCGTTTTATTGAGCTGCGTTAATTCTTCGTTGGGCGATTTTGCCGAGGCGGTTGAGATCTTCTTCACCCCAGGAGATGGTCACATCACCCGTGACGAAGGTCTGACAGGCAAGACGGAAGCCTTGATCGAGCTTCTCCTGGCCGAGTCTGTCGACTTCCTTTTTCATAATTTTGCTTAAATGTTCATGTCCGTCCACGATTTGTACACGGCAAGTTCCGCAAAGGCCACCGCCGCATTTGTAAGGTACAGACCCTTCATATCGGATCGATGTTCTTAAGAGATTAGCGTCTTGTTCGACTTCTATCGTTTTTCCAGATGTTTGATAAGTCACTGATGGCACTGGGCATCCCTCCATGTCTTAGTAGAGTTAGTATATCATAATTAATTGGTTTATGGTATACCAAATACAATATTTTTGATATGATAGAGTGACAAGATGAGATCATTTGAAACTATAATAGGAGGACCCCTACTTATGTTGAACGTTGGCATTATCGGATATGGAACCATCGGCCAGGATGTAGCTCAAGCTATTTTGCAAGGAAATGCCGGGCAGGTTCAATTAAAAGCGTTACTAGTTCGTGACGAGACGAAGTATCCGGATACGAGCTCCCAAGGATATGTCATGACATCAAATGAAGAGGTGTTTTTTCGTCAGGGGCTGGATGTTGTGGTGGAGAGTGCTGGACACGAGGCGGTAAAGCATTATGGTGAAAAAACCTTAGACAACAGAGCGGACCTCATCTTGGTCAGCGTTGGTGCGTTAGCAGACGAGCCGCTGCTCCTTACAATTATGGAGAAAGCACGGCAAACGGGCCGTAAAGTTATGGTTCCATCAGCCGCAATTGGCGGTCTCGACCGGATTGCCGCAGGCAGTGTGGGTCCTATGGATGAAGTAACCTTGGTGACAAGGAAGCCGCCTAAAGCCTGGATAGGTACCTTAATCGAGCAGCAGGTAAATTTGGCTGAATTAACTGAGCCCTATTGCGCATTTGATGGGGTAGCTCGCGATTCCGCTCGCTTGTTTCCGGAGAGTGTCAATGTTTCCGCTGCGCTAAGCTTAGCCGGTATAGGATTTGACCGGACGAAAGTGAAAGTGTTCGTAGATCCTCACATCAGCCACAATACACATGAAATTGAAGCGAAAGGGAAGTTCGGACAAATCAATTTGCAAATTAGAAATACCCCGTCCGCCGGCAATCCCAAAACCGGATATATTGTGGCGATGAGTGTTATAAAAACGCTGCGAGATTTAACATCACCTTTTGTCATTGGCATATAAAAAATATAGAAATGGGGATCCGAATATGGCCTATAACAGTATCATTCTGCGTCTGGAATTAAGTCTCAACCAAGTGAGTTTTGGTGATGTTGCTTCAGCCATTAGTAAAGCAGGAGGAGATATTACTTCGATAGATATCATTCGCCCTGGGCAAGAAGTGACCGTTCGCGATGTCACGGTTCAAGTGGCTGATACAACCGAGACCACCGTCGTTGAAGCGATTAAATCGCTTGCTGGCATCCGTCTTGTCAACGTATCGGACCGAACGTTCCTTGCGCATCTAGGGGGCAAAATTTCCGTACAGCCGACACTTCCGATCAAAAACCGGGATGATTTGTCCATCGTATATACACCTGGAGTGGCCCGCGTGTGCACAGCCATCCATGAGGATCCTCAAAAAGCATACTCGCTAACGATCAAAAGAAATACCGTTGCTGTCGTAACCGATGGTACCGCCGTTTTAGGCCTAGGCGACATTGGCCCTCATGCAGCGGCACCTGTTATGGAAGGTAAAGCGATGCTTTTTAAACAATTAGCAGGGGTAGACGCTTTTCCGATCTGCTTGGATACGCAGGATACGGAAGAGATCATTCGCACGATTAAAGCGATTAGCCCTATATTTGGCGGTATCAACTTGGAGGATATTAGCTCCCCGCGCTGTTTCGAAATTGAGACAAGACTTAATGAAGAGTTGGATATTCCTATCTTCCACGACGACCAGCATGGGACAGCTATTGTTGTTATCGCCGGACTGCTGAATGCCCTCAAAGTTGTTGGCAAGCGGATGGACCAGGTTCGTATCGTCGTAAATGGCATTGGAGCTGCAGGCGTCTCCATCTGTAAAATGCTGCTCGCCGCCGGAGTGAAGCGGCTCGTCCCCGTTGACCGGGACGGCGCTATCATTCGCGGAGGCGAATATGCGCACCACCCGATGTGGGCATGGCTTGCCGAGCAGCCGCAAGTCGAAGCTAATCCTGGCAGCTTGCGCGACATCATTAGCGGCGCGGATGTATTCATCGGGGTGTCGAGAGGCGGGCTGCTGAGCGGAAACGATGTGCAGAAGATGGCTCCGAACAGCATCGTTTTTGCCATGGCGAACCCGGTGCCGGAGATTGATCCGAAAGAAGCGCTCCCTCATGTGCGAGTATTTGCCACTGGTCGGAGTGATTATCCGAATCAAATTAATAACGTGCTTGTGTTCCCGGGTATATTCCGAGGAGCGCTCGACTGCCGTGCACGCCAGATCAACGAACCGATGAAACTGGCGGCAGCACGCGCTATTGCTTCCGTCGTTTCCGAGAATGAGTTGAATGACCAATACATTATTCCGAGTATTTTTAATGAGCAGGTTGTCACCAAAGTCAGGAATGCGGTGGTTGAAGCGGCCATTTTGACCGGTGTGTCACGTCGTATTCCGCCTGATTTTAGATGAGTGGGGCCCAAAGGACTCCGAGCAAAAAAGCACCCAATGAAGGGTGCTTTTTTGCATTCAATTCTGCTCGTCCCTTTATCAACTATCCCAAATCAGGTATAGTAAAAAGAATAAATTGGGGAACCTGCCACATCACCAACATTCGTGTCGGGATGTGGAACTACAGTCCGCTATTTCAGAGATATTTGCCAAAATAGCCCGCCAGACGGAACTACAGGGTCTTATTTGCCCGCACGGACTCCCAATTTCGCCAAAAACGTCGAAATAGAGGACCACAGTTCCCCATGACTCGCGAACAGCAATATTTCGAGTAAATAGAGGACTCCAGTTCCCTCTGACTAACCAACCTAATTCCAAAACCAACTAACAAAGGAGACACTATGATACGCTTTGCAGTAATAGGAACAAATTGGATCACGGAAGAGTTCATTCACGCTGCCCGCGAGACGGGAGAATTCGCATTAACAGCCGTGTACTCACGCACGGAGGAGAAGGCGGCGGAATTCGCCGATAAATTCGAGGTCGCTCACCGTTTTACGGACATGGACGCTTTTGCGCAAAGCGATGCATTCGACGCCGTCTATATCGCGAGCCCGAACTCGCTTCACGCGGAGTACGCAGTTCACTGCATGAATCACGGGAAGCATGTTCTTTGCGAGAAGCCAGCAGCATCCAATTCGGCGGAATTGTCCGCGATGATTGCGGCTGCGCGCAGCAACAAGGTTGTATTCATGGAGGCGCTCAAGTCTACGCTCATGCCGAATTTCAAAGCAATTCAAGAGAATCTGCACAAGCTTGGACCTATCCGCCGTTATTTTGCAGGCTACTGCCAATATTCCTCGCGGTATGATGCCTATAAGCAGGGTACCGTGCTGAATGCATTCAATCCCATTTTCTCCAATGGGTCCTTAATGGATCTTGGTGTGTACTGCATTTATCCGCTGGCTGTGCTGTTCGGAGCCCCAGATCGTGTGCAGGCAAGCGGCATGCTGCTGGAGTCCGGTGTCGATGGTGAAGGCAGTCTACTGCTGAGCTACAAAGAGATGGATGCGGTAATTATGCATTCCAAAATCGCAAGCTCCTATTTGCCGACAGAAATTCAGGGCGAGCACGCAACGATGGTCATTGATAAAATCAACCAGCCGGAGAAAGTCGAAATCCGTTACCGGGACGGCTCTGTAGAGAATCTGACGCGCGATCAGAGCGCTAGAACGATGCGATATGAAGCAGAAGAGTTCATCCGCCTGATCCAAAACGGAGCATCGGAGTCCGAGACGAATTCACATGCTAATTCCAGCATCGCGATGGCCATTATGGACGAAGCTAGAAAACAAATGGGACTGGTATTCCCAGCAGACCGCAAATAAATAAACCGAGCGATGATCAGGAAACGGTCCTGAGTTCGCTCGGTTTTTTGTTATTTGATAGAGGAGCTGGAGGTGCGCATAGACTCGCCAGACATCTCTCAGGGCATCAAGAAAATGTTAGCTATCTTATGATATTACCAAGCTGCATATACTTTAGACAAATAGAAGTTTATTACAGCGCCAGTAGGGTTTAAACCCCAAAATGCATCAATATAAACTCCTTTACCATTATCTGAATAAATAATTGAGGCACCTTTAACCACAAATGTTCCTACGATAATATTTGCTATCCAACCTGGTAAACCACAAGCTGTAAGAATAGCATTTAAAGTACCAGTTGTTAATGCTCCCACTCCTCCTATGTAAATAGAATGATTGATAATATCAGATATTAATTGGTGAGATAAAAAAATACGGTATCCCCACCAGAACAGTTCATAATCCCAATAAGCAGAAGTATTAATAAGCATGCTAACTTCCGATCCAACGTAAGGTACTACTTTTAAACTGTTATTATCCGTGACAATAGTTTGTGCATCTGTTGGGATATTCTTCACTTGATCATTTGCTAAATCTAAAGCCTTGTTAACAAGCTTAACTTCATTTTTAGTTAAATTTGTTGATGCATCTTTACTAAGAGTAAATTTGTTCAATTCTAATTTTACATAAGGATTTGCTTTGTCAATTAAGTCTTGGCTGACTCCAAAGGTTATCTCTCCCTTTTTATCGTTTGGTTGTGCTGCTAAGGCTGTTGAACTGAAGATAAGAAGCATTAACATGATTGATGCCGTAAAAGCTGATACAATTTTTTTCATTTTTTAACTTTCCTCCCGTATAATGGTATAATAACTACATTTAGAAGAGCACCATTATTGCTATTTTTTGTAAATATATTTCTAATAAATGGAAATAAGGAGTTGTTATTATTGAGAAAATTTATCATTAATTTAATACTTACATTTTTAACTGGAATCTTCTCTATCTATTTACTTGTCGGAAAAATAGAGGTAAATGGTGTAATAGTTTGCCTTATTAGTACAGGGTTATTAGCATTAGGATACCTAGCAGTCTATCTAATAAAGAAAATGGTTAAATGAAATGCTTCTTTCCTAAAGCATGGTTTGCGTCCTCAATTCCCGGAATTGTTTCTGACTCAATCAGTCCGTTTAGACTCTTTGCTTGCGATGGCCATTATGGACGAAGCTAGAAAACAAATGGGACTTGTATTCCCAGCAGACCGCAAATAAATAAACCGAGCGAGTATCAGGAAACGGTCCTGAGTTCGCTCGGTTTTTTTGTTACTTGATAGAGCCGGAAGTACGCATGGATTTATTTGGTATAGCCATAGGAGCGAGTACGGGGCCAGCAGCTTCCGAGCTAACTTTTTTCCGAATCAGATGATACACAATTCCGATAATGAGCCAGACACCGCCCATCCATAAGGCGTCCCGGTCAAGCAACGACAGCAGATAACCAATGAATCCTGCTCCGATCAAGGGAAGCACTAGATACAAGAAGGTGTGCTTCACGGAGCGTTGGTTTTCTTTGATGTATTTTTGCGCGATGACAGAGATATTTACGAAGAAGAAGGCCGTTAAAGCCCCGAAATTTACGAATTTGACCGCATTATCTAAGGAGATCACGAGGGCCAGCAGGGAGACACAGCTCACGATCGCGATGTTGATGACCGGTGTATTGAACTTCGGATGAAGGAAGGCAAACACCCGTTTAGGCAGGATGGCATCGCGCCCCATGACAAAGAGAAGGCGGGAAACACTGGTTACGGACGACAAACCTTGCGTAAAAATAGCGAGAATGAGCACGGTGATAAACACAGAGCTGAGTGCGGCGCCACCAACAAGTTTGACGATCTCGAAGCCTGCCGAATCTACATTTACGAAGGTTAAGTGTGGATAAATCAGCTGAGTCAAAACAGAGGGCACTAAGTAAAGAACACTCGCTGTAAGGATGATAATCATGATAGCCCGGGGGATCGTTTTCTCGGCATTCACCGTTTCTTCGGACATGGTTGTGACCGTGTCAAAGCCCAGGAAGGAGAAACAGATAATTGAAGCGCCAGCTAGGATTGTGGAGAACGGCACGTCCGTTTGAAGGAATAATCCCATCGGATGAACGTCCCCCGTCAAATTGCGGAAGAGGAAGAAACAGAACACACCAATAAACAAGATTTGAATCCAAACGAACAGTTTGCTGATATTTGCGGAAAATTTAATGCCGATCACATTGACGATCCCAAGGATGATATTCAGTCCGATGATCCAGACATAAGCCGGGATAGACGGAAATTGTGCATGCAGATAGATGCCGAAGGTGAGACAAGCGATGATGGGAGAGAAGAAATAGTCCAGCAGCAGTGCCCAACCAACGAGGAAACCGAGGTAGGGATGGATGCTTTTTTTCGTATACGTGTAGGCGGAACCTGATGTGGGGAACGATTTGGACATGACGCCATAGCTGTAAGCTGTGAAGAAAATCGCGATAAAAGCGAGCAGGTACGCCTGTGTCAGCATGCCATGAGCATTCTCGTAAGCAATCCCGTAGATGGAGAAATAAATCATAGGCGTCATCCAGGCAAGCCCCATGTAGACGACTTGATACAAGCTTAAGGATTTCTGTAGTTGGATTTCTTTTGTCATGATGATACACTCCCTTATCGTTGGTGCTGTGGTCGACCGTCAGGGGCTGATATGCAAAAAAGCCAAGGAGATATCTAATAAACAGATATCCTCCCGGGCTTTTGTCCCTCCGTGAACACAGGGTGAGCTGTGCGTTTTCTCTTGGACCAGACCGAAGATGAAGCCATCGCGGAACCCTAGAAAACTTTGTATGTCATGTATCATTACTTATAAGTGGAAAAGTGACCGTATCGCAGCGCCAATGTTAACTATATGCTTTTTATGTAAGTTAATATAACACATCGTAAAGCGTATGAGAAGTATTTTGCATGAAAAAGCTAAAATCACTAGAAGTTATTGACACACTCTTCATCTGGTGTTATGTTTAATAACACAAATGAATACGATTGTTTACTAGGGTTCCGCCGGCACATCACCGGGCTGGTCCGAGAGTAAACCGCTTCTAACATGAGGAGCGACACGGAAGGATAAAAACCTGGGAGATATCACCAAGACGATTTACGTCTTGTGATGTCTCCCTTTTTGTTTAACAAGCATTCAGGAGGAGATGGATACGATGGCAAACGTGTGGAACAAGACAATAGGCCCGGGAGGCAAGTGGTCGGGTGCGATTGGTAAAGGGAAATTGATTCGGTTTACAGCTCTGGAGGCGGGAGCGAATGTGTCCATCCAATTGTTCCACGCGCGGGATTTGACGGAGCGCTACAATATGCCGGATACGCTGAAGGCGCAGTACACCGCCCATCTGACGCGAGGACATGTGCTGATGAGTGATAATGGGAGAGTGCTCGTAAGCATCGTGGAAGACAGCTTAGGTTGGCATGATCCGCTTAGCGGATACACGAGCCGTGCAGCGACGGACGCCAAATATGGCGCCACCAATTATCAGGAGCTGCGAAATGAATGGCTGCGGAGCGGGCAGGAGAACTTCGCTGTGGAACTTGTGCGTAACGGGCTTAGCATGCGGGATATGATGCCTGTCCTCAACTTATTCTCGAAGGTGTTTTGCGATGAGCAGGGCGATATGCATTTCAGTCTAACGCATTGCCCCGCAGGTGCAACAGTGACACTTCGGACAGAGTTAGATACACTGCTCGTTCTTTCTAATACACCTAATCCACTTGATCCTAGAACCACTTATCCTTCGGTACCTGTTAACATCGAAGTGCTGCAGGCTGAGCCTGTAGGCATGGATGACTTTTGCGTGAATTATCGTTCGGAGAATCGCCGGGCTTTTGAAAATACATGGGAATACCACGCACTGCTTAGTTAATAAAAACTCGGAGGAGGAACAGATATGGCGGTATTTAATCGTGTGGAAAGCCCTCGCCAAGCCGAGGAGGCCATTTATAGCGAAGTCATTCAAGCGGGGGATGGCTGGATGCGTGCGCTGAAGCCGGGTCAAGTGCTGCGCATTGTCGATCTGGAGGGGAATCAGGCGGCAGATACTTTGTTTTACGATGCTGAAAATCCAGAGGATCACTACAGCGCTGTGGCGACGATTGCAGGCCAAGGCAACATTTATTTGAGCACAGGTTCGGTACTGCGTGCCGAGTCCGGCAAGGAGCTGCTCCGAATCGTAGCGGATACATGCGGGCGGCATGACACCGTAGGCGGCTCCTGTTCCGCTCAAAGCAATACGGTGCGTTACTCGCACGACAAGCTGTCGATGCACAACTGCCGGGACACCTTCATGCTGCAGCTCGCGCAGCACGATGGGGCGTATACGAAGCGGGATTTGGCTCCGAATATCAACTTTTTTATGAATGTGCCGGTTTCAGAAGATGGTGGCTTGAAGTTCGATGATGGTGTCTCCGGACCAGGCTGCTATGTGGAAGTTCAATCGACGGGCAGCTCCATGGTGCTGATTAGCAACTGCCCGCAGCTTAATAATCCTTGTAATGCCTACAATCCAACGCCGATTCAGGTGCTAATTTGGGATAAATAGAAATTCAAAGGGGTGTGGATACGATGTTTACAAAAGTACTTATCGCTAATCGCGGTGCCATCGCTGTACGCATTGAGCGCACATTGCGCAAGCTCGGGGTGGCATCAGTTGCTGTATATACAGGAGCAGATCAAGATAGCCTGCATGTGGATGGAGCGGATGAAGCTGTTCTGATCGGCGAGGGGCCGGCGAAGGAAAGCTATTTGAATACGGAGTTGATTCTGAAAACAGCGCTGGAAACCGGTGCTGAGGCGATACATCCCGGCTATGGTTTTCTGAGTGAAAATGCTGATTTTGCCCGTGCTTGTCGCGATCATGGCATAGTGTTCATCGGACCTACTCCGGAACAAATGGAAATGTTCGGCCTCAAACACTCTGCTCGCGAAATAGCGGAAAGAGCTGGTGTGCCTATGCTGCCGGGTACGCCGCTTATCACAGAGCTCGAAACTGCGCTTACAGAAGCTGCACGGATTGGTTATCCGGTTATTCTCAAAAGCACAGCCGGAGGCGGCGGTATTGGCATGCGCGTTTGTGCGGATGAGGCGGCATTATTGGCCGCTTATGACGGCGTGCGTCATTTGGCGGAGACGAATTTCAAGAATGGCGGCATGTTCCTTGAAAAATATATCGCCAGAGCGCGTCATGTCGAGGTGCAAATTTTCGGCAACAACTTCGGGGAAGTCGTTACGCTCGGCGAGCGCGATTGTTCCATTCAACGCCGCAATCAGAAGGTCATTGAGGAAAGCCCGGCTCCGAACCTATCAGACGATGTACGTGAGGCGATGTTTGCTTCGGCTAAGCGTTTGGCAGCGGAAGTCGGCTACCGGAGCGCAGGCACGGTGGAATACCTGTATGACCCGGAAACGTGCGAGTTTTACTTCCTGGAAGTGAACACAAGACTTCAGGTAGAGCACGGCGTTACGGAAGAAGTGCTGGGGATTGATCTTGTCGAGTGGATGGTGCGCGAAGCGGCAAATGAACTAATGAACATCCAATCGCTTATTCGTAAGCCGATCGGTCACAGTATGCAAGCGCGGATTTACGCAGAGGATTGCTTGCAGCAGTTCCGTCCGAGCGCGGGGCAGTTGGATCGGGCCGTATTTTCGGCTTGGGCGCGGAATGAAACATGGGTGAGAGACGGCTTAACGGTTACCACCTTATACGATCCGATGCTGGCTAAAATCATTGTCCACGGTACCGACCGTACGGACGCCATCAAGAAGCTGATCGAGGCGCTGTCTGAGACACGTATGTATGGTATTACTACGAACCTGCAATATTTGCAGGCATTATTACAAGAACAAGATTGCGTAGACGGGAACGTCTTCACGCAGCTATTAAATACTTTCGAGCCCGTTGAACGGGCGCTGGAAGTCATCGATGGCGGCATCCAAACTACGGTGCAGGACTTCCCTGGGCGTATCAGCCACTGGGATGTGGGTGTGCCGCCGTGCGGGCCGATGGATCCGTTCTCGTTCCGGATCGGCAACAAGCTGCTTGGCAACGCGGATGACGCCCCTGGACTTGAAATGACGCTGCGCGGAGGTTCTTACAAGTTCCGCAGCGATTTGTGGTTCTGCGTCACCGGCGCAGATATGCAGGCAGAACTGGATGGGGAAGCCGTCGTGCTCTATAAGCCGGTATTTGCGGCTCGCGGGCAAGTGCTGAGCTTCGGTGAGGCCAAAGAAGGGATGCGGGCCTATCTGTTGGTCAGCGGTGGTTTTGATATGCCGAAAATTCTCGGCAGCTCCTCGACCTTCACGCTGGGCGGCTTCGGCGGTCACGGCGGTCGCTCGCTGCGTACAGGCGATGTGCTTGGCGTGAACGCAGGCGGCAGCCCTGTGCAAGAAGCGGCTGAGCTTGTTGTACAGCACCGTCCGCAAATGACACGGGAATGGACGATTGGCGTCATTCCTGGACCGCATTGTACAGGAGAATTCCTGCGAGCAGAGTACTTGGAACAGTTGACAGAAACAAGCTGGGAAGTGCATTTTAACTCGTCAAGAACTGGTGTTCGTTTGAAGGGGCCTGCTCCGCTGTGGACGCGTGAAGATGGGGGCGAAGCGGGACTGCATCCTTCCAACATTCACGATAATGCCTATGCGATCGGTACGTTGGATTTAACAGGAGATATGCCCATCTTGCTTGGTCCAGATGGGCCGAGTCTTGGCGGGTTCGTTTGCCCAGTAACGACGGCTTCGGCAGAGTTCTGGAAGCTGGGTCAGCTGCATCCGGGCGATTCTATCCGGTTCCACCTGCTGACGCTGCTGGAAGCGGAGGGTTTGCGCGAGCTGCAAGAAAGTAATTTACAAGCAATTGGCGAGGGAAATTTCGAACGGCTTACTCGTGCGATGCTTCCTGCTGTTAATAAAGAGATTACGCCGGAGTATCCGCGTCTGTTCCATGAAACCGCTAATCGCAGATTCCCGATTACGATCCGCTGCTGCGGCGATCAAAATTTGCTCGTAGAATACGGTGAGCTTGAATTGGATTTGCTGCTGCGCTTCCAAGTGCAGGCTTTGATGCAAGCGATTGTGGAGAGCGGCTCGATTCCAGTGCTGGATCTAACGCCGGGCATTCGTTCCTTACAAATCCATATTGACCCGACCCGAATCACCGTGAGTGAGGCGTGCGCCAAAGTTGTAGAAATCGACGCAGCGCTGCCCCCGCTTGAAGAATTCCGTGTGCCATCGCGCATTGTGCGCTTGCCGCTTTCATGGGATGATCCAGCGACTCAACTGGCCATTCAGCGCTACCAGCAAGGGGTACGGCCCGATGCGCCATGGTGTCCGAGCAATCTTGAATTCATCCAGCGTATTAATGGATTAGATTCGATTGACGATGTGAAGAAAATTGTTTTTAATGCCAATTACTTGGTGCTTGGCTTAGGTGATGTATATTTGGGTGCCCCTGTCGCTACACCGGTTGACCCGCGTCATCGCCTAGTAACGACGAAATATAATCCAGCACGCACGTGGACACCGGAAAATGCCGTAGGTATTGGCGGAGCCTACATGTGTGTGTATGGGATGGAAGGTCCAGGCGGCTATCAATTCGTCGGGCGTACGATTCAGATGTGGAACCGACTGCGCTCAACGGAGAGCTTTAAGGCGGGTAAGCCGTGGTTGCTGAGATTTTTTGACCAAATTCAGTTTTATGAAGTGAGTGCTGAGGAACTGCTTCAGCTCCGTGAAGACTTCCCGCGTGGCCGTTATGAGGCGGATATTCAGGAGACGACCTTCGATTTAGGCGAATACCTGCAATTCCTAGGTTCTATAGAAGAAAGTGCAGCAACGTTCCGCAAGCAGCAGCAAATCGCGTTCAACGAAGAGCGGGAGAGCTGGAAGGCGAAAGGCTTAGCGGAGTACGTATCTGAACAAGAAACAGCAAGTGAACAACCCGAAGATGAACTGCCGGCAGGTACGATTGCTGTGCGCGGAATTATGCCGGGAAGCGTGTGGAAAGTGCTTGTTTCACCAGGCGAGCAAGTGAAGAAGGGCGATCAATTAGCCATTCTCGAGAGTATGAAAATGGAATTCCCGCAGCACGCTCCTTGCGACGGTTATGTCTCGATGATTCAAGTGAAGCCTGGGGATCAAGTTCATGCAGGGCAGCTCATTCTTGGAATTGCTCAATCTGCTTAAGGAGAGGTGTTTGTAGATGACAAAGATTAGGGAGAATGGCGTTGATAAGGAGCTTCCTCTAGAACTTACGATTTCTTGGTTGCAGGATAAATATGCTAAAGAGGAATTGACGCCGCAAGAGGTCATCGCGGCTATTGTACAGCGCGCAGCGGACGACGTGGAAATGAATCTTTGGATTACGCCGCCTTCTCTGGCGCTCATTCAGCCCTATTTGGACGGATTGGCTGAGCTCAATCCGGCGGATGCGCCGCTGTGGGGGGTTCCCTTTGCGATCAAGGATAACATTGATCTAGCTGGGGTGCCGACGACGGCGGGCTGCGAGGAGTATGCCTATACGCCCTCGGAGCACGCAGGCGTCGTGGAAAGATTGATTGCCGCAGGAGCGATTCCAATCGGCAAAACGAACTTGGACCAGTTCGCGACAGGGCTCGTCGGCGCGCGAAGCCCTTACGGCGACGCGCACAATGCGCTGCGTCCCGAACTGATCAGCGGCGGCTCGAGCTCAGGCTCCGCCGTCGCCGTGGCCCGCGGCCAAGCGGCTTTCTCGCTTGGCACGGACACAGCGGGCTCAGGCCGCGTGCCGGCTGCGCTGAACAGGCTGGTTGGCTATAAGCCGAGTCTCGGCGCCTGGCCAACCAAAGGAGTCGTACCTGCCTGTGCGAGTTTAGACTGTGTAACCGTCTTTGCGCACAGCTTGGATGACGCGCTCGCCGTAGATGGCGCGGCGCGTGGTCTTCACGCCGAAGACCCATGGTCGCGCAGTGTGAATCGAGGCGCGTCTCAGCTTCCGCAGACCTTGTTGCTGCCGGACGGCCCGCTCGGGTTCTACGGGCCTTATGCCGCGGAGTATGAAGCGGCATGGGAAAGAGCCGTGGAACAATTAAAAGAACTGAATCTCCCTATCGCCTACGTAGATGTTACGATGTTCTCCCATGCCGCGGCAATTCTATACGAAGGGCCGTGGGTGGCTGAACGCTGGGCGGCTTTAGGCGGTTTTATTGAGGCAAATCCGGGGATTGCTTACCCTGTGACAGAAAAGATCCTCCGCTCCGGCTCTGCGGCGGAGTACGACGCCGCATCGGTGTTCCAAGCGATGCACAAGCTGCAGCGCTTCAAATTGGAAGCGCGCAAGCTGCTGCAAGGCGCGGTGCTTGTTATGCCAACCTGCGGGGGCACATGGACCCGTGAGCAGGTGCTCGCTGACCCGATTCAGACGAATCGAGAGATGGGCCGCTACACCAATCATTGCAATTTGCTGGATTGGTGTGCGGTTGCCGTGCCGGCGGGCGATGCGGCTCCGCTGACGCCTTTTGGCATCACCCTCTTCGGAATTGCCGAAGAGGAGAGCTTGATCTGCGGCGCAGCCGAGCTGATCCTGGCGGGGGCGAGCGCGGCAAGCGAGGCAGCTAGCGCGAGCGAAGGCGCATCGGTGTCCGCAGATAGCGGTGCAGGTGCAGCGGCAGCGCAGGCGACGACGCTCGTCGCGGTCTGCGGCTTACACATGCGTGGCTATCCGCTGGAGAAGCAGATGCTAGGCTGTGGAGCGCGGTTCATCCGTGAGGATGAGACCGCAGCGAAGTACAGCCTCGTGAAGCTGCCGACCACGCCGGCGAAGCCGGGACTCGTGAAGCAGGAACAGGGCGGCGCAGCGATCGCCCTGGAGGTTTGGGAAATGCCGCTGGAGGCATTCGGCGGCTTTGCGGCAGCGATCCCGGCTCCGCTGGGGATCGGCAAGGTTGAGCTCCGGGACGGCACGGAGATCCCGGGCTTTGTTTGTGAGGCTTACGCGGCCGCAGGCGCGGAAGATGTGACGGCGCTTGGCGGCTGGCGCCAAGTGGTGCCGCTGCAAGGCTGATAAGCGTGTTTTACATCTTTACAGCTGGTCTTATGTGCAGTTCAACGTGTGTTAGCGATGAAAAACATCATATCGCCACGGATAGCGCATCCCATATTATCTCCACCACTGCCACCATGATCGTGGCGGTGGTGGTTTTTTGCTATCTATTGTAGGATTAAGCCAAAAGGAGGTCCTTCAACAATGGGGGTAACATTCACCGCTACAATTATGCAAGCAGAAAACAAGAAAGCCACTGGCATTGTGGTGCCGGCCGAGGTCATCACTGCGCTCGGGGGAGGCAAAAAGCCAAGTGTAACAGTGAGCATACAAGGCTACACGTATCCAAGCACGATTGCGGTGATGGGGGGCGAGTACATGCTGCCTCTGAGTTCAGCCCACAGGGAAGCCTCGGGTTTACAAGCCGGTGACACCGTGGAAATTACACTCGAACTGGAGACGCAGCCTCGTACCGTCGAGGTTCCGGTTGATCTGAAGCAAGCTTTATCCATTCAGGAAGGCGTTTATGAGGCTTTCGAAGCGTTAGCGTTCTCGAAACGAAAAGAATTTGTGCGCCAGGTTGAGGATGCCAAAACGCAAGAAACAAGGGAGCGGAGGATCTCCGGAATCGTCTCCAAGTTGACCGGTTCTTAAGCGCTTTGTAAGCCTTAGCTGTTTTTTGGAAAAGCCCCTCCATGAGAAGGGGCTTTTCGTCGTTACAGTCGGTCTTGCCTATCTTTATCGAGATTACTTATTTGAGAGTCTGAGGAGTTATTTTTTTTGTCACACTTAATTAAGTTGACACTTAATTAAGTGCGTGCTAAATTATAAATATGATTGATAAAGCCATTCAAGCGATAACGGAACCAAGGCGCCGAGATATTTTACATCTCGTCCGTGATGAGGAGCTGACCTCAAGCGCCATTGCTTCGCATTTCGATATTTCAGCACCGGCAATTTCACAGCATCTCAAAGTTCTTGAGGAAGCTGGACTCGTCGTTGTTCGGCGGGCAGGCACCAAACGATTCTATGGCATTAGGAGGGAAGGTTTCGCCGAGTTGATGCAATATATTGAGAGCTTCTGGGATGATAGCTTGATGCGCCTGAAAGAAGCTGCGGAAGAGGAGGAGAGAAGAAGAAATGGAAATAACGAGCAGAAGTGAGACAATTAAGAAGGAAATTTTTATCGCGTGCCGTCCAGAGACCTTGTTCTCATTTTTTACGGATCCGGATCAATTAGTTCGTTGGATGGGCCGCAACGTTCTGCTTGATCCGAGCATTGGAGGCAAGTTTCGTATCGATGTGAACGGCAGCGACGTTGCAATGGGTGAGTACAAAGAAATTACTCCCAACGAGAAAGTTGTTATGACATGGGGATGGGAGCGCTCCAAGGCTGTCCCTCCAGGTTCCAGTACTGTTGAATTTAAGCTGACACCGAAGGATAACGGCACTCTTTTGGAGTTCACGCACTATGACCTGCCTGCAGCAGAAATTGCTGATCACGTAAAAGGTTGGTCGCATTTTCTGCCACGCATTCAAATGGTGGCGGAGGGAGAACAACCGGGGAGCGATCCGTCGTCTGAAGAAGCTTAGTATTAAGTTCATAAATCTTTAAGCGGCGCGCATGTATATGCGCGCTTTTTATGTTTCTTTAATGAGGCAAGGCATTCTAACTTCATCGCTCCTACCTCTTTTTCAGCTCAAATCCTTCATTAATTCTGTCTTTCCGCACTCCGCGCCGCACCATATTGCGCACTTCGTCCCTCACTTCGCCCCTCACTTTGTCACTCGCTCTGTCCCTCACTCTATCCCGCACCTGCAACCTGCTCAACGACCTATCCTCCCTCAATATTCATCGCATGCTCATCGCTATGGTGCCACTGGATTCACCCCAAACCCTCCCTCTTTTTCAGGCCCTATTCACTTCCTAATTACACTTATCCACAAAATTACCCACAGTATCAACATGTCCACAAATCATACTGTGTATAAGGCTCCACGCATTCTGTGCACATATCCACAGGTCAAGTTATCCACATGGGAGTAGTTGCTCGAATCCAATGTATTTGGTACTATTTTGAATGCGCAGAGTGCTGCCAGGTTACATTAATAACCAAATGCGAAGGGATAGGTGGGGTGTCGATGAAGAAGATTTTCAGCATCTATCGGACGGATCTAATCAACTTGTGGAGGGTGCCCACAGGTCTATTGCTCATGGTTGCGCTGGCTATTCTTCCGTCTGTGTATGCCTGGATTAACTTGGAGGCGATGTGGGACCCTTATGCCAATACGTCGGGGATCAAAATCGCGGTGACAAGTAACGATCAAGGGGCGAAGATTGAGGATAAAACCATTAACATCGGTAACGAGGTTGTGGATAATTTAAAAAATAATCATACGCTGGGCTGGACTTTTGTGGACGAACAAACGGCGCTGAACGGCGTAGAACGCGGGGATTATTATGCGAGCTTAATTATTCCCGAGGATTTCTCGCGCAAAATAACAAGTATTGTGGATGGCATGATGGAGAAGCCCGAAATCATTTATACCGTGAATGAGAAAATCAATGCTGTTGCTCCCAAAATTACAAGCAAAGGCGCGTCCACTGTCACTCAGCAAATCAGTGAGAATTTTATCAAAACGGTAAGCAGCTCGATTCTGACGCGGATGAAGGAGATCGGCATCGATTTTGAGAAGGAGTTGCCGACGATTCGCAATATGGAGACGAAGATTTTGGAGCTGGAGAAGCGGCTCCCTGAAATTGCGACGATGGGCGAAAAGGCGCTGGAGCTTGAGCAGAAGCTGCCCGAGCTCAAAGAAAAAGGGCAGAAGATCGTCCAACTCGAAGAGAAAATTCCGGATATTAACCGCGCGGCGGATACCGTTTTGAAGATTGAAGAGCGCTGGCCGCAGATTCAGGCGGTTGCGCAGGAAGTGCTGCTTATTCAGCAGAAGCTGCCCGAGATTCAGAAGGCTTCTAGCCGTGTAGCGGAGCTGGATCAGAATTTCGGCAAAGTGGAGGAGGTGCTGAATACCGCCATTGATAAATCTCGCAAGGCCGATGAGATCGTAAGCGCCGCGCTGAGCACGCTGCCCAAAATCGACACTATTGCGACACAGGGAGCCGCTTTCGCTGATGCGCTCACGAGTTTTTTGCAAAAAAATGAGGCGGCATTCCAGACTATAATCCCTGTGGTGAAGCAAAATTTGATCCTGCTGCAGCAAACGGCGGACGCTGTTACACAGCTCACAGGGGTGCTGCAGGATGTAAATCTCGATCCGCAGAAAGCAATGGCGGCTATAGGCCTTTTGTCTGAACGCCTCACGTCCGGCGCGGCTGTGCTGGATAACACGATTGATGTGTTCACGCGTTTGAACACGAATTTGCCTAACAGCCCGTTCACGAATACGATCTCTCGATTAACGGGTCTTCGATCGAATTTGGCTAACCAAATTCAAGCCTTGAATAAGCTCCAAAGCGCCATCGGGCGCGGCGAGAAGCCGGCGAAGGACATCGTGAATAACTTGAACACGTTGTCCAAAGAGGCCGCTGCTACGCTAGGCAGCATTCTTGCCAGATACGACTCGGAGATTGTGCCGAATATGACCAAAGCGTTGGCGCAAATGCTGTCCATCGCCCAGAATGCAGGAGGCGCACTCCAGACATTGAAGGCGCAGATGCCCAATATCCAAGGGATTCTGACGGATGCGCAGAATGGCATTCATTTTGCTCAGACGCAGCTGGATACCCTGCAAAAGGAGCTTCCGGACATCCGGGCGAGGGTGCACGAAGCGTCGTCGACGCTTCAAAGCAAGCTGGATGCGTTCACGAACGGCATCAATGAAGCGGTTCCGTTCATCCGCAATGACTTGCCGCGAGTTGAGCAGAAGCTGCATACGGCAGCGGATTTTATACGCAACGACTTGCCTGCGGCTGAGGAAGAAATCCGCAAAGTAGCGGATCTCTACCAGACGAAGCTGCCCGAAGTTGAGGAAGCCGTTCATCTGGCAGCTAGTCTTGTGCGCAGCGATCTGCCGGCATTTGAAGAGGCTGTCCACAAGGCAGCTGACCAGATCCGTCAAGTCCAAGGAAGCGGCAGCATCGAGGAGGTTCTTCGCCTGCTGCAGAATGACATTCAAAAGCAAAGTGATTTTCTCGCTAGTCCGGTGCTGATCAAAGAGGACAAAAGATTTCCCATTCCGAACTACGGTTCGGCGATGTCGCCTTTTTACACAACGCTTTCGTTGTGGGTAGGTGCCATGCTGCTCGTTTCTCTAATGAGAGTAGATGTGGATAACTTGGACGGTACGTACAAGACGCATCACATTTACTTTGGACGGATGATGATCTTCTTGACCGTTGGATTGTTTCAAGCGCTGATTGTCACCATTGGGGATATCTTTCTCTTGGGAACATATGTTGTGGATAAGATTTGGTTTGTTATTTTTGCGCTGTTAATTAGCGCAGTGTTTATAACAATCACGTACACATTGGTCTCTGTGTTTGGCAATATCGGTAAAGGGATCGCGATTATTTTTCTAGTGCTGCAGTTCTCGAGCTCAGGAGGGACGTTCCCGGTAAGCACGGCTTCCTCATTTTTTCAAAAGCTGAATCCGTTCGTGCCATTTACTTATGCCGTTGGGGTGCTGCGCGAGGCTGTAGGCGGAATGCTTTTTGGGGTAGTGGTAGAGGATGTTATCTTTCTATGTATGTTCATCGTGGTGTGCTATGTGGTAGCGTTAGCTCTGAAAAAGCCGCTCAGCGGTTACACGAGGCGAGTAGCTGAAAAGGCGAAGATGACGAAGCTGATTTCTTAAGTGCAGTGATATATGGCGGTGTACGGTTTACGAAGTGGAGAAAAGGAAAGAATGGATAGCAAGAGACGCGATGACCTGAGGCGGTGCCTTGGGTTTTTGCTATGCCAAAATATTGTGCTTTTAATACTTGGATGGGCTGGGGGGCAAATGTTGTCACGTAGAACTTAGCCTTTAGTCTAGGCTTTTATCAAGACCTTTGGCTAACGAAAGACAGTACCTTAGAGCGTTTAGAAGAAAAAGCTTCTCCTTTATCATTAAGATAACGTTAAGGAGAGCGAGGAATTCGTGTGAGATTAACATCGTGGTGGTCCTATTGCTTGGCCTGCAGCGCATTGCTGCTGATCCCGTTGGTGGGTCTTATCTATGTTCATCTGAATCAGGCTGGCGGAATGGCTTACAACCTGGTGACCGATCTGGATCGGCAGATCCCCTTCTTGAAAGGTTTTGTCGTACCATATCTATCGTGGTATGGATTTCTCCTTGTCGGGTTCCTGTACTTGGCGTACAAGGATCGCCGGAATTACTATATGACGCTAGTGGAATTCGTGATAGGTTTGCTGATTTGTTATGGTGTGTATGCCATTTATCAAACTACTGTACCTCGGCCGGAGCTGACCGGTAGCGACCCTCTGCTGCGGATGGTGGAGTGGGTGTACCAATCAGATCAACCGTTTAATTGCTTTCCAAGCACGCATGTCTTGACCTCGTATCTCTTAATGAGAGCTTATCTGCGTAGTACTCGAGTCGCGACACGCTACAAAATTATCGCAAGTGCTATGTCGTTGCTCATCATCGTATCCACACAGTTCGTGAAACAGCATGTTCTGCTCGATATCGTTGGAGCTGTTCTAGTGGCGGAGGTTGTTGTTTATGCCTTGGATCGTGTACGGAGAGGCTGGTTGACGGATTCGCGTATCAAAGTACGGACACAGCAAAGCAATCTCGAAGGAGGATTAAGACAATGAAGCGCAGAGATAAATTATTGATTCTGACAGGCAGTTTAGGGGACGGACATAATAAAGCGGCTCAGGCGATTCTTGAAGCTACGAGATTGCATAAGCCTGACGTGGACGTGAAGGTGGTCGACTTTTTGGAGTGGGCGCATCCATATTTGCATGGTGTAGGTAAATTTTGCTATATGCAGTGGGTGAAAAGCCTGCCTTCCGTATATGGCTATTTGTACCGCAAGACGCGTGATGACAATACCTTTTCCCATATGTTTAAAAAGATGAAGTCATTCAGCACGGATCGCATGCTGGCGCTGCTGTATGAGGAGGACCCGACAGAGGTCGTATGCACGTTCCCTGGGGCTGCCGCGGCGATGTCGTATTTAAAATGTAATGGATTCACGGCGGTGCCAACCGTTACGGTAATGACCGATTATACGGATCATAGCTATTGGATTCATCCAGGAACGGATCGTTATCTGGTAGGCGCTGAGCATGTGAAGCAAGCGCTGCTTCGATACGGTGTTCCGGAGCAGCATGTTGTGGTTACGGGGATTCCGATTCGGAAACCATTTACACAGGTATATGATCGAGCGGAGCTTCGAGATCAGCACGGTTTGGATCGCGAGATGCCGACTGTGCTGGTAATGGGCGGCGGGCATGGCTTGATCGGCAAGCAATTCAAATCCGTGCTGCAGTCAGATGAACTGGCGGAGCCGGTGCAGTTTGTTTTTGTGTGCGGGCGCAATGAGAAGCTCAAACAGCTCCTCGAAGAGGAGCTGGGCGGCGAGAAAACACGGCATCGCGTGAAGGTAACAGGGTTCGTGGACCATGTCCATGAGCTGATGGCTTTATCAGACCTAATCATCACGAAGCCGGGAGGTCTCACCATCTCAGAAGCGATGGCGCTGGAGCTTCCCATGATGTTGTATAAGCCGATTCCTGGCCAGGAGCAGGAAAACGCTGCGTACTTGGTCAGCCTAGGGGCTGCGATCGAAGTGAAAAATGCGCTGGAGTTGAAAAGCCAGCTGCTGGAAGT
This sequence comes from Paenibacillus sp. J22R160, assembly GCF_059692135.1. Taxonomy (NCBI): domain Bacteria; kingdom Bacillati; phylum Bacillota; class Bacilli; order Caryophanales; family Paenibacillaceae; genus Paenibacillus; species Paenibacillus sp. J22R160. The sequence continues at coordinate 21,005 of NZ_JCAUAU010000015.1, read as the reverse complement.
GATCGCGAATCAATCGCTCTTATCGAAGCTGAAAGAGAATGTGAAGCAGAGTCAACAGCATCAGGATGCCCAGCATATGCTGCGGGCCATATTTGAAACCCACCATCATTTCATCCCGATGGCTGACGGTATTCGCTTCGCCTATGCAAACGGTTAAATGGGGGGGGCATCTTCCCTCTTTTTACCCTTCAAAAACGTCTATTTTTCGCTAAAAAATGCACGTTTTTTAACCTTGTCAAGTTTGATGTCAATAAGCCTAGAGATACTTTGATCAACCATGAATGGATGATTTATTTAGCTTTGCAGCTTGACATTGTATTGGCTGTAAAGTGGAAAAGTTGACTTCAGCTGTTATTTGTCCTCATGCATGGTGACGATGATATCCTGTGCGTAGTTACCGAAACTTTTACCGAATAAGGTGATGCCACCGCAATTGGGAGAGCTCTCCAAGGATGCGATGCGGAACTGAATATCCTTGCCGAAGGCGACGGATAGATCTTGAATCGCGGTATCGGAGATTTTGGTGCCGTCCAGATAGGAGCCGGTTGGACTGACGGTGATGACCTTAAGCAGACCGTGCTGCGTGTTGTTGCTGCTCCACCAATCGGGCGACAGGACGCCTCGTTGGGAACCGAAATCTCCTGGGCTCGTCCAGTTGCCGAGGGGGATGTCGTTGATGTAGAACGAGATATCCGAGGGCCAGTTCTCGTTGAATCCCGGCGCTTCGGAACAAATTTCGAAGGAGATTTCCAAGGTGCGCAGCTTTTGATTGCTGTGAAGGAAATTGGGTATGCGGTACTCCACATAGCCGCTGGCAAACCACAGAATCCCCGCATGGACATGTCCTGGATCGGCGAAATATCGCGGATCATCCAGCACGCCGATGAGCTGGGTCGGGGAGGCAAGTCCGCAGGTTGGCTTAACTTCAAAGGACGTGTATTGGCCGATTGGGATGGCAACCGTATTTGTTGGAAGGTCGTTCTGCTTTTTTGGTTTGAATTGCAGGACAGCTTGATCTATCTTCAAGTGGCATATTTTCTGGGTACCGCGAACACCGGTTGTGTTCTCGGAGGTGACGATGCCGGCTTGCTCGAGCTTCTGAATATGTTTGGTTACAATGGCCGATGAAATATCAAGCTTCTGAGAGAGTTGTTTGATGTTGAGAGGCTCCTGTCCGAGCAGCTCGATCATTTTCACGCGCGTTTCGGAGGAGAAGCATTCGAGAAAGGCCATATGTTTAGTGGATACTTCAATTTGCATAAAAGAAACCTCAATCTTTAATATTTTAGTTTATTGTATAACTTGTAAGTTAATTTAACAATGTGAGATAGAACTATTTCGGAATGTCCCATTCTGGTCTCGGATTCCGGTTACAGAGAGCGCGCAACTGTGACGGGTTCACAATAGTGGCTGTTACGCACAAATTAGCAGGTGAGGTAAATAGGTTGGTAATGCGACAGGTAGATAGTTTTTTGGGCAGATTGCTCTCTTCTGAGCTTCTTGACTCCCGAGCTTCGCTTAGTCGGTCTATATTGCACTTTGTGCAATATGAGCAGGTATTTCACTGGAAAAGCAAGCTTTGATTGTACAAAGTACAATGAAAATAGCCGGAAATGCGCCGAAAGCTAGCATTTGAGGGTAAATGGTTGCACAAAGTGCAGCATAGCCGGCCGTGGCAGGTAATACAGCCCGATATGGTTGCACAAAGTGCAACATAGCCTACCGGGGCTGGTAATACAGCCCAAAATGATTGCACAAAGTGCAACATAGCCGGCCGTGGCAGGTAATACAGCCCAAAATGATTGCACAATGTGCAATATAGTTAGCTGTGGCAGGTAATACAGCCCGAAAGGTTGCGCAAAGTGCAACATAGTCTACCGGGGCTGGTAATACAGCCCGAAATGGTTGCACAAAGTGCAACATAGCCTACGTGGCAGGTAATACAGCCCGAAATGGTTGCACAAAGTGCAACATAGCCTACGTGGCAGGTAATACAGTCCGAAATGATTGCATAAAGTGCAACATAGCCTACGTGGCAGGTAATACAGCCCGAAAGGTTGCACAAAGTGCAATATAGCCTACCGGGGCTGGTAATACAGCCCGAAATAGTTGCACAAAGTGCAACATAGCCTACCGGGGCTGGTAATACAGCCCGAAATGGTTGCACAAAGTGCAACATAGCCTACGTGGCAGGTAATACAGCCCGAAATGGTTGCACAAAGTGCAACATAGCCTACGTGGCAGGTAATACAGCCCGAAAGGTTGCACAAAGTGCAGCATAGCCTACGTGGCAGGCAGTGCAAATATAGATAGCTGTGGCACCCATTTCCAGCTGTGTTAGTCGATGCAAAGTGAGGAAACTATGAGCAGAGAGCACTCGCTTGAGGTCGAAGTTTCCCCTTAACTCCTGGGCTTCGCTTTAGCCGCTCTATATTGCACTTTGTGCAATATAGAGCGTGCAATTCGCAGAAAGAGCTCCTTTCATTGTACAAAGTACAATGAAAATAGCCAGAAATGCGCCGAAAGCTAGCATTTGAGGGTAAATGGTTGCACAAAGTGCAACATAGCCGTCTGTGGCAGATAATACAGCCCGAAATGGTTGCACAAAGTGCAACATAGCCTACCGGGGTAGGCAATACAGTCCGAAAGGTTGCACAAAGTGCAGCATAGCCTACGTGGCAGCCAATACAGCCCGAAATGATTGCATAAAGTGCAACATAGCCTGTCAGAGCAGGCAGTACAAATATAGCTAGTTGTGGCACCCATTTCGGGCTGTGTTAGTCGATGCAAAGTGAGGAAACTATGAGCAGAGAGCACTCGCTTGAGATCGAAGCTTCCCCTTAACTCCTGGGCTTCGCTTTAGCCGCTCTATATTGCACTTTGTGCAATATAGAGCGTGAAATTCGCAGAAAGAGCTCCTTTCATTGTACAAAGTACAATGAAAATAGCCAGAAATGCGCCGAAAGCTAGCATTTGAGGGTAAATGGTTGCACAAAGTGCAACATAGCCGGCCGTGGCAGATAATGCAGCCCGAAATGGTTGCACAAAGTGCAACATAGTTGGCCGTGGCAACCATTTCAAGCTGTGTTAGTTGCAGTAGCAGTAGCAGTAGCAGTAGCAGTAGCAGTAGCAGTAGCAGTAGCAGTAGCAGTAGCAGTAGCAGTAGCAGTAGCAGCAGCAGCGGCAGCGGCAGCGGCAGTAGCAGTAGCAGTGGCAGTAGCAGTAGCAGTAGCAGTAGCAGTAGCAGCGGCAGCGGCAGTGGCAGCGGCAGCGGCAGCGGCAGCGGCAGTAGCAGTAGCAGTAGCAGCTGCAGTAGCAGTAGCAGTAGCAGTAGCAGTAGCAGTAGCAGTAGCAGTAGCAGCAGCAGCAGCGGCAGCGGCAGCGGCAGCGGCAGCGGCAGTAGCAGTAGCAGTAGCAGTAGCAGCAGCGGCAGCGGCAGTAGCAGTAGCAGTTACAGTGGCAATAGCAGTAGCAGCAGTGGCAGTGGCAGTGGCAGTGGCAGTAGCAGTGGCAGTGGCAGCAGTTGCAGCCACAATTGCCGCTGAAGTCGCAGTAGCCTAGAGCAAATGATGCCAAGCATCCGCCATCAGCTCATAGCGCCGAATGACATTTCCTCGCCCAATTGGGCGGAGAATGCCCTTGGCGGCTAAGCTGTGGAGCTGTTTGCGCGCGGTGCGGAAGTTGAGCTGCTTTGTGTGAGTGAGATCTTTAGGCCTGATAGGTTTGCCTAGTCGAATAGCTAGCTTAATCACCTCTTTCTCATCCGGAGAAAGGGAAGGGGGCGAAGGATTGCGGAGCAGAGGGGGACCTACCACCAACTGGAGCAGCATTCGACAAACTTCCGGGCGGTGCTGGACATCATCGAAGGAAAAATGTATCATTTTCCACCCCATCCCGGTCAGAGAAGTATCCCGATTAAGCGCGTAGCTAAATCTCTCACGATCCATGTCTTTAATGTGACTCTGAAAACCGTCGCACTCAATCCCAAAGCGGCCATACGGTGGGAGAAAAGCGAAGTCAAGGAACTGCGACTTGCGATTCCAATCGTAAATTTCGAATTCCGGATGCAGGTTGTCAAAATTTCCGAATAGAGGCCACCATACGTTTTGGAGCAGCAGCCTCTCCGCGTAATTGTGTCCTCTAAGTAATCGTCCTTTTCGCTCACCGATCCGAAGTGTGAGATGGTCGTCCAAGAATTTCTGATGCGCTTGTTCAAATTCCAACAACATGAGTAACAGCCTCCTTAACTCTTAATAAATAAAAAAACGCCCCAGAGCCAAGCGGCTCAAGGACGTTCTTCGTCACTTCACAATATACCATCTTCAGCTAAGATGAGGTACCCAAATTTCCATATTCCCATATTCCCATATTCCTATATTCCTATATTCCCATATTCCCATATTCCATATTCCCATATTCCCGTATCCCCATATCCCTGCTCATACTCCACAAGAATCACGCTCAATCAACTCGCCATAAATGGAAATTTTGGACGGGGCGCCGCCTTTTTCGATCCTTCGAAGTAGCAAATCAACGGCCTCAAAAGCAAGCTGTTCCCGCTGCACATGAACGGTGGTCAGACGAGGCTTGACCATCTGCGCGGCTTCAATGTCGCCAAAGCCGACGACGGACATAGCGTCCGGCACGTGATATCCTTTGGCGGTCAAATGCTGAATCAGCGAAATGGCAAGCCGGTCGTTGGCGCAAAACCAAGCGGTTGGCCTAGTGGAGAGGCCGCTCATTGCTTCCAGGAATAAAGCTAATTCATCATCAGGCGCTTCGGCCTCGTTGGTACCAATGAGACAGAAGCTTTTATCGATCACAAGCCCTGCATCGGACATGGCATTGGTGAATCCGAACCAGCGCTCTCGGAAGCTTTTGGACATACTGCCCGCCCCTATGAAACCAATTTGCCGGTGACCCTTACGGATTAGATGGCTAACGATGTTGCAGGCTCCTTCCGCGTTCGCTGTCACAACGGAATCCAGCTGCAGGCCATCATAGCAATGATCCACTGAGACAAGTAGTGTCTCCAGATCCTTGAGCTTGCGAACGTACGCAGGGTTGAAGACGCCAATGATAAGGATGCCACTAAACGTGATCTCATGATAGAGATCGGGTAAGATCAGCAGCCGCTCCATATCTTTCGTTACCCCGCTAATGATGGCGGTATAGCCGTTCTCTTTGGCTCTCTTTTCAATGGACCAGAACACTTCGTAGTAGAAATTTTTATCGTTCTGGATATACTCAGGGAATAAAACGAGAAGGTGATTCTGCTTCTTCCTTGTCTTGGATTCCGTCCGATACTTTAGCTGCTGTGCGGCTTCAAACACACGGGAGCGCAGTTCTTCGCTGACGCCGGCTTTGTGATTAAGGGCTAACGAGACAGCGTTTTTGGAAATACCGAGCAGATTGGCAATGTCTTGCATGGAGGTTTTGGAGTTCATTTGGCTAAATGCTCCTTTAAACGAAAAGTGAATTATTTATAAATTGTAAAGGCTTAGGGGTGCCATTGTAAAGTTTTACGCCTCTAATTTGTAACTTTACAAAATAAAATTGTCAATTCGTATTGTCAATGAACTTTTCGAGCATTTCCAACTTTTCAGAAGTAAGGGGCCCAGAATTGTCGAGATAGAGAATGGAGGCGGGCCCAACCGACCATCGAATGTCACCACGGCGTAGCGAAGGGCTGAATTCCTCCCAGTTGTCCAATTTCCATGCATCTAGTGCGGAGCCTCTAGTGCTAATGCGCGAGTGGTAGGCCTCCTCGGATGGAAGGTAGACGTAAACCGCCTTAACCGTTACATTCTCCGTGCTCGCGTTGATAGCAGCTAGTTCTTGGTCCAGCCACAACGGATCGTTGATTTCTCGTGTAAAAGGCCCGATAACGATGGCGTCCATGTCTAAAGTCAGATTCTCCAACGCGGCATCCATCGTGATGCGGTATCCTAAATCACGGCAATGTTGCTTGTAAAAAGGGGAATCCCGATCCTCGGGATCTTTCCCGGCTAGCGTCATCATTGCTACGGCTGCGGGTCGCAGCAAAGTGTCCATGTCAAGAAAGGCGCCGCCATGCTTACTGGCATATGTTTTGGCTAGCGTTGTTTTGCCTGCTCCAGCAGGACCTACGAAAAAAATGAGTTTGCGCATGTTAACCTCCAGTAAGAAACCCGTGACTGGGAAATAGTTACGAATATTGTAACATAAGAGGGATATTTCTTTACTTTTTCATCTAAAGTTCAGGTATTATTAATCTTTTATTAAGGTTTACGTCATATTTGCTTCATAATTGCGTAGTAAGCTGATAGAAAGAGAGAGGGTTAAAACCATACTGGAAGGATAGATAGAGATGTCCGGAACCCAACAAAACACGTTACAAACGGGTAACAATACCATATCACCATTCCAAATGAATGCTAAGGCATCAACCGAGTATTGGCCAACCGCAGGTTGGAGAACGAGCACGCCAGAGGCGCAAGGGATGTTCTCAGGCACGTTAGCTAAAACGTTTGACATGTTCGGCAACCAACAGGTACATAGCATCGCGGTAGTGCGCAATGGTCATTTGGTTGCTGAAGCTTACAATCAAAGTACGAAAGCAGACGCGCCACAAGATATCAAATCTGTTACCAAAAGCATCACATCTGCGCTGGTTGGCATTGCCTTATCAGAGCGGAGGTTGATCAATGCAGATCAGAGGGTGGCTGATTTTTTTCCTGAGCTTGCGAATGATCCATTAAAGTCCAAAATGACAATCAAACATTTGCTGAGCATGACATCAGGCATGGCTTGGGATAATACGAATGAAAACTCCTCTACGGAGATGATGTATTCATCAGATTGGGTACAGTACATTTTGGACCGCCCAGGACACACAGAGCCAGGTACCCTGTTTAATTACAGTAATGGTGATGCGCATCTGTTGTCGGCTTTATTGCACAAAGCAACTGGTGAGTCCATGTTCGATTACGCCAAGTCCCGTTTGTTTGGGCCACTCGGCATAACGGACGTGAACTGGGATGATGATACGCAGGGCCGCACGATCGGCGCTTGGGCAATGGCTATGACATTGCGGGATATGGCCAAGATTGGCTACCTATATATGAAGCAAGGCCAATGGGAAGATCAAACGATTATCCCCACAACATGGATTCGCGATTCGGTGCAAGCTCGGATTACCCTTAACTACAGCAACGGCACACAAGGGGGCTACGGTCTGTATTGGTGGTCGAAGACGCTGCCCAAGGGAGTCGTAAGGGGGAGCAAGAAGCAATTCGATGTTTTCTATGCCTCGGGATCAGCTGGAAGACGCATTTTTGTTGTTCCAGAGCTTGAACTGATTGTGGCTATGACAGCAAATTCGCCTGATGTGGATATGCCTGAATATCTGCTGCTTCATGTGCTGCAAGCCATTCGTTCAGATAAACCGCTCACGGAGAATCCGGAGAATTTAGCGAAGCTGGAGCAAGCCGTGAAAGCTTTTAAAGAGCTAACCGAATAGACATTGAACAAGAAAGAGGCTGCCGCGGCGGCTTCTTTTTCTTTGAACCTTGCCCATGGAGACATATGCTGAGCAGCGCATAGTAGAGAACGCACTTGATTCTCTTGATCAACTTTGGCTTAAATTACGGTCTGCGCAAGGCATGCAAGGGGAGAGATTGGAGCAGCAGCTTACTTCCTCTTATTGTTTAAGCAGGGTGAAGGCACGCTTACGATTGATCTTCAGAGCTACTGCATCCTTTGCCGCTTCTGATGGTTTTTTTTGCAGGATTATGAGATAGTTGGAGGAAAGCGAATGGATGTATGAGGTGAAGAGCGGATGGACGAGTTTACGAAGAAGCGAATCGATAGCATTTTAGAAAAATATGTAGATATTAAAGTTCCCAAACCATATAGAGATGAATTAAAGCTATCTTATAAATTTCGAGGAAATAGTGTTACACTCTTCGAAGAAAGGGCGCCATTCAGAGGGACGGAATGGACCCAGAGAGATCTAGTACAGTTTCGATTAGATGCGGGTGAATGGTCAGTCTACTGGAAAGACAGCAAGAGTAGGTGGCACTATGTAGACCATGTAGAGCCTGATCCTCAGTTCGAGAAGCAGTTAAAGATTGTAGATCAAGACCATACAGGTGTTTTTTGGGGTTAATTGCCGGTGGACATATAGAATGAAAGGGAGTTATTTAGTGGCATTAAGAAGTTTTACGGATTATCAATTGAGCGAGGATATCGTCCGGGCCTTGCAGAGCTTAGGTTATGAGCAGCCGACTGACGTCCAGCACGAAGTGATTCCGATTGCGCTTCAGGAGAAGGATCTCACGGTGAAATCGCGCACGGGAAGCGGGAAGACGGCGGCTTTCGGAATCCCGATTTGTGAGCTGGTCGAATGGGAAGAGAATCGGCCGCAGGCGCTAATTCTGACACCAACGCGAGAGCTCGCGGATCAAGTGAAGCAGGATATCACGAACATTGGGCGGTTCAAGCGGATTAAAGCGGTGGCGTTATATGGTAAGCAGCCTTTTGCCAAGCAGAAGCTGGAGCTTCACCAGAAGTGTCATGTTGTTGTCGGTACACCGGGACGTGTACTGGATCATATTCAGAAGGGCACGCTGGATTTGGAGAAGGTCAAGATGCTCGTCATCGATGAAGCGGATGAGATGCTGAGGATGGGCTTCATTGAGCAGGTGGGAGCAATCATTGATGAGGTTCGCGAGGACCGTATGACGATGCTGTTCTCGGCAACACTCCCGCAGGACGTGGAACAATTATGTCATCAATATATGCAGAACCCGATAGATATTGAAATTCAAACACCGGAAGCGGCGAAGGTCCAGATTGAACACGCGCTGATTACTGTGAAAGAAACCGAGAAGTTTAATGTGCTTAAGGATGTCTTCGTGACAGAGAATCCTGACAATTGCATCATTTTCTGCAGAACGCAAGAACATGTAGATGATGTCTTCCGGGAGTTGGAGCTTCTTGAATATCCGTGCGACAAAATCCATGGGGGCATGGTGCAGGACGATCGATTCCTGGTGATGAACGCATTCAAAAGAGGCGAGTTCCGTTTCCTAGTGGCCACAGATGTCGCGGCACGAGGGATTGATGTGGAGGATATTACTCACGTCATTAACTATGACCTGCCGCTAGAGAAGGAAAGTTATGTCCACCGGATCGGAAGAACGGGCCGAGCAGGGAAGACAGGCAAAGCCATCACATTCGTTACTCCGAATGAGATGAGACATGTAGCCGAGATCGAAGAATATCTTGGATTCGAGATCCCGCGCAAAGCCGCTCCCACAGAGGAAGAAGTCGCTCAGGGCTTACCAGCCTTTGAGCAAAAGATGCAAGCGACGCCGGTTATCAAGAGAGACAGAAGCGACCAGTTGAACAAGGGCATCATGAAGCTCTATTTTAACGGCGGGAAAAAGAAAAAGATTAGAGCAGTAGACTTCGTTGGGACATTAGCCAAAATTGAAGGTGTAACAGCTGAAGATATCGGCATTATTACGATTCAGGACAATGTTTCGTATGTGGATATACTGAATGGCAAAGGCCCGATGGTGCTCAAAATTATGAAGAACACCACGATCAAGGGGAAGCTCCTGAAAGTGCATGAAGCAAATAAGTAAGGCGAGAATATCCGATGGGCCTTATGGCTTAGCGGATTTTTTTCGTCCATAAAAGGGATTCTAGAAGTCATTGAAGGTTAAAATTTTACTCAAACGAGTAAATTATTTGACTTACCCGTGCCGCCCCTCTCAGGGTAGACTATAGAAAACACAACACATGGGGTGAATAATCATATGGCCAACAATACACATACACATTCGAGCACCCTTTCAAATGCGAAAGTGAAAGTGAAACGCAGAAGTTCGATGGCGCAAATACGCGAGGACCTGATCGGATACGCCTTCGTTGCTCCAATGGTACTCGGACTATTTGTCTTTACTTTATTTCCAATTATTGCGTCCTTCTTCCTCAGCTTCACGGATTGGAACTTTGTTGCCGGTTTTTCGAAAGTGAAATTTCTCGGCTTAGATAACTTTATCAAGCTTGTGCACGATTCCGTCTTCTTATTATCCCTGAAGAACAACATGATTCTAATGATCGTCGTTCCATTAACTCTCGTATTTTCGCTTCTTCTAGCGGTCGTCATCGATAAAAAAATCTATTTAAAAGATTTCTTCAAAGTTATTTACTTTATTCCTTACATTTCTAGCGTTGTTGCCGTAGCGATCGTGTTCCAGGTGTTATTTCACCCAACGTACGGTCCAATTAACCAAGTTTTGATGGATCTAGGCTTTGCGAATCCGCCGAAATGGCTAGCTGACCCTGATGTTGCCTTGTATTGCGTCATGGGACTTATGGTTTGGATCAGTATCGGGTATAACATGATTATTTTCATGGCGGGCTTGCAGTCTATTCCCAAAGATCTCTATGAGGCAGCGGATATTGACGGGGCGTCCAAGTTCAGACAGCTTATGAGCATCACGGTACCTCTTTTATCGCCTACAACCTTCTTCCTGCTAGTAACGGGGATTATCGGAACTTTTAAAGCGTTTGACGTTATCATGGTCCTTACTGGCGGTGGACCAGCGAACTCCACGACCGTGGTCGTTTATCGTCTATACGAAACAGCCTTTGTTAACCTGCAATCCGGTTATGCCTCTGCTATGGCAATTGTACTTCTGTTGCTTGTGCTTCTGATAACACTTGTACAATGGCTTGGACAACGTAGATGGGTGAACTACTAAGAGAAGGAGGAATACCACAATGGACAAGAATCAAAAGTTGAAAAAAACTGTCCTTACATTAGTCATGCTTGTCGTTGGCATACTATTTATGTCACCGTTCCTATGGATGATCTCCGCTTCTATGAAGCCGGAAGCCGACGTGTTCGCTTATCCGATTCAGTGGATCCCGCAGCATTGGAATGTGATTGAAAATTATAAAGCAGTTTGGGAAACAAAATTCTCGCTATATTATTGGAATTCCATTAAGGTATCGGTATTAACGACGGCGTTATCCGTCTTGCTTTCTTCTATGGCCGCATACGCCTTCTCGAAGATCAAATTTCGCGGTCGAGGCGCACTCTTCGTACTAATTCTTGCTATCTATATGATTCCCAGCCAAGCCATTCTCGTTCCGCAGTTCCTGCTTTTCCGCTGGATCGGGTTGTTCGATAGTCACTTTGGATTAATTCTACTAGGTTCTTTCAGTGTTCTCGGAACATTCATGCTTCGTCAGTTTTATCTAGGTATTCACGATGAGTACATGGAATCAGCTCGGATTGACGGTGCTGGTCATATAAGAATTTTCTGGTCCATTTGTACGCCGCTTGTGCGTCCGGCCATTGCTACGTATGCGATTCTTCGTTTCATCTGGACATGGAACGATTACCAGAACCCGTTGATTTTCCTTAGAACCAAAGATTTATTCACGCTTCCGTTAGGCATCCGGTCTTTCGCCGACTTGAACGGTGAGTTCTACTCTCTGATCATGGCTGCGTCTGTATCGGCCATCGTTCCGCTCCTGATCATTTTCATTATTGGGCAAAAGCAGGTTATCGAAGGCATTTCGATGGGCGGCGTGAAGGGTTAATTCAAAATGTCAAAATAAGAGTGCATGAGGTTAAAATAGTGCCTCGTGCGCTACTCGCAAGTTTGTTACGATCGGTCATGTAAAGGTTTTCACACAAATCAAAGCTCACTTGGAGGGGTTCCTATGAAGAAGAGTTTACTAGTATTAAGCGGTGTACTAGCTATCAGTGCTGCACTTGCAGGCTGCGGCAATAAAAGCGAAACACCTGCTGCAGATAGCGGTGCTGCGGGCGGTACGAAAGCTCCTGTTACCATTAAAGTTCAAGGTTGGTACACAGAAGCACAAGGGAACTGGAATGCAACCGTTGATGCTTACAACAAGACGCACCCGAACGTAAAAGTTGTCTATGAAAGCATGTCCGAGAAAGGCGATTCCCAAGAAGGGATGAAAAAACTTGACCTTCTAGCTGCTTCAGGCGAGCAAATGGACGTTGTTATGTATTCCAGCGCATCCGATTTCGCTCAACGTGTAGGCGCAGGAATCTTGGAGCCCCTTGATGAGTACTTGAAAAAAGATAACATTGTCGTTAAAGACGAATATAAGCTTGATCCAATCGTAAATGGGAAATATTATGCACTGCCAGGTAAAATGATTGAATGGTTCGTGCTTTTGAACAAAGATAAATTGGATGAAGCTAAGCTTCCTGTTCCAACAGAGTGGACATGGGATCAATATGCCGAATACGCTAAGAAGTTGACTAAAGGTGAAGGGGCTTCGAAGTCTTACGGTTCCTACTTCCATAACTGGAAAGACTACGCGCTGCTTGGTCTGAACAATGACATGGAGAACCCGTACTTGGTGAAATCTGATGGCACGCAAAACATCGACAATCCGAAAGTTCGTTACTCGCTTGACCTGAGAAACAAAATGGAGAATGTAGATAAAACATCCGTACCTTACTTTGAAGTTGTATCGCAAAAAATGGCTTACCGTGATGTGTTCTACGGCGGTAAAACAGCTATGCTAGCAACAGGTAACTGGATGGTTGGCGAGCTTTCCCTGAACGCGAAATTCAAAACCGTTTTTGCTCCATATCCAAAATTTGACGCCAAGGATCCAAACGGTCTGACAGAAGTAGGCGCTGACTTCATGGGTGTAGCTGCGAACTCCAAAAATAAACAAGCGGCCTATGATTTCGTGAAATGGTACACAACGGAAGGTATTCAAACACAAGGTCTATTCTTCTCCGCATGGAAAAAAGCCGATGTTGAGAAAAACGTTGATGCGATTTTGAAAAGCGGCAAACCAGATCAAGTTGCCATGATCGATAAAGAATCCTTGCTTGCTACTTTGAAAGTCAATAAAGCAACGAAACTGGTTGTTCCTCCAACTTATGCGCTGCAACAAGAGAAAGAATACTTAACGCAAGTTGAGCTGTTCTTGACAGGTAAACAGGATCTGGAGAAAACAATCCAAACAGCTAAAACGAAAATTGAAGATATCCGTAAGAGCAACGCGAAGTAAGAAGTAACGAATCGCGCAAGATTATTGCTATAATGAAAAGAGGAGGCCTTAGGCTCCTCTTTTTCCCATTTTCCAAAGGTGCATCGAAAGGCAGGAGAGCGCAGTGCCGGGTTGGCTTCGCAGGTTATCATTACGCAATAAATTGGTGCTGACGATTCTGGTTTGTCTCGTTCTGCCATCGGTTGTTTCCATGAACGTCTCCTCCCTGTTTACAAGGGATGCGGTAAGATCGCAGGTGACAGACTCCTCACGCGAATCGATGCGGATCGTTAGTCAAATTGTTAATGCCCAGATCAAAAATATGATTTATGTGATGAATTTCATCCAATTTGATGAGGAATTGCAGCCGTCTATCCGGGAATTAGGCATCGCCAATGAGGGAACTGATAAAGGAGATGTGTTGCAATACAAACAGACGATAGCGAAAAGGATGTCAACGGTTATCGATTCCTTCGGTAATCTGAGTGTGACGGTTTTGCTGCCGAATAAGGAGTATGTAGCCTCCTATACGACCTTTGCTTTTAATCCGACTGATTTTATGAAAAAAAGCTGGTTTAGCGCGGTTGAACAAGTAGCCGGCTACAATGTATTGTGGATCGGGGCTGAGCCCAATTACAGCGAATCGACGAATCAGCCGTATCTGCTGTCGGCAGCCAAACCTCTCCGCAAGAACGATATCACCTATGGCTATGTGATCGTTGGGCTGGAGCTTCGCTTGCTGCAAGATCTTTTCAATCAATATAAGAATAATGAATCTATGGCCATCATAGATGAACAGGGGCGCATTCTGGTCGATAAAGATTCCACGACTATCGGTACGGTTTTTCCCTATTTTGATCAGCTTCCTAAGGAGGATGGGTCCTCTTTCGTGAAGGTGGCGGGGGAAGATTATATTCTGCTCAGCAGTCATGTGACGCCAGAATGGCAGCTTGTTAATATGAGCCCTTATAAAGCAGCAGCGCAGAAAATTGTGTCTTTCCGGAAAACGGATTTTCTCATCCAGCTCTTTTTCTTGGTCTTATTTGCCGTTACTCTACTGTATATGGTGCGCACACTCACAAAACCGATTGCGCGGCTTGTCCAAACGGTTGTCCGGATTGAATCCGGTCAACTCGGCGAACGCTCCAACATTAGCGGTGTGGATGAAGTAGGTCGGCTTGGGTACGTGTTTGACCGCATGATTGATCGTATTGAGCTGATGCTGGAGGAGAACCGCCGCGAGCAAGAGCTCAAACGGATGGCGGAGCTAGCGATGCTGCAGGCGCAAATTAATCCGCATTTTCTGTTTAATGTGCTAAATTCCATCCGTTTGAAAATCATGATGAAGGGGGATTCGGAGAACGCAGAATTGATCTCATCCCTATCATCGCTCTTGCGGATGACCATTAATCGAAATAACGAGTATATCCCGTTGCATGAGGAGATTGAGATCATCGAGCATTACGTTCGACTTCTAAACTCTAGGCACGGAGATCGCGTGAATCTTCGTATTTCGGCTGCTTCAGATACGCTTCTTATTGAGATACCTCGGTTTCTGCTGCAACCGCTCATCGAAAATGCCTATATTCACGGGCTAAAAAGCAAGCCTGGAGAAATTACAATTGCCTCCAGGATCTGCGAGGATGGGCGGCTTCAGCTCGAGGTAAGGGATTCTGGTGTCGGCATGACACCAGAGCGTTTGGAAGAGCTTCGCTCACATCTTGTGACGCTGCCTACGAAGCATCACCATGCTTTCCGAAGCCCATCCTTGTCTGGTATCGGCTTGCAAAATGTATTAGAGCGCCTTCGCATCATCTACGGCCATCGATTCGATTATGAAATCGGAAGCGGGCAGGATCAGGGAACGCAGATTGTACTGCGCTTTCCGCAGCAGGCAGGAAAGGAGGGCTAAGCATGTATACAGTCATGATTGTCGATGATGATGTACCTGTACTTGAATTTTTGAGCTCAGCGATCAAATGGGAAGAACTAGGGTTTCGTTTGGCAGGAGCCTTCGAGAATCCGCTCGATGCCCTGGAAGCTGGACGGCGTTCCAAAACCGATGTGCTGATCAGCGATATCGGCATGCCGGAAATGAACGGGCTAGATTTGATCCGATCGCTCCGTGAGGTGGACCCTCATATCAAGGCGGTTATTCTCTCTTGTCATGATGATTTCCACTTTGCGCAAAAAGCGATGAAGCTTTCTGTGAGCGAGTATATTCTGAAAGAGACGATGAATATAAGCAACATTTCTGAGGTGCTTGGCAGACTGAAGGAGCAGCTTGATGCCGAAGATCACGTGTTGTCCAAAAGCCGCAAGCTTGAGAGGGAGGCTGCGCTGCGCCGCGGTTCGTCCAAGCGCCATTTTATCCGGAGTACGGTCAATGAGCCATTGTTTGATTCGGAAGAGTGGAGCCAGCAAGCGGAAGGGTTCGGTCTTCGACTTGGTCAGCATGGCGTGCTGCCGGTTTTCGGGTATGCCAACCGGGTGAGGGAGGCGAATCAGCGCTTCCAATCCAAGGATTTATTCGATTACACCATCCAAAATATCATTGAAGAGCTGCTCGTCGATCAGAAGGAAATCACGTTGTTCACGTATGATACGGGTGAAATTATTCTGCTGTTCCCGCAATATGGCAGCATGCATGTCAACAACAGCCAGAAGGTTGAGCAGACGCTGCGACATCTGCAGAGCTGTTTGCAGCAATATGCGAAGGTCGCGTTCTCTTTCGTTACGGGAAGTACAGCCAAGGATGTGCGCTCCCTGAAGGAGCAGTTGAAGCGGATGATAGAAGGGCGGAGCTTACGGTTCTACTTGCCGGAAAGCTCAGTCATGAAGCTGGAGCATGTTCGGGAGGGCTTCGGAGACGGCGGGCTGCTGCTTGCAGAGTATGCCCAGACGCTGGATGAGTTTCGAAGCGTAGTGTTCGATGAACGGTCCGATATGATCGATATGTACGTCTCGAAGTGGATTGACTTCATCCAGTATCATCGGTTTCGGCCTATGGAAGTGAAAGAATGGCTGCTGAAGATGATTCTCGATGTGCGCATGCGGCTCAAATCGCTGCAGCATTATCAGTCGACATTTTCCTCAGAGCTTTTGCACCATGATGTGCATGAATTGTCGTCTGTGAGAGAGCTGGAATTGTGGCTGAAGGATTATCTGCAGCAGGCGATTCAGTGGGCCGGACAGGTGTACCGCGAGTCGCACAACCGCGAGATTCTGGAGTGCCAGCGGTTCGTCTATAATCATTTGCATATGAAAATATCGCTCGAAGACGCAGCGGTGCATCTGCACCTTCATCCGAGTTATTTGAGCCGGCTGTTCAAGAAGGAAACCGGTGAGAATTTCGTGGAGTATGTGACGCGGATGAAGATGGAGAAGGCGAAGGAGCTCTTGGAAATCACGGATAAAACCGTGGAACAAATCGCCGACATGCTCGGCTACGAGAATAAGAATTATTTCGGGAAGCTGTTCAAGGCGCATACGGGGACCGTACCGAATGCTTTCCGTGGGCAGACCAAAGGAGCTCAGCCGACGTCGTGAAGAGTAGTGCGAGTAAGGGGCACGGAGTGTAACGCTACCACGACAGATATAAGACGCAGTACAGTAAACCTAGCGGCTCCCGCTAGGTTTTTTTGCGCATTTTCGAGCTAATTAGAGTCGTAAAACCAATTGTCAACTTACATGAATTTCCTTATCTTTACAAAAAAAATGCACTATCCCTTTTTGAACAATGGTAAAATTAGGGTGGAAACAAGGCTTGTCACATGGATGATAAGGGAGGAAATTCTAATGGGTAAGAAAGCGGGATGGAAAGCAAAAGCGATAAAAGCGGCGCTGGCCTTAACGGTAGCGCTACCTCTACAAGTGCTGGCTTCAAGCAGCTGGCAGGCGGTAATGGCGGAAGGGCCAAGTGATCCGGCTCCATTCATTGAAGCGAAAGTAGTCAATGAAAATGCAGGGAAGAAGGTGCTGTTCGACAACACGCATGAACAAACTGCTGGTGCAGCGGATTGGGTGATCGACGGTGCTTTTTCTGATTTTGGGAACGCGTTGGCGAATAATGGCTACTACGTCAAAGAACTGCGCAAAACAACACCTATTACACTCAGTGATTTGAGCGGTTATGACGTTTTTGTCGTAGCTGAGTCTAATGTTCCATATAAGACGAGCGAGCAAGCAGCTCTGGCGCAGTATGTGCAGGGCGGCGGAAGTATCTTCTTCATTGGAGATCACTACAATGCGGACCGCAATAAGAACCGTTGGGACGGTTCGGAAGTCTTCAACGGCTATCGTCGTGGCGCGTGGACGAATCCAGCCAGCGGTATGAGCGCCGAAGAAAGCTCCTCGGCAGCTATGCAGGATGTAGCCAGCTCGGACTGGTTAGCAACGCAATTCGGTTTGCGCTTCCGCTATAACGCTTTAGGCGATATTAATGCCAACCAAATCGTGTCGCCGCAGCAGTCGTTCGGTATTACCACAGGTGTTTCAAGTGTAGCCATGCATGCGGGATCAACACTGGCGATCATCGATCCGGCCAAGGCCAAAGGAATTGCGTACTTACCGCAAACGAATGAGGCTTGGGCAAATGCAGTCGATCAAGGTGTATATAACGGAGGCGGCGTGGCGGAAGGCCCGTTTGTCGCCATAGCCAAGTCAGGCGCAGGTAAAGCCGCATTCATCGGCGATTCCTCACCGGTGGAGGATGCGACGCCGAAGTATTTGCGTGAGGATACAGGCGCGAGAAAGACGACTTATGACGGTTTCAAAGAAGTGGACGACGGCGTCCTGCTTGTTAATATGGTGAATTGGCTTGCGAAAAAAGAAAGCTACACAAGCTTGTCACAAGTAAGCGGCTTGCAATTGGATCAGCCTACGGCGCTGCTGCCGTTCGAGACGCCGGCTAATTCTACAGAGCCGCAACCAGAGCCTTGGGCGGCACCAAATGCCGGCTACAAATGGTATGACCGCAGCACTTTCAAAGCGGGCTCCTATGGCGGACCTGCAGCAACAGCGAGCGCAGCTTACAGCTTCGTGCATCAAGCAACGCTGCCGAATGCGGTGGATTTCCCAGTGCGGGTTGTAGTGGATAACCTGCCTCCGTCCACGACGGTTACGGGCTTCAACGTAGGTATTTATTTGGTTAGCGGCGGCACGCAAATTGCGATGGTTCAGAATGCTGACGGCACATGGCCTACAGCATACGGATACAGTACACAGTTCAGCGTGACCTCAGATATCAATGGTCATGCAACGAAGGATCTGTTGGTTCGCGTTAAGCCTGGAACAACGGCTGCGGCGAATTTGCGCCTGCGTCAAGTTTCTACGAACCTGAAAACTGAGGGCGTTACCCTAGGCAACGTACCTGCTGAGTCTTTACCAGAAGAGCAAAACCCAATTCCAGCGAAGATCGATATCTCCGATGCTAGGAGTAAAGCAGCAGGCACGTTGGTGACTGTGGAAGGGGTCGTGACGACAGAACCGGGTGCTTTTGGCGGCCAGGCCTTCTACCTGCAGGATGAAACAGGCGGAATCTACGTGTTCCAAAGTCTGAGCGGTTTTCATCAAGGAGATAAAGTGAAAGTTACAGCATCTACGGCTGTATTCAATACAGAGCTGGAGTTAGCAGATCCAGTTGCCATCGAAAAAACAGGCGTTGCAGCACTTTGGGCGCCAATAGCTGCGACAGCAGTGACGAATGACAATCAAGGACAATTGATTGAGCTTAGCGATGTTACCGTGAGCAATATTATCAGCGCTGTGCCTGCAGGTTCTTTTGAGTTTGATGCAGTCAAAGGTTCAGTGAGCAATCACATCCGTGTTGATGTAAGAACGGGTTTGACACTGAGTTCATTCCCTTACCAAGCGGGAGAAACGGTGAACATCAAGGGTGTCGCTGCTATTTTTAAAGGCGTATTCCAATTGAAGCCAAGAGGCTTAAGCGACTTCACAGTTGCAGCCGATACAGCAGCGCCTGTTACGACAGCGAGCTTGTCTGGCTCAGCGAATGGTGAGGGCTGGTATAAGGAAGATGTGACGGTATCTTTGACGGCAGCGGATGATCGTGCTGGCGCAGTAACAACGATGATTAGCTTGAACAGCGGTAATGCGGTTTCTTATGAGGGGCCAGTTGTGGTTCAAACGGAGGGCACGAATACGGTTGCGTATTCCTCCACAGATGCAGCAGGGAATGCCGAAGCTGTGAAATATTTGCAAGTGAAGCTGGATAAAACCGCTCCGACGGCCGTGTTAACGCAATCCGGTCACGCGGTTGGGGATGTTACGTATGGAGATACATTAACATTTGTATTGGCTAGTACAGATGCACTTTCGGGTGTAGCTGAGCAGACGTTGACACTGGATGATGTCGTAATCAATAGCGGCCAATCCATTGCAGCAGGCAGTCTAACGCTAGGTGCACACACAGTAGGCTATCGTGTTGTCGATGCTGCGGGTAATGCTGCGCAAGCAACTGTACCGTTTACTGTGAGCGCAAACGTAGTTCTCAGCCAAGCGACGCTTTCGGCGAATGCGACATCGCTCAAGCCGGGTGAAACAACAACGACTCATGTAGCGGGTGTTTTAAGTAACGGGGCAGCTGCTGATCTTAGCGGTGCTGACATTGCTTATAGCACAAGTAATGGAGCTGTGGCGACCATTGATGCACAAGGAAAAGTCAATGCGTTGGCAGAAGGTACTGCACAGTTAACAGCAGCTGTTACATTAAATGGAACAACAGTGCATACAGGCGCTGTAACGATCACTGTTGTGAAGCCTTTGTCCTTAGGGGCGCCAGGCAAACCTGTGTTGTCGGACAATAGCGGTCATGCGACTGGCTTGAAGGACGGTAACTACACGGTGACAATGAACATGTGGTGGGGCAATAACGGCTCCGTGTTCAAGTTGTACGAAAATGGTGTGCTCATTCAGACGCAATCGCTGACTGATGCATCGCCGGCCGCTCAAACGGCCAAAGTGGAAGTGAGAGGCAAAGCCAATGGCACTTATACGTATACAAGTGAACTTATTAATTCTTTTGGAACAACAACAAGTGCTCCGTTGGTCGTGAAAATTACGGATGCGGCGCCTGGCAAGCCGGTGCTTTCCCAAGACAATTGGGATGGAGACGGCAACTACAAGGTATCGATGAACATGTGGTGGGGCACGAATGCGACGGAATACCGTTTGTACGAGAATGGCATATTGATCGAAACGAAGGCGTTAAACGCAGCTTCTCCAAGCGCTCAAAGCGCGGTGAGCACGATCGCTGGTCGCGTTGTCGGCGTGTACGAATATCGCTGTGAGTTGCTCAACGCGGGTGGCGTTACTTCCAGTGATAAGCTGACTGTGAAAGTGACGAAGTAAGGAGTAAGCAGGATCGAGCCTCTAACACCCCCAAGGGTGTTGGGGGCTGTTTTGTTCTCTTGCTGTACTACTCCCGCCTGCTGGACATTTACCTGCAGAAAGTGCAGCAAATTATTGGATTTGCAGGTTTGTGAAGAGTAATCATGTAAAAAGTACATCAAATTTGAGCGTTTTAGGTATAAAGTGGCTAGAACTGCGAAATTTACTGTACTTTGTACATGTTGTCTCGCAGAAACGCAAATAACCGCCGAATTACATGTACTTTTTGCATGATTTTAGCATCATCAGCTTGATAGAGCCTCTAAAGCCCCGAGGGTGTTGGGGACTCTTTATTGCTCTGCTGCTCTACTGTTCTCTTGCTCCTGCCTGCTGGACATTTTCCTGCAGAAAGTGCAGCAAAATAGTGGTATTTTCTGATTTTGAGAGGAAATCATGTATTATGTACATCAAATTTGCGCGTTTTAGATCAAGAGAGGGGTAGCGTCAAGAAGTTTGTGTAAGCTTGTAGAAGTATCCATCAAGACATAATCAAAATTATATTAATTGAATTTTCAGTCTTTTACCTTCGTGTGGGCGAAGCCCACGCG
>NZ_JCAUAU010000014.1:0-165889 GCF_059692135.1 Paenibacillus sp. J22R160 | reverse complement strand
GCAAGCGAATCCACGGTGCGATAGGTTACATGTCACCAGCTCGCTTTGCTGCGCAGTTCAAGAACAAAAAAACGGGATAAGAGTGTCCACTTTCTTGACAGAGGTCCAAAATTCCATTTATTCATGCTGTTACTGTGTTACTCCACTAAATAACGGTAGTATTTCCCTATAATATATAAGTGGCGCTTTGATCGCCGCATAAATAAGCAGCTAATGTCCGGACCATAACACCCGTTGCCCCTTTGGGCTCAATGCCTTTGGCTGACCATAACCAGGCGGTGCCGCCTGTATCCAGATGAATCCATGGCGTTTCTTCGGCGAAGTACCCGATGAAAAGTCCTCCGGTGATAGCCCCCGCCCAGCGGTCTGATGAGGCTTGATTCTTGATATCGGCCACATCGCTTTTCAGCATATCGCGATATTCCGGGTAGTTTGGCAGCTGCCAGAGCTTCTCTCCCGCTTCACCAGCCGCTTGAAGCAGCGGTTTCAGGAACTCATCATCGTTCGTCACAGCCCCCGTCGCTACATCGGCAAAAGAGATTAAGATAGCTCCTGTCAAAGTAGCTACATCAATCAGACGGTTCGCTCCGAGCTTCTTCGCGTAGGTAATGCCCTCCGCCAAGATAATACGGCCTTCAGCGTCCGTATTCAGCACTTCTACGGAGTGTCCGCTTAGCATCGTCACGATATCGCCTGGACGATAAGCCGAGCCGGACGTCATATTTTCCGCTGACGGTATGACGACGACAATGTTAATCTTCGGTTTCAGCTGCCCGACGACGTGAAGAGCTCCAAGCAGCGTTGCGGCTCCGCCCATATCGCTGATCATCTCTTCCATGCCGTCGGGGCTTTTCATCGAGATGCCGCCGGTATCGAAGGTCACGCCCTTACCGACGAGGCCGAGCACGTCGGCTGAGTCCGGATCACCCTTATACTGCAGGGTGATCATCCGTGGCGGGTTGGCACTACCAGCGCCAACCGCGATCAGACCGCCCATCCCCCGGGCGGCGATCTCGTGCTCGTCCAGCACCTCGCAGCCGAAGCCGTAATGCTGGGCAAGCTTCATGGCTTCCTCTGCGAGGGTAGCCGGAAGGAGCTTATTGGCCGGGAGGTTCGTGAGATCCCGGGCATAGTTCGTGCCCTCCGCAACCGCCTCAGCGGCTGCGATCGCGGATGTCAGAAGCGCTGCATCTGCAGCCGCATCTGTGAGCAGTACCGCCCGGCGCAGCTCTGCGCGCGCCGGCTCGTTAATGCGGTACACCGCGATGCGGTATGTACCGAGAAGCAGCCCTTCGGTCAGCGCCGTGACGGCGGACCTGCTGTCGATGCCGCTTGGCAGCTTCAGCGCCAAGCTATCGAGCTTCAGCGCGAGTGCCTCGCGCGCTGCATGCACGGCGGCTGCTCGCAGCGTATCGCGCGATGTTGCGGGGCCGATCCCCGCAACGAGCACGTACGCGTACGGCAGCAGCCCGTGGGTGGGCAGCGCCTCGAGCTCGCCTGAGGCGCCGGTGAAGATGCCCTTCGCGCGCATGCGCTGAAGGGCTTGGTCGAGCTGCGGCTCGCCGAGGACGGTGTCCTCGCGCAGCTCAGCTTCACTTAGGCAGACGAGGACGGCGTCTGCCCCTTGATCGTTATGCGTGAATGACGTGAACACGCCTGTCGTAATTGCTGTGTTTTTTGCAAACATAGTGTCATTCTCCCTGTTAGCTTAATAGAAAGATGCTGCCTTCTGAATAACTGACTGCATGGGCAGGTGATACGGGCATTTCTCTTCACAAATCGGCTTCTCTTTGCATGGATCATGGTCAGCACAGCCTACTATTCTATCCTTTTGTCTTTGGAAAAATCCCTCACCCTTCGGCAGCAAACCAAATTTCTCCCTGAATCTGCTCGCAATCATCACATCCGGAATGGCGATTTCGAGTGGGCACGAGCAGTAGTTGCAGCGTCTGCAATCGTGCTGACCGAGTTCAACAGCCAATTGTTCGAGCTCTTGGCGCTCTTCCGTCCCAACCTCCTGCTCTTGAGCAGCCAGGTTTTCCTGCACTTCCTTAACGCTGACCATCCCCGAAATGGTAACATGTACGTTCTGGCTGTACGGATATCGGATGGCACGGTCAACGGGCTGAATGAATCCGCCTGATAAAGGCTTCATCGCAACTTTCATTAGATCCATCTCTGTCGCTTTGGGAATAAGCTCCTCTAAAGCAAAAGGCTGAGCTAAATTCAAATGAAACAAAATTTGATCGAATTGCCCCTTAGCGATCCATTTCGTTAGCAAATCCGGTCGGTGTCCGGAAATGCCGATGAAGCGGACTTTGCCTTCTCGCTGAGCTTCCAGAGCGGCCTTGTAAGCACCTTCGATGTCCATTGCCTTTTTAAATTCAGTTACGTAGTTTACATAGTGAATTTGGAGTAAATCGACATGGTCCGTTTTCATCCGCACCAGGCTTCGCTCAATCTCAGCCTTCGCCGTTTCATAATCTCGCGCCCCTGTTTTCGTCGCCAAGAAGTACTCGTCCCTGCGATGCGAAATGCATTCGCCGATGATCTCTTCGCTGTTGCGATAGGCGGCTGCGGTGTCGATATAATTAATGCCGTGATCCAAGGCATAGTTCAATGCTTCTCTAGCCTGTTCCAGGGGGACATTTGGAAGATTCATTGCACCAAAGCCCAGTGATGATACGTTATAACCGGATTTACCGAATCTCGAATATCTCAAGCCAATATCTCCCTTCCATTCCGTTAGCGAGGATAAGAATAATTGCACATGCAACTATTGTAATACAACTTTATCCTACTTTCCACGAGATCGTGCATGCTTGGGGGAACTACAGGGCGCTATATCATTAAAAAGCAGCCAAATGGAAGGCTCGTGGGAACTACAGGGCGTTATTCCCTCAAAATGAGTACCAATTCTGCGTAAATCGGAGAAATAAGAGATCAGAGTTCCGCTACCTGCGTCCAAACGCCTGATTTGCAATAAATAGAGGACCATAGTTCCCCTTATGTGTGCGGGGTGTGGGGTGTGGGGTGTGGGGTCCGTGGTGTGGGGTGCGGGTTACGGGTTACGGGTTACGGGTTACGGGTTACGGGTTACGGGTTACGGGTTACGGGTTACGCGTTACGCGTTACGGGTTACGGGTTACGGGTTCGGGTTACGCGGTACGGGTTACGGGTTACGCGGTACGGGTTACGCATTGCCGGTTGTGAATTATGAGTTGCAGATTGCCGGTTCTACACTCACCGCTCCTCGTTTCCCGTTCTGCACTCCCCGTTTCGCGCGCTCTACTCTCCGTTCCCCGCTCATCATTCACCATCCTCCACCTCTCTCCACACAAAAAAAACCCAGGCCACTCCAAAGAGTGTACCCGGGGTCTCATCAATCGTCCTTGCCATCATTCTTCTGGCCCCAATCCCGATTGCCCCAATTCCAATTGAAATTGTGATCATTCCCTGACTTTGGAGTCGATGTTGGCTTCGTTGTTGCCGTT
This sequence comes from Paenibacillus sp. J22R160, assembly GCF_059692135.1. NCBI lineage: Bacteria > Bacillati > Bacillota > Bacilli > Caryophanales > Paenibacillaceae > Paenibacillus > Paenibacillus sp. J22R160. The sequence goes on along the minus strand of NZ_JCAUAU010000014.1, from coordinate 162,395 downwards.
GGTTTTGCTGTCGGCTTCTCCGTCGGTTTCGCCGTCGGTTTGCTCGTGCTTGTTGGTTTAACGGTCGGCTTTACACTAGGCTTCGGAGTCTCTCGTGGCTTAGACGATGATCCATTTTTCGGATCATCGTCATTGTCGTCCCCACGGCCTGGCCTTGGTGTATTTTTGTTATCATCGTTATTATTCTTGCCGTTGTTATCCCTGCCATTGTTATCTTTGCCGTTTTTATCATCGTTGTCGTTCTTGCCAGTTTTGTCGTTGTTATCGTCACGACCGTTTTTACCATCCTGGCCGTTCTTGTTGTCATTGCGATTGCTTCTAGGTGTCGGCGTAGGTGTCGGCTTCACGCTAGGCTTACCATTGTTATCGTTCTTACCAAGTTTGGTATTGTTATTAGTGCCATTGCCGTTCTTGTCATTCTTATCAGGGCTTGGATTGCTTTTGCCTTTATCCCGGTCGTCTTGAATTTGCTGAATTCGCGCGTTCAATTTCCCTGATTTTTCATCGGCGACAAGTCTTTGCAGCGAAGACTTATCGATAGGCTTCGATGATGGCACCAGCTTATCTATCCCACCGTTTTCTTTGGCTAACTGATGGATGGAGACGCTTTTGATGTCATCCAGAGATACTTTTGCCCCATTGTCTACGGCATTGAGATAAATGGCATATTTACCTGCGGATACACCGCTGGCTTTTGCTTCTTGTCTTACTTCTTGCGGTGCTGCGAAAGCAGTCACTTCATAATTCTTGACTTGCTCGGGATGAGCTTGCTCAATATGTTTGCTAACCTGATTCTTCATCTTCGTGGCTATCGCTTCATCATTCACTGCTGCTTTTTGTTCTACGACTGTAGATGAGATGATGATATCGCCTTCCCCTTTGGCAAGGGCTCCCTGCTCCGCTTTATCCAAGATGTCTGAGGTAACAGCTTCTAGCGACTTGCCCTTGAACACCAAGGTGCTGATTAACTCATCGCCGTCTGAATTTAATCCCTGTAAATCTTGAACAACCTCTTCGTTATCAATACCAATCTCGATACTTGGATTGATATCTATGGTTACGTAAGCAACCACTTGGCCACCTGGCACACTTCCCGTCAATGTGGATACCAAGACGAAACACAAGACAATTGCAGCAGTCAAACCAGATAGAATCCCTATTTGCGGTACCCGGAAACGCCTCGTCGCAGGTGCAAACAGTATCTCTTCCCCTACTTCACAATTTCGTGTTCCCCTAGGGAGCTTCTCAAATCGACCCTCTGGACTCATGACAATAATGGAGCTGTCGCTTATTTCCATTACGATTCCCTTGTTCATGCGCTGTTCTTCCTTTCTTAATGCAGTCCTCATTCTCGAATATGTAAATAATCCCGCAAGTAAGGGTATGGACCGTTGTAAATGAGAGCAATAGCAATCAAATATTTACGGTTGCGCTCCAAGGTTTTTCTAGAAACCTGTACTTGCTCCAGCAGCTCTTTAATGGGTAGCTGCCGTTTCGTTAGAAGAGTCCGCATAAGTTCCGCATCCTGTGCCAGCGTCCGACCGATGCCGAAAAGCATCTGTCTGGAATCGTCATGTTTAGGAGAGGCTTCCGTCAATTCAGAGAAATCGATATCAAAATCACTTAAGCAGCGACTGAAATCCATGATTTCACTTCGCCGTTCTTCAAGTCCTTTTTGCTTTTCATAAGCTTCTATGGCTTGATGAACCTCAATCGGATTAAGTAGGTTATCTTCATCATCTTCCTGATCGAATGAACTATAAGGAATCTGTCCTTTGAAACGTTGTTCTTTACGCAAGAAATCAATTAATCTTCTCCGCATAACAGTTTCGGCAAACCCGAGGAAAGATCTCCCCATAACCGAAGAGTATTGATTAATGGCTTCGTTAAATGCCCCTAAAGCAATGCTGAATTCATCATCCCTAGCCGGATCTATATATCTTTTACAGAACCTGCTTGTCACTTTAGCCACATAAGGCTGATAGTCTGAAATAAATTGATTCCTAAGTCTTAGGTCTCCTGATTGAATTTGATGTATGGTAACCTCAAGGGAAGAGGCATAGGATTCACTTTGACCCTGGGATTCCTTTTTTCCAAGGAACCTTTTGAATAGTACCAGTAGCACCTTTCCACCTCACAGTATAGTATTTTCGTCCTTATGTATATCAATTCGGGGGGTACAATATATGTAAATCAGAAATAAAAAGCAAATTTATTATAACATAGATGTCCAAATGAGCACCTACTGGGAAATAAAACCTTTGTAGACGATTTCATTTTAATCTAGAATCCTTTACAATTAAGGTAAGGAGGTGTTTCATTTGGAACAAGGTAATCAATTTGGCAAGTTTCTAGAGACGCTGCGAGGTAAAATGTCCTTGCGCAAGGTTGCCAGCAAAAGCGGCCTATCTCATGCGTACATTCGAGATTTAGAGCTCGGACGTAATCGTACCACGAATGACATCATCAAGCCATCCCCTGACACCTTAAGGAAGCTTTCGCAAGCCTATCAATATCCTTACACGGATCTTTTAATGAAAGCCGGATATCTGGAAGAAGCGTCATCTTGGCAGACGCCTAACGAAATCCGTTTAGATAATGTCTGGTATGTGGAGTTCGGTACGAAATCGATCAAGTACGTCTCGCAAGATGGAATTGTGGAAGAAAACGTAGAATCTCTCGTGGCTTTTACTAGTTTCATAGAAGCATTAATGGATCTTCAATTTGTAAAAATGGATATGCATTTGTTCGTTAATCTGAACAAAATAAAAAAGTATGCCCCCTCAGAAGGCAAACTTTATTTTGATACTTATGAAGACGAGCCTTGTGTCACCATCGCTGCTATGGCGCAGATGAAATATCATCAAATGCTTGTGGACTATGTAGCTCGCAACACAGGTACAGCTGCCCAGACCGATGGCGATATCCGCCACTTATCGTTGAAAGCTAAGCTCCTTACCTAGCATAACATAGATGAATAGAGCTGTTGCGATACCAAGCATTTGAATCGGCATCAGTGCGCTTAGCACACTGTCTGGATAGGAATGTCGGTAAATAATTCCGATGATTACGACAATAATGAACAGGTAGAAGCCTGCATTTTCTTTGGTTGGTAATATTCGTGTGTAATGCGTCAGGAACGTAAAGCCCAACCGAAGCTTGTGTATGCCTACAAGAATGCCGCATTTCACGCATATCGCCAGCAGCAGGATGATAACGGTGTTACCCGGATCATTTTTCATGTCAGCATAGGAAGTGAGCGGGGTCAGTTCCCATATCGCGAGGACACCTGTAGACACAATCACAGACAGGATGTACCCGGATAATGCGAGGATGACCGCGGGCATTGGGTAAAATCTCCACACAGATACTAGCAGCACACATATGATACTTATATATAAAATAGGCCTTTGGCCAAGGTATGTGACCAACGTTCCAGCAAGGAATGCCAAAGCAATCGGCATCCAGTGCGGCTTTATTTTTTGTCTGAATAGAACCAATGAGAATAGAATCATGGGAACAAAATCAAGACAGGTCAAGATAAATATCGCCCATGTAAACAAATACTAACCCCTCATTTCTAAGCTTGCTCTTAAGAAATTACGTCACTTAACTCTACAACTAGAATTATACAGGATAATAGATCTTTTGCGTTCAATGTGGACTAAGTTGGCTGTTTCAGAGCATGAGCTGACAGAATGCATGGATGGATGAAAGAAATGGAGTGCGATGATCGTATGGGGCATCATTACACCGTTGCCATTGTGGAAGATAATTATTGGGTTGGCAAATTACTGGAAAGCTATTGTCAGCAGTGCGGACTAGACGTCGTCTCGATCGCCACGGATGGCGAACAATTCATTCGGATGTATGACCAGCTTCTTCCGGATGTGCTGCTCGTCGATATTGGCCTGGAAGGCAAACTGGACGGGATTTCCATGGTACAGACGCTACGAAGAGCTGGTTATCAGCAGAAGGTCATCATGGTTAGCGGAACTACAAATATAGATCATATCCTCACGAGCTTTCATGACCTAGGATCTCTTTATTTCTTATCTAAGCCCGTGATGTTGCCTAAATTTCAAGCTGCCATTCGCAAAGCAATTGCCGAAATTCAATTGGAACGCAGTCATACGCAGCAAGTATCACCCCCAATGAAAACAACTTGGATCACCGTGAAAAACCAAAAATCGCAGTTACCCATCTCGGAGGAGTCGATTCTCTTCATTGAAAAAGAGGACAAGCGATTATCAAGAATTCATCTCATGAATGGTGCACACATGGATTCCAGCACCAATTTATCGGATATCTTATCTCAGAGCTCGCCTATGCTGTTTAGTCCCTTCAAGGGCTTTCTAGTCAATATGCGACACGTTGTAAGTTATGTGAAGGAAAGCGGTTTTCCTACATCCCGCAGATTTCTTATTCACTTGAATCACACGCCGGTTAAAATTCCTTTAAGCAGAAGTTTGCAAAAAGAGTTCGGGCGATTGCTCCAGGGCATTCATGACCACGTCTAGTCTCGTCCAAACAAAAAGCCGCTCCTTCTTCCGTTGGGAGAATGATAGCGGCTTTTATCGTTATAACCTCTACATGGGCTTAGAGGTTTTTTTGTTTTTTAGCTTATCGCGGCGTACACTCAGCATTTTCAATCGTTTCATGAGCTGCTCTTCCCATTCGGCATCCGCAAAAGATTTGGCCACCATAAGCAGATCCAGCGCCATATCAATTTGGCTGCGCACAATATCCATAGGCTCTTCGCCTTCATGATTAACACAATTGTCATGCAGCAGATGGTCTTTCCCATCTACATACTCCACAAAATCAACCTCAGCCGCCCCATCGCCGTGGGCATATTCTGCCAATATCTCGTATTCGCTCTCTACCAGATAGTGAACCTCAATGTGGTGACATACCGGGCAGAAGAGAATAGGCACATTATGAATTTGTGTACGGATGTGCTTCAATGTACCTTTTGTTCCAATCATACTAGCGCCACAACAAAAACTCATCGATATCACTCCCTTTGAGCTTTCCGTGAGGAAAACTTGCATCGTAGCATCATCTTTGTCACCCGGATTAATCCAATATATTCGCCTTAAAAGTGCGAAATTCCTTTTTTACGAGACATCTAGATTTTAGCAAACCACGCATATTTTTCTGTCGAAAAGCGAATGCTTTTACAAGAAAATGGTCATCGAATACACGATTTCCAGAAAAGAGGAATGGCCTTGAAAACTTCACCAATCTCGGAGTATGAGGTTCCTGGGAGATATGACAAGGACTTACTCCATCTTATGATTGTAGGTGCAAATTCGCTTTATGTATATTGGGAAATATCTGATAGACGCAGGTGGCTGGTGTCTCAGCATTTTGAATGTGACTTTGGCGCCATGCCGTCCGTCCTCCGCTTGTACGATGTGACCCATTTGCTCTTTAATGGACATAATGCCCATGCCTACTGGGATACAACCATGTTGCCCGAAACAACTCATTCGTACATACATCAAGCTGGGGCTAATCGCAGCTATATCGTGGATGTAGGTACGTACACGTGGGAGCATGAGTTCATCCCTTTACTTCGATCCAATTGTGTCGTAACCCCCAAAGATTCGGAAGAGGATTGGGGAGAACCGAGGTGACGATAAGTTTTGATTAATCGCATGAAATCAAAGCCTGAGATTAAGGGGTATTTCGCCCTCGTACTGCATGCCCATCTTCCTTATATCAGCCACCAAGGCCCGGACGTTGCTTTGGAAGAGTGTTGGTTTTTTGAAGCCATGACAGAAACGTATTTGCCATTATTGGAAGTTATGCATCAGCTATCACAGGATCAAATTGATTTCCGGATGACCTTTTCCATAACTCCGACACTCTTATCCCTGTTCAGCGACCCATTCTGGCATGCCAAATATCGCGCTTACCTCCAAGAAGATATTGCGCTAGCAGACAGCGAGAAGGTTCGATTACAACAGGACCCCGTTCTCCTTCCGGTTGCCAAACAGTACTCGCAGAGACTCCAAAAGCTTCAGAATCTGTACGAGAGTTATAACGGGAATGTCATTGTTGCCTTCAAACATTTTCAGGAGTTAGGATACATTGAAATCGTAACTACCGCCGCAACGCACGCCTATCTGCCGCTCTTGCAAACGGAAGAATCCATCCGAGCGCAGGTCCTAACGGCTGTGAAAGACTTTGAGCGTTATTTCGACCAAAAGCCACGCGGCTTCTGGTTACCCGAATGCGGCTATACGCCAGGGATTGAGCGGATGTTGAGCGAAGCTGGGATCCAGTATTTTTTCACGGATGCCACCGCTGTTGCTTTTGCTTCCCCTCACCCCCACCGGGAACAGTTAGCTCCTCTGATGACGTCGCCGGATGGTGTGACGGCTTTTCCGTGCGATCCGGCATCTGTTCACCAGATTTGTTCCCCTGAGGATGGCTACTGCAACGATTTCCTCTATCGAGATTATTATTCGGATAACGGCTCTGGCTTCAAATACGACCGCAATACAAGTAAAGGCCGACTCAAAATGCCCTATCATCCAGCACTTGCGTTAGAAAAAGCGGGCGAGCATGCGGATGATTTTCTCAGACATCGCCAAAAGCAGGTACAACAAGCGCATCGCTGGCTGGATCGAAAGCCGGTCATCGTCTCCATTTATCAAGCGGAGCTTTTTGGGCATTGGTGGTATGAAGGTCCCCACTTTCTTGATCAGCTTTGCCGCAAAATGTTTCTCGATCAGACGACATTGAAAATGGTAACACCCAGCGAGTACCTCGATGAGTATCCAGCCGCTGGTGTCGGCCAATTGAACGCTTCCAGTGCAGGGCGTAACCACAGCTCTGAAACATGGCTGCAAGCATGCAATGATTGGATCTACCGTCATCTTCACGAAGCTGAAGGACGGATGATTCAGTTAGCCACCAATCAGGAGCACATCATCCACTCTGATAAAGAGAATGCCGACGTGTTCAAGCGAGCCTTAAATCAAGCCTCCAGAGAGCTCATGCTGGCTCAGAGCAGCGATTGGGCGTTCATGATGGACATGGCAACCTACACTGATTATGCCAGCCGCCGGATAAAAAAACATCTTGGCTGCTTTCACCAGCTTTGCGATCAATTGGATCGTAATCAGATCGCTGAGGATTTCCTTGCTGCTCTGGAGGAACTCGACTATTGCCTTCCTGATATCGAGTATCAATCTTTCAAGAGCATCAACCTCCAATCACCTGTGCCAATTATTCCGAGCAGAAATGATTGGGAAACCTTACTGGAGGAAACAAAGCATCACCCCAATGTGTTCATGCTGGCCTGGGAATATCCGCCCAAACAGGTCGGCGGCCTATCGAAAGCCGTCCATGAACTATCGGAAACCCTTGCTTCTCGCGGAGAAATAGTCCATGTCATCACGACGTCCTATGAAGGGGCACCTTCTTTTGAGAAGAAAAATGGCGTCTATGTCCATCGATTGCCCGTCCAGCACTCCGGAGATACTTCTTTTTACCACTGGACCTTCGAAATGAATCTAGCCATGACGGATCATCTGGTCAAATGGAAAGAAAACGGCGGCCGCATTGATCTTTTACATGCGCATGATTGGATGGTTTTTCACACAGCGAGAGAAATAAAAATGAGTTATAACATCCCTCTAATAACGACGATTCACGCAACGGAATGGGGAAGAAATCAAGGGCATTTAGGTTCCGACTTACAGCGCAAAATTCATCAATTAGAGTGGAAGCTGACTTATGAGGCCAGCCGTGTTTTTGTTTGCAGCTCCTATATGAAAAATGAAGTTGTCCGAATATTCAATTTGCCTGTGGATAAAGTCACCGTTCATCCGAATGGCATTCAGCTCCCTCCAACATCAAGTAAGGAATCAGGGAAACGTCCTCGTGATCTTGCGAAACAGGATAAAGTCATTTTCTATATTGGCAGGCTTGTTTATGAAAAGGGAGTTCACACGCTTATCCATGCCATGCCAGGCATCCTATCGCATGTGCCCCAAGCTAAGCTCATCATAGCTGGCTCAGGACCGATGGAGCATGAACTTCGCACGTTAGCAGCCCATTTAGGAGATCGCGTCTTATTTACAGGCTTCATTGACGAGAACTACCGTATCCAGCTCTATCAATATGCCAATGTTTGTGTCATTCCGAGCTTGTATGAGCCATTCGGAATCGTTGCCTTGGAGGCTATGGCGAGCCGGCGGCCGCTCGTACTCTCGGATACAGGCGGTCTGGCGGAAATCATTCGACATGGCGTCGATGGTTATAAAGCTCTGCCAGGACACGTTGATTCGCTCTCATGGCATATTACCGAAATGCTGCTGCATCCCAAATTGGCCGCCAAAATGGCCGACAGCGCCTACCAGCTGCTTGAGAAAACCTACCAATGGAGCCATATCGCTGCGCTCATTCAGGAGGATTACCGCAAACTGATCGACAATCTCTCCGACATTCCGGTTACAGCAAAAAGTTGAGCAAATGCTTTAAAGTGAGGAGGACCCACTATGAAGGCTGTTATTATGGCTGGAGGCAAAGGCACGCGGCTTCGCCCCCTTACTTGCCATCTTCCCAAACCCATGGTGCCTCTCCTGGGAAGACCGTGCATGGCCTATATTATTGAACTGCTTCACAAATACGGCATCCAAGACATTGCCGTCACGATGCAGTATAAACCTGAAGTGATTCGCGACTATTTTGGCGATGGAGAAGCGTTTAACGTCAATCTCCACTATTTTGAAGAGACGAGTCCCCTGGGTACAGCCGGAAGCGTCAAGCAGGCGCACGAATTTCTAGACGATACCTTCGTAGTCATTAGCGGTGATGCCCTAACCGATTTCGATCTGGAGCAGGCGCTCGCTTTTCATAAAGAAAAACAAGCCAAAGCCACGTTACTGCTGACCCGTGTCCCTCATCCGCTAGAATACGGCGTGGTCATGACCGATCAGAACGGCCTGATTACCCGCTTCATGGAGAAACCAAGCTGGGGAGAAGTATTTAGCGACACAGTTAATACGGGCATCTACATCATGGAGCCAGAGCTGCTAGAGCGCGTGCCGCTGGATCAAGAATTTGACTTTAGTCAGCAGCTTTTCCCGGCATTGCTTCAAGAAAACAGAGCGCTCTTCGGCTACGTAAGCTCCGGATACTGGATGGACATTGGCAACTTGCAGCAGTATCGACAAACCCAGTTTGATATGCTTGATGGAAAGGTGCAGCTCCATATCCACGGCACTGAGATCCGGCCTCGCGTATACATCGCGGATGACGTAGAGACCAGTGATACAGCCCGCGTGGTTGGGCCTGCTTTTATCGGCAAAGGAAGCAAGATTGAAGATGGGGTGGAAATCGGAGAATACTGCATCGTCGGGGAAAATAACAGGCTTTCCAAGGGCATCAAGCTAACGCGCAGCGTGCTTTGGGACCATAACCACATCGCCCCCAACAATGAATTAGCAGGTTCTACGCTAACTAGCCGCATTGTTTGTAAAGAGGCCTCATATCTCGGAGAAGGCTCGGTCGTTGGCAATCATGTCATCATTGGGGAAAAGAGCCGGATCGAACCTAATGTGAAAATATGGCCCCATAAACAAATTCGTGATAAATCCCGCCTTCACACTTCTCATATCTGGGGGGAGCATGCTGCCAAAACGTTATTCAAAACCCGCGGAGTAAGCGGCCTTCCCAATCTCGAATTAACGCCTGAGATGACCGCCAAATTCGGAACAGCCTACGGTGCAACCCTTGCTGCCGGCAAAACGCTCACAGTAAGCTGCGCTCCGCATACCTTCACTCGTTTGCTAAAGCGCGCTTTGACAGCAAGCTTGCAATCCGTCGGCACGCATGTCATTGATTTGGGAGATTGCTTAGCACCGGCAGCCTCGTTTGCCATTCGTCACTTGGGTGCCGCAGGCGGTATCCATCTGGACTGGTCAGGCAACGAGAACGATCGGTGCCTGCTAGCTTGTATGGATGCCGAGGGAATGCCTATTACAAGATCAGCCGAGCGCAAAGTGGAAAACAGCTTTTGGCAGGAAGACTATGGACGGGCATCTATGAATCACCTAGGCAGCTATAAGGACGAAACACATTGGTTTCAAACCTATATCCGCACATTGTCCGAGGAAATCGCAGACGAAGGTGATGGATTACCCCTATCGACGATGAAGATCGTCATTGAGGCCAGCCCTTGGCTGCAGCCTTATCTGGTGCCATTTTTCGAGAAATTAGGGATTGAAGCGATTCATGTGACTACTGTAAATAACCAAGAACCTCTTCCTCTATTCACATCGCTAGCCAGGGCTAATCTGGGTTTGCGCATTTTGGACGATGGCCGCACCCTGCAGCTTGTGACGGAGAAGGGAGCGCTTGTCGATTCGGATCTGCAAACCGTTTTCTTGTACCTGTGCTACCTGCACAGCCGGCCAGGAGCAACAATCGGTGCTCCCGTCAGCGCGCCTGAACTCCTCGAGAGCATGGCCGAGGGGCTGGGCGCGACAATCGTTCGTACCAAGGAATGGGAACGCGCCATTCTCGAGGCCACCGAGCAAGCGCGGATGCATCCGTTGTTCGACTCGCTTTTTGCCATTGGACTTGTCGTTCTTCATCTAGGCAGAACCGGCTTGCCGCTTTCTGAGCTTCTGGCTCTGATTCCGACTTTCTATCTGCACCGTGAGCAAATCGATTGTCCTTGGGACGCCAAGGGTGAAGTGATGCGGAGCATGATGAACAAGGCGAAGGATACTCCAGTTGATTTGGTGGACGGAATCAAATTTTATCACGAGAATGGATGGATTTTGCTGCTGCCCGATAGTGAAGATCCTGTATTTAGGCTTGTCGCCCAATCCCAAAATCCAACTCTTGCCGAGGAGCTAATCCATTCCTATCGAGACCACATTCTAAATGTGTTGCAATAAGCATAATATATGACAGATATATCCATTAGCGGGTGATCCGAAGTCTTAAGATGAAGGGGAGAGCGGCGTGAATATGATTCCAAGTGTTTCCAGGCAGATCGCTTTTGTGCAGTATGACGATCAATCCTCCAGTATGACGGTTCAATATCATACCGGTTTCAAGGCATCTTATACGAATATTAATCAGGATGATTATCTGTTGATTCTGAGCTCTGTCAATCGATATGATTCTTTAATGAGGCTTACGGAAACCCGGTACATGGAAGGTCAACCTCCAATCAAGTAAAGCACATACAGGAGATCTCCCCCTTCTTGAAAGGAGGAGATTTTTCGTTTCCTAAGCGTGTATGCTACAATGTTGTCCAAAAGGTCAATACCATTTATTTCCCATTATGACCTAAGAAAAGGTGAGTCTGATTCCTACCCAAGCTTTCACTGCCCATCACAATGACAGGGACACACTCCACTTGCTGGTGCAGTCATCGGCTACTCTTTTTGCCTATTGGCAGCTTTCTTCCAGAAAGAAAAAAATGGTGCAGGATCACTTCGGAGCGGACTGGCTCCTGCTTCAGCCTACGCTGCGTTTTTATGAATCTACGGTCGAACAAGCCGTCAGCACTCATCTATCGGTTGCGATTTCTGAACTCCCCCTTCCCCAAGGAGAATGCTGCTTCCTAAACGGTTTTCTACCCGGCCAGCTTTACTTCGCAGAACTCGGCATTAAGAATGAGCAGGGACAATTTCTCCCGCTTCTGCGTTCTAATACGATTCAGACTCCCCATATACATACGAATCAAGAACTTCCTTCAAACGCTTTAACACTGGATAACCAAGTTACCTACAGGCCTGCTGTCGTTTCCATTCAGCTTAAGGCTTCTATAGCTCATGAGCAATTCTCAGCCTATTCCGTGTACTTACCCAAGTGCACACCCCCAGCAGATTCGGAATTCGGAGGCGATCTCGATTGAGCACAAACGTACACGGTTATGTTGCTTTGCTTCTGCATGCCCATATCCCTTACGTGCGTCATAATGAAGCAGAAATTACGCTAGAAGAACGTTGGTTTTTCGAAGGGGTTGTGGACAGCTATCTGCCTTTGATTGAAATGATGGATCGGCTGCTTGAGGAGAATGTACCTTTCGGGCTGACTTTATCCCTGTCTCCGCCGCTTCTTGCCATGCTCGCTGATGCCGGCTTACAGAAACGGCTTCGCAAGCATCTAGCCTCCCTTTGCGAGCTGTCACAGCGCGAAGTGATTCGCCTATGGGGTCATGCCGACTTTGGCCCCACGGCCAGGCTTTACGCCGATCACTATCATCGGCTGCTTGCTTTGTACGATCGCCTGCGGGGCGATCTGATCGGTAAATTCCGCAGCCTAAGAAGCTCGGGCTGCTTAGAACTAATCACGTGCGCTGCGACACATGCCTTCTTGCCCCTGGTCAAGAATGACGCCGCGCTGCGCGCGCAGCTTGAAGCCGCCGTCCAGGAATTTAGGCGGCATTTCGGGTCCTCTCCGGCAGGCATCTGGCTGCCGGAGTGCGGCTATACGCCATCTGTGGAGCCCCATTTGCAGGCGCTGGGGCTGCGCTATTTCGTTGTTGATGCCCACGCGTTTGCTGCGTCTGGGGCATCAACAAGCTATCCCCTGCGCACGCCTAGCGGCGCCTGCGCTTACGCTCGGGACCTCGAAGCCGGCGCTCAAGTATGGAGCGCCGAAAGCGGTTACCCGAGCGACCCCGACTATCGCGAATATTACCGCGATATCGGCTTTGACCTCGGCCGCAGCGGCGGCGCCGAGTGGGAGTACTTGAAGCCCTATGTGCTGCCGGACGGCGCACGCATTCATACGGGCTTCAAGTACCACCGCGTCACCGGCCCAGGTGACGCCAAAGCGCCCTACCACCCGGCGCAGGCCGCGCAGAAAGCTCAGCAGCATGCTGAGCATTTCGTCGCCAGCCGGGTGGCGCAGCTGCGCCGCCTCGAAGCGGCGCCGCAGCCACCGGTCATCGTATGCCCATACGATGCCGAGCTGTTCGGGCACTGGTGGCACGAAGGCCACCAGTGGCTAGAGGCGGTGCTGCGCGGCCTGGCGGCTGCGCGCTGCGAGACGGCGACATTAGGCGGCTACGCAGCCGCCAATGCGCCGACGACGGCGGCCACGCTGCCGGCGTGCAGCTGGGGCCGCGGCGGCTTCGCCGAGGTCTGGCTGCAGCCGCGCAGCCAGTGGGTGCATCCGCTGCTGCACGCAGCGGAGGATCGCTTGGTGCTTGCGGCGCATAAGCACCGTAAGCCAGAGCTGCTCAGCAGCCTGCAGGTCCGAGCGCTGAATCAAGCCGCGCGGGAGCTGATGCTCGCGCAAAGCAGCGACTGGACCTTCATCCTGGATGCGGAAACTGTAACCAGTTATGCCGTGAAACGAATCGAGACACATCTCGCTTCTCTCCATAAATTGGTAGATGCTTTTGACGATGATAAAGCTGGGATCACAGACAGAGTGCTTTCTGAACTTGTGCTGACCTTGGAGCGGCAAACTCCCTTTTTGCCCGAGGTTCATTACCGCTTATTTCAACCTGCTTCATCGATCAGCTTTTTTCGTGATGCCGCCCAGCGTTCATTCGACACTCCTTCCCAACCTGAAGCTCAACTGCCTATTCGCGTTCTGATGCTTGCCTGGGAATATCCGCCACGTGTCATCGGAGGTCTCGCCAGAGCCGTCCGTGACCTATCTGTACAGCTTGCTGCAAGCGGTTTGGAAATTCATGTCGTCACATGCTTGGCTCCTGATTGCTCGTCCTACGAGCTGCTCGATGGTGTGCATATTCATCGCGTAGACGTATTTTCATCCGCTGAGCCCCTCCATTTCCTTGATTGGGTGTTTCAGATGAACTTGGCTTTCACGGATACCGTCCAGCACTTATCAGCTCAAGGACAGCAATTCGATATCATTCATGCTCATGATTGGCTCGTCTACTATACCGCCAAAGAGTGTAAACAGTTCCTGCACATCCCGCTGCTGGCCACGATTCACGCGACGGAGTCGGGACGCAATCTAGGCAAGCTGGATACGCCAGCCCAAAAGCGCATTCATGCGCTAGAACATAAGTTAGCACACGAAGCCGACCATCTTGTGGTCTGCAGTCCTTATATGCTGCAAGAAGTTATGCACCTTTTTCATACTCCTTTTCATAAAATGACCCATATCCCTAATGGCGTTATGCCCTTTCAGGTACCTGATGCAAAAGATGTGACCGCTAACCCGGTACTTTCTCATCTACTTTCGGTTCCGCATGGAGATGTTCCTCGTCCCATCCTTGCTTTCCTCGGAAGGCTTGTCTTTGAAAAGGGTGTACATCTCCTCATTAGCGCCATGCAGCATGTTCTTAAGGAATTTCCTGCTGCTCATTTGGTTATTGCCGGTACGGGGCCAGAGCTTGAAACGCTCCAACTCTTGGCCGCTCCGCTGAGCGACAATATCAGTTTCACCGGCTTCTTGGATGAAACCGACAAAAACCTGCTATTACACCGCGCTGAGCTCTGTATATTCCCTAGTCTCTACGAGCCCTTCGGCCTTGTTGCTTTGGAAGCTATGGCTAGCGGTACGCCGCTTATCGTTTCGGATACGGGCGGTCTATCCGACATCGTAGACCAGGGAATTAACGGGTATAAGGTTCCTCCAGGAGATGCTAACCTGCTTGCCATGCAAATTGTTCAGCTTTTACAAAATCCCGCTGCTGCTTCTGAACTCGCTGCTCATGCTTTGGCCAAAATCCACGAAAGCTTTGGGTGGGAGCAGATCAGTGCCATAACGGTAACTGTGTACACAAAATTAATCGCTCACGAGCAACCATCAGGTATAATCCCGCATCAAAAGGAAATAATCAAATAATATGGGGAACTATGCCAAATGAAAGCGTGTCCAGTTGAAATTTTCAGGATTTTTTCAAAGAATCATTGATTCCTTGGTAATTATTAGGTAACCTATTGGCAGGCCTTGTGCTAGCGATGTTCTGTACTGAACATGATTTGAACTTGCTGGACAATCAAACAAAAGAGTGGGGAAGTGATTGTATTGCCTAGACATCTGGTCATCGGAAACGGAAAATTTCTTATTAATCTCGATCAGCATTCCTATATGCGAGATCTGTACTATCCTTTCGTAGGCCAGCTTAATCATATTGGCGGTTATCAATGCCGTGTCGGTATTTGGGTGGATGGTGACTTTGCCTGGCTGAATTCCCCCGAGTGGCAGTTCCAGCTTGGTTATGTGGAGGATTCTCTTGTCACTGAAGTAAGAGCTACGCATCCTGGTCTTGGCATCACCTTACTCATGAATGACGGGGTTCATCAGCGCGAGGATATTTATCTTAAACGTATCCAAATTACGAATCACAAACATACCGTTCGCGAAGTGAGGATGTTCTTCAATCAGGACTTGCTTATTAATGAGACCGAGGTCGGCGACACTGCTGCCTTCTATCCATTGACGAACACGGTATTCCATTATAAAAAAGACAGATATTTCATGTTCAACGGCAGCACCGGAACAGAAGGCATTTATCAATACTCTACAGGTGTCAAAAGATTTTATAACGCCGAAGGCACGTGGCGCGATGCGGAAGACGGGCATTTGATGGGCAATGCCATCGCTCAAGGGTCTGTCGATAGCACGATCTCCTTTCGACTTTTCGTGCCGCCTAATGCCGACCAAACGCTCTACTACTGGATGGGCGCAGGCAAAACGCTCGAGGAAGTCAAGAAGCTTGACGCCTACGTCAAAGACAGCCACCCCGGCAAACTGCTTGATCGCGTAACCGTATACTGGCAGCGCTGGGCGAATAAGATCGAACGGGATTACGGAGATTTGAATGTAGATGTGCAGCGCCTCTTCAAACAAAGCTTGCTCCTTGTAAGGACGCAAACGGATGTGAATGGTGCGATTATCGCCGCGAACGATTCGGACATCATGCAGAGCAACCGGGATCATTACAGCTACATGTGGCCTCGGGATGGCGCCTTAATTGCTTACTCCATGTCCATGGCCGGCTACCAAGGGATGATTATTCCTTTCTTCAACTTCTGTGCGAACGTGCTGTCTCCTGAAGGTTACTTGCATCATAAATATAATCCGGACGGCACCGTAGGCTCCAGTTGGCATCCCTATATTCACTCCGGACGTGTCCAGCTCCCTATTCAAGAAGATGAAACAGCCCTTGTTCTCTTCGCTCTCTGGGCAGACTTCCAGAAAAATGGAAGCCTTGAGTTCGCGCAATCTCTCTATCGCAATTTAATTCGCAGAGCGGCCAGATTCATGTCCACTTACATTGATCAGGAATTGAACCTGCCGAAGCCAAGCTACGATCTATGGGAAGAGCGTTACGGAATCTACACGTTTACCGCTTCAGCTGTGTATGGCGGACTTATCGCGGCTTCCAACTTCAGCAACCTCTTCGGGGACGAAGAGCGCAGCAACCGCTATAAGCATACGGCGGAGAAAATTAAAGCCGGTATACTCAAGCATCTGTGGGATGAGAATGAAGGCCGATTCGTTCGCGGTTTGTACATGGAGGACGGCGAATGGGTCAAAGATATGACGCTCGAAAGTTCCGTTTACGGTATTTTTGAATTTGGCGTCCTGCCTGCGGACGATGAGCGTGTTGTCGGTACGATGAAGGCGAATAAAGAAGGTCTTAGAATTAAAACAGAAGTCGGTGGCATCGCCCGCTATCATCATGATTATTACTTCCAACGCTCCACCGATATCGAAAATGTACCAGGGAATCCTTGGATCATCTGTACGCTTTGGATCGCTGAGTGGGAAATCGAATACGCCAAAACACTGGCTGATCTCGAAGCCCCCCGCCAAACGTTAGAATGGGTCGTCAAACACGCAATGGAAAGCGGTGTCCTGTCGGAGCAATTGGATCCTTTCACAGGCGATCCGGTGTCCGTCGCCCCTCTTACCTGGTCGCATGCGACTTATGTGCTTGCCGTTGTGAAGTATTTAAACAAATACAAACAACTCTCAAAGCAGTAATTTATGTTGAACCGCAGGGCTAACACTTTGTTTGAATAAAGTGTAGCCCTGCGGTTTTTTGTTGTTGCCTTTAACTTCGATTTCCTACGCGATATTGTTTCCGAGAAACTTTATTTGCTGGAGCTTTTTTGCTATACTTATCCTGAAAAGAGAGGCAGGTATGACTATGATCGATAAGCAAAAAGAGCCCTTTGTGCGTGAGATCATCGCTTCTTTTACGAAGCTGGCTCAGCGCATTCAAGAGAATGATGATGAAGAGCATCAATGGCTTATCCAGCATTGCAGCAATCCAGCTCTCATTGACATCATTAAAGAGATGACCGTTACGATGCTGCACGTGCTTGATGCCGTTGGGAAGCTGGAACCGGTAAATGGCATTACCGTCTCCAAAAGATTCGACATTCCGAAAGGCAGCGTTTCCAAAATCACGAGAAAATTAATAACCCTAGGGCTCATTCAGACAGAATCTCTACCCGATAATAAAAAAGAAATCATATACCGCACCACTTCGCTCGGCATGGAGCTCTATCACCTGCATGCTCAGCTAGATCGCCACTTGGAAGAGCGTACTTTCCAAGTGATGGACAAATACGATGCCGATCAGCTTCGCTTCATTACCACTTTTCTGCAGGATCTCGTGCAGAGTTCCTGGATAGATCAAGAGCAGCCACCTGCGCCAACAAAAAAGCCACAGGACCCTATAAAGTAGTCCTGCGGCCCTGCGGCTGTTCCCTCACTCAAAGGAATAACTCGACGCATACGTCTGCGCATCCCACAGCTGTTCCAGCTCCGAAGGCTCGCTGCATGCTACTCTGAACAGCCACCCTTTATCATAGGGCGACTCAATCAGCATCATCGTAGCCCGCTCCAGCAGCATGTTAACAGCAATGACTTCGCCAGATACCGGCGCAAGCAAATCATGCTCACTTTCGGCGGTCTCCAAGGAACCAGCATAAGAGCCTTGCCCCAGCACCGCTCCACGCTCCGGAAGCTCGATGAATAAGACCATCCCCCACGCAAGCAAGCCGATTTCCGTCAGGCCGATGACGGCCTCATTCCCCTCTTTACGTATCCAATAATGATCTCTTGTATATTGCAGATGCGTAGGTACGGTCACGTTCATTCTCCTTCATGAAGAAAAGCTCCCCCGCCGCATTCGCATGCCAGCTAAGAGGAGCTTCTCTATGTATGAAAAGCTTATTTTACGACAAGGTTTTTGTCGCCTGGTTTCCAGTTCATTGGGCACAATCCGCCGGATTGAAGCGCTTGAAGCACGCGAAGTGTTTCTTCTACGCTGCGGCCTACATCGTTGTGGTTAACAACTTCGTATTTCATTTCGCCTTCTGGATCGATGATGAAAAGACCGCGAAGCGCGATACCTTCTTCTTCGATTAGAACGCCGTAGTCACGTGCTACGGATTTCGTGATGTCAGCAGCAAGTGGGAATTCCAATTTGCCAAGACCATTGTCGTTGACAGGTGTATTGATCCATGCTTTGTGAGTGTGGATGCTGTCGATGGAAACGCCAAGAATTTCAGTGTCCAATTCTTTGAATTGAGCAGCAGCATAGCTAAGCGCTGTAATTTCTGTCGGACATACGAATGTGAAGTCCAATGGGTAGAAGAACAATACTAACCATTTGCCTTTGTAATCAGACAAAGATACTTTACCAAACGCTGTACCATCACCTGTAGCTGTCTCCATTGTAAAATCTGGAGCTTGTTTACCAACTAAACGCTCTGCCATGTGTATAATTCCTCCTCAAATCTATCTTCTTCGTATAAAATGGTATCATCCGAATAGATGAAAGTCAATAATTAGACCTCATACAATATAATAATTACTTTAAAATATGAAAGGTCCTTGAACAAGCGTAATTCCGCTTCCTTTTCCATATATGTTGACGCTGGGCTACCTTCGACCGAGGCGAAGAAACCTGCTTCATGCACCTATTTGTTCCCATAGGCTTAGCTAGAATCACTTCTCAAGCGCAAGCATAGACGGTCTCATTCTATGTTGTATTTTGTACAACATTATCCCGAGATTAGGGAGCAGAATGCCCCGCTATTGTACTTTATGCAACATAGAGGGGTGAAAAACGCTTATATTCGAACTTTTGAGCTCAAATGGTTGCACTTTGTACAATGAAGGAAAGCATAGCCTGGTAAAGACCGCTTCTATCTTGTACAAAATGCAACATAGGCTACGATGTTGAGAAGCCCTCGAAGCCCATCGTTATGATACAACGCTGCCAACCCGTTTCCTCCCACGCAAAACAAAAGAAAGAGCTTGCTCGCTGCAGCACAGAATGCTTAGCGGGCAAGCTCCTATTCCTATTTGCGCATTGCGTCTACAATCAGTTGGCCCATAGCCAATGTTCCGATTGCTTTGCTCTTATCGACAGCGATGTCGCCTGTGCGGTTGCCTGCATCAAGCACTTCTTTCACGGCGCGTTCAATTGAATCCGCTGCATCGTGATAGCCGAAAGTCAGACGGAACATCAAAGCAACGGATAGAATCGTCGCGATTGGATTGGAAATACCTTGGCCTGCGATATCAGGCGCAGAACCGTGTACCGGCTCATACAAGCCGAAGCTGCCTTCGCCAAGCGATGCGGATGCCAGCATCCCGATGGAACCTGTCAGCATCGCAGCTTCGTCGCTTAAGATGTCGCCGAACATGTTCTCTGTTACGATGACGTCGAAGGAAGACGGACGGCGCAGCAATTGCATCGCACAGTTGTCTACAAGCACGTGCTCAAGTTCAACATCCGGATAGTCAACCGCAATACGGTTAACCGTTTCACGCCATAGGCGGGAAGTTTCCAGAACGTTTGCTTTATCAACGGAAGCAAGCTTTTTGCGGCGCGTGCGAGCAATATCAAACGCTTGACGAGCAATACGCTCGATTTCGGAAACGTTATATGCGCATGTGTCCACAGCTTCATGACCGTTCGCAGTTTCACGACGAAATTTCTCGCCGAAGTAGATACCGCCTGTCAATTCACGAACAACGATCAGATCCGTACCTTCAAGTACTTCTGGTTTCAACGTAGAAGCTTCTTTCAAGCAGTCAAAGATGAAAGCTGGACGAATGTTAGAGAACAAACCAAGCGCTTTACGAATACCCAGAAGACCTGTTTCCGGACGAGTTTCTTTAGGGTTGTTATCCCATTTTGGTCCGCCTACAGCACCTAGAAGAACAGCATCTGCAGATTGACAAACTTTCAATGTTTCTTCCGGAAGCGGTGTACCTGTCTCATCAATGGCAATTCCACCAAACAACGCGTGCTCTGTTTCAAATTGATAACCGAATAGTTCTTCTGTACGTTTCAATACTTTTTCCGCTTCTGCAACGACTTCTGGACCAATGCCGTCTCCAGCGATTACAGCAATTTTTTTCACATCTGCCATGACTGTCATTCACTCCTTAGAATAGTAAAGCTGCTTGGTAAGCATCTCTATCGACTATATGATGCTCTCATTGTAACATAAGATAACCCTTTTCATTAGATATAAAAGCTATTGCTTTAATAGGTTCCTCCTATAACAATAATAAGGCTTCTTTCAAAAGTTGGATATTGACACCGCTTCAAGTAGTAACTATAATTGTTACAACAGTAGTTAGAGCTAAGTGAGGCTCTTTCCGCTATGGAACACAGGCTGGCACAACCGACTTTGAGGTAAATAGGAGCTCCAATCCGAGAGCTTTTATTTTATATCAAAGTTGTAACAGTTATTGTTATAACAATTAGCATGACAACAACAAATTATTTTAGGAGGATTAGAAAATGAAAATTTTAGTCACAGGCGCAACAGGTAAATTGGGAATGAAAGTTGTAGAAACGCTGTTGAAAACAGTACCGGCAAGTCAGCTGGCTGTCAGTGTCCGTAATCCAGAGAAAGCGGAAGGATTGCGTGCTCGTGGCGTAGACGTTCGTCTAGGAGATTTTGATCGTCCAGAAACATTGGAAACTGCCTTTGCAGGTATTGATCGCTTATTAATGATTTCGGCGGATGGAGACACGGAAACAAGAATTCGGCAGCATACCAATGCTGTAGCTGCAGCAGAGCTTGCTGGCGTTAAACTTATTGCCTATACCAGCTTAGCCAATGCAAGTGACAGTACCATTTTCCTTGCTCCGGTGCACCGTACAACAGAAGAAGCTATCGTCAAAACAGGCATCCCTTATACTTTCTTACGCAACAACTGGTACTTGGAGAATGAATTGTCGAGTATTGGGGGCGTGATGGCAGGAGCTCCTTGGGTGACCTCTGCTGGCTCTGGCAAGGTGGGTTGGGCACTGCAACAAGAATACGCGGAAGCGGCGGCCGCTGTATTGGTTGGGAACGGACACGAGAATAAAATTTATGAGCTTTCAGGTAAACTGATCACTCAAGCTGAACTAGCGTCTGCACTTGGCGTGGTAGTAGGCAAGGAAGTTCCTGTACAGCAGGTCGATGACGCCACTTATGCCGACATTTTGAAAAGTGTCGGCGTCCCCGACTTCGTCATCCCAATCCTTGTAGCTATCCAGCAAGGCATTCGAGAAGGTACGCTTGAGGTCGAAAGCGACGATTTCGAGAAGCTGCTCGGCCGCCCAGCTACGCCGATCTATGAAGCCCTGACTCAGATCGTTAACCCGTAGTAATTTTCACCTTTCACTAGCTAGGCTTTACAATCATAAAGATGAACAAGATAAGACCAATAGCCGATGCACCATAGAAGTAGTTGCGAGCCTTTACCCATTGAACGAGTTGCTCAGCTGGCAAGTTAGAAGCCTTTTGGTTGGCTGGGTCAAGCACCCAGCCTCCGAGCTTTTTCTGATATGGCGTGGCGAAGCCAATGGCAATAATCTGAATCAGCACGTAGGCAACCAGTGATCCGAATAGCCAAATTTGCATGAAGGAGCCGTAATCGCCCAGCCAAATCAGCAGCAACCCTGTCAATACAGCCAGTGTTCCTCCTATTTTCGGAAAAATTTCAAGCCGTGCCCCTACACGTAAAGACGAGCGAAGTTCATCTAACGATTGATTTTTCCTAAGAAGCACATGGGCGAAATACGTCGGCCCTACCCCGATGATGGCTGATAGCACATGAATCAGAACCAGAAGCTTCATTCCGAACACCCTTTCGTTTGTAGTATAAAGATAACGAACTGCTTCATCATACAATCGAAAGAATTGTACCATCCATGTTTAATTTGTTAGATCTGGTTTCTCGATCCAGTTAAATGATTAAGTTTTCATCAAATTTAAATCCGTGGTTTCCTCTCCTGTCACTTGTCTAGTTCTCAATAGCACATGATATAAGAAAGGGACTATCTCAAAGTAGAAAAATCTACTCTCGAGACAGTCCCTTTTTTTTATACGCTTTGTAGGTAAGATTCCATGGCTTTCGCCAGTTTTTGCATACCGAGAATCGTGTTCTCGCGATCCGTGTGTGTGTAGTTCAGGCGCATGGTGTTGTACTGTGGATTCTCCGCATAGAATGTGGATCCAGGAACAAAAGCAACGCCTTCTTTTACTGCAATTTTCAGCAGATCCTCAGCGCGAATATGTGGCGGAAGTTCGACCCAGATGAACATGCCGCCCTTCGGTTCTTCCCACTTCAGACCCGGCCAATTCAACTCTTTCAAAAGACCTGACATGAATTTCATCCGATCCAAATACTGCTCACGAATCAAAGAGATGTGCGCGTCTAGATCGAAATGCTCAAGCAAATGGTACAACGTTTGCTGATCAATCGTACTGGAGTGCAAATCGGCCGATTGCTTAAAACGGGCGATTTGACGAATGATTGTCTCGTCCCCCATCACCCAGCCTGTCCGGAAAGCAGGCGCTACCGTTTTGGAGAAGGTACTCGTGTAAACCACATTACCGCCTTCGGCTTTACCGCCAAGCGAGAAAATGGATGGGTACGTTTCATTTTCATCAAATTGAATTTCACCGTATGGGTCATCCTCAAGAATCAGCACATCCGCTTCGCGGCAAATGTTTAGCAAGCCCTGACGGCGCTCTAAGCTCCACGCACGGCCTGCCGGATTCGAAAATGTCGGAATGACATAAACGAGCTTCGGATTATGCTCGGCGACTTTGGCAGCCAAATCTTCCAGAATCATACCATCGTTATCGCTATCAACGGAATAAATCTTGGCACCTTTAGCTTGAAAAACTTGAATCGCCGCCAAGTATGTCGGTCTTTCTACCAAAATGATATCGCCTTCATCAATCATTACGCGTGTCAACAAATCGATCGCTTGCTGGGAGCCAGTCGTTAACAGCATCTCGTCTGGTGTGACGTGCATGTTTTTGGCAGCCATACGTTTGCATAAGGACTCGCGCAGCGGCTTGTACCCTTCGGTTAATCCATATTGCAGCGCTGACTTCCCGCCGCCAACAACTCGTTTAAACGCATCGCTCACCGCGTCCAATGGGAAAAACTCTTCAGCTGGCAATCCGCCGGCAAAAGAAATGATCGAGCTGCCCTGTGTCAGCTTAAGAATTTCTCGTACCGCCGAGGATGAGAAACCTTCTAGCGATTTAGAAAATCGATATTTCATAATTGGACGCATCCTTTCGCATTTGTAGAAAGCACCCCTCCTCTAGCTTGGAGGTGAGGTGCTTATCCAGTAGTCCCGTGGACTTAGGGTGATATTAAATCAACGTAACGTTGCTTCTATTGCTTGTTGGGGTTTTGCGTTTATCAATGAGTCTGTTCACAGCGTCCAGATAAGCCTTGGCGCTTGCTTCAAGAATATCTGTCGAGATGCCGCGTCCTTGAACGGACACATCGTTCTGCTTCAGAACGACATGCACTTCCCCGAGCGCATCTTTCCCGTGAGAAACAGACTTGATGGAGTAGTCATCCAACTCGACTTCTTCCTTCGTTGCTTTGTCAATGGCGTTGTAAATGGCATCAACAGAGCCGTTACCCACAGCACTTTCCGCCACTTCGCTGCCGTCTTGGAAACGAACATGCACGGTAGCTGTTGGTGTCATTTGATTGCCGTAGGTCACTTGAAGCGTACCAAGCGCGAAAATTTCCGGCGTTTCGATCAGCTTCTCTTCGATCAGCGCACGGATATCTTCGTCTTCCACCTGCTTCTTGCGGTCAGCCAAATCCTTGAACTTGCCGAACGCCACGTTCACTTGCTCGTCTGCGAGGTCGTAGCCGAGGTCGATCAACTTCTCGCGGAATGCATGGCGGCCGGAGTGTTTACCCATCACGAGCTTACTTTCCTTGACACCAATGGTCTCAGGGGAAATAATCTCGTAAGTCGTTTTCTCTTTGAGCATTCCATCCTGATGGATGCCGGACTCATGAGCGAACGCGTTAGCGCCGACGATCGCTTTATTGCCTGGCACCACCATGCCGGTCAGCTTGCTGACCAAACGGCTGGTGCGGTAGATCTCGTTCAGTACAAGCGAGGTCTTCGCTTGGTAGAAGTCCTGGCGTGTCTCCAGCGCCAGCACAACTTCCTCGATCGAGGTGTTCCCAGCTCGCTCGCCAATGCCGTTGATGGTGCCTTCGATTTGATCGGCACCATTCAGAACCGCCGCTAGCGCGTTAGCTGTCGCCATGCCAAGATCGTCATGGCAGTGCGCGCTCAGCTGAATTTTCTCAATGCCTGGCACGGTGTCCTTCAGCATTTTGAAAATATTCCCATAATCGTACGGTGTCATATAACCGACTGTATCAGGAATATTCACGACCGAAGCGCCGGCGCGGATCGCCATTGCTGTTACTTCTGCGATGAAATCAAGCTCCGTACGTCCGGCATCCTCGAGTGAAAACTCGATTTTGCTGAAATACTTCTTCGCATATTTAATCGCAGCTTCCGCTGTCTCCAGCACTTGGTGCTTCTCCATCTTCAGCTTATGCTTCCGATGGATAGGGGACGTCGCCAGGAACAGATGAATACAAGGGTCCTGAGCGCCCTGCAGCGCTTCACGGACGGCCTCGATGTCCGACTCCTTCGAGCGGGACAGACCGATTACAGAGGCGTTCTTAACAGCTTTCGCTACGGCATTAACGCCTGCCAAGTCACCAGGTGATGCAGCTGGGAAGCCAGCCTCCATCCGATCGACACCCAGCTTCTCAAGTTGAAGCGCGATTTCGACCTTCTCCTGTGTGTTCAGGTTCACGCCTGGCGATTGTTCTCCGTCTCTGAGCGTTGTATCAAAGATGTAGATTTTGCGCACCATGGTCACCTCCTAAAAGATTACGACTGTTCGAATTAAACATTCCAAGCTTACCCATTGACCGTTCCGTTCTTCAGTATTTGTCTCCGATCGTTTCTTGAAACCATGTCCCTCTGATTGGAATAAAACAAAAAGTCGGGACACGTTTTCAAATACGAACGCTACGCTTCTCCGACAAACACTGAGCCCTCCACTGGGTTGTTCTTCGAAGTTTAAAAGGCACACTCGCCAATTTTTACTCGTCTAAATAGTATTCACAGGGAGTGACTGGGAAATTCTCCGCAATCACTCCCTGTGGGATGAATAACTATATGATTCAATTAAGCATTAAATTACTTTTTGATCCAGTGCATCATTTCGCGTAGTTCTGCACCAACAACCTCAATCGGGTGTTGAGCTTCGTTACGGCGAGTTGCGTTCATGAACGCGAAGTTGGATTGGTTTTCCAAGATGAAGTCGCGAGCGAATTTACCTTGTTGGATATCTGTAAGAACAGCTTTCATTTCTTTCTTCGTTTCAGCTGTGATGATGCGAGGTCCTGTTACATAGTCACCATACTCCGCTGTGTTGGAGATGGAGCTGCGCATGGAGGAGATTCCGCCTTCATACATCATGTCAACGATCAATTTCAACTCGTGCAAGCACTCGAAGTAAGCCATTTCAGGTGCATAACCAGCTTCAACCAATGTTTCGAAACCTGCTTTAACCAGTTCAGATGCACCGCCGCAAAGAACAGCTTGCTCACCGAACAAATCAGTTTCTGTTTCTTCACGGAAGGAAGTTTCGATAACCCCTGCGCGTGTACAGCCAATACCTTTTGCATAAGCAAGTCCGATTGCTTTTGCGTTGCCCGTAGCGTCTTTCTCGATCGCGATCAAACCAGGAACGCCGAAGCCTTCAACATAAGTACGACGTACCATGTGACCTGGAGATTTAGGAGCAACCAAGAATACATCTGTACCTTCAGGAGCTACGATTTGACCAAAATGGATGTTAAAGCCGTGGGAGAACATCAAAGCTGCGCCTTGTTTCATGTTCGGTTGAATGGACTCACGGAATACACGAGCTTGCGTTTCGTCCGGCATCAAGATTTGAATGACATCAGCGCGTGCTGCTGCTTCTTCAACAGATACAACTTCGAAACCGTCATTCTTTGCTGCGTTCCATGAACGGCCTTCACGAAGACCGATAATTACATTCAAACCGCTGTCACGCAAGTTTTGTGCTTGTGCGTGCCCTTGGGAACCATAACCAACAACCGCAATCGTTTTGCCTTTAAGTACCGCTAAGTCTGCATCTTTTTCATAGTAAGTAGTAACTGCCATTTCGTATAAATCCTCCTTTGATATGATGAATCCGTATTGTCTACCCCTTGAGTGGGTGTTTCAACGATGAACCCTGAACGACTAGCCTTTTAAAGCGCTAAAGAGTCTATCGCTCAAAGCCCCACTCAAGGAGGCTTTACCTACTTTTTCACATGACTGATTATTTAACTGAGCCCCGAATCATGGCCGTTGCTCCCGTACGAGACAGCTCACGGATACCATATGGACGAAGCAATTCTACCATAGCATCTATTTTATCTGAATCTCCGACAACTTGCACGATAATTGAAGCTGGACCAATATCGACAACCGCGGCACGGAATGTTTCAACAATTCCGAGAATTTCAGGACGCATGATCGGTTCAGCATTTACTTTGATAAGTGCTAATTCTCTAGCTACCATCGGGTTGGAGCTGAGGTCGACGACTTTGATGACGTCAATCAGCTTGTACAGCTGCTTGGAAATTTGCTCCAAGGTGCTGTCATCCCCCGTTGTTACAATAACCATCCGGGAAAGTCCGAGTTCTTCGGACTCCCCTACAGTAATACTTTCAATATTAAAGCCTCTGCGTCCAAACAAACCGGATACTCGCTGCAGAACACCAGGCTGATTGTTTACGAGTACGGAAACTGTATGTTTAGTTGTCGTCATCATTCCGAATCCCCCATTAACATGTCGCTAATTGTATCGCCCGCTTTAACCATTGGGAACACGTTCTCTCCTTTTGGTACGACGAAATCAATCAAGACCGGTCCAGGTGTATCAAGCGCTTCCTGCCAAGCTTTTCTTGCTTCTTCCTTCGTCGTGGCACGCAGACCTTTTACCCCGTAAGCTTCAGCAAGCTTCACGAAATCCGGGCTGCCTGCCAAATCGATATGGCTGTAGCGGTTATTATAAATGATTTCTTGCCATTGACGAACCATGCCGAGCACTTGGTTATTCAGAATAACAATTTTCACCGGAATGTTATTAATCGCACAGATCGCTAGCTCTTGCGCGCACATTTGAACGCCGCCGTCACCATTGATGGAAACAACCAATTTATCCGGGTTCCCCATTTGCGCGCCGATCGCGGAAGGGAAACCAAAGCCCATCGTACCAAGTCCACCGGACGTTACCAGGGAGCGAGGGTTTTTGAACTTGTAGAACTGAGCAGCCCACATTTGGTGCTGACCAACGTCAGTTGTAACGATCGCTTCGCCTTTTGTTGTTTCGCTGATCATTTCAACAACGTATTGCGGCTTCAATTCTATTTCTGTATCACCGTATTTCAGAGGGAACTTCTCTTTGTTTGCTTGAACTTCAGCAATCCATGCTTCGCTTTTCGCAGGCTTAGCTTTAAGATTGGCTAAAGCCAGAACAGCTTTCACATCGCCAACGCACGGGATATCCGTTTTTACGTTCTTGCCGATTTCCGCAGGATCTACATCGATGTGCGCAATTGTTTTCACTCTAGGTGCAAAACCGTTCAAGTTCATCGTCACACGGTCATCAAATCTCGAACCGATGGAAATCAGGAGGTCCGCATTCTGAATGGCTGTGTTCGCCGTGTACGTTCCGTGCATCCCTGGCATACCGAGCCATAGCTCGTGCGCACTTGGGAACCCGCTGAGTCCGAGCAGTGTAGTTGCCACCGGAATTTGTGTAGCATTCACGAACTCGATCAGCTCTTTGGAAGCGTCTGAGTAGACAACGCCGCCACCAGCGATGATCACTGGACGTTCTGCTTCTTCGATTGCTTTCAGCAATTTATCAACTTGCAGCTTGTTAGGCTGAACTGTCGGGTTGTAGCCGCGGATGTTTACATCCGATACCGGCTTAAATATCGTTTTATGAGCGGAGACATCCTTTGGTATGTCAATGAGAACCGGACCTTTACGACCTGAGTTCGCAATATGGAACGCTTCATGAATGATGCGCGGCAGATCTTCTACATCACGAACCAAGTAGCTGTGTTTCGTAATCGGCATCGTAATCCCCGTAATATCTGCCTCTTGGAAAGCATCCGTACCGATGAAGTTCGTTGCAACGTTCCCTGTAATAACAACGAGCGGAACAGAATCCATGTAGGCGGTAGCTATCCCAGTGACGAGATTCGTAGCCCCCGGCCCTGATGTAGCGATACATACGCCAACCTTGCCTGTGGAACGTGCATATCCATCGGCAGCGTGAATGGCTCCTTGCTCATGTCTTGTCAGTAGGTGGTTAAAATCGGAAAAGCCATGCATCGCATCGTAGATGTACAGAACAGCGCCGCCCGGATATCCAAAGACGCAGTCCACACCCTCCAGCAATAAGCTTCTTAGCAAAATTTCAGATCCTGTGATCAGGTCTGGCTTCATCAGCTTGTCAATCAGTTCTTCTTTTGACCTCTTTGGTTCAGTTTGAACATTCATTGTGATCCTCCTCTCAAAAAATAAGTCCCTGTTATGCATCGAGCTTTCTTAGACAATAAGAAAAACCCCTGTCCATCCCGCACACGCACGTAACGTGTTAAACGGGACGAAAGGGGTTTAAGCTTCCGTGGTACCACCCAAATTTGCTACATGCCTCACAGCATACAGCCTTAGCAGGTATGTTCGTATAGAACAATACCCTCAGCACTATAACGTGTGCTTTTCCGATTCTCCCTAGTGCTTACAGACAATGCTATAAGTCTTCAGGAAAACAGCTCCGAGGTGACTTCGTACGTAAGGGATTAAGGCGATGGTTTCAGCAAGCCCAACGCTCTCTGCGCATAAGTGCCCTTATGACTTCTTCCTCTTCATAGCCGATTTATTCGTGAACACCATCCGTTAAGATGATATTAGAGATTATTATATGCATCCCCGGAGCATTAGTCAATAGCATATCGAATAAAACAAACGAAAGTGAGGGAATATACTACCAATTCAGGAAATGAGGGCTTCGCTGATGACATCTTCTCTGAAACCCGCTATCCCTTTATCGACGGATTTGCATACGAATATATCGACGCTGAAAGAAGCTCTTGGCGATTCTCCAGATGTCATTACTCGCCTACTCGATATGCAGGTTACTCAGGATCAACTCTCCGTTGCATTAATCTATATAGATGGGCTTGTCCAATCAGAATCTATACATAAGCACCTCATTGAGCCCTTATTAAATGTTCAGGCAACTGAGCAGACAAGCGAGCAATATTGTGGAGTTCACGAAATCCTGCAGCAAACCCTTTCCGTTGGCGAGCTATATGAAGCCAAATATGATAATGAGCTGCTGAATGCCATTTTGGAGGGCAGCACAGCTATTCTAATCGATGGATTCGACGAGGCTTTTATTGCCAGCACGAACGGCTGGGAGAAGCGAGCGATTGAAGAACCACAATCGCAAACTGTGATTAGGGGACCGAAGGAGAGCTTTACGGAGGACATTCGAACGAATTTGACCC
This sequence comes from Paenibacillus sp. J22R160, assembly GCF_059692135.1. NCBI lineage: Bacteria > Bacillati > Bacillota > Bacilli > Caryophanales > Paenibacillaceae > Paenibacillus > Paenibacillus sp. J22R160. Next base: position 132,497 of record NZ_JCAUAU010000014.1, on the reverse strand, counting down.
TGCTGCGCAGAAAAATCAAGTCGCCTGATCTTCGCTTTGAAAGCATGAAGATTGGCCGCTACACCAGGACCGAGATCATCCTAACCTACCTGCAGGGCGTCGCCAATGAAATGGTACTGAATGAAGCGCGCAGACGGCTTAAACTCATTGATACGGACAGCATTCTGGAGAGCGCGTATATCGAGGAATTCATCGAGGATAAAGGCTATACGCCTTTTCCCACCATGTTGAACACCGAACGGCCTGACACAGCAGCAGCGGGTTTACTTGAAGGGCAAATTGTCATTTTGGTCGACGGAACTCCATTCGCTTTATTGGCTCCCGTGACGTTCTTCAAGTTTCTGCAATCAAGTGAGGACTACTATCAGCGGTATGATATCGCTTCCTTCGTGCGTCTTATTCGGTACGCATCTTTCTTCGTCTCCATGCTGCTTCCGTCTCTCTATATCGCTATTACCACTTTTCACCAAGAGATGCTGCCTACAACACTGCTCATCAGCCTTGCCGCCCAACGGGAAGGCGTGCCTTTCCCTGCGCTTGTGGAAGCGTTCCTGATGGAGATCACGTTCGAGGTGCTGCGTGAAGCAGGGGTGAGGATGCCCCGCGTTGTCGGACCCGCCATCTCCATTGTAGGCGCACTTGTTCTCGGACAAGCTGCCGTGCAAGCCGGGCTCGTATCCGCAGCGATGGTTATCGTTGTGTCCTTTACAGCCATTTCCAATTTCGTCACACCCGCGATTAACTTGGCAGTAGCAGCAAGACTGATCCGCTTCATGCTTATGCTTTTAGCCGGATTGCTGGGACTGTTCGGGATTCTATTCGGCTGTATGTTCATCCTTATTCACATGTGTTCACTTAAATCGTTCGGCCTGCCTTATATGGCGCCGATTTCTCCTTTTATTCCATCCAATGTGAAGGATATCTTCATCCGGCTTCCATGGTGGAAATTAATCACGAGGCCGTTAGTGCTAACCAAGAATGTTTACAGACAGCGTCCTACGGCAAAAAATCAAAAGAAAAAATAACTGCGCACGGAGGAGACTGGATGCATGCAAACCAAGCGCCGAGTGGTATTGACAAGCCTAATCTCTTTCGTTATTTGCTGCTTGTGCACGAGCTGCTGGGATCGGACTGAATTAAATAAGATCGCCATCACCTCAGCAACCGCCATAGATTGGGAGGATGATCACTGGAAAGTCTCTTATCAAGTGGTCATCCCACAATCCATCTCCAACGCAGGTGGAACAGCGATCCAGCAGGCTCCTGTATTGGTGTTCTCTACAAACGGGGATTCCATCCAATCCGCCGTTCAAAGAGCCAGCTTAGAGATGCCTCGAACGATGTTCTTCGCTCATAACCGGGTCGTCGTCATTGGCGAAAGCGCAGCTCGCAAAGGCATTTCTCCCATCATTGACGTTTATTTAAGAAGCGCGAGCTCCAGGGAAACCGTAAGCTTGCTCGTGAGCAGAGACGAGGGACGAAGAATTCTAGAGCAAATTTTACCCCTTGAAAAAATCCCAGGCGCAGCCTTGAGAAACATGGTGCTCAACGAGGACAAGACCGATGGCAACCTCAAGCAAGTCATGCTCTATCAGCTCGCGATGGGGATGGCTAATGATTCTGGCTATTCGACCATACCTGAAGTATTTATCTCAGGCGAAGGTGCCGAATCGACTTCGATCGAAAATTTAAAGAGCACAAATTTCAATACGAAGCTCAAAATGGGACGCATCGGGGTTTTTCAAAAAGATAAGCTAATCGGCTGGTTGAACGGGCATGAAGGCTACGGACTCAGCTGGATTAAAGGAGACATCAGTCAATCTATCTTATTTTTCGGATGCTCGGAGAAAAGTGAGCGGTCTCACTCCGCCATACGCATTACCAAGGCTTCAACCAAGCTAACCCCTGTTAATATCCAAGGAAAATGGGTCATCAAGGCTGCGGTAAAAGCCAGCGGACAGCTGCTTGAAAACGGGTGCAAGATCGATGCCTCAAAACCCGAAGGCAGTCGTGAAATGGAGCAACTCATCGGACATACCATCTCCGAGCTTATGTTAATTTCCTTGCATAAAACCCAAAGCATGAAAGCAGATGTATTGGGTTTTGCAGGCCTCATTCATAGGAAAGATCCGAAAGCCTGGGAGAAGTTAAAGCCAGACTGGGAAGAATATTTTGCCCAAATACAGATGGAGTCCTCTTTTCAAATCGAGATTGAGAACATCGGCATGAACAGCAAGTCCATGAAGCAGCTTATTGATAGTAACAGTCAATAAAGGCATTCGGAAGAAGGAGTCTAACTGCATGGAACGAATCAGCAACTACCAAATTGCCGTTATGATTATTCTTTTCCAAATCGGCAGTACGCCTTTATTTGCCATTGGCAGCAAAGCAAAGCAGGATTCATGGCTTGCTATGATCGTCGCGGCAATCGTTGGCTTACTTCTGCTATGGATGTTCCTCTATATCCAAAGCATCGCGCCTAATCAATCTCTCATCGTCTTAATGCGCATCTGCTTCGGCAAAATAGCAGGCGGCATGCTGAGCTGCTGCTTTCTTATTTACTTTGCTTATGAATCCATGAGAAACGTACGAGACTTCGGCGAAATCACGAGCGTAACGCTGCTCACTCGAACGCCTAAATTTGTCGTCATGCTGCTCGTCATCCTGCTCGCCGCCTACATGATTATTATGGGGATTGAAACCTTTTGCCGCGTTGCCGAAAGCTTAATACTGCCCGTGCTTTTCAGCTATGGCGTCCTTTGCCTCCTCATTTTCGGCTCCAAATTAGTCAACATTGAACGTATTCAACCTATTATGGAAAAAGGTTTCAAGCCAATTATACAGGCGGCCTTTCCCGATCTGGTCTCTTTCCCCTTTGGCCAAATGGTCGTATTTCTGATGTTTTGGCACCTCATGGCAGATAAAAACAAAGTGAAGAGTATCAGTGTTTTCACCTATCTTGGGGTAGCAGTATTCCTCGTTGGGATGAATATGATGAATGTGTTGGTGCTAGGTCCTTCCTTGATTGGCAACAGTACTCTGCCCTTTTTGCAGACCGTGCAGCTCATTCAGGTTGGCGATATTTTTGAACGATTGGATGTCTTCGTCACCCTGCTGCTATTTCTCGGCCTATTCGTTAAACTAACCGCGTTCTTCTGGGCAGCCGCTTATGGGGTTTCCCAGCTTACGGGCTGCAGAGCCAAGCTCTCTATTTGCTTTGTCGGCGCTGTGATTTTCGCATCTTCCTTTCTTGAGCCTAACTACACCTATCACATCTGGTTAGGTCTAGCGGTGAGCGTTAAGCTGTTCCCCATTTTTCAAATTCTGCTTCCACTCGCCATGCTCATCGCCATTTTACTCCGCAAACTGAAGAAAAACCCGCCTTCGGAAGACACCCAAACCCCCAGCGAGAATGCGTGTTAAAATAAAAAAAAGCTTGCCCCCTTTGCGGGACAAGCTTCCTGAACGCGAAGCGAAGCTTACGCGTTTACTTTTGCTTTTGCAGCTGTTGCCAAATCGTTGAACGCTTTAGCATCGTTTACAGCCAAATCAGCCAAGATTTTGCGGTTGATGTCGATACCAGCCAATTTAAGGCCGTGCATCAATTTGCTGTAGCTCAAGCCGTTTTGACGAGCGCCTGCATTGATACGAGTAATCCACAGTCTGCGGAAATTACGTTTCGTTTGGCGACGGTCACGGTAAGCATACACTAAAGATTTCATTACTTGCTCTTTAGCTGTTTTAAATAAACGATGTTTGGAACCGAAATAACCTTTTGCCAATTTCAAAATTTTCTTACGACGGTGAGCGCGAATAAATCCGCCCTTGACTCTTGCCATTGTTAACTACCTCCTGGGATGTATAAATAATGTTCGAATTTTAAAAGATTAACCTTTAATTAGTGTCAACTGTTGTTTCAAACGACGTACATCGCCAGGAGCCATAACTGGGTTCGTGGACAAAACGCGTTTTTGCTTGGATGATTTACCGGAAAGCAAGTGGTTCTTACCTTGTTTGTATCTCATCACTTTACCTGAGCCAGTAATCTTGAAACGGCCTTTCAGGCTGCTGTGTGTTTTCATTTTCGGCATGGTGTTGTTCCTCCTAATTTAGTATACCGCTTAGGTTGTTACCTTCGGCGTTAAGATCATGATCATGCTTCTTCCCTCAAGCTTAGGAGCGCGCTCCTGTGAGGAAATGTCGGCTGTTTCAGTAGCCAGACGTTCAAGCACTCTGCGACCAATTTCCGAGTGCGCTATTTCGCGCCCGCGGAACCTGACGCTGGCTTTCACTTTATCGCCCTCGCCAAGGAATTTAACCGCATTGCGAAGCTTCGTTTGGAAGTCATGCTCATCGATTGTCGCGCTTAAGCGAATCTCTTTGATATCCACGATCTTCTGGTTCTTACGAGCTTCTTTCTCTTTCTTCTGTGTTTCATAACGGAATTTACCGTAATCCATAATGCGGCATACCGGCGGTTTCGCCGTTGGTGCCACGTTTACCAAATCCAAGTTCGCGTCTTGTGCGATTTGAAGAGCTTCGCGAATCGGCGTAATGCCGAGTTGTTCTCCGTCCGCCCCGATTAGGCGTACTTCCTTCACACGAATCTCATCATTAATCATATGGTCTTTGCTAATAGTGTTCCACCTCCAAAAAGTATGTACCTCTATCCAATATAAAAAAGATGTGGGCGCGCAGTGGCCCACATCTTCATCAATAACAGGTTTAAGCAACCTATTGAGCATTCATGATGATTCATTCAAACCAGCCAACAATGTAGTCGGTCAGGTGAGAAGCGGGCGCCTCTGCTTTTACTTGAAGTATAATATCATCTCGGTGAAGAAAAGTCAACTCACTTGTTTACTTTTCATTTCATCCAGGCGAATGACGCGTGTATGCTCGGTGTGGCTCCATTGCTTGTTGTTTTGCGTAAAGAACGCATAGAACGTAATTGGCCACCACGAAACCATAAACACAGGGTATAAAATTAAATATTTATAAACTTTGCGTGGCGCCTTCTCAATGATCATGGAGAGTGGCAGCAGCACGAAAATGGCGAAACTCACGGTGTTAAAGAAGACCGGATTGATATCGGCAAGCATGGGGGTTTCCGACCAGCCCGGCGTTACGGATTTGATCCAAAGCAGCACAGTGATAATCGCTCCGAAGAAAAAGTTATATACGTTAGCGGAGTAAATAGCCGCGTCAATCTTCGTCCAGCTGCCTTCTTTGATCCCTTGCCACAATAGCGGGAAGAAGTAACGCTTAGCCACATCAAAATGCCCTTGCATCCAGCGCAGACGCTGTTTGGCAGACGCTTTGAACGTAAGCGGCTTCTCATCGTAAACAAAAGCTTCGTAATTGTAAGTCGGTCTAATTCCCATCTTGATACAACGCATCGAGAACTCCAAGTCCTCAACTAGGCTAGTAGCTCCCCAACCAATCTGCTTTAGCAGCTTGGACTCAAAACACATGCCCGTACCGCCCAAATAGTTGGCAAGGCCCAAGTTCGTGCGGGGCATCTGCCAGAAACGGTTTGCAAAGTAGTACGAAATTGCATAGGATCCTGTAACCCAGGAATCATTCGGATTCTTGCTATCTAAGTAAGCCTGAATCACTCTAGAGCCGGAACAAAGATCATTGTTCATGTGAAGCAGGTAGTCCGGGCTAGCAAGATTGTCGGCATCGAACATGACAACCGCGTCATACTGACGCTCGCGCTTCCAAAGCTCTTTCAGCATCCATTCAATCGCATAACCCTTACCTCTTAAGTTAGGGTTATGACGCTCCATGGCATAAACGCCATGACTGCGTGTAATTGCAGCTGTGTTATCCGTACAGTTATCACAAATCACGAAGATGTCATAGAGCTCTTTGGGGTAATCCAAAGACTTCAGATTCTCGATCAATGCGCCAACGACTTGCTCCTCGTTATGAGCTGCGACCAGAACAGCAAACGATTTTTGCGGTGCAAATTTCTGTTTGTTTCTTGGACGGTACCATCCGAAGAAGGTTAAAAAAAACTGATACGCACCGACGAGCGCCAAGCCAATCTGAAACGTAAGCACAATCTTGTCAAGCATGAAGCAAAGTCCCCCTTTTTGTTTATGCACACAAGCTATCTTTTTATACGCATAGTGCGCAATTATGTACAGGTGAATTAACCGTTCTTGATTTTCCTCTCTTTCCCCCTGTTTGTCAAAGTCTACAAAAACCGAAAAATAGCCAGTTCTCGGAGATTTAAGGGGAACGGACACAAACTTTGCAGCATGTGCTTGAAATCAGATCGTTAAAGTCCTGTTTTCAACGTTTTTCATTTTATTGTGTACAAAAAGTTCACCATTTAGACCAACCAGCAACCCCTCATGTGTTTCGGGTTTATTATAAGTCACCCGAGCTTCCCCTGACAACTTTTGCCGGGTCCGATCCAATAACGGCACCTGGAACAGATTCCGAGGTATCCTTCATAACATTCGCCGGACTTTCACGCAGAGAGTCCGTCATCCGAAAATCTCATTCAAGAGGACCATCTCATCAGACTTACAGCATAACGGACTCCTTAGCATCGATGCCATACGACCTAAGCACTGACTTTCTTTCGGGCATTTTCAACCTGAACCGCGCTGTATCGACAGCTTATATTAATAATCCTAAATTGAAAGGGTTTTCAAAATGACTGATCTAGGCACATTGGATCGGGATATCTCTTCGACATTTAGGGTAAAATAAAAGGAATACTCTACCATTATTTCCATGAATACTCCTTTTTACCCGATAATAAAAATGTAAACGCATTTTTCTAAAAATTTATTACTGCGTTAATCTCCCTTTAATAAATGTTCTTTATAATTTGAAATAGCAGATATCTCAAGTTTCGAAGGAGGCTACTACTCATGAGCAGAGTCGTGAACTGGCTTCAGCATCATGAAACACGCATGTTCCACTTTGTGAATCAACGTATTCAGCACTTCTTCCTCGATCATTTCTTTTCTAGAATTACGCATTTAGGAGGAGCGACGGCGACGATCTTCCTTTCACTTTGCTGCGCCTTGTTTGGGCAAGGAGCACTGCAAACAGCTGGTATTCAAGCTCTCATAGCCCTAACAATCAGTCACATACCGGTTGCTATCATTAAAAAGAAATATCCACGGCTCCGGCCTTATCTGGTTCATCCCCAGACGATCACATACAAAAATCCATTAACGGATCATTCCTTTCCGTCTGGACATACAACTGCTATTTTCTCGATCATCATTCCGTTCATTGCAGCCATGCCTATTCTTGGTATGATCCTTCTGCCGCTTGCGCTCATCGTTGGTCTATCACGTATCTACCTAGGGCTGCATTATCCATCCGATTGTTTCGTTGGTAGTTTGATCGGCACGGCAGCATCTCTAACAACTGTAGCTTTATGGGGGTAAAATGAATGGATGCTGTGCAGGGTAAAAAGCGGGTTCTCATCCTCTCTGAAGGTTTCGGAGCAGGTCATACTCAAGCAGCCTATGCGCTCGCTGTAAGCTTAGAAAAGCGATGCACAACGATTGAAACACGTGTATTAGAACTGGGGTCTTTCCTGCATCCGACAATTGCGCCTTGGATTATCCAGGCTTACAAAAAGACGCTGACCACAAGTCCTAAGCTTTACGGTCGGTTATACCGCTCTCAGTACAAGAAATCGTTAAACCGGTTAACGCAATTAGCGCTGCACCGCATTTTTTACGCACAGACGGCGGAGATTATCCAGAGCTGGGCTCCTCAAGCCATCGTCTGCACACACCCATTTCCCAGCGTCGTCGTGTCACGGCTCAAAAGAGCCGGTCTTACCATTCCGCTCTGCACCGTCATCACGGATTATGATGTGCACGGGACATGGGTCAGCCGTGAAGTGAATAAATATATGGTTTCGACAGAGGATGTCAAAAACAAACTGCTTGGACGAGGCATCCCTGCGGCCCAGGTCGAAATCACAGGAATTCCTGTCCATCCCAGCTTCCGCGTCGCGCACGATAAAGCGATAATTAGGCAGCAATTCCAGTTAGCCGCGATGCCTACAGTGCTCGTAATGGGCGGCGGTTGGGGCTTAATCGGGGGCGATTCGCTCAGCGAGCATCTCATTGCATGGAGAGACCGAGTGCAGTTCATCTTTTGCCTAGGAAATAATGCCAAAATATTAACCAAACTCGCTGCGGACGAACGTTATCAGCATCCAAACATCCGCTTGCTTGGATTTACGCCAGATATTGACAAATTAATGGAGGTTTCGGACTTACTGGTTACCAAGCCAGGTGGAATGACCTGTTCCGAGGGTCTTGCTAAGTCCATTCCGATGCTGTTCTATGATCCGATCCCAGGACAAGAGGAAGAGAACGTGCTCTATTTTACCGAGCAAGGCTTCGGTGAACCCATCCGATCCGCCGATACAATCTCGAGCTGGTTGACGATGCTCGTTAGCCGATATACGGACGTCCAGGCCAGACGCGTTTGGAATTACAGGCAACGCATGAATACGCCTTCAGCTGATTGTTCGGAGGTCATTCTCCAAGTGATGGGTTAACAGTCGGTTAAACGCAAAAAAGGCTTCCTCTTCTGCCAGCAGAAGTAGGAAAGCCTTTTTTTATGCGTTTATTCTGCTTTTGCCTTACTCAATTGATCGAGATGAGCAGCAAGAACGTCCTGACCAATCACAACTTCACAACGGTGAATGTTCATGCCTTTTGTCGCGAATTTCGTTTCGTATTCCGTCATGACATGATCCGGATGAAACCCTTCAGCATGCAGATTCAGAGAAATATTACGCATTCTTAAGCCCATATCGGCAAAAGAATTCAGCGAGAATTCGAAGAGCGATTGCGAATCGGTTTTCAAATGAATCTCGCCGTTCGCATTCAGAATTTGCTGATATTTGGCAACAAAGCCCGGATGCGTCAAACGTCTGCGGGCATGCTTTTTCTTCGGCCATGGATCACTGAAATTCAGATAAACCCGCTCCAGCTCTCCTTCAGCAAAAGCTTCTTCAATATGTTCAATATTGAACAGCATCAGTTTCAAATTCGGGATGTTCGTCGCCAACTCTGATTCTTCTGAATCTGTTTCTTCCTCGGTATTAATCTCATGAGCGAGCTTCGCTTTCTCACTAGCTTTGCGAATCAGCTCATCATACATATCCACGCCAATGAAATTAATATCGGGATATTTCTTACTCATCTCACTGATGAAGCGCCCTTTCCCCATTCCAAGCTCAGCATGAATTGGGTTATTATTGCCAAACAGCTCGGCCCATTTGCCTTTATAATCTTTGGCATTGAGAATAACGAGCTCCTTCTGGCGTTCTATATCTTCTCGAATTCCTTTTCTTCCCCGTAACCGCATCTATTATTTGCCTCCTACACGTACAAGCTATCGAATACAAATCATAGACCATTCTTGGGAAAAAATCAAAGGGATACATTCGGATCGGCATATTTCACGCCGCTGCTTAGCGCCTGAGCTTCCCTCACAGTAAGCTCAGGCGGACAAGGTATCTGATGAAAAAGTAGTTATCATGATTATCTCATCTTTTCAGCATTTTAATAGTAGTTTTGGTTTGGAAAGATATCTTTATGAATGGCAAATCATGAGAAAAAACACAAAAAAGCTTAGTTAAATTGATGTTTCCGGGCGTTGCCGTCAGCGGCCTTGTAACATTTCCTAATATTTAGCTACTCGGGCTTGAGGGATAAGGAATATAAGGAATATGTTGCAACAGCGTGCTATATTGTATTTTGTGCAATCATTTGGCTGTAATTGAGCCTCAGCATGCCTCTATCTTGTACTTTATACAACGATTTAAGCACTAAACTGCTCACAGCTCACCTTTTTACAACAAATGGTTGTATTTTGTGCAATGAAAGACTGCATTCGCAGTCAGAACACGCCATTATGTTGTATAAAATACAACGTATGCCCTCGACCTTACTGCCGAGCCGCCACTTCGTCACCTCATCCACCGTCTCACCAAACCGATTAATCACATTGTAACGGGAAATAGTGCTGCCAATGCTTCGCATCCCCCAAAACATGTAAAGAAAAAACGCCCTCCGTTAGGAAGGCGCTCATTAGTTACTTATAGCTCTCGTCTCTCCGTTTATTGCCTCCCCTTAATCCAGCCAAACCTATTAAACCTACTAAACCAAGCCATCCCCAATCCATACTGTTGTCGGTAGCTGTGGTCGCATAAGCGCGATATGATGACGTATCATAATTGCCGCGATTCGTTCCCGCTGTACCGGTCGTACTCATCCGATCCATCATATTGTTGCCATAACCGTTAATTTGGCCTAAGACGCCAGTGCCCGTACTTTTCCCCGTATACGTATTAGTGGTTGTTCCATCTGCCCCGTACCTACCAGTGTTGTAGTTGCTTGGACTAGTAGTTGTAGTTGGAGCAACCGGACTTGTAATCGGAGTTGTAACTCCATTATACGTATTCGTATTGGTCATCGTCCCCGTTCCGTTCATTAAGCCTGTCCCCGCGCTAGTCCCCGTCACAGCGTCGTAATTACTGCCTGTATAGCCCGATGTTGTCGTAGTCCCCGTCCCCATTGTCCCTGAAGTACCCGTGTGAGCGTTCATAGTCGGTGTACTCATATTTGCGTGCGCCCCAACTGCCCCAAAGCTCAATGCTGTCGTTAAAGCTACCGCCAATGTCACTGTACGAAACTTTTTCACTTTTTCATTTCCCCTCTCGGCATATGATCGTCATGCAAAGTTATCATGCTCTGATAAGCCCTCTTTTAACGGGGAAGTTGGTGGAAAGGCAGGGGTCGCTTTCATGTTTATTTTTCGCTACAATAAGGGGGAAGGAAGGGAGTTCTAATCTGATGTCTACAATCATACAAGAATCGCCTCAGCTCTGGGGAGATAAACGTTTCCATACATGGAATTATGAAATGCGCGAAGCGTTCGGAGGCAAAGTGTTTAAAGTCATGCTGGACGCTGGCTTCACTTGTCCGAATCGCGATGGCAATATTGCAACTGGCGGGTGCACATTTTGCAGTGCGAGAGGCTCTGGCGATTTTGCCGGAAGCCGCCGCGACGATCTCGTTACGCAATTTAACAAGATCAGAGATCTGCAGCATCAGAAATGGCCGGAAGCCCAATATATCGGCTATTTTCAAGCCTATACGAATACGTATGCACCCGTGGAGCAGCTGCGCGAGTATTATGAAGTCATTTTACAGCAGCCAGGCGTAGTAGGGTTATCCATTGCTACGCGGCCCGATTGCTTGCCGGATGATGTTATCGAATATTTGGCTGAGCTGAACCAACGAACTTATCTTTGGGTCGAAATGGGCCTACAAACCGTGCATGAATCAACGTCTCAGCTTATCAACCGCGCACATGACACTCAGTGCTATTTGGATGCCGTGGCCAAGCTTAGGAAGCATAATATCCGTACGTGTGCGCACATTATTTACGGATTGCCTGGGGAAACCCATGAAATGATGCTAGACACCGGCAGAGCTGTCGCTCAAATGGATGTACAGGGCATCAAAATTCATTTGCTTCATTTAATGCGTAAAACGCCTATGGTGAAACAATATGAAGCCGGACTGCTCGAATTTCTTGAAAAAGATGAGTATGTGAAGCTCATTGTCGATACGCTTGAGTTTCTGCCGCCGGAAATGATCGTTCATCGATTAACTGGAGATGCTCCACGCGATTTGCTGATTGGGCCGATGTGGAGCCTTAAAAAGTGGGAAGTGCTTAATAGCTTCGACAAGCTATTAACAGAACGAAATACATGGCAAGGCAAATATTGGAAAGGTAAAGCCAACAAATAAATAACGGCCAGATCAAACCCATTTCGATTTCGAACCGTTTCCTATTATATAGTGAGAGCTTATATAAAGGAGATGGGTGCAATGAAGAAAAGGGTTGGAGCAGCTTTTGTTGGATTCATGTTAGTCATGTCAGGATGCGGAGCGGCGCCCCAAACGGCGGCGCCAGTTTCTGTAGCGCCGTCACCATCCGCGGCGGCGAGTGCCACGCCTGCGCCTGCCGCGCAGACGGCGACACCAACAGCCGCGGCTACGCCAGCGGCAGCTACAACAACGCCGGCTACGCCAGTGCCGGCGGTAAGCAGTACGCCGCAGCCAAGCGCAGCGGCTGCAACACCTAGCGCAGCGGCACCAACCGCTGCGCCGCCACCGGCGTCGGCTACGGCGAAGCCGACGCCGGTGCCTACCCCGACGCCCGCGCCTGCGAGCGCGGCGCCTACCCCATCCGCGAAGCCGCAGGCTACGGATGCCGGTGTTACGACAGCGGCGCAGGCGCAAGCGCTGTTCAAGGACAACTGCATGGCCTGCCATGGGGCTGGCCTTGAAGGGGACTTCGGGCCGAACCTGACGAAGGTCGGTTCGCGTAAAACCAAAGATGAGATTGTGCAGCAAATCAACAAGGGCAGTGGCGATATGCCACCTTTCCAAAAAGCGTTAAAGGCCGAAGAAATCGAAGCGCTGGCCACCTGGCTGGCCGCCAAAAAATAACTGTCGCTCACAAGCACAATCAGCATGGAGGCTTTCTTCGTATGGGTTTTGTTTCTGTTTTGGGCTTTGCTCATCAACTAATCGGCCAGCGTGTTCAACCAGGCGATACCGCCATTGACGCGACACTCGGCAACGGCGTAGACACCGTCTTCCTTGCGAAGCAGGTGGGGCGCCGCGGCCGTGTGTACGGCTTCGATATCCAGCAGCAAGCGCTGGATCAAACCAAGATGCGTCTGGAGAAGGATCTTCCAGACGCATCTTCTTCTGTGCACATGAGCTTATGCAGCCATGAGCTCATGGAAACAGTAGTGCCGGATGACCGCCATGGCAAGGTAGCCGCGGTCACATTCAACCTCGGCTACCTGCCTGGCGCCGATTCGGCAACGATCACTAAGCAGGAATCGACCCTTCCTGCTCTGGAAGCCGCGCTCCGCCTGCTTCGCAAAGGCGGAATTGTCACCATCGTGCTGTACAGCGGGCACAATGGCGGCTCCGAAGAAGCGACTGCCGTCGAAGCTTGGGCACAGCAGCTCCCGCTCTCAGCTTATCAGGTGCTGCGCTATCAATTTATGAATACTAGTACGCATGCCCCCTATCTCTTGGCTCTAGAAAAAAGATAGACCCATGGTATAATGCTACATAGGTAGTAGATTTACTATTTTTACTACTTATTAAATACATAGAGAGTAGGGATAGCAGTGAAATCATACCCGCTACAATTTCAACCTGAGATGAAAGAACGTGTCTGGGGAGGCAGAGCCCTGGAGAAGTTTGGATTTCAGTTGCCGGAAGGCGCGATTGGCGAAGGCTGGATGATCGGCGACCACCCGAACGGAACAACGAAAGTTATTAACGGAGAACTTGAAGGCCTTGGTTTGGATGAAATCCGCGAGAAATACGGTAAAACGTTATTCGGCACCAAAGGCTTTTCCGAAAAAAACGGACGTTTCCCACTCCTGATTAAACTTTTGGATTGTGAAGACGATCTGTCCGTTCAAGTTCACCCCAATGATCACTATCACAATTTGGCCGCGGGAGAACTAGGCAAAACCGAAATGTGGTACATCCTAGATGCCAAGCCCGGTGCCAAAATTATATATGGCATGAAGGAAGGCGTTACACGCGAAAGCTTAGCGCAAGCCATTAGCGAGAATCGTATCTTGGACTGCCTGCAAGAAGTTCCTGTAGAAGCAGGTGATTCCTTCTATATCCCTGCCGGAACTGTTCATGCACTAGGTGCTGGCGTATTGGTAGCAGAAATTCAGCAAAACTCAGATACGACTTATCGTCTGTATGACTATAACCGTCCTGGATTGGATGGCAAGCCGCGCGATCTTCATATTGAAGATTCACTGAATGTCATTGCCTATGAAGGCTCAGGCTCCACGCGCATGAAAACAAACCTAACCGAAACCGGCACTTGGTTGACGCTGGCTGAATCTCCTTTTTTCATCGTCGAAAAAGGGGTAGTAGGGCCCAAGTGGGAGCTTAGCACATCGCCTGAGAGCTTCGTGATCCTCGTCATTGCTGAAGGAAATGGAGCGCTTCAATGGGAAGATGGCAGCATCTCCACCAAGCCAGGCGATTGCTTCTTGCTTCCAGCCAATCTGGGCAGCTATGCGCTTGAAGGCAGCATGACGGTAATTCGCAGCTACTTGCCTTAATCATTTAAGCGTACGCGCTCTATTACCTACAAAAAAACGCTCCAACCGACATCAATGCGATGCGGCGGAGCGCTTTTTATTTTATAAGTACCCGTCTATTCTTCCGACAAGGAGCTTTCTTTTAAGATAACGTCATGAGCGCCGCCCTCTACTAAGCTGGTTGCTGAAACAAGAGCAATTCTCGCTTTGCTTTTCAGCTCATCCAAGCTAAGCGATCCGCAGTTGCACATGGTGGATTTAATTTTGCCAAGTGTCTTGTCCAGGTTCTCCTGCAGGCTTCCTGCATAAGGCACGTAGGAATCAACGCCTTCTTCGAATAAAAGCTTGCTTTTGCCGCCTGTATCGTAACGCTGCCAGTTGCGGGCACGGTTGGAGCCTTCCCCCCAGTACTCTTTCACAAAGTTGTTGCCTACCTTCAGCTTTCTCGTTGGACTTTCATCGAAACGGGCGAAATATCTGCCCAGCATCACGAAATCCGCGCCCATCGCTAAGGCTAGAGTAATGTGGTAGTCATGCACGATACCACCATCGGAACAGATCGGAATGTAAGTCCCTGTTTCTCTGAAATACTCGTCCCTGGCTTCGACAACTTCCATGATGGCGGACGCTTGGCCGCGGCCGATCCCTTTTTGTTCCCGTGTGATACAAATCGAACCGCCACCGATTCCTACTTTCACGAAATCCGCGCCTGACTCTACGAGGTACAGGAAACCTTCCCGGTCGACAACGTTACCAGCCCCGATTTTCACATTGAAATTTTCTTTCACATACTGAACCGTTTCGCGCTGATATTCGCTGTAACCATCAGAGGAATCGATGACCAGAATGTCTACTCCCGCATCAACGAGAGCAGGAACTCTTTCTTTATAATCCTTGGTATTGATTCCTGCACCAACAATATAACTTTTGTTCGCATCAAGAAGCTCCATCGGATTTTCTTTGTGCTCATCGTAATCCTTGCGGAAAACAAGCGTTTCGAGCTTCAACTCTTCATCGACAATGGGCAAACAGTTGAGCTTGTGATCCCAAATTAAATTGTTCGCTTCTGATAGGGAAATACCCGATTTTCCGTAAATCAGCTTATCAAAAGGTGTCATAAATTCAAAAATCGGACGATCCAGTGGATCACGGCTTTTCCGGTAATCGCGACCTGTGACAATACCTAGCAGCACACCATTAGCTGTACCGTCATCAGTAATCGCTACTGTGGAATGGCCAGTCTCTTCTTTCAATGCCAGCACATCGCTTAATGTATGATCGGGCTTCAAGTTAGAACGGCTTACAACGAAGCCAGCCTTATACCCTTTCACTTTCCGTACCATTTGTGCTTCCTCTTCGATCGACTGCGAGCCAAAAATAAATGAAATCCCGCCACAACGCGCCAAAGCAATCGCCATTCCATGATCGGATACGGCTTGCATGACAGCAGATGAAAACGGGATATTGAGCGAGATGGCAGGCTCCTCGCCTTTATTGAATTTGACAAGCGGTGTTTTGAGCTTTACATTCGCCGGCGTACAAGCCTTCGTTGTAAGGTTAGGAATTAACAGAAACTCGCTGAATGTGCGGGACGGTTCTAAGTAATACGTAGCCACTTTACAATTTCCTCCTCATCGATCCATAGGTAAATTTTTTCAATCGTATCATTGAACCTTACCTGTGGTCAATGGTTTTTTCAGGAAAACATTGATTTAGCCCTTCCAAATCTGCGGTTCAGCCTCTCCGTTCCTATATTCCATGTAAGAAGGCGTTATGTCGAGGACGACGTAATTAGGATCCTGAGGGCCATCAAACCACTTTGCCATTTCTTCTGTCCATAGTTTTTCGCGCAGCGCATTGTCCTTGCTTATCGTCGCTGTCGCTTGAATCTGCAAAATGTCAGAGGACTTAATCCCATCATACCCGACCAAGATATGGACATTGGGATTGTCCTTCACCTCATCCACTTTATCCGTCTTCCGATTCGTGGCCAAATACAGGGTCAGCCCTTCATGATGCAGCGCCATATAGCGGACTTTGGGCTTCGTTCCTTCAATCGTAGCAAACGAGCAGATTTGATTTGTGTCTAGAACCTTTTCAATCTGTTCTTCCAGTTCATTCTTCGTTTCGATCATGCAGCAAATCTCCTTTCATCTTAGAGGCCATGTAGTAAGCAGCTTGTGGGTCAACTCCCCTAGATTACCCTGAAAAGGTACGTTTTTATGCGAAAAAAAGCCCCGCTCCCATCATCTTGACGATGGGCGTGGGGCTTACTTTTATACAATCGCAGTCTGGTGCTTCGGCATGCTGTAGCAGCTAGCCGGAAGCTGGGCATCCGGCGGAAAGTGTACGATAAGCAGCTCATGGCTGGAGGTATCAATCTCTCCGGTTTGCAGATACGTCTGCAAAGCGAATGGCAGCACCTCAAGCATCGCATGCTTGTGGAGATCTTTCTCATTGATGCGAAGAAGCTGAAAGTCGCCGCTTGCTAGCTCTGGCCGCTCAGCCAAAAGCTTGAGGTAAGCGTTCTGCTCGGACTTCTCCAGTGTGAAATCCCACCAGATTTTACGCGGCTTATACTTATGACCCAGGAAATAATCCAGCTTCATGAGACCTTCGATCACTGGCATATTCTTCGCTTCACGTTGAAGGAGGAACTCGCGCAAGCGGGTAAATAGGTCCTCGAGCTGATGCCCGATTTTCTGCCAGCCGCGGCCTTCCCAGAAGTCTCCGAATTCTTGGAAGAAGTCAAATGCCGACTCGAATTCATGAGCAATCAAATATTTGACCGTATGGTCCATGCGGTGCGCATTCCAATATTTCTCGAGCACATCCTCAACCCGCTTGATACGAATCAAATCGGTAAAAGGGAGGATGTCATTCCCGAGGATCTCATACGGCGCATGATCCATATACACGTAGCCATACTTATGCGCGTCTTTGCGCATCCCGGTGCCCCGCAGCATTTTGAGGAAACCAAGCTGCAGCTCTTCCGGACCTAGCTCGAATACATCATTAAACGTCTTGCGGAATGAATGGTAGTCCTCTTCCGGCAGACCCGCGATTAGATCGAGATGCTGATCGATTTTGAAGCTGTTTTTCACCTTGGAGACGGTTCGGCTCAGCTTCATGAAGTTTTGTCTTCGCTGCACCAGCTCATTCGTGGTGTCATTCGTCGACTGTACGCCGATTTCAAAACGGAACGTGCCCGGCGGCGCATTTTCAGCCAAATAATCAAGAACCTCCGGTCGCATAATGTCCGCCGTAATCTCGAATTGGAACACGACGCCGCGGTGATTGGCGATTAAAAACTCAAAAATTTCCATCGCGTAGTCACGTTTGATGTTAAAAGTCCGGTCAACGAACTTGATCAACTTCGCGCCAGAATCAATTAAATACAAAAGGTCCGACTTCGTCCGTTCCATATCAAAGTAGCGTACGCCCACTTCAATACTGGAGAGACAGAATTGGCAAGAGAACGGGCAGCCGCGGCTCGTTTCGAAATACACGACGCGATTAGCCAAGCTTGGCAAGTCTTCGGTAAACCGGTGCGGAGACGGGATATCGTCGAGCTTGAGCTTCGGTCTGCCCGGCATCAGCACGACTTCTTCGCCTTTGCGGTACGCAAGCCCGTACACGAAGTGATATTTGCGCGTTGTCGAAATTTCAGTCAGCAATTGGTGGAAGGTCTCTTCGCCTTCACCCATAACGATAAAATCGACTTCTGGAATGCGTTCCATCCAGTAGTCCGTATCGTAAGATACCTCAGGACCGCCGAGCACGATGAGAATCTCAGGCCTGATTTTCTTAATCATTTTAATAATATGAATCGTTTCTTCAATGTTCCAAATGTAACAGGAAAAGCCCAGCACGTCCGGCGCCTTCTGGTACAGGTCGGAGACAACGTTCATCACTGGGTCTTTGATCGTATATTCGGTAATTTCAACATCAAAATCCTTTTCGCAGAACGCTTTCAAATAGCGCAGCGCCAAGGATGTATGAATGAATTTGGCATTCAGTGTCGTTACTAGTACTTTCATTGTAAAAAGACCTCGTTCTATTCTCGTTTATCGTACTCTCTAATTCTACACGAAAACCGAGGAAATACAAAGGAGCGAAGTAAGTCGCGCTTTGTAAGTTACAGCACCATATCATCATCCAGCTGCGGATTTTCATAGGGAAACTGTAAGTATGAGGCTTCTTCGATGGCATTTTTCCATCTTTCGGCATGAGCGTGCAGCTGCTGCTCGACGTCTTGAATCCTTAGCTGCAGATCGCTGGTGCTCTCCGCCGTTCCGCTTTGCAGCGCCTGCTGCAGGGACGTGCGTTCTTCAAACCACTGCGCTAGTTGATATAAAAGCATAGGGAATTCCCGCCCTTTCTCACCCATTGGGGTATAAAGTAGGTAAGTGTAAGTATTCCCGATGTGTGGGGGCGGCATACTGTGATGTAAAACATCGTCTGATGGGGCAGCGGCTCGTTACTAACCTCCGCCTGCCTATGCGAGCAGCCCGATTACCAGTAATTTTTCCTTCTATTTCAGCTGAGGCGGATAACCGGAGCGTCCCATAGGAACTGTGAAACTAAGCGTAAGGACCACTTGTAATTAACGCCGATTACTCCTGCTATTCCCCAGAATCCGATCCATTATCTACCAATTAACTGGAATTTCTACCGCTAATTTCACCAATCTCGCAGATTTCGTGGTAACTGCCGATGATTTAGCTGGAGATTCTACCGCTATTTCATTCCCTGCCGCAGAACAGCGCAGAGTAGCGGTAGTTTCTCCATCTATTTCAGCTAAGGCAGCTAACCGGAGTGTCCCCTTGGTACCGTGAAACGGAGTGGACGTAAAACATCGTCTCAGCCGGGGAGTTGGCTCGATTTAAGCCTAAGAGAGCAGCGCTCCGCCCTGCACGAGATCAGCCTGCAGCTCGGCAATATCGATTTCGCCCGGCAACACGCCGCGCTTAATCGCAAGACCCGCAGCAGAGCCGGCCGCTTGCCCCGTTGCCATGCAGCTCGGAGTCAGGCGCGTCGTAGCTAACGCTTCGTGCGTCGTCGAGATACAGCGACCTGCGGTAAGCAGGTTCTCGATCTTTTGCGGAAGCAGGCAGCGGTAAGGGATGTCATAGGCGCCATCGCCATTGACCCAAGCTGCGGTCACGCCTTTGCCGGAAGGATCATGGATGTCGATCGGATACCCGCTCCGCGCGATGACATCTTCAAAATGGCGACCTTGCACGACATCGTCAACCTGCAAAGCGTACTGCCCATCAATACGTCGCGTTTCTCGAATGCCGATCTGGGCACCGACGGATGAAATCGACGCTTTTTCGAAACCGGGCAGGTTATTTCTCATGAATTCCGCCACCATCAACACCTGTTTGCGTCCAAGCTCCTCCGCTTCGGTCAAATCCTCCACATTGGTACCGTCAAGCCCTTGAACGCGCGTAGTATTGACCAGTACTTCGTCATCTTCAGGTCCTGTGAAAAAAAGCACCTGATCGCGATTGATCGGCAAATTCGCTTCCTTCCAGTGCTTGAAGTAACCCAGAACACCAGACAATGGCAGCTCAGCCAGTTCGGAGAACGGTGTTTTTTTATAAAACTCATCCGGATGGTCAATCATGTACTGTTTCACTCTGGCCAAATCCACACCGCGCATACGGAATTTCATCGTCATCGGCTGTGTCAGCTTATCCCCGTCACGACCTTGCAGGCACGGAGCACCAGACAAGTAAGCGAGATCAGCATCTCCCGTCGTGTCGATAAATATTTTGCCGCGCACATCGATTCTTCCGGATTTGGACGTGAGCTGCACCCATTGAATGCGGTTATTGACGGTTTCCACCTGATCGACAAAGCTATGGAAAAGCAGTTTTACACCCGCTTCCTTGAGCATATCCACTGCCAGCACTTTGTAAATCTCAGGGTGATAAGGCGTTATGGTGTTCACGAATCCAACGGTATCTCGGAGATGCCCCGGGGAAGCATTCATCGCCATGAGTCGATCGATAATCTCCTGAGCAAGCCCTTTGATCACCTGCTTGCCGTCCGTTGTATGAAAGGTCATCCATGGATAGACAAGCGCCGCGGTTGACATCCCGCCAATAAACCCATACTTCTCGATCAAAACCGTCTTAGCCCCGCTCCGCCCTGCAGCAATAGCCGCATTAACACCCGCTGGACCGCCACCAACAACAACGATATCCGCTTCTATCATTTTGTTCATATGGATTTCTCCCCCGTTTTAAATTCAGGCCACTATCTCGCTTTTCCCAAGTATAGATGATATTTAACTTTCAATTTAGTTTAAAATTAGTTTAAAATTACTACATACTTGTACAAGGGGACTCCGGAACTTATGCGTAAAAGAATCACGCTCCATGATCTCGCTGCTCAGCTTGGCCTAACGATTCAAACAGTGTCCAAGGCACTTCGCGGATTACCTGGCATGTCCGAACAAACACGAAGTGAAGTATTTAAGCTTGCGCGGGAGCTTGGTTATATGACCAAAGATCAGAAGCAAACGCTGCAGCTCGACCATATCCCGCCTTATCCCGTTGTTCAACGCAGATTCGTACTCATCCAAAACAAGCAGTCCTTGAATTTCAATCGCCTGCTGCTGCAAGGCCTCCATGAAAGGTTCATGGAGTTCGGACATACCGTCCAGCCGCTGCTTATCCCGCCGGATCTAACGCCATCGCGATTTGAAACCTGGGCGGAAGATCAGGAGCTGCTATATGCAGAGGGGGTTTTCATCGCGCCCCGAATGAATCACGATCTGCTCGAGCAGAAGCTGCTGGAGCTGCCACTGCCACGGATTTTGCTCAATTACCCCCCACCGGAATCCAGAGTGGACAGTGTCATTTGGGATGTTTACGAAGCGATGTTTCAGGCCGTACGCAGGTTAGTCCGAATGGGACATCGGACGATTCTGTACGTGGGAGATACGCAAGATCAGAGGGGTTTTGTTATTCGATGGCAAGCGTTCTGCGAAGCGATGAAGGAAGCCGGCTATGCTGTCCATCCGCAGGAGCACGCGACCAATCGCGACGGCACGGACAAATGGCTGCAAGATGTCGAGCAGCTCTATCAGCTGTTCAAGCCAACGGCCGTTATTTGCGGCATCGACGAGGAGGCTGCGCCAGTGTACTATGCCCTGCGCCGAATGGGCGCCCTGATTCCGCAGCAATGCTCGTTCGTCGCGCTCTTGAATGAGCAGACCGATACGCTCCCTTTATGCTCACGCCCGCAGCTGCCAATCCGAGAATCGGGCTATCGTGCCGCTGACCGGATGCTCTGGCGCATCGCCAACCCGCATTTACCCTTTGAGCATGTGCGACTGCAGGGGGAATTTTTCGCGGGGAGCACACTTTCTGTGCACAAAAAAGAGGGCAGCTGATTAAGCTCCCTCTTACTCTTCTTCGCTTGTATAATAAGTAGCAAGTTTTTGAAATTCGGCTGCTTTCATGAAATTTTCCCGCTTCTTCTCCTGTTCAGACATCCAAGCCGCAAGAACGCCAAGCCTGAGTTCAGCGCTTGCTTTCTTCTCAATGAACCATTGATCAAAAACACCTGGCATAATTTCCTTATGGCGCATAAAACGAAACAATCTATTGCAGCTATCGTACATTGCGGATTCATTTTCTTCGTGATGCAGGGTCTGTTTGATATGTTCAAAAAAATCAAGAAGGTCGCACTCAATTTTGCACTGCAGATATAAGTGCTTACGATCCGTTTTCAAAATGGAGTCTTGATCTTGACCGTAGGTGAGCAACTTTTTCAAATAGTTAAGATACACTTTTAAATTGTTCAAGGCAATGGGTAACGGTATCGTTGGAAAAATCGCATCACACAGATCCTCTCTGGTCGATGAAGGGTGTAGAACCAGGTAGACGAAAATGTTCTGGGCATACCGTTTGTTCCAACCATCCAAAATCTCTTGTCCATTCAAGGTTACTCGAAATCCGAACAAAAGCTCCACTTTCATGACGGGTTCCGTGTTTTTTTTAACAGGGAGCAAGGTTTGCAAGAAAGAATCCCACATGTGTTGGACAGAACTTGCAATTTCCGATGGTTCCACGCTTACAGCTTCTGCTGAACTCTTCCTTTGAATAAAGCCTCTGATCCACTGCACGGTTACATCAGGCTGATCGATAAATATCGCATTCGCCGCATTTGGAACGACATAAAACGTAGCATCCGGAATAAGCTCGGCCGTCATATTTTGGAAAGCAGAAGGATAAACAGTATCACATTCCCCAGCAAGGAGCAGAGTTGGGCTTTGAATCAATGACAATTCGCTTATTGGCCGTTGCTCAATTTGTAAGGTAAATAATTTGGTATAACTTTCAATGGGCACGTCTACATACATGTTATACAAACGCTGAGCTTCCTTATGTCGAAAGGGATAGACCGTTAAGGAAGGCAGGAGAAAATGTTGGAGGATATAGGCCATGCCATACTTTTCAATCAAAGCAATATAGTCCTTAATGACCCTGCTCCCATTCATCTCCGGAAACAGCACATTAATCGAGATAAGGATGAGGCACTTCACTAATTTCGGGTACCGAATGGCGAAGAAAATGGCCAAGGCCCCTCCAAAACTATGTCCTATCAGGTGAAAATTGGGTAGATTCAACTGCTGGATCAGCGTATAAATATCATTGACAAGCAGGTCCCACGATATTTCGCCTAAAGTTGGTTCACTTTTTCCGCACCCACGCAGGTCTACAAGCAGAAGATGATAATCCTCTTTTAACCCGTCAATCAAGTGTCCCCATCGTGAGGAGTCAAAACCATTTCCATGTAAAAAAACAATCGTTTCTTCGGAGTCGCGCGTGGATGTAATAAATTCGTAGTAGAGGCTAACGCCATTGACTTGCGCAAAAGACACCGATGCACCACCATTCCGTTCTATGTTAGGTTCTATCATATAAGGAACGGGACTTTTAAACAATATGACTAGCTGTACAAAAATCTTTGTAGGTTTCAACCTTTCCATACGAAAAAAGCGCAATCCGCAGAGTGCACTTTCCCAAGCTTTATATTTAATTCGCAATACGCAGTTGCGTTTTGACAATAACCATAGCGTTGGCAATGGTAACTCTGTAGCCTAGATTAATAGCCTCGGAAACAATCATTAAAACCTGCTCTTGATGCAAACGGGTTTCGGGAAAAAACTTTTGGTAGACAGCTAGCACATCCTCATACACCAACCCCAGAACTTCAAACGGAGATAACACCGCTTTGTAATACTCATCAATGAAGGCATCGCTTTCTATGAAGACATCTTCCGCAGGCAGCCTGTACCCCCTGGCCTCCAGAACGATTTTGGCAATCCGATTGCCTTTAATTGCTGCATAACAAATGATGTTGTCTCTCAGCAGCTGTGTTTCTTCCTCATCCAAAGTTCGCAATTGCGGCGCTGCACCCGTCAAGAAAACCTCCCACATCGTTTCTAGCATAACCTGCATATTTTGCAATAACGTGTCCGCCTTGTCGTCGATTGTGATTTTAGAGCTGCACAAGATCAATTCGCAGTTATCATTTAATCTCGAATTCATAGCTGCCATATACGAGTCCAGCTTGGCTTGATTACGCTTAATTGCTGCTATTTCTTTGGCAACAACGCCTTTTTCCATCTGCTCCTTGACGGCCTCTATGAACTGTTTCTGCTTCCCTGCGTGCCAACAATAACGGCCTGTACCCTGCTCAAAAGATCCCTCAATCCAGACAACAGGCTCAGAATCGATCGTATCAAAGCCAAAGCCTGTTATATGCAGCAAAGGGAACATTTGCATCGTTTTTTTATTTCGGTCAAAGAATGCGATATAATGGTTCGTCACCGCAAGAAAACCCTGACTAGCGCCAGAGTGGCTTGCATCTGTAAGGAAATGCGGCGTTTCGCTGGTTTGCTCCCGAACATTCGTGATTGCTCTCGTTCTATACAAAAATTGAATCCCTTGCATGAAGATCCTGCGTGCTTGCCGGAACGTTAAGAAATCGGTCGATTTGCCCATTTTGAAAAGCACCCGCCCTTCCATCTATATAAGGAGTATAATTTCTATTTATATGTTCTTACTATACGCTTTCGGCGGTTACACAAAAGTTACAGAAGCTGAGCTTTAAGCTTATTCACACATGAAATTCCGTGCTAACGTTTCTATTGTTTTTGTGAACATGATATATTGTTAAACATACACGATTAGATCGGCGTGCGTATGTATTGAAAAGGAGGTCATTTTTATGCCCAAAAAGCAAGGTAATCATCAAAGCCCTAACAAAAACCAAAATCATAACCCCAAGCTCAAAATCAACAAGAACCAAACTCATAAACCTGTTTCAATCAAGGCCGTCACGGAGGCGAACACTCGCCAGTATACGGTTAAGGAAGCAACGGAGCTTCTGCCCTTTTTATTAGAAAAACTTTCCGGCGTAGGCCGAAATTCCGTGAAAGCCACCCTCGCCCGCGGTCAAGTTTCGGTGAACGGAAAAGCCATCACAGCTTACAATCACCCCCTGCAGCCTGAGCAAACGGTAACGATTAGCAAAGAGAAGATTGTGGAAAATATCCCTCTCGCCGGGATGTCCATTATGCACGAAGATGAGGATGTTATCGTTATTCAAAAGGACACTGGTCTACTATCAATCGCGACCAATCCAGAAGAAAATCAAATTACCGCCTACCGCCAACTCACGGCACATGTGCGCAACCATGATCCGAAAGCCCGGATTTTCGTTGTGCATAGACTCGATCGGGATACGTCAGGCGTCATGATGTTCGCCAAAAACGAAAAGGCTCAGCAGCACCTGCAAAACACCTGGCAGGATAGCGTGAAAGAGCGTACCTACGTAGCCCTGGTGGAAGGGTTGGTCAAAAAATCAGAGGGCACGATTTCTTCCTGGCTGAAGGAGCATGCCAAATCTCTTAAAATGTACTCAACACCTTACCCAAATGACGGCCAACACGCAGTAACACATTACAAAACACTACAAGCAAACCGGAGCTTCTCCCTGCTTGAAGTTAATCTGGAAACAGGGCGTAAAAATCAAATCCGCGTCCATATGCAGGACATCGGACACCCTGTCGTCGGCGATAAGAAATATGGTTCGAAAACGAAGGAAATTGGCCGCCTCGGACTTCATGCGCGTGTACTTGCCTTTTTGCATCCGACAACGGGTGAGCTCCTGCGTTTTGAGACGAACATTCCGAAGCTGTTCATGAACCCTTTCCGTGAATTGCCCTCAAAAAAATAAATAATTAGGAGATTTCACAAAATGCGAATTGTTGTGCTTGACGGTTATACGTTAAATCCCGGCGATTTGGACTGGGATGGTTTACACGCTCTCGGAGAGGTTACTGTCTACGAGCGCACCGCTGAATCACAGATTGCCGATCGCGCGGCTGACGCTGACATCGTGTTAACGAACAAGACGCCGCTTTCCGCTGCCACACTGCAGCAACTGCCGAAGCTCCGCTACATCGGCGTCCTTGCTACGGGCTATAACATCATTGATTTACAAGCGGCTAAGGAGCACAACGTTCTTGTGACCAATGTTCCTGCTTACAGCACGCAATCTGTTGCTCAGCTGGTTTTTGCTTTGCTGCTGGAGTTTTGCCATCGCGTACAACAGCATAGTGACAGCGTTGTAAAAGGAGATTGGTCGAACTCAATCGACTTCAGCTACACCGTATCTCCTCTCATGGAGCTAAGCGGCAAAACGATAGGGCTTATCGGCCTAGGTCAAATTGGCAAACAAACAGCACTCATCGCGAAGGCTATGGGCATGAACGTAGTTGCAACAGGCAGCGGTAGACGTACGCCTGAGCCTGTCGATGGTCTTACTTGGGTTCCGCTGGGTGAGCTTCTGCAGCAGTCCGATGTCATCTCTCTCCACTGTCCGTTGACTCCTGAGACCAAAGAGCTTATTAACGCAGATCGAATTGCACTTATGAAGCCAACGGCTATTCTTATAAATACGGCAAGAGGCGGTCTTCTGCATGAAGCCGATGTTGCGCAGGCTTTGAACCAAAGGCGTCTGGCAGGTGCCGGACTCGACGTATTAACTGTTGAGCCGCCTATGCCGGATAATCCCTTGCTGCATGCACGAAATGTGCTTATTACCCCGCATATTGCTTGGGCAACCAAAGAAGCGCGGGCTAGGCTGATGACGATAGCGGTTAGCAATGTGCGCGCTTTCCTTGAAGGGCAGCCGCAGAATTTGATTGGATGAATTCAACAATATGAAAAGAGGACCGAGATTCCAAGGTTGTTGGAATTTCGGTCCTCTTTTTCGTGGGCAATGCTGCCTGGGGGCTCCCCGGAGGGAACTACAGGTCGCTGTTTGGCTTAATTGGCGGGTAATAGCTAACATAGCGGAACTACAGGGCGCTATTTCCGTTCTGGTGGTCGATTTTCTCCGAGAATCGGGAGAATAGCGGACTCCAGTTCCCTTTGCTGCCGAAAATGGCGGCTTTGTGCTTGAATAGGGGACTGTAGTTCCCCTGTTTGGTACGACGGTTGGTGCAGGGCAGAGCAAAGGTGAGGCAGAGCAAAGCCTACTTCAACAGTGCCGCATAATCCATCTGCGGCACAATGCCTGCCTCTGCTGCGCGCTGAAGCAAGGTCAACACAGCGCCGTAGCCGTCATCGCCAAGATTAGCGGTGAACTCGTTCACGTACAGGTCGATGTGCGCCTGAGCGACCTGCGGGTCCATCTCCTGCGCGTGCTGCATCACGTAGTCGCGCGAAGCTTCCGGATGCGCCCACGCGTACTCCACGGAGGCGCGGGCCCAGCCCGCAAGCGCCTCAAGATCCATCGAGCGCCGCGCTACAATGGCGCCGAGCGGGATCGGCAAGTTGGTGTCTTCTTCCCACCAACTGCCCAAATCCTTGAGAAGCGCTAACCCGTACGACGGGTAAGTAAAGCGCGCTTCATGAATCACAAGGCCGGCGTCAATGCGGCCGTCCCGCACTGCTGGCATGATCTCGTGAAACGGCATGACCACGATTTCACCGACGCCGCCGGGAACATTCTGTTCCGCCCACAGGCGGAACAGCAAGTACGCGGTCGAGCGCTCGCTTGGCACTGCGACCCGGCGGCCGCTGAGCTGGGCCGGGTCAGGATCTGCTGCGCCGGACTGCGTCAGCACGAGCGGGCCGCAGCCTCTGCCCAAGGCGCCGCCGCAGGGCAGCAGGGCGTAATCCTTCAGCACCCATGGGAGTGCGGCGTAAGAGATTTTGAGCACATCGGGGCCAGTGCCTTCGGCAGCCAGCTTGTTCGTAATATCGATGTCGGCGTATAAGACATCCAGCTCTGGAGCACCGGGGATTAAGCCGTGCGCCCAAGCGTGGAAAACAAATGTATCATTGGGACAAGGTGAATACGCAATTTTCATTTTAAAGCACCTCCGCTAAGACTGAACTTGCTGCTTCTAAAGCTTGTAAAGCGTCGCCGATGCGCCAGGCATCGCGGTCGCGTGGACCGACCGCGTTGGAAATCGCGCGGATTTCAATCACAGGCACGCCGCGCAAGGCGGCGGCCGTGGCAATGCCGAAGCCTTCCATGGCTTCGGCAGCAGCTCCAGGCACGCGCGCCGCAAGCGCAGCTGCGGTAGCGGCCGTCCCGGTGGCCGTCGCTACCGTGAGCACTGGCGCAGTGCGCGCGCTAAGACCGGCGGCCGTGAACGCCGCCGTCAATCGCTCGGCTGTATCGACCGCAACGCTGATGCGCGTTGTGCCGAAGCCGAGGTCGTCGAGGGAGCTGAAGCCGTCCAGCAGCTCCACGCCAAGATCCGCGGCGATAATTTCGCTCGCGACAACAAGCGATCCGATCTCCGCTTGTCCGGGAAATCCGCCGGCAATACCGAATATAACAACCAAATCATATTGTGCTGCGGCAAGCACCATTGCGCCATTAACGGCTGCTGCTGCAAGGCCTACGCCGGCCAATGCGAATTCAAACCTGCTGTCATGGCCAAGCCCCCGCTGTACAGCATCCCTTTCAGGCGCTACTGCCGTCATAATAAGTACACGCATTATTAGGCCAATCCCCTTTTTTAATCAATAACCAAGATGATTACTTTATAGATTATTTTACATGACTAGGACCAAATAATAAACTTTTGAACACTTCCGCTGCAGCTGTCTTGACTTGGATAACTAATTTAATTATTATCTAATTAGATGATTAATAAATTAGCTTTTGAAAAGAAGGTGTCCTGCCATGCAGTTAGATAAAATTATCACCTACCACAAAGCGCTTTCCGACGCGACGCGTATTCGTATGCTCATATTGCTGAGGGATGGGGAGCTGAACGGTCAAGTGCTTGCGGAGAAATTAGGCGTTACTCCGGCTACAATCACTCATCATGCGGCTAAACTTCGTGAAGCCAGTCTCATTCACGAACGCAGAGAGAAGAATACGATTTACTTCGCGTTGAACGAATATTTTATTCGCAGCAATGCCAGCGCGACAGCCGACCTCATTTTCAAAAATCAGAAAGGAGAGTCAGCCAACATGCAGAACGAAGACACCCGCCAGAACCTGAAGCAGTCTATCATTCGCAATTTTTTCACGCAGGACGGTAAGCTTAAGCACATCCCTTCTCAACTTAAAAAGAAGCTGATCGTACTTGGGCACCTCATCGACCAGCTCGAAAAGGGACGCACGTATACGGAGAAGGAGCTTAACGAGTGGATTAAACAGTACCATCCTGATTTTGCAACGATTCGCCGAGAGTTTATTATGCATCAGTTCATGTTCCGGGAAAACGAAGTTTATGAGATGAATCCGCCCGAAATGTGGGCCAAATGGGAAACCTTATCTTGATCGCGTCAAATGGATACGTCCCCAAATAAAAATGACGAATATGGACATTCATCCATACACCATCTAGATGAATGACATATAGTAATTTTGTGAAGGGAGGGATAGACATGAGTTGCGGATGCGGAACAACCTACAATGGAGCTGCTGTAGTCCTCGTTTTATTCATCCTCTTGGTTATCGTTCTAAGTACCTTCGGATTTGGTTGGTAATGACTTGTAAAAGCGGCTGGGACGATGAATTCGTCTCGGCCGCTTACTTTTTTGTGAACTTTTACGTTATAATGGAGGCCTATATCATTCTAATTACCTATTCAGGATGGAGACGAGGCATTGTGGCTACTCCGATTTTGACCATTGTGGTCCCTTGTTATAACGAAGAAGAAGTTCTTCCGGAAACGGTATTCCGGCTTAGCAGTGTAATCGACGCCCTCATTACCGATAATCTGGTCGCGAGCACAAGCACCATGCTCTTGGTTGATGATGGCAGCAAAGACGCAACGTGGTCGCTTATCGAACGCTTTCACGCCTCTAATTCCTTCGTCACCGGGCTAAAACTGGCCCGAAATGCGGGGCATCAAAGTGCCTTGCTTTCCGGTCTCATGCACGCCAAATCTTATTCCGATTGTGTCGTATCCATCGATGCGGATCTGCAGGATGACACGGATGTTATCCGAGAATTCGTCCTCAAATTCCGTGAAGGTTACGATATCGTATACGGCATCCGGCAGGATCGATCTGCAGATACTTTTTTCAAACGGGCAACCGCGCAAGGTTTTTATAAGCTAATGACTTCCCTTGGGGTGAAAATACATTACAATCATGCGGATTTTCGCTTAATGAGCAAGCGTACCCTCGATAATTTGGAGAAATTCCAAGAGGTTAATTTATTCCTGCGTGGTATGGTGCCGCTTCTTGGCTTCCCGTCTACTCAGGTGTACTACGACCGTAAAGAACGTTTCGCTGGAGAATCGAAGTATCCGCTGCGCAAAATGCTTGCCTTCGCTTTCGACGGCATCACGTCTTTCAGCGTAACACCGATCCGTTTCGTCACATTAATGGGTTTCGTCCTGTTCCTTCTCAGTGTCGTTGCTGGCTTATATGCCATTATCGGCAAACTGCTGGGAGCTAATGTGACTGGCTGGACTTCACTGGTCTTGTCGGTTTGGTTCATTGGGGGCGTGCAGCTGCTAGCGCTTGGTCTAATTGGCGAATACATAGGAAAAATATATAAAGAAGTCAAGCAGAGGCCGCTTTTTGTCATTGAAAAGGTATTGAAAGGGAGCGCTCAGGAACAAGATGAGGTGCAGGTAACCCCGCCATCCATCCCTGCTGCTTCGAACCGTCGATAATATGAACCAACAACGATTATTGTCATTGGTATCAGGCAGCTTCCTACGATTTTTACTTGTCGGCGTATTCAATACGTTGGTTGGCCTTTCCGCCAGCTTCGCTTTCTTCAATTTGCTGCATCTGAATTATTGGGTCTCGACATTCGCAGGAAATACGCTCGGCGCCATCGTCAGCTACACGCTAAATCGTACATTTACGTTCCGCTCGAAGGCCAGTGTGGGCAGCAGCTGGTGGAAATTTGCGATCGTTATATTAAGCTGTTATGGATTGTCTTATAGCTGCGGTCTGATTTTGGCTGAAGCCGCAGGCTCATTATGGCCTGACTTGCGGGCAGATTGGCTGCACAATGCCGCCATTTTGGTTGGAAATGGCTTGTACACCATTGGTAATTATTTGGGCCATAAATATTTTACATTTCGGGCTAATGGTCCCACCAGCAGCGGGGTATCCTAATCACCAAGAGGTGATGCCTAATGGCACGTAGAAGAAGCAACCGGGCCATCGTGCCCGGATCCGAACACGGATTGGGAATTCTTAAAGCACAAGTCATGCGAAATCAAGGCTATCATGTAAATCCAGAGCGTCCTGATTTGGTCAAATATGAGGTCGCCCGAACGCTCGGCGTTCCCCTGCAGCAAGGCTACAACGGCCAATTGAGCTCAGAAGACGCGGGCAGAATCGGCGGTCCCATCGGCGGAGCGATGGTGAAGGAACTTGTGCGCATGGCGCAGCAGAAATTGGCGGAGCAGCGGCCCCCGCAATGATCCGTTCACCGTGGATGCCATAATCCGCCGCGGCTGCACATAAACTAATAGCAAGCTGCTTGCAGCGCTATTTTCTATGCAAAAGTCAGGTGATGATGGTCGATGAATCCTCCAGGCAACCGTCCGCCAAAGCCCGATTGGAAAGGGCTCACGGCGCAAGCCGGCGATGTGCTGGGCCCTGAATTCTGGCAGGACATTGCCAGTATCATCCCGTTAACCGGGCCAAGAATCGATATGTATGAAACACCGCAAGAGCTCGTTGTTGTCGCAGAGGTTCCCGGGTTGTCCGCACCCGAGCAGATTCAATTATCTTTCCGCGATCAATCACTGTTAATCCGAGGACATCTTGTTCGGCCTTATCAGGTGCTTGATGAGCAGATGAGATTGTCCGAGCGTTTCTTCGGTGCCTTTGAGCGAATTATTCGCTTACCCGGAAGAGCTTTGACCGAGCAAATGCGGGCTCAGTATCATAACGGTCTGCTTATCATTCGCATTCCTTTGGCACCACCAGATGGGGAAAAAGTTATTCCTATTCAGTTTACATAACGTTCAACCGCCCTAGGCTTGCTGGAGACGCCGTCACCTGCCTGCAATAGGATCAAGGTTGAGCGTTATTTGTTTTGGGATTTTTGGAAAAGAGAAATGAATCTTCGTTTGTCCCCATATAATTAAAATGAGAACATTCGGAAAAGCGGATATGGAGGGGATTATTATAGTACGCATCCAATTTCAATCAATTCATATCGACAGCCTCGCGGCATCATCCAGTGTGAATAAGGGAACGAATCGGATCGTCGGCAGGCGGCATTCCGCGAAGACCAATCAGGGACTCGGAGAAGTCAGTGGCGAGGGCAATGTAGTAATCGGCGGTAAGCATGTCGTTAACGACGGGGATCTTTTTGATTTTAAACCATTTATCCGAAAGAGCTGAGAAACAACCATGTGGTTTCAAAAGAAAAAATCGCCGCCTCCCAAACCGCAAGGAGCGAGTACTATGGCACCATCGCCATCACCATCCGGGGCAACCGCTCCCATCAGACATGAGCCCGCCTCTGCCTCTTCCCTTACCGTTCAGCAGCTAGAAAAACGCTTGAAGAAATTAGAAGAAGAGCTATCCAACCTAACTGCCAAGCATCCGCAGATTCATATAGATACCCTGCATATTCATCAGCCTGTCTTAGAAAATCTAACCTTTCGTTTGGATCACTTGGATATCAAGGAATTGAGCGGCTCCTTAAATTTAGGGAATAACTTCGGGGCCAAGCCGAATGAGAAAAAAGGCCCTCTCGATGAGGCTTTTCAGCGTGCTCAAGTGTCCAAGGAGCCGCCTGCGGTCGCTTCCCGACCAGCTGCCCCCCGAGAATCTCCCGCTTCAGCGGAGTCCGGCAGTGACGGAGCGGCGTCAGCTACAGAGCGAACCTCCACCGGCTACAAGTATACGCCGCAATCCAAAACGAAATGAGGTGTTACCCCTATGTCATCCTTCATGTCACCGACTTTTATCATCGGTTCGATCCGTATCGGATCGGTTGAAAGTGCATCCTGTATCAATATGGGCAACAATTGGCCAACCGATTTCCAGAGCAATCAGAAGACTGTACAAGGCTTTGGCGAAGTAGAAGGCGACAACAATCAGTTAGTTGGAACACGCTCCATGCTCAACGACTCCGACTTCCTCGATATGCTCAATATCGGCGATAATGAAACGCCTGACTGGCTCCAGGAGATGATAACTGCGCAGGCGGAAGCCTCCGGCTTCACCCCGGCTTCAGGTGCCAAAAAGCCGGAAGAGGTCGTTAGCACGCCGCAAACGCCGGACTGAAGGCGCGTTGAAGCTGCCTTTTAGACCCGGCCAATAACGAGATCCCCTTTGGTGTAAGGCGCGTCGATAATGTCATTATCGTGAACCGTATTCATATTACTCACTACATAATTGTTCTCGCCGCTGACCTCGCCAAGACCTGAATTCGACTTACCGCTTGTTGTCCAGTACACTTGTGTATTCGTCCCGATAAAAATACCCGAACCATCCGAAATCGCATTCACATGAATAGAGTCAAACTGAATGAGCGGCGGGTCTAGAGGAATGGCGGAAAGAGCTGCTCTCTGCATACGACTCACCTCACTCTATTAGGCTTGATTCGTGACTGCTGGTTTGAAATCCTGATCATTGATTGGGGCATCAATAAAGTCATTATCATAGATGAAATTCACAATATTGGCGGATATCGAATTGCCGATGAACTCACCGGTTCCGTAATTGTTCTTGCTGTGCGAATCCCAGCTCGACTGTGCATTCTCACCGATCCCGATGGTGGCATTGGTATTCTGATTGTTGATATTGATCATGTTAAAAACGATGGAACTCGGCATAGTGCTCACTCCTATCATGGGTTGACAAGGCTATGGGATGAATCCTGTATGCTAGCCTATTCATTCGTCACCCAATTGGTGTACGAATAACCATAAGGTCGTAAGTTCGATAAGTCCATTCATCCGCTCAGTCCCGATTAACGCAAAAAAAGGGCTGCACCATTTTTTGGCACAGCCCTTTCCTTTTACCTTCCTACCAGAAGCCGCCAAAACCGCCAAAGCCTGGGCCGAAGCCACCGCCAAAGCCACCGAAACCAGGGCCAAAGCCTCCACCAAAGCCTGGGCCAAAGCCACCATAACCAAAGCCACCACCGAATGCATAAGGTGCCGTACCAATTGCTAACAGGTCAAAAAGTACCAAAGGGATAATCGCTTTCACTTGAACTTTTTTACCTTTTTGTGGAGCTACGATCAACGTGTTTCCACTGATTCTTACCAATTTACCGGACACGCTTGTTCCGTCTTTCTTAAGAGCCACAATTTGTTTGCCGACCAATTTACGAACGTCTGATTTACGAATTTGGGATGCCACGAACGTCCACCTCCTTTTAGCCACCAGGGATACATTGCTCTACAGTGTACTCCTGTGTAGGTAACATCGCTTGGATAGCTGTCCACCCACCCGGAAAAATAGTCGTTCGCCTATAAAGAAATGCCATTTTTCCAGGTCATACACCTAGAAAAACAGCATTTTATCAATAAATGCTTATCCCTTACGAATCTTTCCAAGCTCTGTTGTTATAGCATCGATCTCACTGATACTGAATCTATCTTTACTTGCGACCATATCGTACAAATCTTTTAGATCCTCATACACGTCTTCTTTCACGTTAGAGGCCTTAATGGAGCCCCCTGTAGCCATGCGCAGCTTCTTCTTTATTTCTTCAAACATAAATTCCACGTTTTCTTCCGACCAATTATTCAAATCCATAGTAGACCCTCATCCTTCCCTGCTGTTCTTTTCCCTATATTAATGCACATGGGGGCTAATGTAAAATACAAGCTTCGAACGCGGCAAAAAAAAAGAAGAAAGACCCTCGTCTCTCTTCCTTAACTAGCTATATGGCATTGGTGATTGGCAAATGCGGACCCACCATTTTGACAAGCGGACGCTGCTGCTCATATGAATCTAGGTCCAAGCTTACACAAATGAGGCGAATGTGCTCATCTGCCAGCTTGCGAGCTTCTTCATAAGTAATTTTGAACTGGATGCAATACGATATGAGGCCGTGTAGAGACATAAACAAATTCCAAGGAAGAGTAAATCTTTTGCTTTCGAATCCAGGCTGATCCGTTACAACCTGACGAACGACGATGGAGAACATTTCGAGGCATTGCGCTTGTTCAGTACGGGAGTACTGCTGCAACTCAGGTTCATTGAGCATGAACATCATTTCATAATGGTTAGGATTGCTTAGACCAAACCAGACGAACTCCATCATTAACTTTTGAAGTAAATTAACGCTAAACCCATGTTCACGCACGATCATTTCCCGTTGACGCTGCATCAGCAAGGAGAAATCGTCTTTAATTAACGCGTAAAACAGTTCTGCTTTCTCTGTAAAATGATAGTATAACGCCCCATGACTGTACCCCATTGCTTTTGCGATGCTGCGCATCGTTAAAGCGCGATAGCCAAAAGTGGCGAACAAATCCCGCGCCTCGGTAAGTATCCGTTCTCTGCTAAGCTCTTGCGCGACTGCTTTCCTAGCCATTCCTATCCCTCCGCATCCTTAGCCTATTTAATTTTGTTTAGTCTTGAACCTGCCTATCCGGGCAGGTCCTTGTGAACGATGTACTCGTTCTCTCCAGCGATAATAATGCCTTGACCTTGCGTAAAATCTGTTGCCCAGTTGATAAATGCATCCGCTGCCGCTGCCAAAGGATAACAAGTTACTGTTACCTTGTCAGTAAAATCAATATCCCCAAGAAGCATCCCCTGATTTCTCAGTTCATTCTCGATTTTGCCATACCACGTATAATCAACCTCAATCATCACCCTCTGATGATTTACTTTATAAATCGGTTGTGCTGCTTCAATGCCCACCACGGCTCCATCCGTATAAGCCCGAATGAGTCCGCCCGCGCCGAGCATGATGCCGCCATAATAACGAGTTACGACGATTGCGATATTCTTGAGCCCTTGATGCTTAATCACTTCCAGAATCGGCTTACCTGCCGTGCCGCTCGGTTCTCCGTCATCCGATTGCTTCTGAATCTGGTCCCTGTCTCCGATGACATACGCACTGCAGTTATGTGTAGCCGTTTTGTGTTCCTTCTTGATCGCTTCAATAAATTGGGCAGCCTCTTCTTCTGACTCCACTGGCTTGGCATGACCGATGAAACGCGACTTCTTGATGATGATTTCCGACGATCCGTACGAATGGACTGTTTTGAAATTTGCTAGCATAGCCGACCTTTCTTGGTAGAAGGAAACAACTGTTTCATTACATTCTACACACATCTTTTGACTTCGACAATATTGTAAGAAAATTTACCACATAAATAATGGTAATTTCCTATGAAAAAAAACGACCTATCCGGGTGGATGGATCGTTTTTGTTCCTTACGTGCGTAAATTACTTCTCTAAACGTGCTTCCAGCTCCGCTTTTTCTTTCTCATAACCCGGTTTGCCTAGGAGTGCAAACATATTCTTTTTGTAAGCTTCAACGCCTGGTTGGTCAAAAGGATTCACACCCATCAGATAACCGCTGATTCCGCATGCTTTTTCAAAGAAATAGACCATATACCCGAAGGAGTAAGGCGTCATGTCCGGCAGCGTAACGATCAGGTTCGGTACGTGTCCGTCCGTGTGAGCAAGCATCGTGCCTTGGAAAGCCTTTTTGTTCACGAAATCCATCGTTTTCCCGCTCAGGAAGTTAAGTCCGTCCAAATCATCAGCATCTGTACCGATCGTAATATGATCAGCCACTTGATCTACTTGAATCACCGTTTCAAACAAGATGCGGTTGCCGTCTTGAACGAATTGGCCCATGGAGTGAAGATCTGTCGAGAAATCAACAGAAGCTGGGTAGATGCCTTTGTAATCTTTCCCTTCGCTTTCGCCGAACAGCTGCTTCCACCACTCTGAAACGAAGTGCAAGGACGGCTCGTAGTTAACGAGAATTTCGATTGTTTTGCCTTTGCGGTAAAGCGCGTTACGAACAGCAGCGTATTGATACGCTTGGTTCTCGCTAAGCTTCGGATTCGCGTACTCGCGTTGAGCATCCGCAGCACCTTTCATGATCGCTTCTACATCAATTCCAGCTGTCGCGATTGGCAGCAAGCCAACTGCCGTCAGTACGGAATACCGTCCACCGACATCATCCGGGATTACAAAAGATTCGTAGCCTTCTTCATTAGCTAATGTCTTCAAAGCGCCTCTAGCTTGATCCGTTGTTGCATAAATGCGCTTGCGAGCGGCTTCCTTGCCATATTTCTTCTCTAGCAGTTCACGGAATATACGGAAAGCAATCGCTGGCTCTGTCGTTGTGCCGGATTTCGAAATCACGTTCACGGAGAAATCTTTGCCTTCCAACAATTGAAGAAGGTGTGTTACATATGTAGAGGAGATGTTATTTCCGACGAAATAAATCTCAGGCGTTTTTCTTTTATCTTTAGGCAAAATGTTATAGAACGAATGGGACAGCATTTCAAGCGCAGCGCGCGCTCCCAAATAAGAACCGCCAATTCCGATAACGACAAGCGCTTCAGAGTCGGATTGAATTTGCGTAGCCGCCGCTTGAATGCGAGCAAATTCCTCACGGTCATACTTCTCAGGCAGCTCCACCCATCCTAAATAATCAGAGCCGGCACCTGTTTTGTTATGCAGCTGATCATGCGCCAGTTCTACCTGCCCAGACAAATAATCAACCTCATGTTGGGATAAAAAGGACAATGCCTTGCTGTAGTCAAATTGTAGCTTAGAGCTCAATATGTTCGCCTCCATCTCTATTTTTTTCCTTTTCCTAGCATACTTATTTGCTTGTACAAAAGCAAGTAAAGAAGGCATTCACAGGTTAGATTTCCCATGATAAAATGATTCCAGAGGTGAATGATCATGAAACGTATCGGCTTTATCGGACTTGGCACAATGGGCAAACCCATGGCTGCTAACCTTATCCAAAAAGGTTTTATGGTAACCGTTTATAACCGTACTCCTGAAAAAGCGGACGAGCTGGCTCGTCTTGGCGCTGAAGTGGCTTCAACACCTGCCGATGCTGCTCGTCATTCGGATGTACTGTTCACCATGCTTAGCAACGATGCCGCTTTGTTGGATACATTTTACAATGAAGAAGGCATTCTAAGCGGAATCCATCCAGCTCTTACGATTATTGATTCCAGTACCGTTTCTCCACAAACAAGCCAAAAGCTGGCTGAGGAGCTTGCGGCCCATTTCGTCGACTTCCTCGACGCACCTGTCACAGGCAGTAAGCCTGCTGCTGAAGAAGGTACGCTTACGTTCATGGTCGGCGGCAGCCAGGAAGTGTTTGAAGAGCATGAGCAGTTGTTCCTTGCAATGGGCCGTAAAGCCCTTTACCTAGGCCCCTCCGGCTCCGGTTCCTATGCCAAGCTTGCCAACAACACCATGGTGGGCATTAACTTGCTTGGTTTTGCCGAAGGCTTATCTATCGCATCCAAAGCTGGGGTTAACCTTGAGAAATTCTTAGAAATCGTCCGCGCTGGCGGTGCAAACAGCAAAATAGTCGACCTCAAAGGCGATAAAATATTGAACCGCGATTTCAGCAATCAATTCTCTTTGAAGCTGATGCTCAAAGATCTCTTGCTTGCTCAAGGACTGGCGAGTAATTTCCAATTGCCAGTTCCCCTGCTGCAAACAACGGCGGGTTTGTTCCAAATGGGATTAAGCAAGGGCCTTGGCGATGAGGATTTGAGCTCTGTCATCCAATGTTACGAAGACTGGATGGGGCAACAAATCGCTAGACCTAGCGAGCCTTCTGTTGTCGTAGAAGAGAAGGCGGCATCGCCGCTTTCAGGTCGTGAGCGCCGTCGTAACACGCGTGTGAAGCTGGACATCAACTTGAAGTTGTCCATCTATCAATGGGAGCAGGAAGGTTCCTTCTCCGGCCAAAACATCGACGGCACACTCTTCGACCTGTCGGAGAGCGGACTACAAATCACAACCGCTGCGCCACTTGCGCCGGACATGTTCATCGTCATCCACTTCCCGCAGGAAGCGGAACTCCCGCCAATCACCGCTCGTGTGATTCGGATTGAGACGCATGGCGATAAGTTCCGCTATGGCTGTATGCTATCCGGCTTGCCGCCTTATGTGCGGATTAAGCTGGAGAAATATATTGATGAGCATATTGAGTATGCGTTGTAGCGTCTAGTGGAAGTACATGAAAATATGTAAATCTAAATACAAGGATACATGTAACTCGTTGATGCGTGAAGAACACCGTCTTTCCTATTGGGAGAGGCGGTTTATTTTATTTGGAGGGGATTGCTTGAGCTTTGAATTAGAGTATGAAACTTTGGTAAGCTCCCATAAAGGAAAACGCTCAGGAGAGCGGCTGCGTAGATTGCTAGAAGGACACGGACATGCGGAAACGTTATTTTTGCGGCAGGTGTGGTGGACAGCTATCGGAAACTTTCGTCAACTGCATCCCGAATATGAAGTAAAAGATTTTCAGGACGGCACTCGTTTCATCGATTTCGCATACCTCCGGCCGCCGTACCGAGTCGCCATTGAAATTGATGGCTTTGGTCCTCATGTCAGAGACATTGACCGCTCCCGCTTTGGAGACAACCTCATGCGTCAAAACCAACTCGTCCTGGACGGATGGAAAGTGCTCCGCTTCTCTTACGATGACATTACTCACAAGCAGCGACGCTGTCAGCAAATGATCTTGCACTTTATGGGACGTTGGTATGGAGATGAACAGTCAACTTCCTTGTCGCTCGCTCATCGGGAAAAGGAGATCGTTCGCCTAGCAGCCAGCTCCACATCTCCTCTTAAGCCACGTGACGTGGCGGAGCAACTTGGCATTCGTGTTGAGCATGCTCGCAGATGGCTGCACTCGCTGCACCAGAAGGGGATTATTCGACCGGCCAGCGGACAGAAACGGGTTCGTTCTTATGTGTGGGATGCTGCGGGAAAGAATTTGTTTCTGTAGGGCGTGATGGATGGAAATCCAAATGAATAAAAGTCTTTGGAGACTCTTATTCCTTTTCTATTGTTGTTTTGAGCCGAGATAAGAGTCTCTAGGAACTCTTATCTTATAAAAACTGCACCCTAGACGGGTATTTTTAACGAATAAGAGTCTTTGGAGACTTCTTTTTTTGTAAATATTAGCTTAAATGCAAGAATAAGAGTCGGTAAAGACTCTTATTCTTGTATTCTCCTCATAGTTGCCCGGATACTTTCCTAAGCTCGTCTGCCAAGCGGTGAAACTCCGCTCGAGCTTCCGCATCCTCAGTGCTTGTCCAAGCAGCGGACAGAAACGTGATTATTTTATTCGCGTCCTCGGTACTCATGATATACTCCCCTTTGTCTTTAAATTGATCGAATCTCGTAAGATCGCTCCCTTCAATTATACGAATTAGTTTATCTGCATACATCGGGTCAGTTGCATAACCTGCACGCTGCAACTTCTGGCAGGCCAGCCGATAGTCGGGCTCGTGCAATACGTTGGCATACCTGGGATTTTGAGAAAGTAGATACGAATGATTACGAATACTTTCATACCAGCTGTCGTAAACACAGAAGCCATCTACGATTTGAAGCCATCTGCCGTTAAGAAACTCCTGAGTAGCTAGCTGCTGCCCGCTCCCCTTGATGCCAAACAGATTGTTGCCTGGTGCGTGGCTTCCCCAACCGCTTTCTAAAATCGCTTGAGCCAGTGTCACACTTGCCAGAATCCCAAACTCCCGCATATTCGCTTGTGCAGCAGGTGCTATTTGCGCGATAAAACTATCCTTGTTCATAGTCCTTCACTCTTGTTGCGAAGCACTTGAATCATCTGTTTCAAAAAGCTGGGCAGCGGCAGCCCTAATCTACCATAATTTTCAGTGATCGATATAAACTCATTTGCCAAGTAGAAATAGATCGCCCCCGTCATCATGAGATTCGTGTTTAGTAGAAGGTCCATGCGGTGAGCCAGCATGATGACAAGCAACATCATCCCTTTGCGAGTTAACCCCCAGAAGCCAACTTGGCTGTTAAGACCACGATGTTCCTTCATGGAGGCCGCAATGCCAGTGACATAATCAACAGCGATTGCCATCAGGAATAGGCCCATCAATTCACTCAACCCGCCGAAGGCATACGTCACACACGCGCTAAGCGCGGCCAAAATCGAGCTGAAAAGTGATTGATTCATCTGCTTCTCTCCTTTCGTTTAATTGAAAAGTAGTAGTCATCAAATGAATATGTCATTCCTCATTTTTTGCATGAACAATACAGCCGTTTTCACCTCAGAACACTTGTTGATTACAAGAGAAGTGTTCAATTGAGGCGCTCCAGCTATCAAAGGAGTTGAACCTTGCGGTGCCCCGGCAGCACCTGTCAACGTCACCGTCAGCACGCCCGTAGACAAATCCCCTGAGCGAATCGCAGCTTGAGCATCCAGCACGGTTAACCACCTGCCTCCCACTCCACCAAGTGGCAATTTGGCCTGCTCGGCTAAACCAAGCATCAGCACTTGTGCTGCCAGTTGGTATTCACTTGCCGATCTAGCGGCAATATGACCAACGAATTGCTTGGACAGCTGTTGAACGCCTCGCGAGGCTGCTGCGCTATGCCAACCTGTGCACTGCCACGAGACTGCCGGTCGGCAGGTTCCGTTGAAGCCGCGATAAACACGCCACTGCCCGCCAAGCGCCGTTTCTGTGAATTGCGAAATAGCTTCCAGCCACGATTCGACAAAAGGTTTGATCTGCTTAAGCAGGAAGACGGCTTTCATAGAATATCTGCCTTCTGCATCCAAAGCCTGTACAGCTGGCAGCGACGTAATTTGCGACGTAAACTGTCCGCCGTCCACCTGAATGGTGCCCTCCTCCGGCTCTAGCATCCGGCCAATGATGCGCCAGATTCTCTCCTGCGCGCCCTCAGTGGTTGCGCTTCTGACCAGCAGGCTCAACTTGCGCCAACTGCCAGGCGCATCCAGCTTGAATTCGGCGCTGCCTCCGACATGGCAGATTATAACTGCCTCATCGGGGTTCTGAGATTCGCTATCCACGAACAGGTCTGTGCCGAGCGTTCCCTCTCCTTTCGCTTGTAAAAACAACGCCAATTGTTTGGCCATGTTATTCATTCTCTCACCTCTCTTCAGTTATTTGTTTTGAAATTCAAAACATTTTTTTCTTTACAACAACCACTTCCCCTTATCCACTCCCGATAAGCCTTGCTTAAAGGCCTTAGAGCTTAATCGCTTCAATCTTCTTCAGCAGCATCACCGCCTTCTTGGTCTACACATCGATCTTACCATGCCTCCAATCGAGTGCATTGCCAACAAGCGGCCAACACACAACCATACTAGCCAAGCGTTCGGACCACCTCTGCCCGCAGCATGTAAGCCAACTTCTCCATCGCGCGTGCCTTCACCCTTCGATAGGTACGCTCGCTCAAATTCACCTCGTAACACAGCAAGTAGTCTAGCATCTTCTCCTTCTGCAAATAGCGTCTACGTATAATTTCTTCCTCTTGCTCGTCCAGCCGCGACAGCGCCTGCTCAACCTCAGCATATAAGAGCGCTGCCTGCTCCTCTGACGCAGAAGCTACGCTATATTCAGCAGCCTCTTCCGCCACTTTTGGCACATATTGCCTGCTGCTATCCTTACGCACACCTCCAAGTGTTTGGAACAGACGGACCGTCTCAAGCAGGCTCTCCACCTTTTTCCGTGTAGCCCGCTTGTCCACCTGATCTTGATCTATGTGTAACATTTGTTCCAACATCCCCATCATCTCCCAAAATTTGTCGTTTTGAAATTATAAACAAATCATACGCTAATCTTGTTTATAATTTCAACACAAAAGTTTTGAAACACGAAAAAAAACGCTTGTTTTTTGTACCTCTAACCATTTACAATAAGTAGCAGGTGATGAATCGATGAAAGATATGGTCCAGTTCGGACTTCGAATCCGGCAGCTGCGCAAACAGAACCACTTTACCCTTAGAGAGCTTGGAGAGCGGTCAGGTGTTAGTTATTCGTTTATTAACTCCATAGAAAATAACCGCTTCAATCCATCAAGGGAAACGGTGATCGCTTTAGCTGACGCGCTAACTCGCACTGACAAGGACGAGCTCTTGCTGCTAGCTGGCTTTGCGCCAACGGATGAAGAGTCACTGGATGCCCCTTCCGGACCCGGGGTTAGCGAAATGGATGATCCTGAGGTCAGCCTATTTTTTAAGGATTTCCAAAGTGCGCCCAAGGAACGACGGGACGAAATGCTTCGGTTCTGGCACTTCATCAAAGAGCAGCAGATCAACCGTACGCCGGATAGCGAGCAATAATACATATGACATGAAGTTAAGCCCATTGGGCTTTTCTTTATCCTTATAAATCGAACATATATTCTCATCTTATTCATATCGAGGTGTTTTCCCTGTTTACTCACTATCAAACCACCCCTCTGGAACAGTGGGTCGAAGCTTTATATGAGCAGCATGAAATCACAATGCCGGCTCAGCTGTGCATGACCCATTTGGCGGCTAAACTGCGCATTTGGGTGTATACCATGGATATGAACAGTATGGCGGTTGAAAATAACGGGCAGTTCAGCATTAATGTTGACCGTCGTCTCTCCCCTAAGGAGCAATGGGAAGATTTCTTGCACGAACTCTGCCATGTTCTCCGGCATTCCGGCAACCAGATGGCGATGCCTGATCGTTATGTGAATTGGCAGGAGCAGGACGCATCCGCCTTCCAACTCTACGCGGCCATTCCCCTCCCCATGCTGAGAGACCTCGCGCTGCCTGAGAACAAAAATGAAATGATCGCATATCTCTCTGAAGAATTCCAGGTCACTTTCCGACTTGCCAAAGCGCGGATCGATCAAATTGAGAGGCGTGTCCTACAGGGGATCCT
This sequence comes from Paenibacillus sp. J22R160, assembly GCF_059692135.1. Lineage (NCBI taxonomy): Bacteria > Bacillati > Bacillota > Bacilli > Caryophanales > Paenibacillaceae > Paenibacillus > Paenibacillus sp. J22R160. Next base: position 88,946 of record NZ_JCAUAU010000014.1, on the reverse strand, counting down.
GGACTATGAACAAAACACACAAAGCCAGACAAACAAGAAGTACGATCCGTCCAATTGGTCCGAAGCGACCCGTTTGATCATGGACAAACTGGAGTTTTTAAGGTCAAAGGGGGTGCCTGCAGGTGGCAAAACTAACCGTCTTTTATGATTATCACGAAGAGGGCATCGTGCCGATCCTCTTATCGCTGCGTTTTCGGCCAAATGAGCTTGATTTCAGCAAGAATTCCCTATATGTGCCGCTGGGAGCACCTTTTCAGCAGCTGAATATGGAGGAGATCAACGAGCTCGATGCCGGCATCACCGTGCTGATGGAGGACCTCATTGTCAATCAGGAACGCCCCCATGCTATTGGCATCTCCCTCTCTGGCTTGAAGCTTCGACATGCAGCACACCTGGAAGGACTCATCGATATCCAGCAGCTATGGCTGCGGATGAATGACATCGAGGATGTACTTCAGATGGATGTTCGCACTTTGTACCCTTGGAATGACTCGCGCAAACCCCAAAAATAAAAAAAATCCCGCACATCCATGAACAATGTTCACAAAATGTATGGGATATTAGGAACTATTCACTAATATAAGAGCAGATATAATCACTAACTGTTTTCACATCAAGCTTGAATTTTGCATTAGCTGGGACAGTGAACTCACCTTGTCCATTAATGCTGATCCATTCGCTGCTGCCTGGAAGAAGTACGTTCAGTTCACCAGCTTGGATTTCCATAATTTCTTTGACATCTGTTCCGAATTCGTACTCACCTGGAAGCAAAATGCCCAATGTTTTTTTCGTGCCATCCGCGAATTGTACCGTGCGGCTTGTTACTTTACCATCAAAATAAACGTTAGCTTTCGTCAATACCGTTACATTTTCAAAGCTGGACATGATCAATAGTTCCCCCTCTAATATGGCAATAAATAAGGCCAAGCCCACGCGAGGTGGGCTATGGCTTTGTGACTAACGCGGCTATGTTTGTTCTAAGCCAATAGAGCTTTGACTCTAGCTACGACGTTCTCTGGTGAGAAGCCGTACTCTTTCAGAACTAAATCGCCAGGCGCGGATGCACCGAACGTGGAAATGCCCAATACGGATCCTTGGTCACCAACATAACGTTCCCAACCGAGTGGGAAGGCCATCTCAACAGCAAGACGTTTTTTGACATCTGGAAGAATGACGGAATCTTTGTATTCTTTGGACTGTTTCTCGAACAATTCCAAGCTTGGCATGCTGACAACGCGAACGTTGATACCTTCAGCTTGAAGCAGCTTTTGCGCCGCGACAGCCAATTGTACCTCGGATCCTGTTGCAAGAATTTGAGCATCAGGCTTACCGTTTGTAGCATCGGAGACAACGTATCCGCCTTTGCTCAGGTTCGCTTTCGCGCCTTCAACCGTTCCTTCAAGAATCGGCAGGTTTTGACGAGTCAAGACAAGGGCAACTGGACCCGTTGCTTGGGAAATGGCATAACGCCATGCTTCGGACGTTTCGTTGCCGTCAGCCGGACGAATTACTGTAATGCCTGGAATAACACGAAGCGCAGGCAATTGCTCAATCGGCTCATGCGTCGGTCCATCTTCACCAACCGCGATACTGTCATGTGTCAGAACATAGATAACTGGAAGCTGCATAAGAGCCGCTAGACGGATGGACGCACGTAGGTAGTCGGAGAACACGAAGAATGTTGCACCGTATACTTTCACGCCACTATGCAAAGCCATACCGTTCAACGCCGTACCCATACCGAACTCACGAACACCAAACCATAAATTACGGCCAGCATAGTTGCTCGCGCTGTAATTGGATTCGCCTTTGATCATCGTATTATTGGAGCTCGCTAGATCCGCGGAACCACCGATCAACTGTGGAAGCAGAGGAGCAATCGCGTTGATCGCATTACCGGAAGCAACACGAGTTGCCATAGGCTTGTCCGATGTGCTGTAAACTGGAAGGTTCGCATCCCAGCCTGCTGGAAGTTCATTATTAACTGCTGCGCTGAATTGGTTACCCAGTTCTGGATAAGCTTTGATGTAGTCATTCAAAAGAGTGCTCCAAGCTTGTTCTGCTGCAGCGCCTTCTTTACCAATTTCCGCATAGTGGGCACGAACTTCATCAGGAACCAAGAAGTCTGGTTCTTCCGGCCAGCCGTATGCTTGCTTCGTCAATTTCACTTCGTCGCCGCCTAGTGGAGATCCGTGAGGTCCAACGTGACCGCCTTTTCCACCTTTGTTCGGGCTACCGAAACCGATTGTCGTTTTCACTTCAATCAAAGTCGGACGAGTTGTATCAGCTTTTGCATCAGCAATCGCTTTGGAGATTGCAGCCAGGTCATTCTGCTCTTCTACGCGCAGTACTTGCCAGCCATAAGCTTCAAAACGTGCGTGAACGTTTTCGGAGAATGCCATATTCAGCTCGCCATCCAGCGAGATATCATTTGAATCGTAAAGCATGATCAACTTGCCCAACTTCAAGTGAGCAGCCAAGGATACTGCTTCAGAGGAAACGCCTTCCATCATGTCCCCATCGCCACAGATCGCATATGTATAATGATCGATTACTGGGAAGTTTTCTTTGTTATATGTCTCTCTCAGGTGAGCTTCAGCCATCGCCATACCTACTGCCATACCAATCCCTTGTCCAAGTGGACCGGTTGTTGCATCAACACCTGGCGTGTGACCGTATTCTGGATGTCCTGGCGTTTTGCTTCCCCATTGGCGGAAGTTCTTGATCTCTTCGATCGGCAAATCATATCCGCACAAGTGAAGAAGGCTGTATAGTAGCATGGATCCGTGACCCGCAGAAAGTACGAAACGGTCACGATTGACCCATTTCGGATTAGCTGGGTTGTGCTTCATATGCTGTTTCCACAGCACGTATGCCATTGGAGCAGCACCCATGACCATACCAGGGTGACCTGATTTAGCTTTCTCAACGGCATCGATACCTAACGTACGAATCGTGTCAACTGCTAATTGTTCGACTGTTTTGTTTGTTGCTGTCATTTCGAAAATTCCCTCCTATATGTCTCTAATTATCTAAGTCTTTAACTTGTACATACAAGTGACTTTTCTCACTTGCATTATTGTACCATTTGCTTTGAGGCTTTGCCACAATAAACCGTTAAAACTCATCGGATTTGCGCCCTACAGCAAAAAAGACTGCATCCTTATCGGATACAGCCTAGTTTTCCCATCAATTGAAAACGACAGTCTTATTATTATGAACAATAATTCGATCTTCCACATGCCAAGCAACAGCTCTGGCAAGAACGATCCGTTCAATATGGCGGCCAATTCTCTTCAAGTCCTCCACATTATCGCGGTGACTAACCCTTTGAACGTCCTGTTCGATGATAGGTCCGCCGTCTAATTCTTCCGTCACATAGTGCGCGGTTGCACCAATAATTTTCACGCCGCGGTTATGTGCTTGGGCATAGGGCTTACCGCCCACAAAGGCAGGCAAGAATGAATGATGAATATTAATGATACGATTCGTGTAATGCTTGATGAAGGATGGCGAGACGATCTGCATATAGCGGGCCAATACAATAGCATCCACATGGTCTCCCACAACTTCAAGCTGGCGCCGTTCCGCATCAGCCTTCGTATTTGCCGTAACCGGAATATGGTAATACGGAATACCGAAAGGCTCTACCAGCGATTGCATGTCTGGATGATTAGAGATCACCATCGCAATATCCGCATTCAAATCGCCTGCGCGCCAGTGCCAAAGAAGCTCAAGCAAAGCATGGTCTTCCTTCGAAACAAAGATCGCGATACGCTTCTTCTGACTAGCCAGAGACAGGCTCCAGTCCATCGAGAATTTGTCAGCAACGATGGAGAAAGCCTCTTTCAATTGCTGAACGCGGCTCTCCAGCTTGTCCAAGTCAAACTCGATCCGGATGAAAAACATACCGCCTTCCGGATCCATCGTATACTGATCGGATTGCACGATATTCGCGCCATATTCAAACAAAAACTGCGACACTGCCGCCACGATGCCCGGCTGATCCGGACAGGATATCAACATTCTTGCTCTATTCGCCCATTCGCTCTCTCTGCGAGTCAGGCTGTTTGCATTTCCCCGTTCCATGTGAATCCCCCTAAATGCTTTCTACTCAAAAGCTATCTATATTAAGCCTTCTTTAGTATATCCTGACCGGCAAGCCAAACGATAAGACGTTGATTAAGCTGCTCCTCACTTAGGTCGGACAACAATCTTTCTTCATGCAAAATGTCGTACAAGCGCTCTAGCGGCTCTCGGCCGTCCGCTTTTTTCGCTTTCGCATCATTTTTCAAAATGTCCCAAGTTTTCAGCACATAATCGCGGAAATGAATATCCTTTTTGCCAAACATATGGTCGATTCGCTCTACATGATCCAAGAACTCTTCGCCGAAGCGGCCTTTGAGGTTACCGGACAGGAGAGCAATCTCTGCTTCATACATCGGACGCTGCGTTTTGTCCTCTTTCCCGATCCAAGGCGTTTCTAGAATCATCGGCAAATGCTGCAGTTTCTCGTGATTAGCGATATTGTTCATCGCTTCAAAGCCAATCCAACCCGAGCCTAACGGCGCATGACGGTCTTTCGCAGCCCCGCGAGAATTTTTACTGTCGTTTAAGTGAATGACGCCAAGCTTATCTAAGCCAACTACTTTGTCGAAATGATGCAGAACACCATCCAAATCGTTAACGATATCATAACCGGCATCATGAATATGGCAAGTGTCCATACAAACCGTAAGTTTGTTGTTAAACTCCACGCGCTCCATAATTTCTGCAAGTTCCTCGAAGCTGCGGCCGATTTCGGTGCCTTTGCCAGCCATCGTTTCCAGCGCGATATTCACGTCTGTGTCCTTCACGCCAGCCAATACTTCGTTCAAACCTTCAGCAATCCGCTCAATGCCATACTCCGCATCCTTGTCCGTGTAAGCACCTGGGTGAAGAACGATATTGCGAACGCCGATGTATGCGGTCCGGCGAATCTCTTCTTGAAGGAAGCGAACAGCTAGTTCAAAGGTATCCTCTTTATAGGAGCCCAAGTTAATGATGTACGGTGCATGAACAACAATTTCATTCATTGCATGCTTGTCCATCAAAGCTTTGCCTTCTTCAATGTATTGATCCTCAATCGGTTTGCGGCGCGTATTTTGCGGTGCCCCTGTGTATATCATAAATGTGGAAGAACCGTATGAAACTGCTTCTTCAGCTGCATTTAACAAGCCTTTATCTGAGAACGAAACGTGTGAGCCAATTTTGGGCATGGTCCATTGCTCCTTTATTGAGAGTCTATCTGCTACCCTCCTATTTTACTCGGATTGTCGCAAGAAATCTAGAAATAAGGTATAATTCTTATCATATATGACGGTTTGGTTGTGAGGTGACAAATAAATGGTTAACGATTTTTTCATGTGGTTCATTATTTTCTGGGTTTTTGTCCTGCTTTTCTTCATGTCTGTAGGCGGCTTCTTCATGTTTCGCAAGTTTCTGAAGGTGCTCCCCAAAGAGGATGGGAAGTCAAAGCTTGACTGGCAAAATCATTATGTCGACAATTCCCGCCACCTATGGACGGAAGATTCCAAAGCATTTCTTGATCAGCTTGTTTCTCCCGTGCCAACAGCTTTTAGAGATATTGCCAAGCATTCCATCGCTGCTCGAATCGGACAGGTTGCTTTGGAGGCCAAGGCCGATGAAGTGACGCGAGATCACTGTATTGAAGGCTACATTCTTGCGACACCGAAGCGTGACTACCGAAGCTTGACCAGCTTCCTTGAGAGGGAGCAGATCGACTATAGCGCTTATAAGCATTTGTTGCAGTAAAAATGAAAAAGCCATCCCTTTGGAACTAGGGAAGGCTTTATTTGTTATGACAACTGTCAAACAGACTCATTGTTATGCCTCCTGTATAGTAAATAAAAATGCGGAGGCTTCAAAACCAGAGTAACAAATCTGTGAATCTTCAGACATCTCTGCACTTAATTTCGCCAATCGCTCATTGGCGCAGTCCTTGCAGTGACACAAAGGAATAGTGGTCTTATAATACCCTGTTTTGAATACTTTCTCCGCATTGTTTCTGGACATCACTGACTCGCATTTCACGCAATACACCATATCTAGGTTAAACATAAATTTCTCCCCTTTACTGAATCTTACTGTCGTTTATTGTTACAATATGTATATATAAATGATTATAAGATACATTTCGTAACTTAACAAGGGGTATATTACCATTAACACATGTAATCGACAATTATATCATCGTAATACCGGTCTGGATCATAGCTTTTACTTATCCTAACAAATTCCTTATTATGTAAAGTTGCAAGTTGATTTATTTCATAGAGCAATTCAAATTCTACGTAATCATTAGGTTGAATTGCCGCCTTATACATATAAATATCTTTGTTCTTACTCACAAGGTCTATGCAGCCCTCGCAATGGAATGTTCGATTCGCAACGATAAACTCAAAACCGTATATGATCTCGTTGTCGGTAGGTAAAATCAATGGACTTTCGAATATAAATTGAGACTTCTGTAATTCCAAAATATCGATCATTGCATATTTCGTGTGAATGTTTCTCTCGTACATTTGAACAATTGTTAATTTACCTTCTAGAGGGGTAGTAAGTGTTAATTTGCTTCTTTTTCCGATCGCCAAAGCCTTCACACCACCTTAATACATATTGTATCTAGTCAAATGAATCTTTGCTTTGTTATAATGGTTTTCTGGTATATTTGGTTAAACACAGTGGATATAATGGTAGAAAAATAAACAGTGAGGAATGATCAAGCTGAAGTATGGAGACCGCATTGCCCTCTTACGTGAAAAAAGAGGATTAACCCAAGAAGAATTGTCCATAAAAATTGGAATATCTAGGGCATCCCTTTCTCACTATGAAACAAGTCGCCGTGAACCCGATTACGAAACCATTAATAAGATAGCGAACTTTTTTAATGTTTCCATTGACTATTTGCTTGGACGTACCAACCTTCAGCAAGCTGTTCTTGATAACGATGTTCGGGACTTTGTAGAAAATCTTGATTTAACAGATGAAAATATTTTACAAAAGTTTTCATTGACCGTTGATGGCCGAAAGCTTTCACCAGATGAAGCAAAACGGTTCATTGCCTTTGTAAGGGCTGAGCGTTCGTTGGAGTAGTTGATTGTAGAGCAAATTGTACGTTCTGAGCCTGAAATTTCTGTTTGTCGATGCTTAGATAGAGAAGAATCTGATGAATATCGATTGAAATCTTAAGTTCTTGATTCATATGTGGACCTACTCCCAACGCTCAGCTTTTCTTAAAAAGTAAAAAATCATCTCTTTGTTATCTGTGATACGTTATGTATCTAGCGCGAGGCGGAATAGCGATAATCGCCTATTTCTACTTATTTACACCGATATACTTCAAAGTTACGGATGGGGCGGACTGGTTAAACAAATCTCTAAGTACAGAGACATTTTTCGTTTTCAAATAGTAATGATAACCATATGTTTTACGGAGTGTATGCGTGCCAATGTCTGTTAAGCCTACCTGCTTCGCCGCTTGGTTTAAAATTCGATAAACTCGAATTCTTTTGATGGGATTACCCGTTCGTTGGGACGGAAATAGGTAATTATCCTCGTCCATATATTGAATATATTCCTTAATAAAAGCCTTAAGCTGTGAAGAAAGCTGGAACGTCTTGACTTTACCCGTTTTTTCCTCCCGAACACTCACCACGTTTCGATCCCTCACATCTTTTACTTTCAATGATAGAAGATCGCTAAGATGGAGTCCGGAATTAATCCCGATTGTGAAGAGAAGCCAGTCCCGAATCGATTGTTCTTTTAAAACTTCTTGTAATTGTTCAATTTTCTCTTGGTCTCTTATCGGCTGAACAACTTGCATGAATAGCACCTCACATAAGCATAATCAAATTTCATTGTATGTATCTCTTTTTTGCTATTGCATATAAACTCAACTATTCTAATCTATCAATCCTCCTAATTATTGTATGTTACATATTGTATCACAAATTTGATAAATGATCTATGCCTTTTCCTGTTCTCAAAAGCTAATATCTAAGGTATAATTCTTAATAAAGAACGTTTTCATGCTTTTAGAAATCATGGAGGGAGGCCACGTACATTGTTAAAAGTTGCTAGGTTGCTAATTATCGTTCTCATTCTCAGTGCAATTACGTTTCCTGTATCAGCTTATGCATCGGGTCATGAATCAGGAAATTCTCAGAAAAATAGTTTATTATCACAGCTTACTTCTTTGTTTAATTTGAGCAAATTATGGAGTTCAAGTACATACCAGAACAATAACAATAGCAACAACAATAATAACAGCAATAACAATAACAATAACAATAACAATAATCACAGCAATAATAATAACAATAGCAACAACAACAACAATAATAACAATAACAACAACAATAACAACAATAATCACAGCAATAATAATAACAACAACAACAACAATAATAATAACAATAACAATCATAACAATCATAACAACAACAACAACAACAATAACAATCATAACAATAATAATAACAATCATAACGATTGGGATGATATCGACTGGGACGACATCGATTGGAATGATGATGATTGTCTAGATTCGTATGACATTTGGAAAAAGTGGTTTTGCTATTAACCAAAAAAAAGCTCCGTCAGCATCAGCTGGCGGAGTTTTTATAGTTATGGCTGCTTCGTTTCTAGGACAAACACCGTAATTTCAGGCCGACAATTGAACCTTATAGGAAACAATGTTGTTCCTATCCCACGGTTTGTGTAAACGTGAAACTCATTTTTTTCGAAGGTATATAGTCCTACTTGATACTTTTGTCCTAGGTCTGGTGTAAATAAGCTACCGTAAAAAGGAATTCGAATTTGTCCGCCATGACTATGACCAGAGAGTTGCAAGTCGACAGGAAATTTCAAAGCGGTATCGGCGAAATCCGGCTCGTGTGCAAGCAGCAGCACGAACTCGTCTTCCTCAGTCCCCTTTAAGGCAAGGGGCAGATCCGGCTTGCCATGGAATATCTCATCTATTCCGACTACCCATAAACGCCTATTCTCTCTTTCAATCGACTTGTTTGCGTTGACCAATACCGTAAAGCCGGATTGTTCTAGCACATCTTTTACCCGCCTGGGGTCCAGACGCATATCGTGATTGCCGAGAACTGCATATTTCCCGAATTTCGCTTGAAGCTTCGATAGAATCGGGATCACATCGTCATTTATTTCACCATAGTTAGAATCAAATAAATCTCCTGTAAAACAAATCAAGTCGGGCTTTTGCCGCTGAACCAGTTTGACCACTCGAGCCAATTGTTTCAAGCTATAGTACTTGCCGATATGTGTATCGCTGAACTGTACAATTCGCATGCCTGCAAATGCTGCTGGATACCTACGATACGCAAGTCGAACCGTTTGCGACTGAATCCAATACCGCTCTCCGAAAATGCCATACATACCGCTTACTCCCGTAAGCATCACCAAAGATCCAACAGCAGACATACTGTATTTGAGAAACGTCCTGCGATCTATACGTTTATTGATCACTGTATGTCCCCCTTCTTCACGAGTATCTCTAGGTCTAATTACGGAAGCTCATGCGGAATTTGTCGAGGGGAGTCACATAAGCGCCGATACAATTTGTATAATTTTAATATTATCGGGATTGATTTCACCGAAAAAACGTGCGATAATAAATTACCAGATACGATTTGTATCACAAAGAATGCTTTGGAGGGGTCACTTGTGAATCAGATGCATCAGACGGATTTGGAAGAACTTGATACGGAGTGGATAGACCTTATTATGAGCGCACGTAAGATGGGTTTTACGATGGATGAAATTCGCGCATTCCTAAGAAGCCCTTTCCAAACGACTCAAAAGTCACAGAATTCAACTGAAAATGACCCTTGTATGTCCCCATAGAATTACAAGGTCATCTGGCCTATTCGTCGTTTGGGCGCTTCATTCTCCATTTATTAAAATCCAGAAATTCACGAAACTGCTGCTTATCAACACCAGATGTCATGGCTTCTTTAATAATGTCATACCATTCCTGATCAAGCTGAGGTCCCTCTTGTGCTGTCTCATCCTGTTCATCAATCAACCTCTCGACAGGTACCTTTAACACAGCTGCAATTTTCTCAAGAAACTGAATAGAAGGATTCTTCTGAATATCCCGCTCCAAGCTGCTAATATAAGATTTAGCAACCCCTGCACGTTCAGCAAGTTCTGTCAATGACAGGCCCTTCTCTTTCCTCAATTGTTGTACACGTTTTCCAATCATTTCATATCTTCCCTTATCTTTAAGTGATAGGTGCTCTTAACATTATATCAGAATTTCCTCCAAAGAACAAATGTGTATCTTATTAAGAACAAAAAAAGCCCCCTACGGGGCTTTTGAGCCTTCATTGATCATCTTTTTGTTAACCATACCATAACTCTAAGAAATACTAACGCAGCGAAAGAATCCAGCATCACATCTAGAAGTGAAGATGTTCTTCCTGGTACATAAGCCTGATAACACTCATCTATAGCAGCAGTCAGTGTCGTGCAAACCCATGGTAACCAACTCGTTCGCCTTCGGAATGCAAGGTAGAAAAAGATACTTAGCATGCCAAATATAAGGACATGTGCAGTCTTACGAATCACGGCATTGGTTGCATAAGCCTGCTGTTCATCCACACCTGTTAGGTGCTGAACGATGACTTTGGTATGCTCACTAGTAAAAACCTGAAGTGATGTAATTAGAAATAGGGCACCTAAGAATATAGCTAATAGGCACCACCAGATCGTCATCTTCACTCTAGTTAACTTTATCATTATGCCATTTCATAAACTCTATCAAAATTTTTAATTCATGTATGCGTTCCTTGGCGATACCTGATTGTTTCAAATCATTGATAAAATCCATCCATTCTTGATCCAGTTGATGATTCGTTCCCACATCTTCGGAAATTTTCAGTAAGAGTTTAAGGTCAACGTTAAGGACCTCTGCGATTTTTTCTATGACATGAATCGATGGATTTTGTTTGAGATTTCTTTCAATATTGCTTAAGTAGGATTTGGAAATACCTGTCCTCTCTGAAAGCTCAGACAATGTATACCCCCTTTGCTTACGAATACTTGAAATATTTTGACCGATCATAGTTATCATCACTCCACGGTGACACTTTTGGCAAGATTTCTTGGCTTGTCAACATCACAACCTCGGTATACGGCTGCATAATACGCTATTAATTGTAACGGAATGACCGAAACCAGCGGAGTAAGATGCTCATGAATGGCAGGCAGTACGATTTGATCGTTCTTTTCCTCCATCCCCTCCATGCTGATCATACAAACATGGGCCCCGCGTGCTAGAACTTCTTGGACATTGCTTCTAATATTCCCCTTAATATGGGATTGTGTTAGAAGTGCAATAACAGGAGTCCCCTCTTCAATTAAGGCAATCGTTCCATGCTTCAGTTCTCCACCGGCAAAACCTTCTGCTTGAATATATGAAATCTCCTTAAGCTTTAATGCACCTTCTAGACATGCATAGTAATCCATGCTTCGCCCTATAAAGAAGCAGCTGCGTGACGCGTTTAAATACTTCCATACGTTCTCTTCCATCATCTCCTTCTTGTTAATCATAATTTCCATCGCATTCGCGGCAATACTTAACTCGTGGAAAGGGTTGATATCCTGCTTAATTCCTTTTACACGTGCGCTATCGAATGCGAGTATCGCTAATACAGCAATTTGTGCTGTATAGGCTTTTGTTGATGCAACCGCAATTTCTGGTCCGGCATGTGTGAGTAACGTGAAATTCGCTTCACGTGATAAAGTGGAACCTGGTACATTGGTAATCGTCAATGCCCTATACCCCAGCTGCTTGATGGCTACTAATACGCCTCTGCTATCTGCCGTCTCTCCGCTTTGAGAAATAAAGATAAAGAGCGGGTTATTGGAGAGAATGGGTCTGTTATATAAAAATTCACTAGCGATATGAGTTTCCACGGGGATGTCGGCTATCTTCTCAATCAACTGTTTACCAACCAACCCCGCATGATAACTTGTTCCGCAAGCAATGATATAGATACGATCCGCTTCCTTCACGCTATCGCGAATGTTAGGATCGATGGTCATATCTCCATTACTATCTTGATATTTAGAAACGATTTTCCGAATGACCAAGGGCTGTTCATCAATTTCTTTCAGCATATAATGCGGATAGAGCCCTTTCTCTATATCGCTAGCATCAAGCTTTACTTGAAATGGCCTCCTCTGAATGACTTCTCTGCTCAAGCTTTTAATCGTTTTGGTGTGTTGGCGAAGTATGACCATCTCCTCATCCATCAATTCCACGAACTGATTCGTTAACTGCAGCATTGCCATCGCATCGCTTGCGATAACGTGAAAGTCTTGGCCTAGCCCGATGAGTAAGGGACTTTTATTTTTACCGACATAAATCGTATGGATGTCCTCGTTATCTAATAAAGCGACGGCATAGGAACCTTTGATTTCCAAGAGCAATTGCCCAAAAGCTTCCTCAACCTCTAACCCGCTTTCCACCAATTTCTCCATCAGCTGAACAATAACTTCCGTGTCCGTATCGCTTGAGAAAGGTACTTCAGATAGAAAATGTTGTTTGATTTCTTCAAAGTTCTCAATAACGCCATTATGTACAATTGTGAAACGGCCGCTGTTACTTTGATGAGGATGTGCATTTCTGCGGCTAGGTTTGCCATGTGTCGCCCACCTGGTATGACCAATACCAACTAACGCTGTCTCCTGAGGATCAATAACATCATTAAGTGCTGCTATTCGTCCCTGTTCTTTGTAAACATGTATCCCTCTTTCATTCAATAAAGCTATTCCGGAAGAATCGTACCCTCTGTATTCTAGTTTTTCTAAGCCTTTAATCAAAATTGCTTTCGCATCCTGATTACCAATATATCCAACAATTCCACACATTTTAAATCTCCTTTAAAATAAAATTCTTAATAAAGAACGATTGCGTAATAATTAGCTATAATTTGAATACATGATCCGATTCCCACATAAGTTTTTACAAAGGGAGGGATTATGTCATGTATTCACTTTCGACGAGTGTATGGAAAAAGGCGCAACGTACTTACCATAAGGTCTTGCATGTATACAATTCTATACTCTATAGAGACTGCCTTGACATGGAAATGAAAGAAGCTTTGTTTGAAAAGATGCAGCATCACAAACAGAAGATGAATGAAGGCGCTTAAACATACGCAGTATTAAACACTAATGCTTTTGGCCTTAATCAATGATTCCTTGATGCATGCGATAACCCGCATCTGCTCGTCTTCCGACATGTTAGATCCGGATGGCAGACAAAGTCCCTTTTTAAACAATAGCTCGGAAATAGTCTCGTTGTCACTATGAGGGTAAAACTTGACCCCTTCGAATAAAGGCTGCATATGAAGCGGTTTCCAAACGGGACGGGCTTCGATATTTTGTTCGGCCAATGCTCCCAATAAACCCTCAACGGATACACCTGCTTCATTCTCGTCCAATGTTAACGTTGTAAGCCAACGATTCGAACGCGTATTAGGCAGCTCAGGCATAAATTCGATTCCTGGAACATGCGACAGCTCTTGAACATACTTTTTGAAGATCGCTCTTCTAGCGCTAACTCTCTCTTCCAGCACCTCTAGCTGAGCTCTTCCGATCCCAGCGAGCACATTGCTCATCCGATAATTATAGCCAATCTGGCTATGTTGATAGTGTGCCGCATAGTCGCGTGCTTGGGTTGCCAGGAAACGAGCTTTATTCAGCTCCTCGCCTTCATTGGATACCAGCATGCCTCCGCCTGAAGTCGAAATAATCTTATTGCCATTAAAGGAGTAGATGCCAAACTTACCGAATGACCCGCTAGCTCTCCCTTTATAAGTGGAGCCTAACGATTCAGCCGCATCCTCAATAATGGGAATATTAAAATTTTGACAAATCGTCATGATCTCGTCCATCTTCGCACTTTGACCATATAGATTAACAACGATGATCGCTTTAGGCAACTTTTTCTCCTGGGCGGCATCATACAAAGCATGTTCTAACGCTTGAGGGGACATGTTCCATGTTTCAGGTTCCGAATCAATAAACACGGGCGCAGCTCCCAAATACACAATCGGATTAGCACTCGCGACAAATGTGAGGCTTGAACAAAAGACCGTATCCCCTGCTTTAACATCTAGCAGTCGCAGAGCCAAATGAATGGCCGCCGTTCCGGAACTGACCGCAGCCGCGTCATTTACCCCAACGTAGGAGGCAAGCTCTTTCTCAAATGCATCAACATGAGGGCCCAGCGGAGCGATCCAATTGGTATCGAAAGCATCTTGAATATACGTCATCTCATTCCCGCTCATGTGCGGGGGGGAAAGATATATTCTTTTTTTATTCGTGAACACGGGTTACGCCACTTCCTTTACATAGGTTCTAGGGACAAAAAAAGCGCCCTTAGGCGCTGTTAGGCAAACTTCCGGCTGCTGATAATTTTTGCTGGGGTTCCTACCGCTGTACTACTCGTCGGAATATCACTAATTACTGTGGCACCTGCTCCGATAATTGCCCATTCTCCAATGCTTTTCCCAGGAATTACGGTAGCTCCCGCACCTACCATTGTCCCTTCTTTTACAATTACTGCGCCAGTAAGTGTAGCTTTAGGAGCTATGTGGACATAGTCACCAATGTTATTATCATGTTCAACGATTGCACCTGAGTTAATAATCACATGATCGCCAACGACTGTATCAGCACTGACAATGGTGTTAGCCATTATAACCGTCCCATTACCTATAGAAGCGCTCGAGCTGACAATCGCTGAATTATGAATGAGTGAAATATAGCTTTCCTTGGCTAGGCCAAGCTTCATCACAATCGACTTTCGAACCTCGTTATTCCCGATCGCAATCACAAATTTGAGATGGTTCATTCGATTCAATAAAAGATGTGCGGAAGAGGTCGGACCTATGTATACCTCATTAATTAGAGTTAACTCATCATACTTGTCATCCAAAATGGCTATGATTTTCGTATCACTCTTTGAATGAATCAAATCCCTAATGACCTTACTATGGCCACCCTCACCAATAACGACTAAATCCATCCTGTACCAAACCCTTCATGATAGATTTGATCCGGAGAATTTCTCCATGGTCACATGATTGCCGTGGCTAATCCCATCCGACTTGATCACTTTAACAAAAGTTAAAGCTAGAATTTTGAAATCGAGAAGGATGCTTTGATTTTCCACATACCATACATCAAGCCTGAACTTTTCTTCCCATGAGATTGCATTCCTACCGTTGACTTGAGCCCATCCCGTAATTCCAGGACGTACTTGATGGCGTTTGGCTTGCTCTTCCGTGTATAGTGTCAAATAATCCATTAACAGCGGCCTTGGCCCTACTAAACTTAAGTCTCCTTTAATGACATTTACCAATTGGAGTAATTCATCAAGGCTGTATTTTCGGAGGAATTCCCCAAAAGAAGTTAATCTTATTGAGTCAGGTAATAAATTCCCTCCGTTGTCCCTTGCATCCGTCATGGTTCGGAATTTATAAATATTAATAGGTTTGCTGTGCAATCCAGGCCTTAACTGCGTAAAGATAATTGGAGATCCTAGCTTTACTCTAACCAAAATAGCGACAATTCCGATAACCGGTGAAAAAAGTAATAACAAAGGAATTGAGATTAGTAAATCACAGAATCGCTTCATAGATGATCATGCTCCTAAAATCTTAATGTGTTATTACCTACCTTAACGCCGAAATGATCTGTTGTTTTATTTCTTCTACTAATTCTTTGGCACTCATATGTTCCTCTTCGTTACCTATTTTGTAAGCATTAAGAATGATCTCTTTCAACTGTTGTTGGGTTAACTCGGAAATATCCATCATTAGACCTCTTTTAAAATATTTCTAGTGCCTTCTCTTCTACACGATAACCGTTTGGGTTATTTGACTGCCACCGCCATGCGTCTATGCACATCTCTTCAATTCCTTTTTCAGCAACCCAACCCAGTTCACGCTCTGCCTTGGACGCGTCGGCGTAACAAATGCCAATGTCGCCTGGTCTCCGATTCGTTATCCTATACGGAATTTGTTTTCCAGTCACTCGTTCGAAGGCTGACACCATTTCCAAGACGCTGTATCCTCGTCCAGATCCAAGATTGTAGGCTTCTATTCCAGTAGTTGCTATAACTTTCTCCAACGCCTTCAGGTGTCCCCAAGCCAGATCGACCACATGAATATAGTCCCTTACCCCCGTACCATCCAAGGTAGGGTAGTCATCACCATATACGCGTAGTTCCGTCAACCTCCCCACCGCCACTTGAGAAATGAAAGGCATTAAATTGTTAGGCGTACCATTCGGATCCTCTCCGATTAGTCCGCTATGATGGGCACCAATCGGATTAAAATAACGCAAAAGAGCAATGCTCCAATCGTTGTTTGATCGGTATAGATCATTCAAAATTTCTTCAACCATTAGTTTAGTTCGGCCATAGGGATTGGTTGCGCTTAGCGGTAAGTTCTCAGAGATAGGAACATGGTCTTGAAATCCATATACGGTTGCTGATGAACTGAATACGACTTTATTCACCCCGTACTTCCTCATAACCTCACATAATATGAGTGTTCCAGTAATGTTATTCTGGTAATAAAAAAGAGGAATCTCAACGGATTCCCCAACTGCTTTAAGCCCTGCAAAATGAATGACAGCTTCAATTTGATGTTGTGCGAAGACATTGTCCAGTTCCTTTTGATCTAAGAGGTCAACTTTATAGAATTTGAAGTCTTTTCCCGTTAGTTCTCTTACTCGTCTTAAGGATTCCAGACTGCTATTGCTTAAGTTATCAACAACGACAATTTCATAGCCTGCATTCAGTAATTCAACGCAAGTATGACTTCCGATATAGCCGGCACCACCGGTTATGAGTATTGGCATCTTTAACCTCCTATAGTTAAAAATTTCAAGTAATCACTTCGATAAATGATGTTTAAAGTAATTACGTTCTCATAGTAAAAATAAATCAAGTAAAGTCCTAGAATTGCGTAATAAATGATTTTTCGCTCTCTTTTTACAAATAAACTGATTACCCATGACATAAGAATGACATTATATAATCCAAAGTAGATGGTAAATCTTGCAAAAATCCAATTTTGGGTAGCAACTGCCATTACAATAAAATTCATTAATGACATATTGACTACGTAGTCACCGTTGGGAAATATCTCTCTTAGTTTATTTCTTCCCAGGTAAGCGAAAATCAATGGAACCGCTCCGACGGCCACCCTAATGATGTTGGCTCCACCTTCTTGGAAATCTTTATACTCACCATAATGGGTATCAGCGATAGCACTGAATATTGCATCCGAGATGACGCTGTATCCTAAAATCAATAACACTGCCAGAGCTAGGAGTACGATTGTGGAGGATGTCCAAGCCTTTCTTCTGACAATGAAGTAAATAGGTATAAGAATTAGAGCACTGCCATGAAACAACGAAGCAAACGCTACTACGAGAAAATACTTCTTCCAGCTTCCTTCAAATAAATATTTGGTAGCAGCAAATACAATAGCTGAAGCAAGAAATTGTCTAACCCCGTTCATGGAAACAACATAAAGTCCGGAAGTTATAAAGAGGAATATGCTCAGTTCAAATAACTTGGAATACTTGTATAACACGTAAACAATAAGGACGTTAGTAACTAAGGCAGTCAAAAATATCAATACCTGGGGATTTTCGGTATATGACTTTAAAATCATTTGTAAGATCCCAAAGCCAATATCTTTCTCAGCTTTGACCTGATCCCATGTAAAATTATTAATAGTGTAAGCATGCATATAAAAGAAGGTATCTCCAATATTATTGCGGAGCCCAGCTACTACTACAAATGTTGCCATAACGATAGCTGTCAACCATTTATTAGGCTTCATCGATATAGCCCCAGCGCCAATTGCCACAGGTTTGGCCAAATGCCTTGAAAAATAGGAAGCGATATACACGACAATCAGATTAACCCATAGAATGGCCATTTTTGATTTCCTTTCAAGTACTATGTGACACTCGTTTTTCTGATTACATACCAATAAAGCATGACTCCAAGCGGGATAGCGAGAAGCGTGAGCAATTTCGCAGGTGTTTCTTTCATGAAATTACGATTGCCAGAAGTCAGGCTGCTAGACACATAATGGATAGACTGCCTGAATTTAAAGAATGAGCTAGCAAATGGCAACTTCATAAGCTCCTTACGATAAAAGGCGAAACCTTTAGGGTTCTTTCGGTATTGCTTCAGCATGTTCATAGAGGAGCCATCAGGTAAATACTCCACGCAGCAAAGCACTTCATTAATAAGGAGCAATTCATACTGCTCGTCTAACTTATAGTACTTATAAGCTAAGCCGACATACTTTTCATTTTCGAAAATGGGATAAGGATACTTCCTTGTAAGTTCTGTTCGATAAACCAGTTTCTTATCCCCGGTTACACGATGTTTACTGTATAGCCCAAAAAGCGTTGAACTCTTGATATTCTCGGGAAGCTTCGTGCCAATAATGCGACCATCTGTAAAAGAATCAAGCCCAACGATTCCACTTACTTTCTCATTACCGTGTAATTCCCAATAAGTATATATTTTTTCTACAGCATGATCGGTCATATAATCGTCGGAATCAATACATACGTTTAACTCTGTATCGATCAGCTTGTAAGCTGTATTATGAGCGCCATGCATGCCTTGATTGTCCTGGCGGTGATAACGAATCTGGATCACATTCTCAGCTATCCATCCAGCAACTAATTGTTCCGTATTGTCCGTCGAACCATCGTCTATGATCAACCAAACGAAATCTCTGGACGTTTGCCGTTTAAGGCTCTCGTAACAAACAGGAAGACAATAAGCTCTATTATATGTAGGTGTAAAAACAGTTAACCTCTTCAAACTTTTCACCTCACCACCGATAAATAAAAACCTTCTGCCCATTCTGCTGTATTTTTTATATCGTATTCAAAACTTTTAAAGATTCCAGAAAACACAAGTCGACTTGCATCCCTCTCGATAATACTCTTTATTTTATTAACCCAAATTTCTTTATTATTTAATGGTAAAAAGTCAACTAACTGCATTCCCACATCAACCTCTCGTGGAATTACGTTAGAAAGTATACAAGGTAATCCAGCAACCTGTGCTTCAATTGCAGCGATCCCGAAGCCTTCATGCCAGGATGGAAATACGAACAAATCAAAGGCCTGAAGTAAATACGTAATGTCACTTCTCACTCCAAGGAACTTTACCTTATCCTGTAAATGTAAAACTTCTACTTTCTTTTCAATCTCTGCACGCAATGGTCCATCTCCTGCTAAGATAAGGACAGCATTCGGCCTCTCGTGGTGCAACTGCGCGAAGATATCAATAAGAAACGAATGATTTTTCTGATGGGCAAACCTTCCAACATGCCCTAAGACATAACTATCTGAAGGAAGCTCTAGCTCTTGTCTGACTTGCTCTCTAATCGCAGGAGAAAATGCATACTTTTCACTCTCAATCCCGTTTTTTAAAATCAACGCCTTATTCACTTTGTTAGCAAATAACCATTTTGCCGCTTTATTGGAGCATGCCACAAAGTGAGTTGCACAGGATGTTATGAATGTTCCTGCGACCCACTTATATGCTCTGGCTGCAACTCCGCCTTCACTACTTGTATTATGACTGTGCGCAATCCGTACCGCTGTTCCAGCTTTCTTTGCGGCCCTTAGGACAAATCCACTCATTTTGTCCATGTGGGCATGAACAATTTTGTAATTGGGATGTGTCTTAAAGAAATGCTCCAAAGCATGCACATATTTGGCATGACCAATATCCGACACATAGGGAATTCGATGAATAGTTCCACCCATTTCTTCGATTTCAGTATCAAAGACTCCCGGTTTACAGGTCAGAAAATCAAACTGAACCTTTGAACGATCGATGTTACGATACAAATTCATGAGGAGGGTCTCAGCTCCACCTCGATTCATATTGACAACTACATGTAAAATTCTTATTGGATCGCCCATATGACATCCACCTTTTCGTCCATGTATAAAGTATAGATATTTCTTTTCTCATTTAACACGGTATGGATTGCATATTTTGTCTCAACAATCTCTCTGCCGAGATTGCCTAGCTTTGATCGAAGATCCTTATTCTGAGCTAACTGTTTGATCTTCGTTGCCATTGCTTCATAATCATTAGGCTCTATAATCCAGCCATTAATATCATTTTGAACCAGTTCTCTATGTCCTCTATTGCTGCTAGCAATTACTGGAAGGGCACACGCCATAGCCTCCATCATATTGACTGGCAATCCTTCACGCAGACTCGATGCAACAGCGACATCACAGATTGGCAATAAGAGGTGAATATCATCTCGATACCCTAGAAAATCAACTTGATTTTGCACGCCTAACTCTCTAGCAAGATTGCTGCACTGCTCTTTTAGCGGCCCTTCACCTGCAAGCAATAGTTTGACATTCGGGACATCTTTTTTAATCAGTGCTAATGCTTGAATGAGCATTTGCTGATTCTTGTTCTGGTTAAACTCTGCGGCATATAAAAGGAGGATGTCCTCAGAGCTGTAACCAGCTTTTACTTTTAACTCATACTTATGTATGTCTTTTACAGGATGAAATCGAACTGTATCTACGCCTACACCATGTACATGCTCTGTTCGGCCTGCTCTGAATCGGCGGTCAACTGCCAATTGATAGTCTTCCTTATTTATAGTTATCAGGCAATCTGTCAAATAAGAAAGAATTTTCTCAAGCGGGTAATAGACCATCCAGTTTATAAAGGAAGCGCCCTTACAAAAGTGAAACCCATGCGCGGTATAGATAACTTTCGTTCCATTCTTGCGTGCTTCCCGCGCTGCTAAACGCGCGAGTACACCGCCCATTGGCGTATGGCAGTGAATGATATCATACTTATTCTCATCAATAATTGCCTTCAACTCGCCGTAGGCTTTTACATTTTTAAATTTAAACGGTGATCTTTGAATTGCGATGTTAAACTTTGCGTCAACGTAAGGAAGGTCCATCTCACCATTAGCGGCAACATGGACCTCCCACCCCTGCTCCTTAAACCATTTCATGTAAGGCAAGTGAAATGCTTTAAAATGATAATCAACAGTGGCACATAATAGGATTTTTTTAGACATCTGTATCCCCTACTTAATTAATTCTTTCTCAAGAGTTGACGAAAGATATTTGAGTAATTCGAATCTTAAATCTTCACGTTGCAAGGCGTAATTGATCGTCGTTTGTATAAATCCCAACTTCTCACCAACATCGAATCGTTCACCATCAAATTCGTAAGCATAGACCGATTCGAGAGCATTTAACTCCTCAATAGCATCTGTAAGCTGTATTTCCCCTCCAGCGCCTGGCTTCTGATCATTAAGAATATCAAAAATTCTTGACGTCAGAATATAGCGGCCCATGATGGCAAGGTTAGACGGAGCCTCTTCTTTCTTCGGCTTCTCAACCAAATGATTGATGCTAAATAACTGCTTTTCAATTTGCCTGCCATCGACAATGCCATACCTGGATACTTCATCATCAGCTACATGCTTGACACCAATGATGGAAGAATGGCGATACTCATACTGTTCCATCATCTGCTTCAAACAAGGCTTATCCGCACGAACAATGTCATCCCCCAACAAAACAGCGAACGGTTCGTCTCCTATGAATTTTCGTGCACACCAGATAGCATGCCCGAGCCCTCTAGGCTCCTTTTGGCGGATATAATGAATATCTACTTTGGATGACTTCTGAACTTCCGATA
Organism: Paenibacillus sp. J22R160; assembly: GCF_059692135.1. Taxonomy (NCBI): domain Bacteria; kingdom Bacillati; phylum Bacillota; class Bacilli; order Caryophanales; family Paenibacillaceae; genus Paenibacillus; species Paenibacillus sp. J22R160. The sequence continues at coordinate 67,096 of NZ_JCAUAU010000014.1, read as the reverse complement.
ATAAGTCAAACTTTTGTTTTTCAAATAAATTTTGTTCAAGCTCAAAGGAATTGTCAAAATGATCCTCAATAGCCCTTTTCCCCTTACCCGTCACAATAATGATATCTTCAATCCCCGATTCCACAGCTTCTTCTACGATATACTGAATGGTTGGCTTGTCGACAATGGGAAGCATTTCTTTCGGCATGGCCTTCGTTGCAGGCAGGAATCTTGTACCCAAACCAGCTGCTGGAATAATGGCTTTACGTACCTTCATTGATTCAAAACTCCTTTTAAACGATTGAAATTAATTTTTTTGGAATTGGAATGACATGACTATTGGCGAGATTTAGTAACTGAGTCCTTAAATTTTCTTTATCTAATGTCATATAGGTGGATATCATTTCTTTTATTTCTTCCATGTACAGTTCTGATGTTTTCCCAATATAAATCTTAGGATAAACCTGTTTTTCATTAATCTCATCGCTATTTAATAGCTCTTCAAAAAGCTTTTCACCAGGCCTCATACCGGTGAATTCAATCCCTATTTCTTCTAGCGAGTTTCCTGAAAGCTTGATCAGATTTTTAGCCAAATCAACAATCTTTACGGGTTCTCCCATATCAAGGACGAATATTTCCCCGCCTCTGGCTAAGGCACCTGCTTGAATGACTAATCTGGAGGCTTCTGGAATCGTCATAAAGTAGCGGATCATATCGGGATGAGTAACAGAAACGGGACCACCTTTTACAATTTGCTGTTTAAAACGAGGAATGACGCTGCCACGACTCCCTAACACATTGCCGAAACGCACAGCCACGAACTTCGTGCTACTGTTTCGATCCATATCCTGAATAATCATTTCGGCCATTCTTTTGGTGGCTCCCATGACGCTTGTTGGATTAACAGCTTTATCCGTGGAGATCATGACAAACGTATCTACCGCACTTTGACTTGCCGCTATAGCTACATTCATCGTACCTATCACATTGTTTTTAAATGCCTCTTCAGGATTTCTTTCCATTAAAGGCACATGCTTATGAGCAGCGGCGTGATAGACGACGTCCGGATGATATTTGTTCATGATCGACATCATCTTCTTAACATCTTGGATATCAGCGATTTCCGTAATGAACTCAATGGATGTAGACTCGTAGGAATCCTTTAACTCCATTTCAATTGAATAAATACTGTTTTCACCATGACCTAATAGAATTAGCTTCTGAGGAGTAAACTTGGAGATCTGACGACAAATTTCAGATCCAATCGACCCACCAGCACCAGTCACCAATACCACTTTATTCGTGATATATTCTGAAATACTTTCAATATCCAAATCGATTGGATCTCGGCCTAATAAATCTTCTACCTGTACATCCATAAAGTGATTAACCGAGAGTTTTCCTGATACTAGATCTTCTAACTTAGGGAGAGTTTGCGTTTTTGCTTTGGTCTTCGTGCATTCCTGGAAGATAAGGTTTAAGTCTTTTTTGCTCAGGGAAGGAATTGCAATGATGATGTTATCAATATTCAACTCATTAACCGCTCGTTCTATATGCTCAATTCCCCCAATTACAGGAATCCCCAAAATATCAAGATTATGAATTTTTACATTATCATCGATAAATCCTACAGGAAACATTTCAGTATCGTTATTTTTGACTAATTGTCTGACCACCATGGTTCCAGCTGACCCGGCACCCACAATCAGCGTTCTTTTCTTCACCACTGACTTCTTGATATATGTATTTCGAATGATCCGCCAGCAGAAACGAGAACCTCCAATGAGAAGCATATGCAGCATCCACGTCACCGCCAGTAAGCGAAAATAAATATCATGAATGATTAACTGCTGAACACAAGCAACAGCGATTATCGAATAGGTGATAGCTTTTACAATAAAAATCAGTTCCCCAATGCTCGCATGTTCCCAAGCTTTCTTATAAAGCTTATACACGAACGAAAATACATGATGACTAAGCAGCAAGGTAATTGAACTAACGACCAAGGGCAACGTGATAACGTTAAGATCTGCGCTTAATAAAAAACGGCTGAAGAAAATGGAAGTGAAAACAATAAAGGAGTCAATGAAGACTAATAAAGATAATCTTTGCCGATACGACAAATGCATGCACCCTCTCACTAAAGTTCTTAAGTATAAGGCCTTTGTAAAAAGACCATATAATTAAATCCTTTAATCCATTTTTAGGGGGCATCTAACCCCGCCTCGCACCACACTTTTGACGACTCGCGTCTAAGGTCGATTCAACCCACAGCATGGCCGAGTGCCTCCGTTGATAACGGTTAGGAGGCATCACCGGAATAAGTTTTATCTTAGCTACTTGTGTGACATCTGATCTAATGCACTTCATAAATATTTCATATAAAGAACGAAAATGTTTTAATTTCTAAAAAAAACTTTATAGAGAACGCTTATCAACTAATTAAGTTCTTTATAAAGAACTTATTTGGAGAATTCCACACTTTTAACCGATTACCCTTTCTCTTAGCTCAATTGTAGTTCTTTATAAAGAACGTGTCAACGAAAAATATTCTGAGCCCAACTATTATTACTTTGGTCCGGAACTTTTTCAAGTAATGCATATAATACTTGAAAAAGTGATAATTACTAACCTGGATGATGCTAACTTAACAACTACTTTCCGTCGAGATATTACGTGCTTACTACGATAACCCTATTAACCCTATATTAAAAAAATGGCTGTGAACGTTCAGTTAAGTTAACGTTCATTAGGAACAGTTCCGCTTCAACTAATAAAATTAAAACAAAATAGACGAATCTCAGTGAATTCGCCTAATCAATCTTTAAATTATATTCGCTTAGTTTTCCCAATAACATTGATGGTTTCTCGACTAACGTATACACGATACTCGAAGCTTGAAGATTTCCTTATTTAGATAGATTGTTTTCCATTTTCATCACTTTTGCTTTTCTATTACTATGATTAAATCTCTCTAAACCATTCATTATTATAGTTCTTACGACATTAGTTCGCACTTCAGTTATTCTTGAAAATAGGAAAGCGATTGTGCACATTAAGGCTACGATCAATATTTCAATTAATACAGATAATAAGTTAGGTTGTAATCCGTTAAAGCCATTTTTAGCTGCCCAGTAATAAACAAGATTAATAATGGGATAATGAATTAAGTAAAGACTAAATGAAAAACTGGCTACCAACTTTGAGGTTTTTTCAAACCATTTATTTTTACTTTCAGTCTTCTTTGCTTTCTTTGTAGTACCATGCATAAATATGTAAATTAGAAGACCTAGGGATAGCCCTATGAAAAGATCTACAATAAATAAGTTATTTGTATGGTGTTCAACAAATAGTCTTCCGTTGTTTACCAGCGGTCTCATAACCATTGCCAAACAAACAAGCAAGAATGATATGGTCATAAAAAATTTATTCTTTGCTCTTGGAGTAGCTGGCAAAAGTAAAACAAGCATTCCCACCAACCATATTAAGAAATAATAACTCATCCGTTGCCCAATCAGGAGTATGATAGCTAGAGCAATGCATAGGTACACAACTTTCAATATTTTCTTCTGAATCAAAAGCAACAAGATAATAATAGGAAATAGCATATAATACCAAAACTCATAACCCAGACTCCATAATGGCCCGTTTGACCCATAACTACCGACATAAATATTTTGCAGATAAAACAGGTTCCCAAAAAATTCCTTAATATTGGTGTAGTTATCACTATATCTATTATAATCAAAAAAATGGCTAGCTAGCATATCGGTAATAAATGTTAAACATAAAGCGGGAATTAATACAACGTATAGTCTTGACAATCGATTCACAAGGTATGATTTCCAAGACCATTTATTATCAACGATTGATTTTAGAACTGTTCTCGATATAAACAATCCACTAAGAACAAAAAAAACTATAACTGATGGTCCTCCAAGTAAGTTAAGAAGATAAAGCAATTTAATTATTGCACTGGGATTCTGTAAATATCCATAACCTAAAAATAATCTTGATCCTAGATGCTCCATCAGTACTAGAATCGCAGCTACTCCTCGCACGAAATCCAAATAAATAGATACTTTTCCATTTATTAAGTCATTAGCCTTTAAGAAATTATTATACATTCTACTCATAACTTCACCTCTGCAATTTGAGTTCTATATTAAGAATAATTTTAAAGATTATTAATGTTTTTTATAACCTTCATCCATCATATTAGTTCTTTATAAAGAACACGTCAATATGTATTTATTACTAATTAACCAAAACACTTAACTTTTGTGGTTTTATATTACATGGTTTCTACTCCTGAATTACGAAAGTAAAATCTCCTAAACATAGCAAAAAAGTTCCCGATCCCTTGGTATAATGGAATTTTGCGAAGACTACATTATCCTAAGAAGGAGCACCCTTTAGGTGAAGTCTATCACATCTACAACTAAAATAAAGACCGAGTTTTCTCTCCAAAACGCAACCTCTCAGATCTATTTGAAAATCTTGTCACTCAATTTGTTCAAGAACATTTGGAAACAATCATGAAAGCCGAAATCAAAAGCTTCATGGAAAACAACGAGAGTCCACGCAATTACAAACGCACTTTGCATACCAAGATCGGTCACATTGAGAACCCTCAGGTTCCACGAGACCGTCATGGCGAGTTTCAAACACAAGTGTTTCAACCCTACCAACGACGGGACGGTTGGCTGGAAGAGGCCGTTATTCAGATGTACAAAAGCGGTATGGGCACGCGTGACGTGGCCCGTTTTATTGAAAGTATGTTTGGCAGCCATTACTCTCCGACTACGGTTAGCAACATTACAGCTACGGTGCTAGAGGATATTCAGCAGTGGCAGATGAAGCCGCTTAAAAAACGCTATTCGGTCATTTATCTCGATGGCTTGTACGTCAAACTCAAGCGCAATACCGTAAGTGGTGAAGTCATCTATTTTGCCATGGGCATCGACGAAGATGGATATCGCCAGATTCTCGGCTTTTATGTTGGTGGTCAAGAGAGCTCCAATGGGTGGCGAGAAGTCCTAAAAGACCTGTACAAACGCGGCGCACAAGAGGTTCTACTAGGCGTGTTTGACGGCTTTCCAGGGCTTGAAGATGCATTCCTAGAAGTCTATCCAAAAGCCGATGTGCAGCATTGTATTGTCCATAAAGTCCGCTCTACATTTCCGAAAATTCGTGTACAGGATCGAACAGACTTCATTAATGATCTGAAAACCATTTACTCTGCATTGGATCATGATCTTGCCAAGGCAGCATTCGATACGGTAAGGCGAAGTGGGGCAAACAATATCCAAAAGAAATAAAGTCTTGGGAGAACCAATTGCCCACGCTCTTAACCTTTTACAAATATCCGATGCTGATAAAAGATGCGATCTACACATCAAACCCTATCGAGCTCATGAACAAAGAGTTTCGAAAAAGGTTAAAACCAATGAACAGCCTAACAAACATCGATGCAGCTGAAAAAATAGTGTACCTAGAGTCAATCGAGTATAACGAAAGGTTTGCTAACCGTGTCATTCGCGGCTTTGGTGAATTTCAAGTGAAGTTGAAGTTGACCCAATTATTTGAAGAGCGATAACATCCCATAGTAGAAGACATGTTCCAATTCGGTTTAGCGCCTACGCTTTTCACTAATCATAGGCGCCCTACTCGACAAATATTTCATATTAAGAATTTCAAGTCCCCGCTTATCCTTTAGTTTATCTCTCCTTAATGATTATCCTAGTATATTTCCGAAAGGTTTAAATACCGCTAGATTCCCAATTTCTTTCCATGTAATATTGTTATCAACAACAATTGCACCTGAAGTTAGAGGAAGTACAGGTGCAGATACACCTGATGTACCATTGTTTTGTGCTTCATATACATGACCACTTGAATTTATTCGGTTACCTATTAGATAACTTTTTGAAGCTACCCATCCCTGATCATTAGCAAACCCTGCTATAACACAGATCCACCCTTCAAAGCTATTCGGACTGGGGTTTAATTTATATGTTTTCTGAGCTAAATTAAAAAAACCAAAATTCGGTTCTTTATTCATGTAACTATAAGGGTCAGTTATTCCACTGATTATATTGTTTAATAGTGTTTCTTTACCACTAAGCTTTAAGGTAAGATTATTTAATAGTACATTATTGCGTAATATAACCAGTGCTGAATAAGTACTTGTGCTAGAAGTATCTATCCCAATTCTACTGTTCGAAGCCGATAATATATTGTCTTCCATAACAATTAGCTTTCCAGTGAATGTATTTTTGATATTAATCATTTGATTTGAGTACTTACAATTTTCATAAATAAATCTATTTCCTCGAAGAAGTACTTCCCCAGTTACATTATCAATATTAACGCTAACCCCATCAGATTGTCTGATTCGACAATTAGTAAGCCTAAACGCTGAAGCCTCAGTAACATTAAATAAATTTACATATCCATTATTCCAAGTCAAATTTGTGAATTCGCAATCTATAAAGTTAAATTCTCCATTTTTACCGCTATTCGTTCCTATAGTACCTGACTCAATAAACTTACATCCTACGTAATTACCTGGTGGAAAAGCAGGTGTTTTCGTATTCAGATAAGTAATATTTTCAAATATCCAACCTCCCTGTACATTGCTCTGCACAGCGTTCACATAAGAAACATCAGTTCCCTCAAAAATACAATTAGAAAGCTTTTGTGGTTGTTGGTCTAAGTTTAGTGTACTGATAAAGTTATTAAATGTGTTAAGTTTCTCAATGTCATTTAAAAAGTTGCAGTTTTCTATGCTAACTTTATATGGTGACTTTACAGCAACTGATACAATACTGTTTTGAAATATGCAATTACTTACAAGAATTTCTCTCCCACTTCCTGAAAGTCCTAAATTTGATGCATTTATTTGATTGTTAGTAAATATAACTTCTCCGGCAATCATTACTCCGGCCTTCCTGAATGTATTATGAGAAATAATTGCCTTATTCACCGGTTCGTTAATAGCCATTGATGCATATTTCCCGACAGCCTCAATCCTATTTCTAGTGATGTGAATATACTTTCCACTAGTAACAACAATATCATATCCAACATTGTTATGAAAATTATTACCTTCTATAAAAAAATACTGATTCCGATTATACCCATCCTCAATGTCTATTCCTCCTTGAGGGTCCGTTCCTGTTGACTGAGTGGTTCCACCAATATGGTGAATTTTATTATCACGGATATATTGGTGTTTTCCTTGTAGGCTTAAGCCCTGTCTCCTGCAATGATGTAAGTTACATTTTTCCACGTATATATGCTCAGGAATTTCGTCAGTTCTTAGATTTATTGTGCAATTTGTTGCTGAAGGTAAACTACTTTGATGTAGAACAATTTTTGCATAATTTGCTCCAGAAGGGACTTCCACTTCATCAAAAAACTGTATATTCGTTTTTGAAGAATTAAACGTGTCATCTTTATTAAAGAAAATAAGATCGTAGAAATCTGCCGTGACTCCGCTCCCCAAAGCTCCATAACCGTTGCCGTATAATCCAAAATAACCCCATTTGGCAATTAATGAGTTGGACATATTGATCTTAAAATTAGACCTAATTCTATTGTTAGAAATGGTTAATGTACCTGTAGTTGTACTTATCCCCCCCTGTTCAAAAGTACCTCCAAAATTCTCAAAAATAAGTCCAAATGTAGTTCCTGTAGTAATAGCATCGCCTGTGCAATTTAATATTTCCAAATTATCTAGTGTAATAAATTTAGTGTTACCATATACGTATACACCCGCACCAAATTCATGAGTGCCTCCGCTTGAGTAATTGTGTTTATCACGATCTCCTTGAATAATTCCATTGGTTATACGCGAGAATCGTTGATTCAAATCAAATTTTATAATAGCATATCCCTGCACCCCATTAGGTCTCACCATGAAAGTTGCCCCATTTAAGTTTAAGGTCATAAAACTTTGTGGTTTCACAGAACTTCTTTCATCAATTAAATAAGTACCTTGCATAAACACAACTTCCGTATATCCTTGTTGGGAGGCCCAGATCAAAGCATTATTAATACCTAAGGTGGTATTTTCAGCATCTGTTGCATTATTCTTTATTCCCCATCTGTTCATTTCTGTACTATCTACCAAATAACTTCCACTAGTAGCCAATAGAATCTCTCCCTTCTGTTTTGTACTTCATACTATGCAAGAAGAGAGAGCGTGGATTGGGTTAATAAATTAGAAAATGCGAGTTATTTCTTCCTCATCATTTTTTTTTACTAGAGAATTAGATTTTACTTTTAATAAGTTGCTCATAAATCTTGTTTTCTTCACTTCAGTATTTGACATAGCCTTATTTTTTGTTAAAAATCCCCCGAATTTAATCGTTGGTATCTCGACTAGGTAATACATTAATCCGGCAATTGCATAACATGCTATAAAACTAATTATTAAAATTGCCCCAATGGGGATTTTGCTGTATAGGGTATTAATTAAAGTCAATAACACTGGCATATGAAAGAGATATAGACTGTAAGATGTCTTTCCAATAAAGTGAATCGGCTTATAAAGTAATACATTTTTTATAGTTTTTGAACTGATGATAGATACAATAAAAAGTAAACCACCAATGGAAATCATATAATCATTAATAATTGAAAAGTGTACTATGAAATATTTCGGAAAAAACCAAAATGAATATGTGTACGATAGGATGCCAACAATTATCAATATTACCTTTAAAACTTTAGATAATTTAAAATACTGGGCACTTAGATATTCTCTGTGCTTAGCTAGCAATGCCCCGAAAATAAAAAATGAAATATAATGTAACGTTAATAGATAAGAAGTATCAAATTTTGTGAAATTTATATTATAGAAATTGATTCCCGAATACCAAATTAAAAAATATAAAACAGAACAAGCTACTCCAATTATCACGCATTTCTTCCAGTTTAAATTCATAACAATAACCATTAATATTGGAAAGATAATTGAAATTCTCATTTCATGCACTAGTGACCATATCACAGGGTTTATCGTGTAACTTGGAAATGTCCCTAACATAATAAAATGATTTAGCAACTGTTTGAGTGATAAAGGAGTATTCCATGTGCCGTTGAACCATTTACTGAGCTCAGGTATTCCGCCGCGGTTAAAAAAATGCATTAGGAACATAGATATTAACACCGATACAATATATGGAATATATATTCTGCATACCCGCCTAATAAGAAAGTATCTATACTTTGGTTCTTTTTTATTAAGATAAGGAAAAGATAGAACAAATCCACTCAAAATGAAAAACAGGATTACTGATTCGTGACCTCCCCAAAACAAATGTAGTGGGGTATTCGATAACTTTTCAATGATGAAAATGCTAGGTAAAACAAGTATTAGATGAGAAATAACAACTGAGGAAGCAGCTAATCCCCGCAATGAATCCAACTCATCAAGCCGATTTCTGATAAAGCTCACCACCAATCATTTATTCCACCACATGAGTATACATTTACAATAATTAATAGGAACAACTTCATTTCTTTCTGTCACTTAGATCTCAATGGATGTTTGGATGACTTTATTATTCTTGCTCTATTCACGTTTAGAGCATGTACTTTTTGTAACCATAACGATATTCTTTTACCTAAGCTCATTGATGGTAATTCTAGCAACTTGTATAATATCCAGGCAACCGGAATAGACACTATAGGAACTGCTATCAAAGATAAATTGATCGAAATTATTTTGCTTAGATATATACTCACAATCATTAAAACGGGTATATGTATCAGATAAAGACTATAGGAAATTCTACCAAGAAAAACTAAGAACTTCATTGTTAAAAACCTTTCTAATCTTTTTGAGCTTAAAACTAAACTAAATAATATAAGAATACCAATGCAAGAAAAAAAGTCTATCAGCGTTGCATTTTTATAACTAAAAATTGAAAAAGTCCATTTATTATTAATAAGTAATAATGAAATTAATAATAGAACATATTTCCAAATAAAATTAAGGGAAATAACATAAGAAATTATTCCTTTCCTATATTTCGCAAATATCGCTCCAAAGATAAAAAATGTTGTGTAGTATATACTTTCTCTACAAGAGTAAATAAACGATGAGTATAAACCGTCTGTTGCTAGATTCGACCAGAGACTAAAGAGTATAAACATAAACATGGTAATCCCCAAAGAAATCAGTAACCCTTTTATCCAATTAAATCTTGAGATAATCATCATTAAAAACGGAAAAATTAATGATATTCTCATTTCATGAAAAAGAGTCCACACTACACCATTTACATTTGTTATGTCGTAATTAATCATTAGTATATAAGCAACAATCGCTTTTAAAGTAACTGGATGATTCCATCTATTATTATAAGCTTCACTCATTGTTCCTATTTGCTCAAAATTAGAAACCATCAACATTACACCTATAGAAATAAACATAACCACGATATAAGGGACATATATTCGGAAAAACCTCTTTATAACATAAGTCAAATAGGAAGGGGCTTTATTATTCAAAAACGGAAGAGATAATACAAAACCGCTTAAAATAAAAAATAATAGTACAGCTTCATTTCCTGCCCAAAAGGTGTGCAAAGGACTAATCGAAAAAAACTTAACCATAACATTCGAATATTGATCTTTATAATTAGCTAGATAAAAAATTGGAATAGAAATCAAACAATGAAAAAAAACTACTATTATTGAAGCTATTCCCCTTAACGAGTCCAAGGAATCAATACGATTATTATTCATGAATTTCTCCCCCCACTATAATAAATATAATAAAAACGAGGACCTTTTAGGTAACTCGTTCATGAAGAAGCCATAGTCGCTCGTCGCTTTGCTCGTTTGGCCAGTTGTTTAATTGGAGCTATTAATAAATCTTTTTCATATGTATTCATTCCGATGAGATACATTAACGTTAAATAAGCAACTGAGAAGATAGTTATCTTTACAAACAATGGCAATACTCCTGTAGCTATAATTAGCAAATTAACAAGAACACCAATGCCTGCACTTAATGCTATCGGTATACTCATTTTGAGTATCTCACCCCAGAACTTCGGAATATTTAATTTCACTTTTTTATGATAGTAAATATTAATTATTATTATGTTTCCAATAATCATTGAAGCTGCTGTTCCAAATGCACAACCAATTCCGCCATACTTTTGAGCAAGAGGAATGCTTACAGCGAAATTACCTAAGGCAATAAAGAAGTAAACAATAGATCTAAAACGGTGCATGTTCTTTGCTTGGAGTACAGTTAAACCAAAGTTTTGTATTAATGGTATTGTAAAGGGTGTTATTAAAATTAATGCAATATAGTAAGATTGCACATACTCAGGACCAGCCCATAATACAATAAATTCTTTACCGAATAAAATAAAGCCAAATAAAACGAGTCCTAAAATAATATATTGTATTCTGCCAATTTTAATAAATAAATCTGAGAGCTCGTTCCCATCCGTTTGTTTGGTGACTATAGCAGTTGCTCTTGGTAAAAACATACCAGATATGGCTGTAGAAAATTGCATATAGTACATATTAATTTGTGATCCAATTGCATATATTGAAACCATAGTGGTTCCAGAATAAATACCCAAGATGAACTGACCCGTTGTCCAATATATTTTATCTACTATGATTGCCATAAAAATAAAGAAGGAGTATATGGATATCTCTTTTAATAATGGAAAATCAATTTTCTTAAAATGCACTTTAATCTTCAAAATTTTATAACAATAATAAACGTTTACCCATAGAAATAAAACATTTATTACTGTATTGGCAATGACCATTCCCATTGATTTCTGCCCCATATAGAGTACAGTTAAAATAACAATTGGATTAAGAATTGTTCTTAATATTCCTATTACTTTGGGAAACACAAATTTCTCGTATGAAACGATAATAGATCCAAAAATAGAAAACGGAAAATTTATAGCTAAGTTAAATATTAATATTATAAACATTAGCTTGAAATTTTCTAGTTCAGTCCCGGATAAACTTCGACCAAATAAACTATCCGAATATTGATAAACAATAAAACCAATTGCTACAGTAAGTATGCAGATAATACTATTTATCAACAAAAACATGCCATTTACATCATATTCTTTTTCTTTATCCCCTAGTGCTCTGTATTTAGATATATATCTAATACTCGCATTCCCAAAGCCTAAATCAACTAAACCAAGAGTCGCAATTATTGATCCTACAAGTGAATAGAGACCATATTCTGCTTGACCCAACATTCTTAACATTATCGGTGTGTATATAATTCCAACAATGTTACTTAAAAAAATAGATACGTATGATAAAATTGCGCCAAATTTATATTGACTGCTTTTCATATTTCACCTTTTCAATAAAGAACTTTTTAATCTCGTTCCCTGCTGCGTGTGCTGCTGCTTTATAATTCGGCATAAAGTTCGATAAATGATTTCTTAAATCCACTTCATTTTTATGAACATATTCGTAAGCATTGATTAGGGCATCTTCACTATCTAATTCTTGAACAGAAATAACCATATTCTCCTCTGATCCAAATATATCTCGCGCTAGCCCTCTGGACTTAACAGAATACCCCAATACAAGGGTTGGCACGAAGGTCGAATATGCCGCTATGGTTGAATGTGTTCTGGCCCCTATGAACAATCGGCAATTAGAAATTAAATATTTCAGTTGCATGCAATTGTAATTCTGTTTTATTAATAAAACTCTATCCCCACCATTAAATTGTTTATAGATTTCTTCCAATACTTCTAAATCGTAATTATGATTCCAAAAAACATGTGGTATTAGAGCTATTTGCATATTTGTAGTCTCGATAATGTGACGAATTAAATTAGTGTATAATCTAATAACATCATTTTTTGGTAATTTAGACTTAAATATGTAAGGGCTTAAATTAATCCCGATAGTGTTCCCCTTTTTAAACCCAACTGGTAAATTAATTTCCTCACACTCAAGTTGAAATGCAGGATCGGGATACAACTTAGTGTTATTGATTACACCTTTTTGTAACAATGAATTATAAGTTATACTTTCTCTTGCGATAATTAAGTCATAACTCTTTAGATCTTCTAGCATTTCTTCATCCATGTTACCTTCTTCTAATGAACATCCCCATAATACTGTTTTCGCATTTCTCTTTTTCGCTTCTTTGTGACTTATATACAGCCATTTCGAATCCGTATAACAGTAGTTATCTCCACCTACCGATATAGCTATCGTGTTATTATCAAATAACTTGTATAGCTTTTTTTGTCCTAAGGTAATATATTTTTCAACACTTCCGAATAGCCTGTTGTTAACACTGGCGATAATATGATCAAGAGAGTTCTTTTCAACATAATTAGAATATTCTATTACATCATCAAATCCAGAAATATTTACTGAAACATCTTCTTCTCTATTTAGTGAACCAAGATAAAATCGATTTTCACCACAGGTTTCACCGATAATTTTTCGAGTCCCCCTTACAATCGCTTCACAACCTCGATTTCCACTTCCTCCATGACTATACAATACGATCTTCTTCATAACCTACGCTCCCTCGAAGAGATTTTCTATTTGCGAATTGATTCTGTTAATATCATATTTTTTAAAGAAGCTTGGATTTACCTTTTTATATCCCATATATAAGTCTCTATTTTCCATCATTTCCTCGATACCAAGTCTTATCGATTCCTGATTATTATCTACCAATAGACCATATTTCCCTTGCTCTAAAATTTCTTCTGGCCCCCCACATTTTGTTGCTACTACCGGCACGCCTAATGCAAGTGCTTCAGCAATAACTAGACCAAACGATTCAGTTCGAGAACAGCATACTAATAACGAGGAATTACGGATATAGGGGTAGGGATTGAGTTTGTAACCTAGCAGCTTAATATACTCTTCTGCATTGGCAGAAACTATTTTTTCATAGATTTCTTTATGCTTATAACCTTCTCCAATAATAATCAGTTCCATTTTTTGATGTTTCTGGTGTAAAGAAATTACACTCTCCACCAACAAATCAACTTGTTTTTCTTCAGATAGTCTTCCGACGTAACATATTCTAAAAATATTTTCATTAACATCTAATTCGTCTTGTATTTGATTTGACAATGCAATTATTTTATTATAGTCAATCGGATTATATATAACGTTAGCCTTAAGTCCGTTATATTTTCGATACCCATCTGCAATAAATTTTGAGACAGTAATAATTTTATCAAACTTCTGAAATGCTTGATTCAAAGCGGAAAACGTTCTGAAGAATGGCAGATTGAAGTCGTAATTATAAGGGTCATTATGAAACCAGCATATTTTTTTCGTATTCAGACTAGCTCCAGATATAATCTTCGTTGGATAACCCTCTTGAAAAGATATTTCTACATCATATGAATGATTAATAAAAATCCTATGCAATATCTTTGATGGTAAATATATTAATATTCTATCCAGGCCCTTAAATTTTTTGCTGAATAAACTTCTATACTTGACATGCCCAGGCAACTTACTTTTTATTTCGGCGTTTGTTTCACCTGTCATGACGGTAATCTCGTATTTCGATCTATCCAATATATGAACGAGATCTATTAATACTTTTTCGATCCCTCCAAACACTTCACTTTTGGTTACAAATAATATTTTCTTCATACGTTTCTCCTTAATTTACTTGAAACCATTAGGAAGTAATAACTAAAACAGTATTGAAGTGTATTTTGCGATCTAATTGCTCTTATTATTGTCTTGGGATAATTCCTAAATATAGATTTGTCTTTAGCCATAAAAGAGCTCACTTCTTTATTCTTCAGCACCTTGCTCATGTTTATTAATCTGTTAAAAAGATTGCGATCATCTCTGGGTATGAAGTTCTCATCAATACAAAATCTAATTAATTCAACATATCGCCTATCTAGCGTGTCCCTGACAGCATTTGTATAAAAGTCTTCCTGAATACAAAAGTCTTTTAATTTATTGGATAAATTATTTAAAATATCAAACTTATCATTTCTAAACTTATATGTGAGCGTATTGTTTGAATGAATTAAATAAAAATATTTAGCTTCTGATAATATATAAATGCAATTGCTATGTTTTAATACATTTAATACGAATAATGTATCTTCACCTAAACTAATATTCTTATCAAATCTAATATTGTTTTCACATAGAACACTTTTACTTATTAACTTTGCATAACAATAATTAATGTAAGACGAATCAATCAGATCACTCATAATGTTTTTAAGTTCTGGCTTCATATACAATCCATTTTTATTACATTTCATCTGCTTTAATAACGTTATTTCATTTCCTGATAGCTTCATTTGCTGAATTCCACTGATAACAAGGTCTACCTTGTTATCCCTTGTAATATTAATCATGCTAGAGATATATGTCTTGTCAACATAATCGTCTGAATCAACAAATTGAATAAAATCGCCTTTACTTTGTTCTATTCCATAATTTCGAGCATTTGAAACTCCACTATTAATTAGATGAAAAACCCGAATTTTATCACTCTTTGTTTGGTAAGCGTTACATATTTCCCCACTACTATCTGTAGAACCGTCATTAATTAGTAATACTTCATAATTGAAGTAATCTTGACTTAACAAAGATTCAATGCATTTCGTAATATGTTGTTCAACATTGTAAACAGGGACTATTATACTTACTAAAGGAGTCGTCATCTTATTATCACCTACCCCAATACATCTTCTATTTCTCTAACTGCTATTTCTATATCAAATATTTGCTTTCTCTCTAATGATTTATCTCTATATTCCATTAATAACGTATTGTTCGAGATTAACTTTTTCAAACCAACATAAAGTGATTCCTCATTATTCTCAGTTAACATTCCGTATTTACCATATTCCAATAATTCATTTGGTCCAGCGCAATCAGTAGAAATAATTGGTAACCCTAAAATCATTGCCTCTGCGATAGCTAAGCTAAATCCTTCTGTTCTTGAGGAACTTATAAATAAATCACAATGCTTGATATACTTGTATGGATTTTTCTGAAATCCTAAAAGTTTTACATTGTCAGATAAGTGATTATCCAAAATATATTGCTCAAGATCCTGCCTCTTCATACCTTCACCTAGTATCCAAAGTTCAAAATCTAGCCCGTCATCTTTGAGTTTATTAATTACCTTTAATAATCGATCATATCCTTTCTCATGAGTAAGTCTACCAATTGACCCTAATAAAAATTTTCCGGATTTATTCAATTCACATTTCTCATTACTTTTCTTGACAATTGTCTTACTATCAACCGGGTTATATTTTACAATCATATTTTCGTCCCGATAAAACTTTTGCCCAAATGCCTCCTTAACACTCCTAGATACACAGACAACCTTACTAAAACTTTTATAGCTTTTCACCTGATCTTGTAAGCTAGTATAGTATTGATCAGCATAACTCCAATTTATGGGATCAACATGTACCCACGCTAATTTCCTACTTTTCCTATTTGTAGACTTAGATATAATTTTTGTTGCAAACCCTTCTACAAAACCAATTTCCATATCATAAGAACCTTTTATAAACATTTTATATACCCATGATGCTGGTAACTTATAGATTAATTTATACTTAAATTTATAAAGAATTTTTTCAATAATTGAATTAGACTCAGCAGGATCCGACAGGAAACTAAAATACTTACACTGCTTTTTAACCTCTTCCTTATAAACCCCCAGATCCACAACTGTGGCTACAGTTATTTCATATTTATTTTTATCTAAATGATAGACAAGTTCAGTTAAAACCTTCTCAGCTCCACCGCCAGCCAAGCTTTCTATTAAGAAAAGCATTTTTTTCATTATTAACACTCTCATTTTTTAGATTTCTGTAGTCCCGCTTGCCATTCTTTATAGAGAACAATATTCCAAAAGAAGCTTTTTAAAGCATGCATCCATACAACTTTTCTTACTCATTTGAATTGCAGTAATCCTTATCATTATTGTAATTAATGACTTCATACCTCAATTTGCTGCCTTCATAGAACCGCTCTATTCCCGCTGCGATCCCTTCAACACTTAACCCACTAATTAAACCCTCTACCCCATCCTCAATCTGACTGCTAGCAGTCGGATAATTGGTAATCAAGATCGGCTTCTCTAGTATTTTTGCCTCTGTTACAGAAACTGCTTTGCCTTCATACCTGGTGGGCCGGACAAACAAGTCGCATGCTTTAAAGGGATATGGTTTCACCTTTTTACCTTGTAACATAAAGCCTTCTTCTAAATGGTTAAAAACTGAGATGATCACACTTACTTTTAATACTCATGTTCAAATCACTCCATACAGCTTATCTAGCTCATATGTATTGCTATAGTCTTGACTTGTGATATGGTTAATTAATTTGTTTCTGAGTTCGAACTTTTTGTATAAACTTTCTATTCCAGAAGCTATTCCTTCTACGTCAAGATTGCAAATCACCCCATCAACACCATTTTCCACTTGGCTCTTTGCAGTAGCATAATTCGTAATTAATATGGGTTTACCTAGAATTTTCGCTTCAGTTACGGTAACTGCCTTGCCTTCATATCTTGATGGCTGAACATAGAGATCACACATTTTTATGTAAGGATATGGATTCGTTTTCTTGCCTAATAGGATGAATTGATCCTCTAAACCATTACTAACGATTAGCTCTTTAATGGCTGCCTCATCCCCACCATATCCAACTACATACCACACAATATCCTCATAGCCTTTTTCTTTTAACAACTTTAAAGCCTTAACAGCATTATCGATCCCTTTGGCATGTGATAATCTGGCTACAGTCATTAATTTAAATCGTCTGTCATTCATCATTTGACCAGCTGTTTCTTTATCCGCCATAACTTTAATAAAATCTGGAGAAGTAATGTTCTCGATAACGACTACTTTACTCGCTAATTCGCTATATTTGGATAAAAAGGAATCCTTACATGCATCCGAAACAGCAACTATATGATCAAACTCTCTCCACATTTCCAGATCCAGCTTCACGTTGGTCTCTATATTGGAGTAATCAGTATGAATCCAGGCTATTTTCTTCTTTGCCTTAATCTTATGAGCAATAAAATAATGGGGCCATAAGTAACTTATTGCCGCGTCATACTCTTTCTCGATTTGAGGTAAATAGGGGAGTGCGTACTTCCACATCAATTGCATTTGATAGTATCCCGGCTCGGCCACCCGTCTGAATCGCCCAAAAATCTCCGCATGTACCTTGGATAAGACTCTTGAGATGCCGATTGTGTAATGTCTATCCTGAAAGGTCTCTCCAATTGATTTCCTAAAAGTGGTGTATTGAGGGACTTCACTTAATAAATTGGTTTTATCGTTAATCAGATTCATAAACTCACCTTGATGTTTGTAGAGCATTAAATCAATCTCATGCGAGTTATAGTCAAACTGATCAAGCATGCTGACCAGACTTCTCTCTACTCCCCCTACTTCCATATCGAAGGATGCAATTAATATATTCTTCATTGGATCCTCCTGAGAGCTTCCCTTATTCTTGCGATATTGTTGCCACCAATTACTTTAGAAGCAAGCCACTTCATCTGACCCTTCCAACGCGCCTTAGGAGGCAACCAACTCTTATAAAAATGATGCATGGCATAGGTATTATTAGACATAAATGTCCTGCAGTTAATGTAATCATAAGGGGAAAAATACGTTTGCGGGTAAAAGGTGCCCACTCCCTCTATGTCTTGATAGAGACCACTCGGCTTAACGCCCCAGTCTCCTAATATCTCCGTTATCAAGGCAACATTGGTTAACGAATCAAAGGAGCCGTCTTCACGAATGAAGTTCTTATTCTGGTAGGAATCCATAAAAACTTGGATCAGTTTATTTTCTTTCGCGGCACCGATCGTACTCGTTGCAATAAAATTCTCCTGCTCAAACCCCCAAAATGACGCATGATGAAGCAGATCGTCAAAGGATTTGAATACTTCGACATCGGTGTCTAAGTAAATACCGCCAAAGTGATACAGAGCGAACACCCTCGCATAGTCGCTAACGAACGCAAATTTGCCCGCTTCATAGGCTTGTTTCACATAGACATTTCTGTTGATATCAAAGTTGATTTCATTCCACTCTATGAATTGATAGTCAGTAAGATGGGTATGCCAGCTTGCGATGCAGCGTTTAACGATATCTGGCTTTTCTTTCCCGCCAAACCAACAATAATGAATGATTTTAGGAATTGTCATTTCATAATCTCCCTTATCCGACAGCCTGTGCCTTAGGCACTAAAGTTCTTGATAAAGAACATCTACTTATTCTCTATATTAGTTCTTTATAAAGAACATGTCAACCTAGATATACTTCATTAGAGAACATTTACACACTCTTAATTCTTAGCTAAGAATTGACCGCTATTTGGTTACCTAACAAGTTGGAAAACTGTCCCTCACGTTCTCCGGCCAATTGGTCGTAGTCTCCTTGTTGAATAACGCTCCCCTGATCCAGAACAATCACTTGATCGGCATTTCGTATGGTGGATAAGCGGTGAGCGATAACGATTAGTGTTATTTTTCCTTTGAGCAGATCCAATGCTTCTTGAATCCCTGCCTCATTCTCTGTATCCAAAGCACTCGTTGCTTCATCCAGCACAAGGATAGATGGCTTTCGCAAGATCGCTCGGGCCAGCACAAGCCGCTGCCGTTCTCCACCAGAGAACCGCACGCCCCGGTCACCGATGATTGTATTCAAGCCTTGAGGAAGCTTCCTGACGAACTCATCAGCTGCCGAGAATTCAAGTGCTTCCCACATCTGCTCTTCAGTTGCCTCTGGGCTAATCATCAGCAGATTTTCCCGAATACTTGCATGAAACAGAAACGGGTCCTGTGAAACATAGCTTATGGACTTCCTTAATGACATTATCTTATCGTTCTGAAGCGGCTCACCATCGATCAGCACTTGCCCAATTTCGGGTTGCATTAGGCCCATAATGATATCAACTAGGGTGCTTTTGCCGGCACCTGAACGTCCAACGATGGCTGTCATTTGTAAAGCTGGGATATGAAGGTTGATGTCAGTCAGAGCATAGGCAGCCTCATCTCGGCTGTAACGGAAGGACACATTGCGGCACTCGATTCCATATTTTACAGCTATCGGATTTACCCCTTTAGCGCCCTGTTCATTCTCGATATGAAACTCCTTCGCACCGGCAAATTCCTCTTGCAATTGGAGGAGTGAACGAAAGGCAGGAATCGAGGAAGCGATCTGCTCCATATTGGACTGAATACTGGTAAAGCGCGGCCACAGTCGTGAGAAAATCACAATAATCAACAATAATTGCTCCACTTTTGTATGAAATAAGGTAATAGAAAGATAGATAAAGCAAGCAATAAGTAATGCAGAGGCTGCTTTATAAAAAAATTGGGAAGCTGATCTTAGTTTTATATAATCAACCTGCTCATTCATTATTTTCTGAGTTAGGGAGTGAAACCAAGTTAATCTGGACCCCTCCAGCGTATTGCTTTTAATGTCCTTAATTCCTCCAAGCTGATCCGTAATCCCAGCAAGAAAGCTTTGTGACAATTGGGAAGTTTGCCCACCAAGGGATTTCGCTTTTTTGATGAAGTTACGAGAAAATAGGGTGAGGATGAAACCGAAGGCTAACACGAAAAGCGTCATGACCGGAGATAGCCAAAAAGCTAGGCCAATTTGAATCAATGTAAAGATGACGGAAGCAACTAATTGAAGGATTAACGTTGTTCCGACTCCCACCCTGGTTAGCTCCATAGTAAGAGAATTAATGAGATCTGATTTTCTTTGTTTTACAAAAAAGATCCAATTCGACTGCATCAAAGCTGTATAAGTCTCTAATCGCAAGTGTCGGAGAAATTTCTGCTGAATGGTTGCCTCTCTAATGGTGAGAAACCGCTGCAACCAATTCTGGCCAAGCATCAAGACGACAAACATGCCAAGGATAAAGGGCAATCCTAATGCCTTAGGAAAATCTTGTAGAAAAGTCAAGAGTCCTGAAATGGGGGATGCACCTGTATTTACTGACGCAATGCCGCTAGCGCTTATGATTGGAAGCAGTAAGAATACACCTGCACCGTCAAGTAAACTAATTAATACCATGCCAAAGACGCTAATAATCAGTTTATTACCTGAATAAGCATATAGTCTTTTAATAAAATGGACGATGTACCCCATATGTTTCCCCCTATAGCCATGCCTGTTTCCGTGTTTTTCTCCAAATCCACAAGAAAGGTCTCAGAGGAAAGTACAAGAAGTGGAGGCTCTTTGGCAGCGGCATTATTTCCACATCCATTGGATAGGGATATAGAAAACTTAGCAAATTAAGCACCTTTAGTTGAAAGGACATTAACGTAAATAGATGGCGTTTATGATATTTGGCTACGTCATCAGGTAATGGCTCTTTATGCAGATGAATCATTTGTTTGATATAAAATAAGGTATCCTGTGCTAGTTGTTTAGGTCGCGTTCCAACGGCTAGAGAGCTCAATTCCATAGGGATAGGAGTACCTAACAACTCAGAGGATAACAGAAGTGCTTGCCCTCCTACATGCTTCAGTTGATACTTTTTTAAAAGGGAACCTAATTTACCCCAGCCTTGACGGCCTCTTAGTATGCGATCCATATCCAATAACCAGCGAAGCCTGGACCACCCATGACGTGCACCATGTGAAACAAGGAACATAAAGAGATCCTCATAACCCAACATATAAACAGGAGAACTTGTTAAAGTGCTAAGCCTCTTCCTTCCCCACAATTCCCTGAACGTTGGTTCAAAAGAGGGGCCGGGATTAAGTCTCCAATGAATTTCAAGTTTAATCTTCCTATCAGGATGGAAGTACGTCATGTGATGATGTCTCCATCTCCAGTCATTCAATACGGTCGAGAAGTATTCATCCCTTACGTATCCGCCATTTTCCAGTAATTCATGTGTCTTCTCCAAATCATCGATTGAAATAAGCACATCCAAATCACTGCAAGTTCGCTTGGATAGATCACTATAAAGGTCGGCTGCGAGTGCAGGGCCTTTAAGCAGCAGAACCTTAATCTCATTGTCGGACAGTAATTTGCAGAATTGCTCCATCTCTCCGCTTAAACGCAGCATATGAAACGTATTGCGCTGATATTCATGACGCAGCTCTTGAATCACATAGGAAGGTACCCTACTACTATCCATCGTTTTCACTTGATTAAATATGTATGGATAGAGACGATGATGCCGCGCTAGTTCCAAGAAAAGATTCCAATCTGTGTTAGTAAACAGATCTTCTTGGTAGCGAGTTTTGCTTCCCTCGCTTTCACTCTTCACGAATAGGAGCAGCAGCTTCAATTCTTTGGGTAAGACAGCCAAATCCAGTTTCCAATCAGTTTGCATCGAAATAACTCCCTGTCCCTTGCCGCTATGGATTCGTTTTGGCGAATTTCCCAACGACAGTAAATTTCTCCATTCCTTCTTTGCCTGTTACATAATAGTGCCCGCTTCTCAGCCATGCATGTGCAATCATCTTCTTGGATTCATCTTTCGCTGTCCCCAAATATAGGGTGCTTTCAATTCGGCGTCGATTTAGCATTTTCATACCTGCTATTGCCCTTACCAGACATTTACTGTCCCAGAGCGTGTACTTGCTCATAATGTCTATCGCACTGGATATTTGCCTCAGGATCATTCGATTCGTTTCCGCTTGCGTAGTGGAAGTTTCATGCATCGGAGTTCCGAGCGAAGGAGCCACCTTGGTGAACGGGAGTTTCACTAAAATACGAGCCCAACCCAAGTAAAACAAAGCCTCTACGAATAGAAGCATCGTTTGCAAGTCTAGTGAAAGTATAGCTTTGATTCGATTCACAGCTCTTCACCGATCTGGATAAGCTTCTCATCCAATAAATGCTTCAGAAATGAAAATACCTGTTCCTCACACTGGGATTGCTCTACTTCATATTCTGTCATCAGGGCATTCACGATTTCTCCAACTGAAACAGGCGTGTCAATGAGTTCCCATATGCGGCCGCCTATCTGGCCAAGGTTATAATAATTCCCGTTTGTAATGTTCATCATGACTTTGTCGCCGTCCATATCACTAACGATGTTACCTTGTGCATGTACAACTTGAGTCTGAAGTGTGAGAATTGGATTCTTAATCATTAACTATTCCCCCTTATGGACGGTTTCAAGTATTAAAGATGCAAGCTGCGGAGCCGTAAACCCCGTATTTGGTCGTTGCAATTGGTACATTTCAATGTGTTTCGAAATCTTGACTGTAGTCTCAAAGTGCCAATCCAGAAGTTGCAGTTGGGCAAGCAGGGAACTTCGGAACGTCTGACAGAATAAGGTGCTGAGCCGCGATAGTCCTTCAATGGGCAGAATGGCCACTTGATCACTATCCGTAGTTCTCAGTTCAATCACCCCTGCCAGAGGTATCGGTTCCGCTAAAAAATGATCGGATACAGGAACCAGAAACTTCGTCTCTCTCTGGAAGATCGATTGATAATTGCTTGTCTCCATGCCGAATTCGACTAAGCTTTCTTGCCAAAGCTTCTGCTGGGGGTAGGCAGGCATGACCATAGGAACCCCCGTTTCCGTAAAAGTTACGGCAATGACATCATCGCTTAGCAATTGAAACCCCTTGTTAATAAAAGCCGATGCTAGAGTCGATTTACCCGCTCCTGAATGTCCGACAAAGGCATAAGCTTTGCCGTCAATGGCAATAGCGCTGCCATGGAGAGGGAGTATCTTCCTCTGCATTAATAAGGCGCCCATACATGTACCGAGGAGAAATAACCGAATCTTTGCCTCGTCTGCACCAGCCATTGGCGAGACTTGAATGGTGTCTCCGTTTTGTATAGAGAAAATGGCTGTATCCGCTACTTGAAACATAAAAAAGTTCTGTTTAACTACATAGATCTCATTCTGCCTGGCTGATTGATTCCACAAATCATTCAAATCCGCTAGAGAAATAGCAGCGTTTATGGGTTCAACAAGACTCATTACCTCTGATAACTCAGGCATTGGAATTTCGCTGACTATACGTAATCCAAAGGCCTTATATACGACCTTATTTATGGTTTCTATCATTATTCTCACTCCATATGTTTCGAGTCTTGACGCACGATATTTTAATAAAAGCCCCTATACCTGTCACAGTATAAGGGCAATAGGTACCACATTCTAAGTTAGTAGCAGTTAGCTAAAGTGAATTATTTCTGTTGGATCCGGTTGAACCGCATCAGGACGTGCGATCCCTGGGCCCGCCATTGTCATCTTCACATCAAGTACTTCCAATGTAGGAGTTGCCCATTCTTTTTTCGTATTTTGCATTTACTCACCCCCTCTCATGCGAAATTTTTAATAAAGCGCGAAAATATTAATCCACGCATTAATATTCGGAAGCCAAACTGGTACACATATTCAGGCTTCGCATTCTTAATCTCTGAGAGTGCAAGTTTTAGTTCTTGAATATTCAAGTACTCAATAATCCTAGGATCTTTCATATTCTGTTCAATTTCCTGGATAAAAGCATCCCACGATGGAACCATACGGTGAACACCATCAGCACCCTGCACACCACGTGTTCGTTGGTTTAACCTAATCTCATCAGGTAAATAATTTACAGTTGCTCTTCTGATTAACGATCTATCGACACCATTTTGAACGTATTGTTCTTCTGGTACGGATAAACAGAACCGAGCGACCCTTAAGTCATTCGTTGGATCACGTTCCCAAAGGGAGTAACGCAAGGATAATTTCGTCCCTATCGTACCGTTCAAACTCCAATAGTAAAGCTGCTCAAACTGATTTTTCCGTATATCATACGCACTTTGAGCTTCGTAATCTGTCCTATCAAAGCCATGTTCTTGAATTTTTGTATGAACATTAGTCCTTTGGGCAAATTGTGGACTGATCAACTTCGGAAACGGAGCTTCTTCTTTGAAAGCAAACATTTTCCCGATGAATGGAAAGGCTTTCTTACCTACCAGCGTGAGGATATGTTTCCTTCCAGTCCCCATATTCCTACTAAACAGCTTTGCTTCATGGTGAAGCTGTATCCACTTCAATTTTTTCATTAGCATAACTTGATAATCTAGCGCAGGTCCCCAAGAGATAGTCCAATTTCCGCGCTGTCCATTAAGGAGAACTCCGATCTCCTGCTGGTTGGCTTTCTCATAGATTCCTTTCAGCCAGAAGGAATTTTCAAAAAATTTATAGGGCATCTCCATTGTTTCCAGCCAATCATCTATTTCAGAAAGAGGACTAAGCCCTTTAAAGTCCAAATAGTTGTCGGTAATGTTACCAACATGCTGTACGGTGGATTGAATATACGGACGTTCATTTGCAAATCTGCTCCTAGGTGTCCAATCCTCTTTAAAATCATCAACTGGAACATAACTGTAAGTATGCAGCCGTTTATTCTCGTTTCTCAGCGCTCTTGCAGCAAAGCTTGCAACGGACCCTGAGTCGAGCCCTCCGCTTAGATGGGCCCCTACTTGTCGGTGTGTTCGTAACCTAGCTGACACCGCTTGTTGAAAAACTTCACGAAAAGCTTCTTCATATTCCGCGTTGGACTTTAACTTTAATGGCTGCCCCATCGGCGAGCTGCAATATCTAGCAAAGGTCACTTGTCCATTCATCACTGTAATCGAATGAGATGGCGGTATTTGTTTAATATTTTCATACACAGTAGCTGTTCCATCCATTGCATCAACAGTCAGAGGAATGGCTAAGAATTCAGCAACCCATCCTTCATTAAGTTTTTTCGAAATGTGCGGCTGAGAAAACAGTGGCTGCATAATCGTACAAAAAGTAAAGCAGTTCTGGTTTTGGTGAAAGTAAAGTGTTCGGCATCCCGAAAAATCCCTAGCTCCAAAAAGCTTTTGCTTCCTCTCATCCCAAATCATAAAGGCAAAATCGCCAATCAAATGCTTTGGAGAATCTTCCCCCCATTTGTGATAAGCCAGTAAAATGAGCTCACTATCAGGTAACCCAGCTCTCCGTTCTCGCTCTATTTGAAGTTTCTCAAATAATTCATCTCGGTTATCTATGATCGCATCAGCCGTAATAGCTAACTTTCTATTCTGATCATAATAGGGCAATCGCTCACCAATCGATTCTGGCGTGATCCACTGTGCATGACAGCCCAGGAAGATCTTCTCATGGTGCCATACCTGAACATCGTCAGCTGGATATTTCTCTAAATCGAACATCAAGCGATAACCATGCTCGATATTTATGGGTTCTTGATCATAATGGAATATCCCGGCTATGGCACTCATTTTATACCCCACAGTACGATTAATTAGTTGGTAGTTCACACGTTTTGACGTTCTTTTTAAAGAACAATTAGATGTAAGAAATCCTTAAAATACTTATTCAAGATTCCTATTTATTTCTGATTTATTTGACCACATGTCGTTCTTTATCGAGAACAATTTCAGAATATCATCTTACTTCTTTACTGTCAACAGCTAACTAAAACTTTTTCATCTCACTCGAAAACATCACTTTTCCTAGATTACATATGAACTGAGAAAGCGCTGCCCCTGAATGTGCAAGTGAATCAAAATTAAAAAATTTATGATAGACTTTACTGACAAATTGTTTATATTTTCGCCCTTTGCTTACCCCATACTCCCCATAAAGGTTAATTTTATTTCGGAAAGGGAATGGCAATTCTTTGATCTCCGATAGATGAGGAAAATAACGATAGACGATGAGCAATGTTCTTCTCATTCTTCGTAACGTTTTATGTGAAGCGGCATCCTCTAATAACCGAATGTAGTCAATCTGATCCTGCCGTGAATGGAGAATTTGTATGATATCTATAAAATATTTGGGTGAATTCATATAATGACTCCAGCCATGTAGACAAATCATATAAAAGGTATGGTAAACAGACAGCTCCTTAACATAATGGAAAGATGCTGCTTGAGTCGCTTCTCCCCAAAATTCGTCCATTTTTAAATTCGAAGTTTTCTCTATTAATAAATCCCAATGGAGTTCAACTGTGAGCGGAACTGAACAATGGGGCAACGCTTTAGACAAGCTCCAGTGGAAATGCGACGTTGTGCTCTCTTGCTCGATTGTATAACCAAGCGACTTCACACACTCAATAGCCCGCACCAAATCATGCTTCTGCACTAACACATCAATATCGGTTGTCCCTCTAGCTCCAAGGTGACCAAAATATTTCTCAGCAAAATAGACGCCTTTAAGCGGAATCACGGAAATAGCCAACTCTTCGAATTTCTTAAGCAGCTGGTCCGTTTGACTTTTAATAAAAATAGTGAGGTATAACGTTTCTTCATAGGGTTGTTTTAATCGTTCTTGGAAAAAGAGCGGAACCTGAGACCATCTGCCCTGCTGTTTGATTAAAAAGTAAACCTGGGAAGCTACGCCAAAAAACGCAATATCCTCAAGCGCCTTTTCATAAAAAGTAATATCCTGAGGTAAAGAAGCCCGCGGATCATACAACGCGTGTATCAAAGGAATGATCATCACTTGGAACTCCTTTCTCCGATTGCAACCGGTATAATCGACGATACAACCCTTCCTGCCTTATGATCTCTTCATGACGGCCCATTTGCACGATCTTTCCTTCATCCATGACAATAATGAGATCAGCATTTTGTATGGTGGATAGTCGATGAGCTATCACTAACGTGGTGCGATTATACAGCAGCCTTTCCATCGACTTTTGCACATGATACTCCGTTTCGCTGTCCAAGGCTGACGTCCCCTCATCCAGCAAAAGTATCGGTGCATCCTTTAATAGGGCACGTGCAATGGCCATTCGCTGCCGTTGCCCACCGGAAAACGTAGAGCCTCTCTCCCCGATCTCGGTGTCATAACCGTACGGAAGAGAGGTAATAAAGGAATGTATCCCCGCAATGGACGCTGCCTGTATCATCTGGGCATCTGTGATACCCGATTTGGCTAACTGCAGATTCTCCCTCACCGTTCCGCTGAATAACACGGTTTCTTGGGATACATGAGCAAATAAGCTTCTCTGTTCAGAAACCGTAAGCGTAGCTGTCGATTGACCGTTTATTGTGATGGTACCTGCTTGCGGCATATAAAAACCTTGAAGCAAATGAAACAAAGTGCTTTTCCCTGCTCCGCTTAAGCCGACAATAGCGACGACCTTGCCGGCCGGAATTTGCAAGTTTAATTGATCAAATACATGCTTTTGTCCATCGTAACTGAACGAAACATCTTTGAAATGAATGGATGACAACATAGGCTTATAATGAATCGCCTCAGGTAAACTGACGGATTCAATCTCTATGTCCAGAATCTTAACTATTCTTTCCATGGCGGAAACGGATTTCTGAAGGCCTGCCCATTGTCCGGCTAGCTCTGTCAGTGGATATACCAAATGGTTAACAAGGTTGATGAAGGTTAATAGTGCACCTACGGTTAGGAGACCGCCTGAGACATAGTAGGAACCCAAGCATAGGCTTATCAGAAATGTGACGGAAGCAGCCGCCTGGCTCCCCACATAAAACCATCCACGTAATTTGGCATTACGCAACTCTAGTGCATAAAGCTCTTGATTTCTACTTACATACTTGGCGAAAATGGTCTTTTCCATTAGGAAAGAACGGATAACGAAAAGTCCGTTAAACGTTTCATTCAGCAGTACGTTCATTCGTGCGACCAGATCCTGAATTAACCGGTTATTTTTTCGAAGCATGACGCCAAGAATAGCCCCGGAAACCATCGCCACAGGCGCCACGAATACGCATATGAGCGCTAGCTTCCAACTGATTTGGAGCAAATAAATGAAAACAGCCATATAGATGAACGGTAATTTAATCAAATTAATAAGGCTGCTGCCAATAATCCCATCAAGGTTATGAATATCATTGGTAAAATGCGACAATAGATCTCCTGAGTGCTTACCATTAATATGCTTCCCTGGCAGCTGCATGATATGTTTGAATACATCAGCAGAGAAGTCCTTTTTTACCCCATTTGTTGCGATGGTCTCCCACAGTGTGGTCAAATAGGTCGATGTAATACTCACGACAACAAGAAAACCGCCTAAGGGCACCAACCATTTCATAAGTCCAAAATTGCTATGAATAGCCGCATCCGTGAGATTACCAAAGAACCATGAGAATGATAGCGTTAAAGCAATATCCACGAATAACAAGAGGAATAGCCCCATGTATGCCTTACGATGAGTAACCATGTAAGGCTTCAATATGGAGTAAGTCGTGCGAACTTCTTTTATTGTCAACATCCCAATCATACCTGCGACACTCCACTGAAAGTCTAGACTTGAAAGCTTTTTTTTCGATTTAGATAAAATCTTAATAATAACGCTATCATTGGAAATGTTAGAACGATTCGGCCCCAGATATTAGCGAACAGATCCGTTACATGGATGATCCGCCTATTTCGCTCAATCCAAGTCAGTTTCCCAAGCATTTGATCCAGCCCAATAGCTTCATCGTGCTTTAAATTGGTGTCACCCTTGCAAAGGTAATGCAACTGCTGATTCCTTGTGACCATCCGGCAAAATCGATGGGCAACCAAGTTGCCGCCTAATGTACGAAATAGAAGGATATCGCCTTTCTTGATGCTTTCCGTCTGGATGACGGTGAAAAGGCAAATATCTCCCTTTTTGATAAAAGGGTACATACTTGTTCCACGCGCCGGAAGTTCAATCCAGCCCCTTTTTGACAATACACGAATAAGAAGTTGTATGGATTCTTTAGGAAACTGCATACTGGACCAAGCCTCGCCCTATCATTTCCGCCAAAAATGCCTCAACATCCTCTTCAACGTTCTCGCCGAAGGATGCGAACTCCTCACGTACCGCTTCGCTTATGGAACTTACTGTCTGTGCTACGCCGAGTAGCGACCAGCAGTATCCGCCTACTTCATTTAATTTCGTCAACGTAAATTCATCCGTGTTCAAAATAATACATTCCATGTCCAGCTGAATAAACTCATAATCATTCATTCGAAGGTATTGGGTCATTAGGATATCAACTCCCAAAATGTCTCATTTTTTTGAAAATGCAGCTCGGAAATCGAAACCGAATGGACCAATTGCTGCAACAACCGGAAGATATTCCTTGTTTCATCCATATTGTGAGACCAATAAAACACTTTATTCATAAGAAAAAGAAGGCTGTTCGATTTGTTAAGTGGAACGATGTGATTATTCATTGCTTGATGCAATAAATATATGTTTGTTAACGGGCTAGTCTCACTTGCGCCTGTTCGTACCAGTTCACTCCGAAATGGAGAGTCATAGACGGTAATCTGACCAGGAGCGATTTTAATAATGGTTGCCTCATCGGAAAGTAGTTCCCTTGGATGCGATAGCTTGGCCGCAGTAGATTTGCCGGCTCCTGAGTGACCTGCAAACATGTAGGCTTTGCCCTTTTCTATCACACATGATGAGTGAATCAATAGTCCCCACTGATGGTAAACCAGATAGGAGCTGTATAGATTCATTAATGCGTGTTTTAACGCCAATTCATTATGTACGGAAATGTTAGAGTCACGATAATCCAAGCTAGTCTCGATCAAATAATCGGCCCGTTGGAATGAAATCTTATCCGATTCTTTGGAAATCTCTACGTGGTAGTCAACAAAAGCAGTCCCATATCCCTCTTTAAGTTGAATAAAGAGATCCGGCTGAAGTTTGATTGTGTTTGCCACTGGAAAATTTCGCCCAATCCACTTCGTTATCTTTTCTGAGTCGCAAATGATTTGGATAAGATGCTCCCCAATCGTTGTGTGAATACGCGTCATTGTACATCCCCTTGGGACTTTATTGAAATTTGAGGTCAACGGCAGTTTGCCGTCAACCTCTTCGAAAATTTTTAGTTATGCTTACCATTCCCGCCGCCTTTTTGCGGTCCATTATACGGAGGGTTGGGATAATGGATGCCTCCATTTCCTTTACCAGGGTGGTTCTGATTGCCATGTCCTTTATTCCAGCTCTGCGCTGTCTCAAAGCGAACGGGTTGTTGACTTAGAACCAATGGACGCGTATACACTTTGGGTTCCTTCTTCGTTTCATCTTTCATCGCATTCGCTCTCCTATCGTCTCACAGTTTGGACAAGGCGTCTTGCTTCTCCAAATGGCGTATCAATGATTTCATACATTCGAAGGTATACCGTAGTTTCCAATCGATCCGCGTTAAACTCGAAGGATTGTGCTCCGCTAACCAACTTATTCTCACCCGTAAAGGAAAGGACCTTTGAAGCCATGATTCTGTTATTAGCATCAGCGAACTCCAGCCTCATTTTTGAAAAGCTTTGATCGACGACAAGTTCGTCCCGAAGCTTTATACCAAAATCTAAATTGTTTCTATACGAATAGGATATGCCTCCCTGTCCGTTATTGTAGTAGGTCCCCAGTGACCAATTATTCAAAGTGACTTGAAAAGGATAGAATGCTGCATCCTTATCTTCGGTCTCTTCCATAACTTTCGTCTTAAAGGCTGCAAGTGAAAGGTTGTAAGGCTCTACACTTTTCCCATCCGTAATCTCCATGGCCAGCTGCTCACCAGTTTCTGCATTTGGAATAATAAACGAGTAATAGATGACATAACTAATATTGGGGATGAGTGTTTCCACCTGCGTATTTTGCCTTGTACCCAGATATTTATTACCGCTAATGCTTGTTAGGACAGTCTGGAAGTGAGGGACCTGCAATGGACTTTCACTTTTATTAAGCAGCTTGAACTTGGCAACGGCTGCTTTAAATCCTCCGCCAGCACTTTCATACATACGGAGATCCACCATGGAAACATTGATCTCTGGTCGAATTAGCTTCGATAACGGATCAATCTGGATCGGTTTATTCCACTCATATTGTGTCAACTGATTCATAAAGAACCGTACATTGTTAGCTCCTGGCGGCGTAATTGTTAATCTACCTATCAAATAATTGATATGTATTTTGTCCTCGCCAACGAAGTCTTCTGGTGTTAGGACCGATAAACTTTTCAATTCCATCTTATCTCGAATCGGAATCGCATAATGGATATAATTCTCCTCACCCAGTTCTAGGGTGATCGGATCTTTCTCTATTCTCTTCCCGCTATAAATCTTATTCTCTGTTTTTCCATTTATCCGGAAATCAGGGATTACTGTTTTCTTATCTCCTGTATTCGTAACAAGTAATGTAACGATCGTCATGGGTCCGTCTGGCGTATTCTGTTCAGCAAGGCTGACCGGCTTGTACGTCAGTGTGGTAGATAACACTGGAATCGTGAACTTATCTTCCCATTTCTTCATCGTTGAAGGATCGGTAAGGACGGCCTTTTCACCCTTCCATTCGATGTCTGAAATCGGCAGGGAGATGATTTTCTTTTCTTGCTTGGGATAAACGAATTCATCTACATCATAGAAAGAAAGCTCAATTAGTGAAAAGAGATCATAGCGCTCAATGATCGTCATATAACTAAGCTCTACCGTCTCTTTAGGTTGAATGTTTTTGGGATTAGCCTGACTTGGACGCAAGATATATTCCAAGCCTTCTTGTGTCTTAGCACGAACTTCATACTCAGGCACACCTGTTAAGCGATCCCCATCGTTATACAGACGTACAACTGTGCCGATTCTACCTCCTTCAGAGGTTGTTTCATTTAAAACACTTTTCACTTCTACCTTGATATCACTTGTCAATGGATAGCTTTTCACCGTCGTTGTAGATGCATATTTTTCATCGGCTGCTACATGGAAAGCCGCTGATGGAATCACTAGTGAAACGGATAAAATGAACATAACCAACGTATGTTTCCAGTTTATTTTCAAGTCAAGTCACTCCAATTTTATTTATTGCTCTTCAATAGCCGTCATTTGAACTTTTTCTTTATCGCTTAACTGACTTGGGCTCGTTTTTACAACCAGTTCTCCCTCTTTGAGGCCTGAGAGGACTTCTTGATTAGGCTCATTCAATCTGCCTAATTGGATGCTGCGTTTCTCAACGGTATCTCCTGTGAGCACGAATACATAAGCATTGTCGCCTTCTTTGACAATACTATAGGTAGGAACTGTCACTACAATTTGGTCCTTCTCTTCCGTCAGTTGAAGCTTCAGCTTCGTCCCAGGTTTCAAAGCCAAATCTTTGTTCGGCACCTCAAGATTAATTTCATAGGCTTTCGTCTCCGGATCGATAACTTTGGAGACATAACTGATAGCTCCCTTGTATCTCTCGTTGGCTCCCACTATGTAGTAGGAGAGCTCAGCTTTATTACCGATTTGATTCGTTTCCGCTTCCGATAACTGTGCTTTAATTTTAATCGGGTCTAGCCTCTGAATGACACCAACCTTAGCTCCGGACTGCAGTGTCATCCCCGCTTCCATCGGCATCTCCGTCAATAAGCCGCTTACCGTAGCTCTCACTTCAAGGTTTTTCATAGATTGGTCAAGCTGCTGCAGGTTCACCTGAGCACTTTTGAGCTGTACGTCCAATTCAGCAGAAACTTCCTGTGGTTCTACTGTGCTTAGTTTCTGTTTAAGCTGATCCATATCCATACGGGCACTCATCATCTGCGTTTCCATCTGATATAGCTGAGCTTTCGTAACCAGTCCGATATCATAATCGTTCTTCATTTTATTGTAATTTCGCATTAAGCTGGTCATCGCCAGTTCCATCTTTTGGATGGCATTGCTCATATCCAGCTTCTGGACTTGCGTTTCTTTTTTAGCTTTTACTTTTGCTTTTTCTATCGCTTCCTGAGCCGTTTGTACTGCAAGAGCCGCGGATTCTCTCTGCGTTTGGAGATCGCCCGACTTCAACCGGAGAATCACATCGCCTTCTTGAACCATATCTCCGCGCTTCTTGAGAATTTGATCAATATCCCCGGCAGCCTTGGCCGTAATGCCAAATTGGGCGGATGATTGCGCTTCTGCCGCACGTTCCAGCGGATCACCGATTTTTTGTTTAATGACCTTGAATGCCTTAATGCTTTTCGGCGCTTGATCACTGTACATGGAATTGCTGTCTGGATTATTAACTGCCGTATCTGAGCACCCTGCCAATATGCCAATGCTTAAAGTCAAAATGCAAAGGGTTCTC
The DNA here is from genome assembly GCF_059692135.1 of Paenibacillus sp. J22R160. NCBI lineage: Bacteria > Bacillati > Bacillota > Bacilli > Caryophanales > Paenibacillaceae > Paenibacillus > Paenibacillus sp. J22R160. The sequence continues at coordinate 33,063 of NZ_JCAUAU010000014.1, read as the reverse complement.
ACGACTTTCGGTTGCGACTTCCGCCGTTTTTTTCTCATTGGATATAAACTCTCTCCCCTTACTTTGATTTCCCGCAATGGTCAAAGATACGACGACGCATGATCGCTTTTAATTTCATTCATCACGACGCCAATTAGATTCACATTTGCAAGATGGAGCTCCTCTTTCACTTTCTTGGCAATACCACGTTTCACTTTACCCGACTTGACGATGAGGAGTGTCCCATCGCACTTTGTTGCCATGATCTTGGCATCCGTTACCGTTAGAATGGAGGTTGTATCCACAATAACCATGTCATATTCCGCACTAAGCTCTGACAGTAAGGCATCCATTTGATTGGATGCTAATAAGCCAGAAGGATTCTGAGGAGCGGGACCCGATGTTACAATAGATAGATTTTCAATGGAGGATTCGCGAATAATCTCACTCAGTGCACTCTGATTAACGAGATAACTGGTCAGCCCTCTTGCATTATCTTCACGAAATGTCATGTGAATCGATGGATTTCGCAGGTCAGCGTCTATGAGAACCACTTTCTTGCCAGTTTGTGCATATGCAACGGCCAAATTAATCGCTGTCGTTGTTTTCCCCTCACCTCTGCCTGAAGAAGTGACTGTTATCGTCTTTGCTTCACGACCGAATACAGAACAATCGATATTAAATCTTAATGATCTATAAGCTTCTGACGCAGGAGAATTGGGATTCTTTTGCATCGTAATGGCAGAATCAGTGGCTTGTTTTGGCATATGCAATATCCTCCACTTTTTTCCTAGATTTATTTTTCTGCGTCGTTCTTAGTGCCTTGGTCTTCACTTTCGGTATGTAAGCTAAGGTTGAGAGTTCAAATGCTTCTCGAACATCCTCGTCCGTTTTCAATGTATCATCTAGAGCATCCAGCAGAAGAATGATACCAATTGTAACAGCGAGCGATGCAACAAAACTGAGGATGATATACTGATTTGATTTTTGATTCACAGGTATGGGATTGTCCTGAACTTTGGCTCTGTTCAGAATGGTGATATTATCAACCTTCATAATTTTGGGGATCTCTGTTTGAAAGACATCCGATACCGCATTCGCAATCTTCACCGCTCTATCATGTGAAAAATGTCGAGCCGTAATCGACATCACTTGCGTTTCATTGAGGTTCGAAACATTCACGATCGTAATTAATTGATCGGTAGATACATTTAAATCAGGGTATCGCTGAACGACTTTATCCATAATTGCTGGGGTTCTAATGATTTCTTTATACGTATTAATGAGGGCCATATTAACACCAATTGCTCCATAGTCGATTTGCTCAGTGCCTAGTTGATCCTGCTCGAATGTTTTATTGACAATTAATTTGGTCGAAGCCTGATAAATCGGAACATAATTGGCAGTCGTATACATGGCTGTAAGAAGAGTACAACCAAATACAATTAAGACAATAAGCCACCAACGCTTCTTTATGATCATCAAATATTCTTTTAAATTAATTTCCATGTTTCCCCTCCGTGAGAAGTCATCTCTTATGAATTGAATGATACTATTTGTATCTTAATTCTATTACTACTTTAAGATACTTTTCGTATCATGTCAACAAAATATTCCTTTTTTAAGTTCCAAATTGTATCACGAAAAATACCCATAAAAAAAAAGAAAAGCACCTCGAAAGGCCTTCTCTTTTTGTTTAATTCATTCCCACAGATTTCACTAAATTCTTCTCGTTTGTAAGCCCTGAAACCATCAACGCTTGCTGCAAAAGTAGCGCCAGCAGCCGGCGCATGGAGCCGATTCCAATCTTGCTCATAATATTCGCTAAATGAATCTTGACTGTTTTCTCGCTGATGCAACAGCTTTCAGCAATTTCCTTATTTGTGTAACCGTGAGTTGCGATAAGGGAAAGGATCTCCGATTCTCGCTGTGTCAGCCCATAATTCGTGAAAAATTGTTGCAAAACTGTATTCTCCGCGTTTGAATTATGCATCATACAACAACTTCCTTTATATGAATGTGGCGTTCTCGGCTAAGATCTACAAATGCTTCATCTACTTTTACAAGTGGATTTGTATCATCTGTAGGATTAATATAGACGACTTCCGCCCATCGACCATCCGTCAACTTCACTTTCCTGCCAACTAAACTTCGAATCATATTTCTCAGAAACACGGATACGATTTGCGGATCCAACTCTCCAAAAAGACCCGCGCGCATCTGTCGCACGACTTCATAGAATGGCATCATCTCTTGGTACGGTCTAGTCGAGGACATGGCATGGAACACATCGGCAACGGCTACAATACGGCTTAATCGATCGATTTGGCTATCTTTTAAACCCATGGGGTACCCGCTTCCATCTGCTCGCTCATGATGCTGCAAGGCGACAAGTGACACTCGGTAGTTGACTCCAACGGTCTCCCTAAGCATGTTATAGCCTCGAATCGTATGCTGTTTCATTTCGTTGAATTCTTCTTTTGTTAATTTCCCCGGCTTTTGGAGAATGTCTTGCGATATTTTAATTTTTCCAACATCATGCAGGGTAGCAGCTAGCGTCAACAAAGCTATTTCTTTATCTTCTAATTTAAGCCACTTTCCGATAAGTGTCGAAAGTATGCCTACTCCGACATTGTGTTGATGCGTGTACTCATCCTTAGCCTTAACGGCTTCAAGTAATTCAAATAAATCAGGATGTTCGGCCGCTTGCTGCACAATAGGAATGAGTTGGTTCTTAATATCGTACAAAGGGATTTTCTTCTCTGACTCCATCTGCTCAAATAAATGTTTGGCGAACTGAGAAGCCTTCTGCACTAGAATTTCTGAAGAAGCTTGGGAGTCGGTGACGACTAGTTCTTGTTCCAGTTGCTCTTGGGGATTTGTCGTAATAATGTCCATGAAGTCAATACGATGCTGTCTAAATAAATCTAAATGCTCTGCCGTTAGAACGGTTAAGCTTGGCGCTAATACAAGTCCATAGCTCGTTGTTACATCGTATTTCAACATTTTCCCCGTAAGTTCTTTCAATTAACCCCGCCCCAATTATTTCAAAATATAACCAATTTCTATTATATACGACAAATAAGTTTACAACCATGGGAGGTAAATCCCGTATTTTCCTTTTATTAATAGGATAAAAAGCCTAGACCCTTCATAAATCAAAATATAATTAGGACTATTGGTATAGTTTGGCAAAAACTCTCCTATTGACCAGTTCTAACCGTGACATTCGTCTATCCTCCTGCATATAGTAAGTATCGACTAATCCGCTTTAACCTAAGGAGGAACTTAGATCCATGACTTCAAACAAAAAACAAGAGACTCGGAATTTGGAACGGGACAATGACGTATTGCAGCAGCCCGAAATTAACCCTGCGTATGCAGATTCCTATCCTCAAACCGTGCCTTATGGATACGGCTATCCTGTACCGCAAGCCTACGCTTGGGTACCTATTTATGACACACGCATGATCGGGCTTCCCGGCCTGCCTGGCGTAGGCTTACCCGGCTCTGGAAACTTGACGTCAAGTTTCCCACAAGCAGGTTTCCCTCAGCCCGGTTTGCCTGGATTCCCAGGGCAACCTGGATTCCCAGGACAGCCTGGATTCCCAGGACAGCCTGGATTCCCAGGACAGCCTGGATTCCCAGGGCAGCCTGGATTCCCAGGACAGCCTGGATTCCCAGGACAGCCTGGATTCCCGGGACAGCCTGGATTCCCGGGGCAGCCTGGATTCCCAAGCCCAGGCGTGCCAGGTGGCAATCAGCAGGCGCCAACATCGGCTCCTCCTGCGTACACCCCGCAAAAGCCGCATAAAACTGCCGGTGCTACATTCGCTGTAGATCCAGGTGGCATTAGACGCTGTATGTTCCGCTTCACCTATGTATGGCTGAGCAATGGCCAGCAGTTCTGGTATTACCCGATTTTTGTCGGTCATAATTCCATTGCAGGCTTCCGTTGGAATGGCTTCTCTTGGATGTACTTCGGTATCGATTTACGTTTTATTGATTCCTTTACTTGCTAACAGGAAAAAAGACTGTCATTCATCTCATGTGAATGACAGTCTTCTTTGTGTTTCTAGCTTAAAGGTTAAGTTCGCAATTCATCAAGATACCACATACCCTGCAGCTTTACTAACACATACTCATAATGAATCTCCGTTACACTTCCAGAAGCTTTCTTTAACTTGATTACGACATTCACATAGCTTTTACCAATATCCTCACGTATCGAAGCTTTATAGGCCGGATCGCTGCTCTCTGCTTCTGTAAGCGGATATAAGAAATTCGGCTCCAAATACCATTTCGGATCGTGTTCGTATACTTTTTTCCAAACTTTATCTATATAGGCATCGGAATAATAGGCCTGCAGTTCACTCTTTAAGTCGGCGAAAGCCTGTGGCTGTGGAAGATTCACACTAGCTTGCATGAGATGATTTACAAAAGCTTCCGCTTGACGAACTATATCGCGCGGGTCTTGTTTGACCGTAACATTAGCCGTTGCCGTTCTGCTGCGGTAGGTAATGTTCACCGGCACTGTATCTTCCAAGAGTGTGGCAGCCGCCTGCACCAAGCCTGCATCACTAATGCTTAAAAGCGCTGGATTCGTTGCTTCATAGACGATTCCCGCCGCATGTGTTACATCTTGCCATTCGTTAGGCCTGATCTGTGCTTTTACAACGAGCTGCTCTGACTGACCAGGTTTTAACCTTATCGTGCTAGGCTCCACTTTAAGCGGTCCAATATCAACGGAAACCTTCACATGGGCCTCCTTGTTCCTATTCTTAACTGTAATATCTACCTGGTCTCCAATTTGTGCGGCATCCTCTACCCGAATCGTACCATATTCGTCAACACTGACGAGGTCAGGGCGGCTGCTGGTGTATTCGGAATCATCAGAGACATCCATCTCTTTACCTTCTAGTGTCATTGCTTTTACGGAAATAATTTCACGTTCCCCAATCGCCAGCGAGGTCTCGGGATGATCGACAGAAAGACTTGCAATTGCCACACAGGTATCTACCTTCCAGAATGGCGGTGTAACTTGGTCATAGAGATTTAAATTAAACTTCAACAAGTGCTTCAGATCCTCGCCATTTTCTACGTTTATTCTAGCAACACCGCTAATTTGCATTTTCGCACATCCGCCTGTATCCAACGAATATTTCCCTGAAAGTTCAGAACGTATACCAGCTTGGAGAGCAAGATTTACTAAATCAAAATTTAACCCTTCAAGTTTCACTTCTGTCGATAACAGCATCTCCTGCTTTATTTTTCCCTCCAAAGAGACCGAAATGTCCTTGGAAGCCGAATCGGGAGTAGCAATCTCTTTAAAGCCGTCTTCACTTGTGTAGTTAAACCCCATAACTGAGTTTTCTGTCTGTGAATACACGACAGCTAAACTAGCCTCTCCGTTTAAATTCATAATGATAAATAATTGCAGTTTTAAGCTGAAAGGTGTCGAGCCCAGTTGAATTTTTGGGATCGTACCCACCAGTACTTTAGGCATTTTGGTTTTATCTTCCATTTTAAAATTAGCTGACCCCAAAATAGATGCCTTGAGTTGTCGCTTTGTTTCCAGGGACGCAGACATACTTTTAACACCCAAGAGGCTCCAATCAATATTAAAGTCAGCCGTACTAGCTATGGTAAACTCACCGTTGAAAGAGACATCGTATTTAAACTCATCTCCTAAAGCTGTCGTTTCTTTAAATGCTTTGGCTACCTTAAATTTGACTCCCGTCTCAAAAGTTGCCGCAGATAGAAGCATGCTTGGATCCATTTTCAAGCTTGCATATCGAGCAGGAGCCTTAGATTCGAGGATCACTTTCTCTACAGTAACGCCTTCCTCCAGAACAAAGTCCTCAGGGCTTATTGGGACGTTTTGGTTAATTTGAATGACCTGGAATACTTCCTCTAGCTCAGCTTTCTTCACTTTCAGTACCGTTTTCTGATTATCCGTTTGTACGGAAACAATTTTCACAGCATTTCCTGTAGGGAAAGTACTTGATGCTGGCAGTATAAGAATTTGATTAGGCCTCAGAGCGACTAGCTCCGGCGAGTTACCTTGAAACTCAAGCTCTGTGCCATCCACTGAAACGTGATCTAATGTATGAGCAGCCGACTCAGAAACTGAAGTAACCCCTGACAAATAAGTCACGACGGCCTTCTCAGGTTTAGAGCCATTTCCACTGCTAGAAGAACCGCCGCCTACACCAGGATTTCCTCCCCCAGTCGTACCCGACGTTGGTGGATTTCCTGAGTTTGGCGGTTCTGTCTTGCCTGCACCTTGGAATCTTTCCAACGCGCGGTCAAGCGCCACTACAGTTTCGGCCCTTGTGACCTTATTGAAGCCCTGAAAAGTACCGTCTTCGTATCCATTCATAATCCCCAGCTGCTTTAGAACAACTACGGGTTCTTTGGCCCAAGTTGGAAGCTCAGCTTCGTCTACGAATCCACCTTTTGTTGCCAAGTCTGTCTTAATAACAGGTTTTAACACCCGATAAATAACTACCGTCAATTCATTACGAGTAATGGGCTCTTCCGGATGAAACAATCCATCCGGGTACCCCTGAACATACCCAAGCTCATACGCTGCCGTAACAGCGTTATGAAACCAATCGCTCTTCTTCACATCTGGATAGGGAGATTCTGTCCCCTTACTTGTCAACTCAAAAGAGCGGAATAAAAGTGTGACGACTTCGGCTCGTGTAACTTGCCGAGCGGGTCCAAATTGGTTATTGGAATAACCTTGAATCCAATCATAGCCATGCCATTTATTTACAACCTGGCTCGCCCAATGATTTTCCATATCTTTAAATGGATTTGCTTCCGCAGAGGGATCCGTACCTTCAGCATAAACCACTGTGAGTGGAACAAGGAAACTAACGAGCAAACACATCATTAGGAATAGATTAGTTATTCTAAATTTCATTGATTTCATAATTTTCTAGTTCCCCCGTTTCATTCGATTTCCGAGTTGATCAACAAAATCAATTGCTATAGGAATAGGCATCTCGCTGCTTTCATCCGTAACAAAAGATTTCGTTAAATCCAATTCGCCATCGATAAGAGGGACAAGCAAGTACTCGAAAGACACCTTGTCGCGCGGTGCTAGCTCATCAATTCGTCGTGGTTCAAGCTGCCCACTGTATGCCCATGTATACCCTGCCTCAGCGCTAGGCTCTTTCAGTTGAAAAAGAAGCTGGTAAACAGGAGCGTCCGTCATATTTTCAATCTCAAAGCGGACCAGATAAGGCAAACCTTTCTGTACCTGCTTTTCAGCCGTGATGTGCATTCGGTAAGCATCCCCTGCATAAACCTTGATGGCATCATCCGTTAAGAAATGAGTTTTGACAGGTACATTGAATAAGGAAAGCTGCGCTTCAAAATCAGCACTCAGTTTGTAATCGCCCTTTTGATCGCCTCTTAATATCCATGTCGTATGTGTTTCTTGACTTCCTGGAATACTTCCCAGATGATTCTCCAGTAATTGAGGCGTTGATGTTGGTGCTAGCGATAAGCCTTCTGGCAAGGATAGTGTTGCGGTGGCATTATCCAAACTGAAGGCTGAACTGAACGAATTCCACAGCACTAGCTCCACCATAAAGAACTCCTTCAAACTCCGCACTTCAGCAGGAATGATTAAGTAAGCTACAGATGGCTCGATTTCCGGATGTCCTGGTACCGGGAAGACATTCAGCTGCGCTTTACGTCCATCACCTAAGTCAATACCGCGGGGAATGCCCCCTCCATTGCCGCCATTGCCACTGCCGCCTCCAACAAAATCACCCATCCCATTTATTGCATACGACACCTCATGCGTGGCTAGTCTGGTCGTGAATTGATAGACATACTGATTCCTGATGTCAATTGGATCGATCCCTTTTTCCTTAATTTGCTCTAGGGTCATCCGATCTACAGTCATCTTCCCTTCGATTAAGCTTGCTTTTGTCAACTTGACCATGGTGAACGTCTTTTGACCGTCAAGCACATTCACCTTTTGTTCAACAGGCTGAAATCCTGCGCGGTATACATCAACCCAATATTCCCCTTGCGGTACAGCAGCATGAAGAATTCCCTGTGCATCGGTGACGGCAGATAAAATGGTTTCCTTATGACTATTTCGGATAAGAACCATAGTACCGCCAAGAGGAGAACTGTTTGTATCTTCTACGGTCAAATTAAAGGGACCATCTGTCTCTGCCTTAACGACGACCGAGAAAACTTTATTAACAGTAATTGAGCCTCTACTGACGGCTGCAGTGAGTTTGACAGTATGATCCATCCCTTCAAACGAGGGGCGGGTTACTTTTCCATTTGCAGCAATGACATTAAGATCTTCACTTGTCCATGCAATATGTGTGCCATATGCCCCAGATTCACTCAATGTCAAATCGTGGATGACAGCACCCAAATTCCCGTTAGCTCCAGCGATAACTTGATCAATCAGTTGATTATACACATAGGTAACAGCTTCCTCATCTGTTGGTTCATTCTTGTTCACCAAGACTTGGAAAAGCTTCTGTTTCTGCTCAGTACCCTTACGGGCTATTACGGTTAGCTGTACCCTCGCATCCTCTGAATCAAAGGAAGGACGCGTTACAGTTCCATCTTCTTGTATAATGGCAGGCATACTGGACAACCATGAGATTTCCGTCCCTTCAATCCCCCGTTGCTGCAGATTCAGATCGCTAGTGATTTGCTGTAAACTGCTATTTCCGCCCTTGATTATGTTTTCCTGTATACCATTCAGGGTTAAACCAACAGACTCGGCATCCGTGATAGCTTGACGTTTAACCACCACTATAATTGTCATATCTTGTGGCGTTGCAGTTCCTCTTGAAACCGTAGCGGTAAGCGTGACGGAAGTATTCCCCGAAGTATAAGCTGGACGGTTAACCTTTCCTTGATCGGAAATCAAATCGGGATGACTTGAATGCCAGGCAATAGCGGTATGCTCCAATCCTTCAGTCGGCAATATAAGATGATCAACAATCTCATTAAGGCTATTGTTATTTCCCTTTATATTTTCTTGATTAAACCCTTGCACGGCAAGATTGATGGCATCTTCATCTGACATTTGGCTTTCCTCACCAAAATCCAAGTTGATATTAACCAGATCCTGACCAGGAAGAACAGTTATCGCTTTCTCACGAATGACATCTACGGTATTGTTCTTAACAATCGCTTTGATCATATAGCTTCCGGCCTCGAGCGGTGATAATGTATATGAATCGTTTGAAAAAGAAGGTTGGATTTTGGGTAAAACATTGCCTTGCTCGTTGCTAATCGTGAACTGTACCTCGCTTGCACTCCCAAATGGGTTATGTATCAAACCTGATATCGTTGCAGCTTTTATTGGTGTAATTATAATGTTAGCTGTTTCTTGATTAGCGCTAACCCAGATATCTCCTTGCCAGGTTGGAAAATACCCAATTGCGTCTGCTTCCATCGTGTAAGGACCTGCTGGAAGTCCTTCAAACTTAAAATGTCCTTCCGAATCTGTGGATGTTGTCAAGTTCCACTGCACGCCATCACTTATCATCAGTTTCGCCTTCAATGGTGTCCCCGAAGGATCACGGACAATTCCTGAGACCGTGCCGCCCATTTGCATCTGAAGATTAACGTAGGACCTCGTTTCCCCTTGAGCAACCTCAACACCGGTTAGCGTTTGCTCTATATATTTGTTTTTAGTTACTCTAACCTTATAGGTTCCGCTCGGTATGCCATCAATGCTATACTCGCCTCTACTATCCGTTAGTGCTGATTTCATCGTTGTGCTACGATCCTGAAATATGCTTACCTCCACGTCTGAAAGTGGTTTACCGTAAATATCCGTTACCGCACCTGTGATTCGTCCGCCGTCCGCAAAAACAAAATTCACTCCTGATGTAGTCCCTCGATTGTCAACCACTATCCCACTCTTCTCATAACTCGGGTATCCATACTTCCAGGTACTAAGCCGATAATTGCCATCCTTTAAACCTCGTAACGAATAAGTTCCTTTGGAATTTGTCAATGTGCCTTTATAGTAGGAACCTTGCTCACTAATAGCTGACACCTGTACCCCTTCCAACGGATTTCCGTTCCCGTCGGTGACGGAACCCGTAATAATGCCGCCTTTGACCAACGAAAAGTTTATCCCTGTAACGGGTGTTCCGATGGTAACACTCACATCCTCTTTCTGATCAGGAAGATAATCTTCCGACCAAGTCTCTAACGCGTAGGTTCCACTTGGCATTTTAGAGACGAAAAAATGACCTGAACTATCCGTAAAAAAAGAACTTATCTCAGTTTGATACAGAGGATCTTTCAGTATGATTCTAATCTCACGCAAAGGCTGCCCTTGTTCGTCCGTTACCATTCCCTGGATGATCGCCGAAGGTCTAAGAGTAAAATTCACATTAGCGTTTTCTTGTCCAATAACGGCTGGAATGCCTGATATCTTTTCTTTCAAATAGCCGTCTGCTTCCACCGTTAGGTCATATGTTCCTTCTGGCAGCATCCCCAAGCTGTAACGGCCGTCCTCCGTGATGCTTTTCCCATATCCATAATAATGAGCTGCATCATAAGCCATAATTGAAGCATTTTTCAGCGGAATCCCGCTAGATACCATCACCTGACCTGAAATAATCGCAGCAGGAGCTAGTTTAATCGTCAATCCTTCCTGACTCTGACCTGAGCTAATCGTCGTTTTCATGCTCTTGTTTGAAAGATATCCATGAGCACTCACATTAAGCATGTAAGTTCCATTCGACAAACCAGTGATACGAAACCTCCCGGTTGAATCTGCCGTCACGGTACCGGAGCCTGCTTTGCCATCACTTGCGTATACGCTTGCATATACGTTTGCTCCAGCAATAGGCCGATCAAATTGATCCGTTATTACCCCACTTAGACTTGCTCCCTGTTGTAGAATGAAGTCTATATTAGGCGTCACGGAACCCGCACTCACATCTACGCCATCACGTTGCGATCTTGGGTAACCTTCTTTATACACCTCTAGACGGTAACTCCCTGTGGGTAAAGCATTTAAACTATACGTACCAAAAGCATCTGATTGCGCTGAACCCTGATAACGGTTTGTAAGGGCATCATAAGCCATAACATTTACATCGGCGACTTGATCACCATTTGTATTTGTGATCTTCCCCGTTATCGAACCAGCTTTTTTTAGAATAAAATCTACCGTTTCCCCTTCACTTCCTGCAGTAACAAGTATGTTATCTTTTTGCTCACGTACGTACCCATTGGCATTTACGCTTAAACTGTACGTACCAGGGACCAAATTACCCAAACGAAAGGCACCATAAGTGTCTGACGGTTGACTGGAAAAGCCGCTCTGTGTTTGTTCGTTATAGCCACTAACATAAACACCAGAAATGGGTACTCCTGCCTCATCCTTTATCTTCCCTGTGATCACTACCTCCGGTTGCAACTGGAATCGAAGACCTTGGGTAGTTTCAATGGCTTGAACCTGCACGTCCGTATTAACTTGTCTAGCATAGCCATTTGCCGTTACTTCCACTGTTACAAGACCGGGTGCGATGGTTGATATCAAGAAATCCCCATTTGAATCTGTATAAGCGCTATCATAATACGAATAGTCGCTATTATGAACGAACACCGTCGCTTGCGCGATCTGCAATCCTTGTAAATTCGTTACCGAGCCACTGACTCCTCCAGCTACACTTAGCGCATAATCTTTTGTCACTTGTTGATTTTCTACGACTATGACGGTACTTTGATTGTCTGCTACAAAACCATTTTTTCTTACTTGCAGCAAATAAGTATTAGAACCCAATCCGTTCACTACATAATTGCCTTCCTCATTGGATTGTACGGTCCTCACAAACTGATAAGATCCGTATGTGGATTCAAACACAGTAATGCTTGTCTGGGCCAGTGGATTCTGATTAGTATCCGTAATTTTACCCGAAATACTTCCACCAGAGGCCGCCTCTACAGTTAATACCGGAAAAAATGGCAATAACAGTATGAGGCAAAACCATAGAATAATGAAACCTTTTTGCTTTTGAGCCACTAACAAGCTTACCCCTCCTTAGAATAGAACCACCAGTAAAAGTCAATGCAACAAAAAAAGCGATACTAAACTACCGCTTCGACCTGTCTAATGAACTTTTTCCAAGCTCATTTATTGACTAAATCAATTTGTATTATATATATTACAGTTCAAAAGGCCTAACGTAAACAAGAATTTTGTCGATAAATTTAATATTTCCTAAAGAAATAATAAAAAAAGGTAAACTTCGCTCTCCCTATATACTGCGCTTCAGCTTAACGATCTCCGTACCCGCGAGCATCATAATACCTACCCCATGGTTATCGTTCGTGACGGTAAGCAGATCTTTCTTATAATAGTCTGCTGTAAAAGCGTACCGCGAACCGCTGCAAACGCCGTGCACATTACCCTGCGCGTCAATCGCATAACGCGTTAAGCCATCCCATGCTTTGAGCGCAGCCTGAATGAACCGATGCGGCTCCATGAGCCATCGAGGAGCACTACAACGAGGAGTGCCGATTAACGGATGTAGCCGCCCATCTGCACCTCAACTCCAGTTATTTTAGCGTGCTATTTAATTCAAGCAGCAATTCCAGATGTCTCCCAAGGAGTATCGGAATCATCGGTAAAAAAAAACATCAAAAATTAACGAAATCCATGACAGAAACCGACATATATTGAATCCAACTTCGTTTATAATCTAAAAGATGAAGATTACCAATTCTATACAAGAGTCGGGAGTGTTAACCGTTGGTCATCAAGATAATCAAACATATAGGCATCCCCTTTATTTGTTGCTTGACCATGGTATCATCCATAGCAATGGGGAATGCGCCAAATATCACCGCAGTCATTGTATTTGGCTGCGCTTTTTACCTCAGCATCGTCCTCGAGCGAAAGCTCCCTTTTCTAACCAACATTCAGTTTATATTCCTCACTCTGTTTCATTGGTCCAGTCATTTGAATTGGTGTTTAATGCTGTATTATATTTTGATCGGCTTTTCCATTCAAAACGGGCAGAAGTATGCCTACACCATGCAGAAAGCACTCATCTACATCGGTTTATATACGATCATCCGCTTATCCTATGTACCCTTAACTACCTACAATCTCGTAGTTTCTATCTATGATATTGCAAGTGCCATTTTGTTCGTGCTGCTTGTACAATATGTTCTTAGATCTGAGTCAGAAAAGAAACGTTTACGCGAAGAAAATGATTATCTCACGACGCATGATCCGCTGACAGGGCTGCTCAATTATGAGGGCTATGTAACCACCATTGAAAGCTTAATGATTAAACGCTTAAATTTTGTTTTAGTTTTATTGGACTTCCAGGATTTCAAATCGGTAAATTACGAGAATATACACAATGGTAATGAAACATTAAATCAGATTGCACTGTTGCTCGGCAGCATCTTCTATGATTCCTATGCCATGTCTCGTTATGCGGGAGATCGGTTTGCCCTCATTTTACCAGAGAAAGAGAACCTTATTTCTAACATTAGCGAATCCTTGGATTCGAATATTTTAGGCTTTCAAGTGACTTACAGCTTTGCCCAGCATCCTCTTGAAGCTTCGACAAAGGAAGAACTCATCTCTTTGGCCGAGGAGCGCTTGTTCAAAAGCAAACGTGAAATATGGCTTAAACGAGAGGAGCATCTATTCCGCTCCGAGAAAATGAAGATGATCGGCGAATTAGCGGCAGGGATGGCACATGAAATTCGCAACCCGCTTACAACAATTAAAGGCTTCATGCAAATTGCGACCAGAAGCCAATACAATATCCAGCCTTGGCATGAATTGATCATGAATGAAATTCGAAGAATGAATGAGCTGACCGCGGAATTCCTGCAATTCTCCAAACCGCATATCAGCAACATGAAGCCGGAATCTATCACGGAGTGTCTGGATCGCGTATTGTCATTAGCAGAATCGGATGCGCTTTATCGTGGGCATACCATTATTTTTGAAGATACGGAAGAAGCCCTTTATATCTTCATCGATCGGGATAAAATTGTACAAGTTCTGCTCAATCTGATCCAAAATGCGTTCGAAGCGATGAAGCATCCCGGCGATGTTCACGTGCGCATTAAACAGGAAAATGAACTCGCGATCATTGAAATTGAAGATTTTGGCGAAGGCATGTCCGAAAGCCAAATGGAGCAAATCTTCAATCCCTTTTATACCACGAAGGAAAATGGGACAGGTCTAGGCCTTTCCATTTGTCAAAAGATTGCCGTTGATCACGGGGGATCGCTGGAAGTGAAAAGTTCGATTGGCCTAGGATCCATCTTTAGCTTTAAGCTGCCAATGGTTGAAATCTAGCTGCAAGCTCCTCTTCAGGCATAAAAAAAACAGCAGACCGGGGAGCTTCCCAGTCTGCTGTTCGTATGAATGAATTAAGGCTGCTCAACAGCCTCAATCTCGATTGAAATTTTGACCTCGTCGCCAATCAAGACTCCGCCTGTTTCCAGTGCAGCATTGTAGGTTAACCCGAAATCTGCACGTTTGATGCTTCCAACTGCGCTGAAGCCAGCCTTCTCATTGCCCCATGGATCTTTGCCTGTGCCTTCAAATGTAACTTCGAACGTTTCGGGCTTCGTAACGCCGCGTATCGTCAAATCGCCGGTTAACGCGTATTCCCCATCGCCGGTTTTTGTAACTTGCGTAGACTGAAACGTCATTGTGGGGTGCTTCTCACTATCAAAGAAGTCGGCTGAACGCAGATGCGCGTCTCGATCCGTATTCCTAGTATCAATACTGTTTATATCAATCTGAAAAAAAATATTGGCCGACGAAAGATCTGTCGCATCCGCTTCAACCTGTGCTTCGAACGAGTGGAATGTGCCTTTAACCTTAGCAATCATCATGTGCCTAACGGAGAAGTCAATACTGCTGTGACTTGCATCTACTGCCCATTTCGACTTTGCCATAAAAGTTACGCCTCCTAATTAGTTATAACTTATTAAAAATAATTTACTAACTATTATTACTCATTCCCATCTAATGGTAACTCGGTGACTTTGTTTTGTCAAACAATTTCTGGAAGATGCCCGTTGTTTAATTCTCTTTATCGTGATACATTATGTATCGAAGGTCAAAAAAATATCCCCTTTGTAGGAGGAAACAGGAATGGCTACTGAACCAAATAAACCTGTGTACTATGATGGAAGCGGTATCATTCAATTACCACCTGGGAAGTCGGTTCCCACGGACATTATCATTAAACCTACAAATGTGAACAATGAGCCCCTTCGAATTCCTTATTTTCCTTATTTACGTTAACACACAGAAATGGACACAGCACGAAGACCGCCAGGGCCTATGCCCTGACGGTCCACTTTTTTAAACCATATTGTTCAGAGCTGCTTGTACGCGTTTGTACTTCACTTCTGTGCTTTGACGAAACTCAGCAATTTTAGCGAGCTTCAAGTCCATAAGCTGAAGCTGGTCCCGGATCATTTGCTCCATTTCCAGCAATTCCTTTTTCTTCTGAACATGATCTTCGGTTAGCAAAAAGCCTTGACGATGCTCATCCAGCTTTTTGCTGATCGATACAAAGTCTTGAATCTCCTGCAGGGAGAAGCCCAGGACATCGCGCGCATTAACAATGTGCTTCAGCTGATCAATATGCTCACGCGTATATAACCGGGTCCCGCCTTCGCTCCGATCCGGAGCTTCAAGCACCCCAATTTCCTCATAATAGCGTATCGTTCTCTTGGTTAACCCTACCTCTTTGGCTACATCATCTATTTTATAGGTGTTCAAGGCTCTGCCTCCTCATGTTTCCAGCGACTTATCCTTCCATTTTAACAGACCTTTCGTTCACAATAAAATAGAAGACTGTTTGGCCCTGTTCACATAGAGCGCTTCAAACTCCTCAGCAGTTAAAGGAGCTGCAAATAAATAACCTTGCACCTGATGGCAGCCATGACTTTTTAAATAAGCAAGCTGTTCCTCCGTTTCTACACCTTCGGCAATGACTTCTAGCTTCAGACTGCGGCCCATGGCGATAATTGCTTCAATGAGTGAATTATCCGAATGAGGTCCGGCAATGCGTTGAACAAAGGATTTGTCAATTTTAAGCGAGTTGATTGGGAACTTCTGCAAATAACTGATCGACGAATATCCCGTGCCAAAATCATCCACAGCCAGCCTTACCCCCATCCGATGAAGGGTCCGGAGCTTCTCAAGCATGCTGCTTCGATTGATTTCGATGCTTTCCGTCATTTCGAGTTCCAACCTTTCAGGCTCCAACTGATACGTTTGCAAAATATCATGAATCGATGGAATAAACTGCTCATGGTGCAGCTGAACCGCCGATATGTTCACTGCCATCGAGACGGCATCCAATCCTGCATCCTGCCATTTCTTCATTTGCGCCGCAGCCGAATGGAGCACCCATTGGCCGATTTCTATGATTTGACGAGATTCCTCGGCAACCGGAATGAACGTCTGTGGCGCAATGCTACCTAACTGCTCGTTATTCCATCGAAGAAGCGCCTCCATCCCCACCAGCTCACACGTACGCGTATCAAATTTAGGCTGATAAACTAAGGTTAGCTCCTTATTATCAATGGCATGACGCAAATGTTGTTCAATGGCAGCTCTTTGGGAGAACTTAGTCTTCATGTCCTTTCGGAAGAACCGGTAATTGTTGCGGCCCTGCTCTTTCGCCGCATACATCGCTTGGTCCGCATTTTTCAGCAAAATTTCTGACGATTGTCCATCCTGCGGATACAACGAAATCCCCATGTTGGTCGACACATAGAATTCTCTTCCTTCTACGTGTAACGGTATTTCCAACCTTTTCATGATGTCTAAGGCTTGATTCTCAGCGATATCCCTGTCACCTAGCGGCAATAAAATGACAAACTCGTCCCCGCTAAGCCTTGAAGCCGAGCCATTCGCGGGCAGACTACTCGTTATCAACGCCGAGAATTGCTTCAACACTTGATCGCCAACAAGATGACCATAGGAGTCATTGATCCATTTAAACCGGTAAATATCCAGAAACAACACAGCCACAGTCTCCTGATTTTTACGAGCACGATGAAGGATATCTTCAATAAGCTGATTAAATTGATTGCGATTAGGCAAACCCGTCAAATGGTCAAAGTAAGCCAACTTGTGAATGAGCTCCTCCGACTTTCGGATCTCCGTCAAATCACGCAGATAGGCTGTATAAACGAGCTTGCCTGCATAAAAGAGATTCGTAATGACGATTTCAGCAGGAAACTTCGCATGATTGGATCGGTAAGCCATGATTTCAAATCGTTTACCAATAATGGAGCCAACCTTTTGCGTTAGCTGCTTATACAAATCTGCCGCATCCTGCCCATCTTGATCGAATAGAAACAGGAGATCGAATATGGTTAAGTGAAGCGCCTCTTTGCGTGTGTATCCAAAAATCCCTTCTGCGGCCTGGTTGAATTCAATGATTCGCCCCTGCGCTTTAAACATCAGGATTCCATCAATAGCTGACTCTAAGATGGAAGCTTTGAGCGCAATTTGTTCAGCTAACCGTCTATCGGATGACAGAGAGCTAATAAAGCTAAATGCGAAAATCAGAATCGCTCCGAACGCTACATCCATGGCGACCACGAAAAAGTCCATGCTTACGCCATTCTCACTTGCATGATGAGAGGCATCCTGCATGGTCATAACTGCGGCTGCCATACCCATATAGTGCATGCCTGTGATAGCTATCCCCATGATGAAACCGCTGATGGCAATTTTTTGACTCCGGTTAAAAAATAGATACAGAGCAGTTATTGAGGCCAAGATAGCAATAATAATGGATAAAATGAACGGTACAGGCTGATAACGAATCGTTATATGCTGCAGGGCAGACATCCCGATATAATGCATGCCGCTAATGGCAAATCCCATCGTTGTTCCGCCAATGATGAGCTTGGTTCGGGTGAAGTTCCCTTGGAACGTAACGAAAAGCCCTACCAGCGCCCCACTGACCGCTACGACAATAGAGATACTGACCATAGAGATGTCGTAGGTGACTCCTTCCGGCAATTCATAAGCCAGCATGGCGATAAAATGCATGGACCATATTCCTACCCCCATGACGATGGCACTGCAAATCATCCAGCTCTTCTGATACCAGCCCTCCGAAGATGACACTTTGCGCGCCAAATTAAGCGCTGTAAAAGAGGCCAGCAAGGCGATGGTGAATGATAGGAGAACTAGGACGAAATTATAACTTTCCGTTATCGGGTGATGCATATGTGATCCTCATTTCTTCGTTGCTGTAGGGAAATTACTGTAGAGAAAATGTATGTTTCGTCTTCATCATGATCTCATTCAGTGTATGGCTATGTTCTTCCAATCTGTCGGCTAATTCCGACGCTTTGTTGATCAGGATATCCTGTTTGTCCGTTCGTTTACTGACTGATTTCACATTGTCGGTTAATTGGCTGGATAATACGGAAATTTCCTCCATGGAAGTGCTAAATTGCTGTGTGCTCGCTGACATCTGCTGCGACGTTCCCCTGATATCGCGCATTTGCGTAGCAACAGAATGGATCGATCCCAGGATGCGTCCAAATGCTTGTCCGGCAGACACAACGGCCTCATTTCCATGAGCAAAGGTACCAATGACTTGATCCATCGATTGAATGGAGGCTTCATTATTCACTTGAATATCTTCAATTAGCTCTGCAATTTGCTTAGCGGACTCGCTCGTTTGCTCGGCTAATTTGCGCACCTCTGTTGAAACAACCGTAAATCCTTTTCCGTGTTCGCCTGCGCGCGCTGCTTCGATAGCTGCGTTAAGGGCTAGCAAGTTCGTGCGCGAAGCGACATCTGTTATCAAATTAACAATTTGATTGATCTCTTGCGAGCGTTCTCCAAGCACTTTCACTTTCTCGGCGGTTGAATGAATCGCATGATGCATGGACTGCATCTGCTGCACGGCCAGCTGAATGGATTCATTCCCCTTTTCAGCCTCATAGGCTGCTTGACTGGATATCTCAGACGCACTGGCCGAGTTTTCTGCAATGTGGCAAATATCGGTGAGCATTTCGCTTATCGCTTTCCTGCTAACTTCTACGCCGTTTTCTTGATCACTAGCAGCCTGCTCTACCTGGTGCATCGTTTGAACGACCTCCATGGTCAAGCGATTAAGCTCATTTGACTGAGCGCTCAGACCGCTAGAGTTCAGTCGAACTTCCTGAGAAGTATGTGCAAGACTCTCGATAATGGACCTGACGGTCTGCTGCAGCTTATGATATTGTTCCTTTTCGAAACGCTCCGTTGCTTGGCGATTGGAGATGATTTGATACATGACCGCGCCAATGAAGAGGATGACGAAAATCAGGTGAATCGCCACCATTGTAAACGCATACACATTTGAACCGTAGACCAATTCGGGAAAAAAGAAGAACCCAAGCAGATGCTGGGCGGCAAAAAGAACCGTACTGCACAGCAGCAAGGCAATATTGTTATAGTACATAAGGATGGCTAACACCATGAAAATGGAAAAGTGATACTCCACCATTCCGTTGCCTCCAGCAATAATCGACATGGAGCATAACGTTAATGACAACGTATGAACAAGCGGGATCCAAGCATGTTCAGCTTGAAGACGAGAGAGCACAGCTCCGATGATAACAAGCACGATCGGTGTCCAGAAAAACATTTGATTTAAAAAACCGTGTGATAAAGCTGAATGCATGACTTCGTGTTCCATGAGCGAGTGATGAGCAAGGCGGTTAAGGGCATGGACCAACAAACTTAGGACGAGTGTCCCGATTACAATAAATTGCATAACACGGTTTTTCTCTTTCAAGCAAATTGCCTCCTTGGATGATGTTTTGACGAACAAAAAAAGACCACCCCGAATAAAGGATGATCTTGATCCTTCCCACTCGGTAACCTGTCAACCATATCATACAAAAATGTATGTGTTAGGCCATGGCTTTGCGTCTCATTGTTTCCAATGATTTGCCTTTGTCAATTAGTCAGTCATTCGTGCATGCAGTTTGTCTTAAATCTGTACTTATTATAGTGCGATAAATTTTAGTCTGTACATAGCAATAAATGTTGTATTATGTCGAAATGGATTAAAATATGATAAGGTTTACAAAATGTCAACGGACCGATGGATTCACTTATGACAAAACTTCATACTTTTGGAAAAAAAGAAGGTGCCCCAAGGAGCACCTTCTAGTCTTAAACCAGTTCCACATCAATCAACTTAAACTGTGTCACATCGACAATTCCACGGTTTGAAATCCGAATCTCAGGAATAACAGGCAGTGCTATCAATGAGAATGTCATAAACGGTGCGTTCAACGGGCAGCCAATTTGCTTCCATGCTCCTTCGAGCTGAGCAACCTCTTCAACGACTTCAAGCAAAGTCTTATCGGACATAAGGCCTGCAATCGTTAACGGAACTTGAGCCAGCACGCGGCCATTCTCAACGACAATTGTGCCGCCTCCCAATTTGGCAAGTTCATTAGCGGCAAAAGCCATATCCTGTTCATCAATGCCCATAACTATTAAATTGTGGCTGTCATGCGCTACGGTTGACGCTACTGCGCCGGATTTCAGTTGAAAGCCGCTTGAGAAACCAAGTGAAATTTCACCGGTGCCGCGGTGCCGCTCAATACAAGCAAGACGAACAACATCCTGTTGGATATCCGGTTGAATAATTCCTTGCTCGACACTTAGCGTGGCTGTCATTTTCGCTGTTCTTGCACTATTTTCAATTACCTGTACGACATTGACACTTGTTCGCTCTTCTTTACCGCGGCTCTTAAGCTGAAAGTCCTCTGCTGTGAGCTCTCGCTTCACATTCATGGAGCTGCAAATATGCGCCGGATATATATAAGTAGGGAATTCCTCGACAAGCTTGCCTTGGTCAAAGATAACCTTTCCATCCGTAATGACAGTTACAGGCTCAACCTTTTGCAAATCATCGAGTAATAAAATGTCTGCGCATTTACCTGGCGTAAGGCTGCCTAGGTCTTTATCCAGGTTAAAGTAACGCGCCACATTGATGGTAACCATTTGAATCGCGGTGACAGGATCAACGCCCTCTTCAATCGCTCGGCGCACCACATGGTTGAGATGCCCTTTCTCCACCAGTGTTTGCGGACTAACGTCATCCGTGACGAGGGAGATGTTAGATGTGTTTACTTTATCTTCGGTCACCACCTTGATGACCTCTTTGACATCATGCCAAGCGGAGCCTTCGCGAATCATCAGATGCATGCCCATACGGACTTTATGCAGTCCTTGCTCGCGCGTAACCGTTTCGTGATCGGAGGTCACGCCAGACGCAATATAGGCTTGCAGCATACGGTCATCCTCACTCGGGAAATGGCCCGTTACTGCTTTGCCGCTGTTAATCGTCGCTTCGATTTCCCCGCACATTTTCGGATCTCCGTACACGACACCAGGAAAATTCATCACTTCACCAAGACCGATCACATTATCCCACTGCAGTCCCTCTTCAATATCTTTCACTTCCAAGCTTGCACCCGCATCTTCCAAATCTGTTGTCGCAGGTACGCAGGACGGGAAGGTCGTGAATACTTTGAGCGGCAGCTGCTGCCCCTCTTCATGCATCAGCCTAACCCCTTCTGCCCCAAACACATTGGCAATCTCGTGCGGGTCCATGAAAATCCCCGTTGTTCCTTTGGGTAGAGCCGCTTTGGCAAACTCTGTAACAGAAAGCATGGTACTTTCAACATGCATATGTCCGTCTAGGAACCCAGGAGCTATGTATCTCCCTGCAGCGTCGATAACAACCGTTTGATCACCAATCGTGTGGTCTGCATGCCCGACAAATGCCACTCGTCCCTCTGCTACTGCGACATCCATGTGCGCAATTAATTCCCCTGAATACACATTGACCAATATGCCATTTTTAATGACAAGGTCAGCAAAAGCATTACCCATGGCGACTTTTGCCAACTTTCCGCTCACTTCAACTAATTTGTTTCTTTTATATGGAGTCATGTTCGTATTCTCCCTTTATGAATTTCAATTACTATTATAGCCCATTTAGATGGCAACCCAAAGCTGAGAAAGTAGAAAAAGACTACTCCTGCATGGCCTGCAGAGCATAGTCTTTGGTGGAAATTATAGGCAAATTAAGCGCCATTGCTTGTATTTGTGTTAATTACTTGTTGTGTTTTTCTTTGCGTAATGCATCTGTTCAGTATGCTCGCAATGAGCTCAAGCTGCTCAATGCTGGCAACTTTTAAAAAATATCGCATAACTCTGCGAACTTGTAAGTTTTGATAGGTTGTTTTCACGGAACTCACCCTTCTCTTTTCAACTAGTTTGGTCCTATTGTACTAGAATGGTTGAGCTTTAGCTGTCAGAAGCTGTCGAAGTAATTCTAAAGAATAATTAAGCCTGAGGCAGGTTGGTGCTCAACTAGCTCAACTAGAGAGCGGTGCTCGCCTGTCAAAATTTGATTACATGGAAGATTCTACTGTTAATTTCTTCGTTTGGTTGCTTTTAAAATCGAATAACTGGAATTTCTGTTGTTAATTTCTTTACATTTGTCCTCATTCGCCTGTCTGGCGCCGAAATAGATGGAGTTTTTCCAGTTAAATGCCTTGCTTCCCATCTCAGCTTACAATTAGCAGGAGAAACTCCCTTTAATCCGTTACTCAGAGGATACTGTTAATTCCTTAAACAAAAAAGAACCTCCTACTTTCACTTTAACAAGTGAATTTGGAGGTTCTTCTCTCTATACTTGGGATGCGGTCGGAGGGATTTGAACCCTCACGCCTTGTGAGCGCCACCCCCTCAAGATGGTGTGTCTGCCGTTCCACCACGACCGCATAAGAGGATATAAAAACTGACCCGTAGGGGACTCGAACCCCTGTTACCTCCGTGAAAGGGAGGTGTCTTAACCACTTGACCAACGGGCCGCGAATGTCGGTAAGCTTGTGCAGCCCATTTTGACGACAATTGTTATTATAAAGGATCAAATCTCAATTGACAAGTGCAAAATCTGGAACGCTTCCGGACAAATATGGTATGCTGAAACCAATTCAACCTAACCGAGGTGTTTGGTCTGTCATCCATGCTCATTTATGAATCTACACATGCAACCGTCCACGAGGAAGAGGTGCGCGTTCCAGCCTCCAATGAAGTCGTTTGGGTGCGAATGGAGAACCCCTCGCCAGATGAAGTCAAACATGTTCTTGGCGATGTATTCAAGTGCCACCCGCTCCTTGTCGAGGATGCCATCAAGCTAAATCAACGACCGAAGATGGATACGTATAAAGATCATATCTTCCTGACCTTCTTTGCCGTATCCGAGGGGCTGGAGCCCCAGGAAATTGCGATTGTGATCGGCTCTAATTTTGTTATTACCGTGTACAAAGACAAGCTTCCTTTCATCGATCAGCTCTACTTCACATGCCAAGAAGTGCCTGAACGAATCAGCCATCCAGGCGCAATTTTGCATGCCATCCTAGATCGCTGTGTCGACGATTATACCGTCATCGTGGAACATCTGGACGATCGTCTGGACACGATGGAACAGTCCGTGTATCTAAATCCAGCGATTCGCATCGCACAGGATATTTTCCAGCTGAAAAGAACCATGCATCAGCTTCGTCGCGTCATTGTCGATGAACGAATTACCTTAGCGGCAATTGCGCACCACTCCTTCCCCTATACGCGTGAAGAAGATGATGTTTACTTCCTGGATATCATGGATCATATCTCGCGCGTCGTAGATTCGTTAGATATTTTTCGTGAATCGCTGACTGGGCTGCTCGAGCTTCAAATGAGCATGAAATCAGATCGCATGAACGAAATTATGAAAACTTTAACGGTTTTCAGTTCGATTTTTCTGCCGCTCACCTTCATTGTCGGTGTCTACGGCATGAATTTCAAAATCATTCCTGAGCTAAACTGGGACTATGGCTACCTGTATGTCTGGATTCTGATGATTGGCATCGGCTTCTTGATGTGGTACTTTTTCAAACGCAAACATTGGTTCTAACTATTAGGAAAAACGAAAGGAATCTTTAGCAACCGACCAAGTATGCCTCCTAGACTACTAAGCGGAACTACAGGACGCTATTTATGAGAAAAGCGATGGTTGGGATGCTGAAGAGGAACTACAGGATCTTATTTCAGCAAAATTGGTGCCTTTTCCCCCTAAAAAGTCGAAATAGCGTCCCACAGTTCCCTCTCACATGCAATAATGGCTAATTTCGCTGAAATAGAGCCCTCGTGTTCCCTTATCCGCGAAGCGAGGCACATAACTGGATAAGCCCTATCATTTTCTTCAAAAAAATAAGCCCAGACGGCGTAATCGCCATCTGAGCTTATTTCCAAAATCCATACGGAGAGAGAGGGATTCGAACCCTCGCACCGCTTACGCAGTCTAACCCCTTAGCAGAGGGTCCCCTTATAGCCACTTGGGTATCTCTCCAAAGATATGGCTCCCCGAACAGGACTCGAACCTGTGACAACTCGATTAACAGTCGAGTGCTCTACCAACTGAGCTATCAGGGAATGAATAAGTTTAATTTTATTATGAAGGCGCAGGTAAGTCAAGTGTATACGATTTCAATTTTCCCTTACACTTTCCACAGGCGTACTTGCGGACATCTACTTTTCGCTTTCGGAAATACTCTGTTTTGCAATTAACGCATTCCAGTCGATATTTATAGGCCCTTTTCTGACGTGCCTGCGGCAGCGATTGACAGAAGCGAGAACCTCCAACCTGCGCGAGCAGCGACTTGAAATCATTATCGCGATGCTTATAGCCCCGTTTTAATATATGTAAATGATAATGGCAAAGTTCATGCTTAATGATTTTCTCTATTTCCTCTCGGCCAAACGTTTCCCACTGCATCCAAGAGATTTCAATATCATGGGATTTGGTAAAATAGCGCCCTCCCGTCGATCTCAATCTTCGGTTAAAACGCGCCTGATGAACAAACGCCCTTCCAAACGATGCCAAGGAAATCTGCTCAATCCACTCCTGAAGTTCCCGATCCTCCATCCCCTACGCTCCTTAGAGTTTTCATTAGAAACTTAATCGTAAGCACTGCTTAGACAAGTTCTCACTTGAATTTGTACCGTATGTACGGCTATACTGTCAAGTAGAAAAGAAAGAACGAAAGCTTTATAAAGAGAGGATTTGACCAATCAAATGCCACAAATGCGATATGCCATTCTCAAGCTCGACCAGCAAGTAGAATTTGTTGCGATGCCTTCTTCCTATTCCTATCAACTAACAGCTCTGAATCAAAGATTGCACAAAGAACTAGATAAACTGACTGCGGACGACGTCCCCCAACTTCCTCGGGTAATTGCAGAATGTGATGATTTGGAGCTAATCGGAACAACGTATACGCTTATTCAAGGACTAGAGTACATCAATCGTTTGGAAAAATCTTTTGCCGGCATCCAAGAGAAATCCTACCCGCTAATCTCGCTGCTAACTGAAATCCGCGCGCTTCAAGCACAGCTGGAACAGTGGTACGAAGAGGAATTTGAAGTTTAATGTCATAAGGACCTGCACCCAACTCCTTTATCCTTCATATGCTATAAGTACATGGCGAAGAAGGGGATGGGCATATGCCGCAATGGCTCTGTAATCAATTAATGCGGGCCTTCCAGAACAAAAACCGCAGACAAATCCGATTGCTGAATGATAGCTGGTACTTTTACCGCACCCGCCGCTCACAAGAGGAGTGGCCTGACACCCAATCGACGGACGGACCGGGCAAACGTAAATTCTGATAAAAGGGCTAGTACTTGTTTGAGACAGGTGCTGGCTTTTTTGCCATAATCGTTACATAGAAGCAGCAAGCACAAATGAAAAATATGTTGCATATTTGAAATGAGCCCACTATACTGTAAATAAATGTAATAGTCCGCCCGAGTGAAGCACACTTGATCCAGCAGAGTAATCTGCGGGTCGGTGTGTTTTTTTGTTATCTAAAACATGTATAAAGGGAGCTGAAGATCTGTGGTTTTGCGTCGTAGAACGAAAAAAGGTCAAGGAGACAACGTCTATCTGCTGCATGAAAGGAAATCGTCTTATTCTGTACATAACACCCCTGCCACCTATACGCCTTTTCTGTGGGAGTTAAGGAAGCTAGTTATTCTGGACGTTGCGAGGCGCCGTAATGGCCAGATCCTAATCCAGGACATCGCTGCCGAATGTAACGTCCCTTTTCGAATAGCCGCCGAGTGGCTGGCTCGTTTAGCGCATGAGGGCTTGCTTATCGCGATCGTTGGCCAACAGAATGCCACTGTATATTCGGTGAAGGAGGTGGGACAGCCTCTGCAATAAGGATTAAACTCAACTTTAGGGTTGGAAAGGATGATGTGGAACTAATAAAGCCATTACTTTATGAAAGGATGATGTAGAAAAAGAGAAAGGATGATGTAGAAAAAGCAGCCAGCAGCTTATCGCCGCCAACTGCTCCTATTTGCTTATTGCTGCGGCTTTTTCATGGTCAAGCCGACTCGGCCTTTTTTCTGATCCACGTTAAGCACCCACACCTGGACAATGTCCCCAACGGAAACAACATCCATCGGATGTTTCACGAAGCCGTTCTTGAGCTGGGAGATGTGCACCAGCCCATCGTTCTTAATGCCGATATCGACGAAAGCGCCGAAGTCGATAACATTGCGCACCGTGCCGGTCAGTTCCATGCCCGGCACAAGGTCCTCCAGCTGCAGCACATCCGTACGGAAGATCGGCGCGGGGACTTCTTCCCGCGGATCCCGCCCAGGACGCTGCAGGCTGTCTAAGATGTCCCTCAGCGTCGGGACACCAACGCCCAGCTTCGGAGCCATCTCCTCTGGCTCCAGCGTCTGCAGCAGCGATAGAAGCTGCTGCGAGCCTAGCTGCGCCAGTTCCAGGCGGAGCTCCTTGAACAGCCGATCCACGACGTCGTAAGACTCCGGATGGATCGCGGTGTTGTCCAGCGGGTTCCTGCCGCCAGGAATCCGCATGAACCCGACACACTGCTCGAAAGTTTTCGCGCCAAGGCGCGGAACCTTCGACAGCTCCTGTCGGGAGCTGAACTTGCCGTTCTCCTCGCGATACTTGACGATGTTTTTCGCCAGTGTCGCGTTCACGCCCGACACATACGAGAGCAAAGACGGGGACGCCGTGTTGAGGTCCACGCCAACATGGTTAACGGCCGATTCCACGACGGCCTTCAAGTTCTCGTCCAGGCGTTTCTGCGAAACGTCATGCTGATACTGCCCGACGCCGATGGCCTTCGGCTCGATCTTCACAAGCTCCGCGAGCGGGTCTTGCAGCCTCCGCGCGATTGAGATCGCGCTGCGCTCGGCGACGTCGAGATCAGGGAACTCCGTCTGCGCCAGCTTCGACGCGGAGTACACGCTCGCCCCCGCTTCGCTGACGATCAAGTACTTGAGCTTCTGCTCCTTGATCTCCGCAATCAGCTCCGCAACAAACTGCTCCGTTTCACGGGAAGCCGTTCCATTCCCAATGACGATCAGCTCGACGCCGTGCTTGCTGATCAATTGCTTGAACTTCGCCTTCGCTTCCGCCACCTTATTATTCGGAGGTGTCGGGTACGTCACGGCGATTTCAAGCATTTTCCCGGTGTCGTCGATGACGGCCAGCTTGCAGCCCGTCCGGTAAGCGGGATCGACACCGAGTACAACGTGCCCTTTGACGGGCGCTTGGAGCAGCAGATTACGCAGATTTTCTGCGAAAATCTTAATCGCTTGCTCCTCGCCCATCTCTGTCATTTCTCCGCGCACTTCGCGTTCGATGGACGGTGCGATTAGACGCTTGTAAGCATCTTCAACAATTGTACGAAGCACATCTTGTACAATGGATTGCCCTTTTATAATTTGCCTAGCTATATAATCATGAATTTTATCAACAGCAACAACCAAGTTGACCTTAAGAATTTCCTCGCGTTCACCACGGTTGATGGCAAGAATACGATGAGGCGGGAGACGCTTCACCGGCTCCTGATAGGCATAGTACATCTCATAGACGGACTCAGCCTTTGCATCCTTGGCCTCCGTATGCAATATCCCTTGATCCTGCGTGTATCTGCGCACCCAGGCTCTAATCTTAGCATCGTCTGCCATGTTCTCCGCTAAGATGTCCATCGCGCCTTGGATGGCGTCAGCCGCGCTTGCTACCTGCTTGTCCGCGTTTACGTATCGCTCCGCTTCTTGTTCGAGCGAGCCATTCCTAGGCTGCTTCCAGATCCACTCCGCTAGCGGCTCTAGGCCGCGCTCTTTGGCTACGCTTGCTCTCGTCTTCCGCTTTTGACGATACGGTCTGTACAGATCTTCGATTTCCTGCAGCTTTGCAGCGCCTTCAATTGATTTGCGCAGTTCATCCGTCAGTTTCCCCTGTTCGTCGATCAAACGCACGACCTCCAGCTTGCGATCTTCGAGGTTGCGTAAATACTGCAAGCGCTCCTCGATGTCTCGCAGCTGGTTCTCATCCAGCTCGCCCGTCATTTCTTTCCGGTACCGAGCGATGAAAGGAATCGTATTCCCCTCATCCAGCAGCCCCATCGTCGTTTTCACTTTACCTGCTGGCAGTTGCAATTCAGCGGAGATCTGCTTTAAGATTCGCTCCTGGATCTCCGCTTTCTTCTCTTCGGAGAGGACGACCTTTTCCTTCGGCTCTTCCTCGTATTTGTTCTTAGCTCCCTTGCTTCCCAGCTGCTCATCATCCGCTGCGCTTTTCACTCCGGTATTTCCGGACACTTCGCCGGCTGCGTGGAACCATTTCTTCATCACCGTATCCAATATCGTCACAGTCATCCCCACTTCTACCTAATTTCAAGTATGTATGCAAACCAAAAAACGAGGGAACCACTTACCCCCGTCCGTTCCTGATCCTATTCAAAATTCTATCAGTCCCACACTAATTTGCAAAGCGTCGTCAACCTTTCGCATCGTCTCTTCATCCAAATGCGTAATTTTGTCCGTAAGCCGTTGCTTATCAATCGTTCTGATTTGTTCAAGCAGAATGACCGAGTCTCGATCGAATCCATGCGTCTCCGCGTCGATTTCCACATGCGTGGGTAGCTTCGCCTTCTGGATTTGAGCTGTAATCGCTGCAACAATCACGGTTGGGCTAAAGCGGTTGCCGATATCATTTTGGATCACTAGAACAGGACGAACTCCTCCCTGCTCCGACCCTACTACCGGCGAAAGATCTGCGAAAAAAACATCGCCACGTTTCACAATCACTTCTTACACCCCGCTTACTAAGCGATCAAGCGTTCCGTCCGCTTCTTCCTCCGCTTGAAAAGCTTCAGATGCCATGCTGAGATTAATTTTCGCCATCTCCATATACCCACGCTGCATGGATTCGCGTAGACTGCGCTTTTTGCGTTCAATTAAATACAGCTTCATTGCCTGGCGAATAAATTCGCTGCGATTGGAGTTCTCCTTCTCGACAATGCCGTCCACTTCTTGCAACAGATTGTCAGGCAAGCTAATCATGATCCTTTTCGTATTATGCGCATTACTCACACTCTCGCACCCCCAGAAACGATACAAAGACAATATTACCAGTATGTCAACTTGAAAACCAAATTATACAATAGATATATGCACCCAGTATATCAAATATGTTACACCTATGGATATAAGATTCTTCACTACGTATTCGATAGCCTACTCTATAATTCCTCTATAGGAAGGATAATTTTTAAATGGTAAATTCATGAATTTAGATGAGACCAAGACTTAGTAACGATGACGCATCAGCGGATTAATGGCATCTACTCGTTCGCCGCCGCGTACATACACACGTGCTACCCGGTGTGAAATCATACAAATCACTTCATAATTAACTGTATCTAGCTGATCAGCGATATCTTCAGCTGTAATTCGTTCTCCATCCTGCTCCCCAATCAGCACAACCTCATCGAGCGTCTGGACATCCTTAACGTCGGACACGTTAATCATACATTGGTCCATACAAATTCGGCCGACTACCTGCACTCTTTTCCCCCGAACCAGTACCTCAGCTTTACCCGAAAGCATTCGTGAATACCCATCCGCATACCCAATGGGCAGCGTTCCGATCTGCTCTTCGCCTTTTGTATGGTAGATCGTTCCATAGCTGATCCCGGAGTTTGGCGGCAATGTTTTGAGATGGACAATGCCTGTTTTGAGACTGAGCACAGGTTTTAACTTAATTTTCGTTTGATCCACATCCTTGGAAGGATATAGCCCATACATCGAAATGCCCAAACGTACCATTGAATAAGTGAGACTAGGCAAATCAATAGCCGCTGCACTGTTGCCTGCATGTATATATGGAAACTTTACACCTTTATCCGTAAAATAGCTCACAATCCGCTCAAAACGGCGATACTGCTCCAGCGTATAGCTTTTATCCACTTCATCCGCATTCGCGTAATGTGTGAACAATCCTTCAACCTCCACATTCGGCAGCGTCAATGCTTGCTCGATGAAAGGAATTGCATCCGCTTCCGTATGCAAACCAAGTCGGCCCATGCCGGTATCGAGCTTGATGTGGATTTTCAGCTTCTTCTTATGCTGCTGCGCCTGCAGCTCCTTAAGGACATCATGACTATAGACCGCTATCGTAACATCAAGCTCCCGTGCCCGCTCGACTCCCTCAGGAGGTGTATAACCAAGCACTAGGATAGGTGCGGTTATTCCTGCATTCCTTAGCTCCAGCGCTTCATCGAAAAACGCCACACCCAAGTAATCCACACCCGCGGCTAAAGCCTCTTTGGAAACTTCTACAGCCCCGTGTCCGTACGCATCCGCTTTAACGACTGCCATCTGCTTCATTCCTGTCGGCAGTATCTTCTGAAAACCTTCAATGTTGCTTCGCAGAGCATCTAACGAAATTTCAACCCACGTGGGACGATAAAAAGCATCCACCAGCGTTCACCTCTTTTTTCAAATGCAAAGGATAAGGGAAGGCCCGCTCCATGCGAGCAGCAGGACTCCCCCTCCAATAATTCCGAACCCGTTAGGACCGATAAACCTATGTTAAACCG
Source organism: Paenibacillus sp. J22R160 (assembly GCF_059692135.1). Taxonomy (NCBI): domain Bacteria; kingdom Bacillati; phylum Bacillota; class Bacilli; order Caryophanales; family Paenibacillaceae; genus Paenibacillus; species Paenibacillus sp. J22R160. Next base: position 2,055 of record NZ_JCAUAU010000014.1, on the reverse strand, counting down.
AGTCAGGAAACACTGTCAACCGTCCTTTGGGCTTAAATAAGGCAAAATCGCGTCATATCCAAACGACTTGTTTCATAAGCATGTTTGTTCGTATGGCCACCTTTGATTGCAAATCAGCTGAAGGCTACTCCACCCGTACATTTGCAGCACATACAACCCTTACTTGAATAGTATGATTCACCATTGCATTTAGTTTCCTATTGGCACACTTTCCCACATTAATTTTCTCTAATAATCGCCGAAATGCGGTATTTTAGAAGTCAAGACTACGCTTTTCTGCATAAAAAAGACAAAAAGACCTGCTCCTAAGAGCAGATCTTTCCTTGGTTATTTACCGGATTGGCCTTCCGTTGCCATCGCCACTTTAATCATTTCATTCGTCGGCAGATCGCCTGTCGTTAATCTGAACTCTACGCCGTCATTCGTCCAAGTGAGAGTCTTCTTATCTTCCCCTGTGAGAACGCCAATCGTGAAGCCGAGATCCACAATATCCCCTGGCTGCAAAGACACCGACTTCGCCTGTGGTCTAACCTCAACCATACTAAAGTTGTACTTCCCTTTATATCGCAAAAGGACAGCAGCGTCTTCGCCGAGCTTCATATCCGTAATATCCTGCTTCACGACATCCTTAGGCAGATAGCTCGGCTCAATGATACCGATACTCTGCGGTTTGCTTGCCGCGGCATTCGGTTTCGTTGCATCCGCTTTTGTGCTTGTGGATTTTGTTTGATCAGATTGGCCGCCTGTTGCAGACAAGTTTTTGTCCGTTACACCAGTTGCCGGATGATCAGCATCTGTTACCTTAACATCTGACATTGTCGGCAATGTCTGCATGTTCCAGCTCGTCATGTTGCGCTCCATTTGGAAGAAATCCTTATCAAACTTCGCATCGAATTCGAATTTCGTGAAATTCACCTGCACCATCACATTTTGGTTGGCATCCGACACTTGAACCTGCGTAGGTGCCAGTGTCTTTTTATTCAGCCAAATTTTCTGGCGGGACAGCTGCTCATTCTGATAGTTCGCCGCTACATCGAACACATACGTATCATTGTCCGTTGTAAACTGACGATCCTTGTCCGCGATAATACTTCTCGCTAGAGATTGGAACAAATATACCTGTCCCTGATTCTCCGGCCAATCGCTTTGGAAACGGAAGCTTTTCTTCAGATGCGGCGTTAATACGAACACGCCCTCTTCATTACGCAGCACAATTTGCGTTACATCCTTCGATGCATTGGTCAGCGAAATCCGGTAGAAATGCTCCGGTGAGAACGCCACCTCCACCTGATACTCCTGCGGCTGTGACCCCGTGTGCAAAATCATGCTGCCTGAAGCCTGATAGCTATCCGCTTTGCTGATCACATGATCCAAATCCTTTACGATAGATCCTGCATCTTTCTTGCCTATCCCGCATCCTGCGAGAACCAATGCTAAGCACATCACCACTGCTACCATCCATGTGACCCGGCGCATTCGATCATCCCCTCACTCATGATTAACATCAACATAGTACATGCATATGAGGGGACTTGGACGATTATGCAGCCAAGCTACCAGCTTGGACGGATTTAGGCAAAAAAAATAAGACTAGCTCCAGTAAGACGGTCATTAGCGGTTACTGTGATCTAAACCAATACAAAGGGAGCGTGGATGTGTTGATTAATCGTATTAGTGTAGAGGATGCGAACAAGCTTATCGAACGTTGGCTGTCTCATGGATATGAGCATGCTTCTGAGGCTGACAAAGAAGAGCGGCACCGGCTAGCCAATGAATTACGTAAAGCATCGGGGCAGCCTATGCAGTAACAAAAAAGCCCTCACTTATTGATTGAGGGCACTGAAAAACTTACTGTTTTTTTCTTCGGCGGTAAGATCAAAATCAAAAAGGAAGACATCTACCCCAGTTTTTGTGGGAGATGTCTTCTTTTTTAGGTCTTATTTAGGGAATCTCCCCTATAAAATTCAATCCGTTAATTTTAATATTCGCTTGAGATTCACTGCAAATATAGCCATTGCTCCTTGCAATTGCATGCCAAGTAGACCCGAGGATGTG
>NZ_JCAUAU010000013.1:0-173660 GCF_059692135.1 Paenibacillus sp. J22R160 | reverse complement strand
ATTCTTCATTATAACGTTTCCGTTGTTCACCCATGGGAACACCTCCTGATATATTCATTATCGAATTCTCTTATTGAGGTGTCCACTCTTTATTCTAGCTGCAAAATTCCAGTTAGTTGGGTAAAAGTGCGTCACTTGCGGATATTATCAGGAGTAATCGGCGTTATTTGCTGCGTTCCACTAAAATCCCACAGTTCCATAACAGCTCTCTTGTGAAAATCGTGTTAGAACCTCTTAAGATAGATCAAATACTGCTTTGCTGTATCCGACAGATTTACTAGCGTCGTTCTTTATGTTCACCTGCGAAATCCGGTATAAGTCGACTACGGTCGCACGGTTCGAGTAGTTGATCTGCTCCAGAATGGTTGCGACAATTAGCGGCCATTCCTCCTCAGAGCCGTCCAGTACTTTCAACGCGAAGGCTGCACGTTCCTTTTTCAGAGCGAAGCAGTAAACGCCTTTCGCGCCTCCCTTGGCCACAATGTTCGAGTCTCGCAGCAGCACGGAGCATATAAAATCTGTTCCCGCGATCATTTCTCCATGCTCGCTCATCAGTGCGGTCACTCTTTCTACGGCGCTTCTAAGCGATGCGTCAAGAATTAGGCTAGGGACTGCCAGTTTCAGATAAGCCCTTGCTAATGCATCGAGCGGAAGAGCGAAGACAGGGAATCCGCAGCCGTCCGTGCCCAGCGGGATTTGCTCTTCCGGTACCTCGGATAACGCTGCGAGTGTGTGCAGGATTTGCCTTTGGGCTGGATGATCCGGGTCGCAATAGGATCCGATATCATAGCCCAACCCTTTGCACATGGCCAGTATCCCTGTATGCTTGCCGGAACAGTTATGATATACCCTCCGCTTAGAGCCGTTAAGCCGCACGACGTTATCCCTTGCATTCACATTCAACGGATAGGTCGAAGCGCAGACTAGCGCATCTTCACTAAGCCCAATCTTGTGAAGCATAGATTCGACAACTTCAATATGGAACGGTTCGCCTCGGTGCGATCCCGCCATGACCGCCGTCTCCTTGTCCGTAAAGCCAAACTTCTTGTCGATACCGTGCTGAACTATAGGGATCGCTTGAAACGGTTTGGCGGCTGAACGCAAATACGTCAGATGGAGCGGGTTACCGATGGCATAGCGAATCTTCCCTGAGTTGTCGACTCCGCATATATGTCCAGCATGCGTACACTCAAGCACTCCTCCGCGATATTCTTCTACCAACGTGCGCTGCATCCGCAGTCTTCCTTTCTCAAAAGCTGATAAGAGTGGGGCTTGCCGTTATTTTTTATACACTTTGTCGTACGCGTCTTGATAAATTTTGATGAATTGATCCATACCGGAATCTTTCAGGCCTTTCAAATATGCATCCCAATCCTTATCAATGCTTTTGGCTCCCATAATGAACTGCAGCATGGATTGTTTCACATAATCCGTAATAATCGGCTTTAATTGCTTGACCTGATTCGCTTGTTCATTCGTCAAGAAAATATCGGTCGGGAACTCTTCCTTCGGCTGATGCCCTTCGTACTTTTCCTTCGTAGCTTTGTACAAACGTGTCTCCAAGCCATCCATCGTATAGATGTCCTGGCTGGCTGCATACGATGTTTCACGATATTCGGCTGAACGAAGGTTCGGTCCCATTTGGTTCCAATGGTCGTTCTGTACCTGGCCTACACCGTAGGAAGTTTCTTTTACCTTGAACTTAGCGGCAGTTCCACGTGTGTTTTTATCATTAGCATCCGCTTTCACCCAGTTGCGGCCTTCCTCCCCAGAGTTGGACATCGTTGTTCCCTCTTCTGTGTACAGATAATCCGCCAAACGAATGGCTGCTTCCGGATTTTTATTTTTGTTCGTAATGGCGAAGACGGAATTTCCAATACCGATGTAATGCGCGGTGAACGAGGCTCCATCTGGTCCCGTTAACGGAGCAATCGGATCATAGTCTTTGTGGCGAGTTGCCGCCGGCGATGCATCAGTGAATTCACCGAACCAACCTGCCGGAATTGCCCCTGCAATGGCTGTGTCAGGGCTATTCCCTTTTTGTGAAAGCGCATCCGATTTCTGCGTAAATGCTTCCTTATCGATCAAGCCCTCTGCATACAATTTATTCAAATATTGCAGCCCTTTTTTGAAACCTGGCTGGTCAACAGAAGTTCCCAGCTTGCCGCCATTTAACACGAAATAGTTATTATCGGCATTGAAGTAAACGAACGCGTTCATGACGAAAGTTTCAATATCCGTGTGCCAGCCGGTTGGTGAACCCGTGAATGCAATTTCATCAGCTTTGCCGTTGCCGTTCGGATCTTTTTCCTTAAAGGCTTTCAACATATTGTAGAAATCATCCGTCGTCTTCGGCGCGCTCAGACCTAGCTTCTGCAGCCATTTGGAGTTCACCCACATTTTGGCGGAGAATTGGCAATGATAGCATTCATTCACCGATGGAATCGCATAGATGTTGCCATCCGGCGCAGTAATCGCTTTTTCCAGATAAGAAATATCTTTGAATGCCTTTTTAATATTAGGCGCATACTGATCAATCAGCTTATTAAGCGGAACCAGAACACCTTGTTGGCCGTAAAGCAGCTGTTCTTCCTTCGTTAGATCCCCTTGCATGAAAATATCCGGATAATCGCCGCTTGCGAGCAGCAGCTGTTTCTTCTCCTTCAAAGCCGCAGTTTCGCCTGGTACAAGCTGCCAGTTCAAATGAACATTCGTCTTCTCTTCCAAATATTTGGTAAACCAATTTGTATTCAAATCAGCAATGTTCGCCGATTGCGGCGCGAAAGCACTCATTGAAATCTTATTTTTGGCGATAGGAAAGCCCGTTACATTCACGTTGCTCCCTCCGTCTGCACTTCCGCCTCCACTCGGCGTAGCGCTGTTCGGGTCGTCGCTGCCTGATGTGCAGCCGACTACAAACGTAGTAATGAATACGATTAGGGCTACCGATTTCCATGTTCTACTGGTTCTTTTAATCCCCATACTCAAACCCTCCTTGTTTGTCTTCGCCAATCCATCAAAGTGGGGGCAAACCTGAGCTATCCGCTGCCTCGCATCCCGCCTTTCATCCTTCATCCAGATTCAGCCTTTTAGAGAACCAATCAATAGACCTTTCACAAAATGCTTTTGCACAAAAGGATAAAGAATGAGAACAGGCGCACTTGCGACGACAATCAGTGAATATTTCAGCAGCTCCTTCAAGCCCTGTCTCTCCGCAAGCTCCCTGACGTCTTTAATCATCGTAGGATCAATCGAGTTCAGGATAAGAATGTTGCGTAGAATAAGCTGCAGCGGATATAAGTTGGCGGTCTTCAAGAAGATTAAGGCTTCAAAATAAGAATTCCAGTAGCCAATCGCGTACATAAGCACTAGAACGGCAATGATTGGTTTAGATAGCGGGATAACGATTCGCGTTAAAAATTTGAAGTCGCTGCATCCATCCAAATGTGCGGCCTCCGTAAGCTCCGACGGAATCGATGTCTGGAAAAACGTCCTTGCGAGAATCACTTGCCAGACTGAAATTGCGCCTGGAATAATCATCGCCCATCTTGTGTCGAGCATCCCCAATCTTTTTACCGTCAAATAATAAGGAATTAACCCCCCGCTGAAAAGCATCGTGAAAACAAACAAAGCCGTAATCACATTGCGTCCATAAAAGTTTTTGCGAGAAAGCGGATAGGCAGCGGTAATCGTCAACGATACGCTTATCAGCGTGCCTACGACCAGATAGAACAAAGAATTGCCATACCCTTTCAAAATTTGCGGATTCTGAAACACCGCTTGATAGCCTCGCAGCGTTGGTTCAACAGGAAGAAGCCACACTTTGCCTGAGATTACAGCAGAGGATGAGCTAAATGATGAGCTTACGATATAAATTAAGGGATACGCTACGACGATTAAGCAAATGATCAAAAACAGATAAACGAAGAAAAGGTACACGCGATCTATACTGCTTTCAACGATGCGGGTCGTTGATTTTTGTGATTTTAACGATATGGCTTGCTCGGGATTCATCATCTTCTCTGCCTCCTACCACAGACTCGTCTCGGAATTTTTCCTTGCCACATAATTGACTACGATAAGCAGCAGCAAGTTGACGACGGCATTAAATAGTCCGACCGCTGCGGAGAAACTAAAGTTCGCTCCGACTAACCCCATTTTGTACACATAGGTGGAAATAACTTCGGAAGTCCCAACGTTAATGGCATTCTGCATCAGATATACTTTCTCAAAGCCTACGTTCATGATTTGCCCTGCATTTAAAATAAGCAAGATCACAGCCGTCGGCATTAGACTCGGCAAGTCGATATGAATCATCCGCTGGAATCGTGATGCGCCGTCCACTTTGGCCGCCTCATACAAGTGCGGATCTACGCCAGCCAGAGCCGCAATATAGATGACGGAGGCATAGCCCGTAAACTGCCAGACGTCGGAGAGAACATAGACTGTTTTGAAATACTCCGGCTTTGACATGATATTTTCAGCTGGAAATCCGAACTTATCCGCCAAGAGATGAACAAAACCAAGCTGCGGAGACAGAAACAGCATGATGATCGACACCATGATAACGGTGGAAATGAAATAGGGGGCGAATGTGACGAGCTGTACGGCTCTCTTAAACACACCATTTCTCAATTCATTCAAAGCTAACGCGAGAATGATAGGCGCTGGAAATCCTACAATTAGCGAATATAGGCTTAATAGGGCCGTATTTTTGATAATTCGCCAGAAAATCGGCAGCCGGAAAAATTCAATGAAATGCTTAAAGCCAATCCAATCACTTCCCCAAATCCCTTTGGTAACCACATAATTTTTGAAAGCAATTTGCACGCCAGCCATCGGTACGTATTTAAAAATTAGTAAATATAGAAGTGATGGCAGGATAATCAGATAGAGCTGCCAATTTTTCTTCACCATTCTAACTGCTATACTCATGGTAACTCTCCCTCCAAGCTGCTTGTAAGTTATCCCTTTTTTTAAGCGCTTACAAGGACTATCATAAAGGACTGTCGAACAAATTTATAGGGATCATTTTTAAGATGAACTGTCCATTCATAAGGTGGTGTGCCTCATTCCAAAGAAACTTGCCTTCAACTATCAGAACTTGTCCATTGTTAAAAAAATGGCGATAGGCTACATCGTGATCATTTTCATTCCGATCATCTCGTTCGGACTGTTCCTTTATAACCAGAACTATAACAGCTTCCTAGAAGAATACGCGCAAGGCAGACAGAAAATCGTGAATCAAGTGTTAAATAATATCAGTATTAGCACCGTGCAGATCGAGTCAGCCTATCAGCTATTTCAAAATAATTCGAATACAATCGCCTATTTAAGCGGGAATTATCGTACCGATTTTGATCAAGTTTCCAACTTTTTGACCTATATCCGCCCCTTATTTTCCTATATCTTGTCTTCCAATCGCATGATTGATGGCATGACCATCTATATGGAACAGCAAAACGGTATGATATTCCGACCGGAAATGGCCAAAATGGACGAGTTTAAGCTGGAAGAAAGCATCAAAAGGCTTCCGCTTGGTGTAGGGAAATGGGTTACTTCGAGCAGTGTATCCGATCCAAACATCAACCTCCATTATGTTCACAAAATAGGGAATCGGAATTTTGAACAGGACATTGGTCTACTCGATATTAAAGTGACCTCCAAGTTAATTAAACCATTGTTTGAATCGTTAAATTTAAATAGCAAGAGCAATTTATATGTGCTTGATCAGGACCATCAAGTCATCTCGCGCATTGAAAAAATTCCTTTAAACAAGGAGTCAGAAAAAGCGATTATGGACGATGCGTTCCAAGCAAAAACGAAGTACTTCTATCAAACGGTAGGCGGAAATAAAATGCTGATCGAATCCTTTTTTGCCGACAGTTTGAAGCTGCATTTTGTCATGATGGAGCAAGTTGACGATGTCTTTAGCGGGATCAAGAAGAACAAATATGTGCTCGTCATGCTGGTAACGATTCTCTTATTGACTCTGTCTGGTATGTACTATTTGATCGCAAGTTCCATTACGAAACGGATCTTGAAGCTCTCCAAGCATATGCGGCGAGTCGACGAAAACCATTTTCCACTGTACATAGGAGAAATTAATAAAGACGAAGTCGGGCATCTGACCTCCTCTTATAATGCTATGATCCGGCGTATGGACGAGCTGGTTAATACCGTGCACCGATCCGAAATGCTGAGGAAAGAATCCGCTTATCAAATGATGCAGGCACAAATCAAACCTCATTTCCTGTACAATACGCTAGAATCCATCCGCATGATCGCTGAAGCCAATGATGATCCGGAAGCTGCAGAAATGTCTTATACGCTAGGCAAGCTATTCCGCTACAGTTTATCGGGTTCGAAAAATGAAACGACCTTGAAAGAAGAGGTTGAAAACGTCAATGACTATATCAAAATTCAGCAAATCAGGCTCGCTGATCGGCTTCAAGTAACTTTCATGATTGACGCTGTTATCGATAACTTTATCTGTCCCCACTACATTTTACAGCCAATGATTGAAAATAGTATCGTCCATGGGATTGCTACCGTCAGGAAACAAGTTACCCTCTCCATTCGTATTTGGGAAGATGCCATGTTCATGTTTATAGCAGTTAGTGACACGGGCGCAGGTATTGCGGAAGAACGGCTTGCTCGGATTCAAGGTGTTGTGAGTGGAAAAATAGAGGCTTCACATCTTCAGAACGGCGGCGGCGGTCTTGGCATCGTGAATGTCAATGAACGTATACTGATGTTCTTCGGCGAAGGTTCGGGTATCCAAATAACGAGCAAGCTTAACGAGGGAACGACTTGCTTACTCAAATTAGGTAAGGGGGCAGCACAATGAAGCTCATGGTTGTCGATGACGAACCTATCATATTGAATGGCATCATCCGTATGATTCAAAAAGGGAATACCTCTTTTACCGAGATCATCGGAGCTGGCGATGGCATTGATGCGCTGCACAAGCTGGCATCCTTTCATCCCGATTTGATCCTCACGGATATTCATATGCCTGAAATGGACGGGCTCGCCCTTATTAAGGAGATACAAGCTCGAAATCTTGGTAACCGCTTCGTTATTATTACCGGCTATGACGACTTTGCGTATGCCAGGCAAGCTCTGCGATACCAAGTTGTGGATTATTTATTAAAGCCTATTAATAAAGTTGAACTGCTTGGCGTGCTCGAGAAGGTCGAACAGACCATTCGGTTGGAACAGCGTCAGATGAGAGAACATGACCTGCTGATGCTGAAAGAACATATCCTTTACAATACGCCTTTTGAAGACATGCCGCTCAAGCCAGAGCAGTTGCACACCCTCCTTCCTGATCCGTTTACGACAATTCTAGTATTTCAAGCCTACGATAACACGGCGCTGTTGACATCAGAGAGCCTTGAACGTCTATGTAATTTACTTTCCGAGATGAATTTCAAAGCTTATTCCTTTCAATCCCGATTTTTGCAGCAAGCCGTTCTCATCATGAACGGTTTGCATGTACCAACAGAGGCCGAACTTCAGCTTGCATGTGGCGATCTGTTTTATACAAAAAGCAGTAGACTTCGTATTGGTGGAAGCGGCAGAAGAAGTGATATAGATAGCTTCCGGGAGCTGTACATGGAAGCAGTGGCTTCGATGTTATTCAACCGGCACTTCACCAACTGCAGCATGACCGTATATCAAAAAGAATCTGAATCCATTAGCGGTGAATTGACTCTTGTCCAAAAGAGCGATCGAGCGATTGCTCAGCGGATAACCCTAGAACAAATCGAAAAGGATATGCAGTCCCTGCATCTTCATTTCTCAGGCAGCGATAACTGTCACATCAAGCTTCGTGAACTATTTATTAGCCTTGTAAGCGCTCACTACCCTAGAATTGGAACCATGCTGAACGCAGCAGCAGATTCGAAAATCACAGGCCAGCTCCTTCCCTTTGATCGGCGACCTGAGCGACCTGAGCGACCTGAGCAACTTGAGCACCAACAGCCTCATACGCAAGCTATCGATAAAATCGTTTCCTTCGTAGAACAAAATTATAAACTGGATCTATCTCTCGATGTTGTTGCCGACCATGTGCAGATGCATCCGAATTATATCAGCATGCTGTTTCGCAAAGAAATGGATCTTACCTTTCTTCACTACTTACATACGTTTCGTCTTACCAAAGCCAAGCAGTTCATGCAGGATCACCCTGACTGGCCGATCAACACCATTGCTGAGCTTGTCGGCTATGAAAATCCGCGGCACTTTTTCAAAGTGTTTAAAAAATTTGAAAACACCACGCCCGGACAATTCCGACTCGGAAGCTCATCGATCTAAATCAAAAAGAAGCAATCGGCAGCTTACCCTCCGATTGCTTCTTATCTTTACTTGAGAATCGAACTCGCCTGTTGGATGATCTCCGTTAGGAGACTCTCAGCTTTCTCCCCGTCCGTCAGCATTCTTGTCCCTTGCCCTGCCCATAAAGACATATATTCCGCATTCCGCTGGTCAGCCGAAGCATTACGGATATCTCTAGTGATCGTATTCTGAGTAGGAAATGGAAGCGGCTCAACACCACTCTCGTCCCATTGTCGTATAAACAAGTTCACGATGCCTCTTGCTGGGCGACCTGAGAATGCCTTCGTGATGACTGTGCTTTCCTCCGTACTTTTCAGGAGCGCTTCCTTATACGCCACATTCGCACCTGATTCCAAGGCCGTCAGAAACCGGGTTCCCATCTGTACACCTTGGGCGCCAAGGGCAAGAGCAGCGACGAGTCCCCGGCCATCCATAATGCCTCCAGCGGCAATAACAGGAATCTGAACGTGATCGACGATTTGCGGTACTAAAGCAATAGTGCCAATATTAGCCCCCATAGGATGGCTCGAAATGTCAAAAGTGCCGCGATGGCCCCCCGCTTCACTGCCTTGTGCAACAATCGCATCGCAACCGGCCTGTTCAGCCAAGATCGCTTCATTCACAGTTGTGACCATCGTCACGACACGTAAGCCGGCCGATTTTGCCTTATGCATATGGGACTCGGAAAGAACACCGAATGCAGTGCTAATGACTGGAACCTTCTCTTCCAGCAAAACATGGATTTGCTCCTCGAAATAATCAGGTGTGCTTACGCTCTCCGCGGTGGCCTCTGCAATCCCAAGTTGGCCGCGCACCTTGTTAAGCTCGTCTTGTACAACTTGCAATCTTGTGTTGTTGTCAGGAACTCGAGTTGCAAACAGATTGACACCGAAGGGGGCATCCGTCAGCTGCCTTAACTCCCGAATGGCCAATCGAATTGCATCTGGCAGCATATAAGCGGCCCCTATTGTGCCAAGCCCACCCGCATTGGAAACTGCTGCTGCCAGATTCACAGTGCCTGGAACACCAGCCATTCCAGCTAAAAAAATGGGATATTTGATCTTAAATAGGCGGCAAATATCCGTTGTAAGTTGAAGGCTCATAGTTTTATTGTCCCCTTTGAAGACGCTCTACGCATCAGTGAGCGCACGTGCAATAATGATTCTTGCCTCTTCGGCAACTGCAGCATCCTTCTCGTCAATTGCCTGCATCCAGATTAACATGGGAATGTACACAGCAATTAAGCGAGCTAGACGCTTCGTCTCTTCATCCACTGCCCCATAATCTGCAAAAAAGCTCTCACGAGCATCAGGAGGCACAAAGCTATAAACAACATTCAAATCGCAGCCAGGGTGACCGATATTCATATCGCCCCAGTCAAGTATGCCAGAGATTATCCCCTGATCATCTACTAACATATTTTTAAAATGAAGATCCCCATGCAGGAAGATATGTCTTTGCTGTACAGGTTCTGTATGAAGCTGCTCCAAATAATTGGCAATTGCCAGGTGATCTTCTTCCTTGATATGAGCGCTAAGATCAGCTAGAAAACCTAGCATTTTTTCTTTTCGTGAGGCTATATCCGTTAGATTTCTATGGTCTTGTTGGATTCCGTTCTTTCTTGCGAGATCTACTGGGAATGAATGAAGCCTTTTTAAAAATTGTGCAAGTAGGGGGACAGATAAAGTACGTTGATCATCCGTCAATCCAATTGGAAAGTCACCTGATAAATAAGGATATCCAAGAAAAGGTGCTGGATACTCGAAACTCCCTTCGTACCTCCCACATGCCTCTACCGCCTCTTTTATCGCTTTTAAAAAAAGAAAACCGCGCAATGCGCGGGTGATGAAAACTTGATTATTCCCTGCATACTTGGAATATATACTCCAAATTCAAACTAAAATGGCTTTCCAAGAAGCCTCTATTGTCTGTTGAATTTTGATATCCGTTAACTCAAATTTCTTCACATAGTAGCCTTTGACGATGGAGGAAACAATCCCATACGTGATGGAATTGCAAAAATTCACATCCAATTCCCGAATGACGCCGTTTTTCTGCCCTTCTTTAATCAGAGCCAATATCGCTTCACGAGAAACGCTGTCATCTTCCAATTTGCGTAGTTCAGGTTTGATGCAAGGCGAATAGGAATACGCATCGATGAATCGGAAATGTTTAGGAAATTCCACCGCGAAACGAATCCTATTCGTATGGAGGCATTTAAAACGCTCATATAAGCTTAACTCAGAATCGTAACCCATCATCAGGTGATCCCCTAGAAGGATTCGACATTCCCGATACAGCTCATTGATTAGTTCTTCCTTATTGCTGAAATAATTAAAAACGGTACCCGAGCCTACATTCGCTCTTTTCATAATTTTTGCAAAAGTAACGGCCTGTAGTCCTTCTTCATCTATTAAATCCAACGTAGCATTCAATATATCTTCTCGTTTACTCATTATACACACCTCGTTAACTCAACTTTAGTATTTACAACTGGGATCGTCAAGTATTCGGAATGCATATTCTGTAATTTCATGGATTATTCACGTATAAAGCTGCGAAAAGACGGTTATTTCTCGTTCGCTTACATTTCATTGGAATGTTCACTCCAAAAATGTGTTGACTTCTTCTTTCTCAGGCTTTATGATGTGTTGGAACAAACACTCCAAAGATGAAAGGGAGATTACGCATGTCTTCATCCACACCCGCCGCATTAAACGGACGATCGAGTGCTTCACCGATCGTTCTGGCCATTATACTTGCATGCCAACTTATGATTATTCTGGACGGCTCAATTGTCATTACTGCGCTGCCTGAGATCGGACGCAACCTGCACCTGTCTGCAACAGACTTATCTTGGGTGCAAAATGCTTACTCGTTAACCTTCGGCGGGCTTCTGCTGCTTGGGGCAAGAGCCGGAGATTTGTTGGGACGCAGAAGGGTCTTCATGTCCGGTATTGCCCTATTCACGCTGGCCTCATTAATCGCCGGTTTGGCCCATTCCGCTGAGAGCTTGCTAATCGCTCGATCCATTCAAGGCTTTGCTGCCGCATTCGCCGCACCATCAACGCTTGCCTTGCTTATGGTGAGCTTCGCGGAAGGCGTGCAATCTCCCTATACAGCGCCGTGTCCGGTGCTGGCGGCAGCGTCGGTCTTGTGCTTGGCGGCATTCTAACAGACCTTGTCTCATGGCGCTGGGGCATGTTCATTAATGTCCCAATTGGGATCGCACTAATCATCTTAGCTCCACGTTATTTAAAGGAAACACCGCGGCTCACTGGCCGATTCGACATTGTCGGCGCCGTTACCTCAACGGTTGGGATGACTTCCATCGTATACGGCTTCGTTCGTGCAGCCTCTGACGGCTGGAGTAATTATGGTACAATCGTATCTTTCATTGTCGGGATTATCCTGCTAGCTGTCTTTATCCGTATTGAAAAGAAAGCCGAACAACCGATCACACCGCTTCGCTTGTTCGCCAGCCGTGAACGCATTGGCGCCTATCTAGCGCGACTTCTGTTTGTCGGCGGCATGTCTGCCATGTTCTTTTTTCTAACGCAATTCTTGCAAGGTGTAACAGACTTTAACGCGCTCGTAGCTGGTATTGCTTTTCTGCCAATGACCGGTGTCATGTTTGGCATGGTCTATGCCGTTCCAAGTTTGATATCCCGCTTTGGCAGCACAAGATTGATGATCGGTGGTGTATTCCTTGCCCTTGTAGGCATGATCTGGTTAAGCCGCATTACCGTAGACACTTCCTATTTTCCAAATATCGCGATTCCATTAGTCATTTTGGGCGTAGGCGCTGGGGTCGTCTTCATCCCACTCACAACATCCGGTATCGCCGGTGTTGAACGCAGTGATGCAGGTGCAGCTTCCGGCGTTGTGAATGTCGCACATCAAACGGGCGCTTCCTTGGGGCTTGCTATCTTGATAACCGTGTTTGGGTCAGCAAGCCGCGAGGCCGTAACGCACCCCCTTGCAGGAGTAGCGCTGCAAGACCAAGCTCGCTACGTACTCGCTCACGCTTCTGCAGCATCCATTACGGGATCTGTTATTTTCATGGCGTTATCGCTCATAGCCATTATTGTGCTCATTCCAAAGAAACGCACCCCCAAAGAACTGCCTTCTCAAGTTGAGATTAGTGAAGTTAGTGCACATTAAGCTGGACATTAAGTCTCCCTAGTTAAAATAGATGGGAAAAACTACCGTTAATATGCGTTGTAAAGCGACATGGAACGAAATAGCAGTAGAAACTCTAGCTAATTGGTCCGAGTCTATCCGAAATCCACTTAATTCAGTGAAATTAGCGGTATAAATTCCATTTAATTACACATATGGATCAATTAGCGGAAAATAACATGAGGAATCGGCGGTAATTACATCATTCGCGGGTTTGATAAACTTCAAAAAGAGGCTCTCCAACGGTCATAATATGACCTTTGGGAAAGCCTCTTTTCTACTCTATTCGTTCGGAATAAGCGCGATATACTTCGCAAGCGAGCCATCAAAAGGAAACAGGTTATTACGAACCCGTTCCTTTAAAGCCTCTAATTCTTGACGAGCTTGATGAATCAGAGCATCTGGATATGCAAACTTGATCGCATTGCTCTCAAACTCATCTTCATCAACAACCATCCATTCGCCATTTATCCGGATATAATCCAGGTCTAAATCTACGAATGAAACCGTATGACCATCCATCTTGGCTGGTTGGTTAACATTGCAATAATACTGCTTGATCTCGCCACCGACGATATCTGCGCTCACTGTAAACCACGATTCAAATGAGAAAAATTCAATCGTCCAAGTCTCCATCGTAAACACTTTTTGCTTCGTATAATGATGTAACGGTCTTCCCTTTTGGCCCAAGACAAAAATGTGAGCATCCGTCTTCTCCAATAGGGTCGTGTTCCATTCATAATGAAGGTGATTCCCATATTTCAAAGCTTGAATCGTTATCTGATTATCCATGTGACATCCCCATCGTTCTACTTTGCTATCTTAGGTTCCGCAATATGTCCGATAAGGACGCGTAGTCCCTGCTGGTGGTGCGGTATATTCCGATTGTTCCTCCGAGTGTGCGAATGGACTTGAAAGAACATAAAGAAGCCGCTCCATCACACTGTAGTCTCCACGTTTCACAGCTGCTTCTATAGCTTCTTCAACCCGATGATTACGCGGAATGATTGCTGGATTGCTGCTGCGCATCAATTGCTTTGACATCTCTTTTGACTCCTGCTGTCTGCCTAATCTTGCCTGCCACTGCTCATTCCACTGAGCAAATTCCGCAGTCCCAGATAGGAACGTCTCTTCCGGTATATCAAACGTTAAAGCACGGAACGTATTCGTGAAGTCTTCCCCATATTGCTGCATCATATTGAGCAGGTCTTCTATTAGAGTCACGTCTTGCACTTCTTCGTTGAAAATCCCCAATTTTACTCTCATTCCTGACAGCCAATTCCGGTGATACAATTCCGAAAAGCTAGCAAGCGCATTTTCAGCTATTTTAATCGCTTCTTCCTCATTCTCACTCAATAAAGGCAATAAGGTTTCAGCAAATCTCGCGAGATTCCAAGCGGCAATACGCGGCTGATTGCCATAGGCATAGCGGCCTTGCGAATCAATGGAACTGAACACCGTTGCTGGGTCATACGCATCCATAAAAGCACAAGGACCATAATCAATCGTTTCGCCGCTTAGCGCCATGTTGTCTGTGTTCATCACACCGTGAATAAACCCAACGAGCTGCCACTTGGCAATAAGACTTGCCTGACGCTTAATCACTTCATGAAGCAGAGAAAGGTACTGATTCTCATCAGCTTCGACTTCTGGAAAATGCCTTTGCAATGTGTAATCAGCCATTGCTTGAAGATCCTGAGGAGTGCCGAATTTTGCTGCAAACTGAAAGGTACCAACACGAATATGACTAGCAGCGATCCGGGTAACAATTGCACCTTGCTGCTCGGTTTCGCGATACACAGTCTCACCCGTTGTGACCACCGCCAAACTGCGTGTTGTAGGGATACCCAGAGCGCTCATGGTCTCACTTATGATATATTCGCGCAGCATCGGACCAAGTGCTGCTCGACCATCTCCGCCTCGGGAGTATGTTGTACTGCCTGCCCCCTTCAGCTGAATATCAACGCGGGTGCCTTGTGGCGTAATATGTTCACCGAGCAGATTAGCCCGACCGTCTCCTAACATATTAAAATACCCGAATTGATGCCCTGCATAAGCTTGAGCAAGAGGCGAAGCGCCATCAGGGATTCGGTTGCCTGCGAAAATCGCCGCGCCTTCCGTACCTTGAAGCCCTTGGATATTTAACCCTAATGAAGCTGCCAGTGTATCGTTAAAAACAACGATTTCTGGTGAGCGAACAGGAGCCGGATTGAGCCGGCTATAAAATATTTTAGGCAGACGAGCGTAACTGTTGTCGAAATTCCAGCCGAGATCCCTTTCGCCCTCTTGTTTTGACAATTCTGCCTGCCAAGCACGCATTCCGCCATCGACGGCAACAGCGTTAAATCCCTTCTCGCGTAGCAAAATGGCACAATTTGTCCCTGAGTTGCCTCCTGAACAAGTGACGTACAATGTTTTGCCTGCAGCTATTTTTTGAAGTTCAGCCGCAGTACTTTCGGACCAATTGTTAATTTCACCTTTTTCAATATGAATGCGTTGAAGGTTACTATGCTCTGGCGTATATTCAGAAGCGGTTTCATTGCCACGGACATCAAGCAATAGGACATCTTCGGTTTCTAGTTTCTTAAACAAATCAGGAATTGATATTTTGTCCACAGTAGCCTCCTATAATAAATAAACATGTTGAACTAATCCACTAATCATATCACCCGCCTACATGTCCAGCAAATCAGAGTACGCCAAACAAAAAAAGGGCCAAGTAACCTCATAAGATCTGAGGTTCTTGGCACTTCGGACTGTATGTAAGTCTATGCAGATTTTTTCTTGTTTTTCACGTTTTTATTTAAAAAATGGATAAGTGCTTCATAAAAATCACGTACATTTTCCTGCTTTTGATACCCATGTCCCTCATTCTTCTTCAGCATGTAAGGTACATCTACATCCAATTTACGCAATTCGGCAACCATTTGATCCGATTCTGCTCTGTTCACTCTAGGATCATTGACACCTTGTGCGATCATTAGCGGTACTTTTATTTGGTCAACATGCAGTAATGGTGATGCAGCTTCAAGCAGTTTCTTATCCTTGATAGGGTCACCTATCTGCTGATACATCGTCGGACGGTCCATGGACCAATACGGCGGTATCGTGTTCAAGAAGGTAAAGAGATTGGAAGGTCCTACAAAATCCACACCCGCTGCATACAAATCAGGCGTAAACGTCATCCCTGCCAATGTTGCGTAACCACCATAGGATGCTCCATAGATGGCAACGCGATCAGGGTCAGCAGTCCCCCTTTTAATCAGCCAATTAACACCGTCCGTGATATCGTCTTGCATCGTTTTACCCCACTGCTTATCTCCGGCGTTCATGAAGGCCTTCCCATAGCCTGATGACCCGCGGAAATTCAGCTGCAAAACGGCATACCCTTGGCTCGCCAATAGTTGAGCTTCCATATTGAAACCCCAGGAGTCTCGGGCCCAAGGTCCACCGTGCGGATTGACGACTACTGGCAATTTGGTCGAAGCAGTTCCTTTGGGAAGCGTTAAGTACCCATGAATCGTTAGTCCATCTCGGCTTTTAAAAGAAATCGGCTGCATATCCGCCATCTTTTTCTCATCTAACTTTGGTTGGATGTCTGCCACTTTGTCGATTTTATCCGCCGTACGGTCGTAGAGATAATAGCTGCCATAAGATTTATCGCTATCTGTGTGTAGCAGCAATATGTCCCTATCCGGCGATCCGACTAAGCCCCAATGAGATGTTTGCAGTTTTTCCTCGATTTTGTGAGATAACTCTTCAAATTCATGATCCAAGATATGCAATTTCATGTCTTCCGTCTCGTAGGATACGGCCACAATCGATTTTTTCTTATAGGACACAAGAAAATTATTGATATCGACCTCATCATTTACATAAATGACTTCCGTCTCTTTCTTGGTAAGCGGGTCATATTTCACGAGAGCCTGTTTATCGCGCCCTACATTTGAAACAGCGTAGATTTGCGCATCGTTGAACGTAAACATAGCTGGAATAAATGTGTCCTTGCGATCAAAAGTATCAATTTTATCAAAATCTTTGCTTTCATTATCACGATAAAGAAGGCTAGTAGCTTCACCGTCTCTGGCTATCGCGGCACGAACCTTCCCCCAATGATCTGTTACCCAAAACTTCACGTTTCCAGGATTCTGTACCTGCATATATGTTTCACCTGTACTGAGCTTAACCCGATAAACGTCCATCACTTTGGAATCCCGCTTATTCATTGTTAGCAATAACTCGATGTCACTTTCATTCTTAAAAGGCAGCACATCAAGGAGATCAGCTCTTACATTCAAATAGGGCGTTAAGTCTTTATCACCCGTACCGTCCACATTCACAGAGTGGATATGCGTGTTTTCCATACCTCCGCTATCCATCAAGTAAATGATTACTTTGTCTGTGATCCAAAATATGTTATCAATATTTTCGTCTTTGGAGTTGGTGATTCGCGTACTTTGTGTCTCACCAACCTTTTGAATATATAGGTTCATGCGGTTTTCCCAAGGCTGCAAGATAGCCATCGTTTTGCCATCAGGCGATAACCGCAGTTGTGTTTTACTCGGCAATTGCAAAATGTCATCCAGTGTAACAGGACCCTGTCCCGTTTCTTCTTTTTGGGAAATTGTTCGGAATAAAAATAACACTAACTGAGCACGAGTTACCTGATCCTGCGGCATAAACGTTAATTGCTCAGTAATAAAATTTTGCTTTAACTTCAAGACGTCGTCATGATGCGCTTTGCCGATGGTGGACTCATCCTTAAGCCATGCCTGGATACCGTTATCCTTAAGTTGGAAGGCACGAACGAGCAAGCTCGCCATCTGTTCACGTGTTAGGAGAGCATCCGGTTGGTACAACCCATCGCTGCCTTGCACAATGTTTTGTTCTTTCAGAGCATTAACCGCATCTGCATATGGGCTATTTGCCGCTATGTCAGTAAATCCGTTTAGCGATGTCGGCCTTTTGAGCTTAAGCGCTTTGCTGAGCCATTTAGCGGCATCTCCGCGTGTAACGGCATCGTCCGGATGAAACCCTCCGTCTTCTTCGGCATCAACGATACCTTTCGCTTTGAGTTGAGCAATCTCTTGACTTGCATAATAATCCGCGGGCACGTCCTGATAAGCACCTGCATCGCTGTTTGCCTGAGCACCAACAGGAATTGCAATCGCCGCAATCCATACCGCCGCCAAAAGGGAAGCTACCCCTTTTCGAAATAAAACCATCATGACCACCCTCCTGTATCATACATACAACAACAAAAATACGGAACGCATCCCATTATATACCATTATATTTTGAATTGATAGACTTGTAGAGTAGAATAGTACTAGGTAAAATTACCCATAACTAAGTCATATAGATCCTTTGGACTTTCTATGTATGAAAACGGAATATAGGCGGAAGATAGGGGTAATAGTTTGAGGAGTTTGAGGATGGAGATGCATATGAACATGAGTAAACCATCATTGCTGCAAGACCCAGCAAAACGTAAATTACTTGTCAGCGCGGGAATAAGCTGGTTATTCGATGCCATGGATGTAGGGATTATTTCCTTTATCGTCGCCGCGCTGGCTGTTGATTGGAAGTTGGGAGCACAACAAATTGGCCTATTGGCAGCTATCAATTCAATAGGAATGGCTGTTGGCGCAGCGGTTGCGGGTGCGAGTGCAGATCGCTATGGTCGTAGAGCCGTGCTTTTGGTTACACTTCTGATTTTTTCTGTCGCAAGCGGACTCTCCGCGTTAGCAACAGGTTTCATTATGTTATGCACCCTGCGTTTCATTACTGGATTTGGTCTTGGAGGGGAGCTTCCCGTTGCATCCACACTTGTTTCGGAATCGTTTTCTGCTACAGAGAGGGGTCGGGCTGTGGTGCTGCTCGAAAGCTTTTGGGCATGCGGGTGGATAATCGCGGCATTAATTTCCTATTTTGTTATTCCAACATATGGCTGGAGAGCTGCCTTTCTGATTGGCGCGTTGCCAGCCTTGTATGCATTATACTTAAGAAGAGCGATTCAAGATTCACCGCAGTTCAACGCAGAGCGAAATCGCCGATTAACGCTCAAAGAACGCGTCACATCCGTCTGGTCAGCAAATTTTCGAAAATCAACGATTACCCTCTGGATTCTCTGGTTTATCGTGGTTTTCTCCTATTACGGGATATTTTTGTGGCTTCCGTCCGTCATGGTTCTCAAGGGCTTCAGTCTTGTAAAAGGTTTTCAATATGTGTTGATCATGACACTAGCGCAGCTTCCAGGCTATTTTACAGCAGCTTACTTTATCGAGAAATTTGGACGTAAATTTGTTCTCGTTTCTTACTTGCTGTTAACAGCCTTTAGCGCGATTTGGTTCAGCTCTGCTAGTACAGAGGCCATGCTTATTGCAGCAGGAATCAGCCTCTCTTTTTTCAATCTTGGCGCTTGGGGAGCCATGTATGCTTACACACCTGAGCTCTACCCTACTAGCGTCCGCTCGACAGGCGTAGGACTTGCCGCATCCTTTGGACGCGTTGGAGGCATCATTGGCCCATACCTTGTAGGCTTATTGGTGTCTAGACATCACAGTATTACCTCGATATTTACTATTTTCTTCATTGCTATCGTGTTCGGAGCGCTGGTTCTGCTGTTCTTTGGCAAAGAAACGAAAGGAACCGACCCCGATCAAGCGGCTAGCAGCTGACATTAGTTTGCATAGACAAAAACCGATCAAACCGCCGGACACATTTAAAATGAGATCATCTACATCAAAGCTGCCGATTAAAAAGATAACCTGTAAGCATTCCAAGCTCAAACTTAAGGCCAAGGAACGAAAACCTACCCCTATCAATGACATCCTTGATTTGTTCGACAATAGCATCAGGAAAATACCATAAGGAATGAAAATCAAGATATTTCCATACAAATTGATAATGTCATGGCCGGATAGACTATGGATATTCTGTGATATCGACTCGAATGGATGGAAATTTGCTGTTAGCAATCGTTGCCGGATATAGAATGAATTCCCTATATTTCTCTGAAGTTGCTGCCAGAGGAAGAGGAAGTCCATCGAACCGAACTTAAATAAGATAACTTTGAATACCACGTATATATAGAGGGCAAATAGCCCGGACATCGCAGCGTCATACATGAGTTTCATCTGTTTCATCTGTTTCATCTGTTTCATTTGGCATCCTCACCTTCCTAAGATTTTGAATCCATTCATTAAAATACAGTCACAATGACGCCATCCATGTTGTTGCCGGACAATAGAAATTTACGATTACTTGGCACTTGAATGGTTGTATTTTTCGAAATCGGATGATAGGAAATTTGATATTCTACACCCAGAATCGTCGTTGTTAGTGTCTTTTGTTGTTTCAGGAATTCCAAATATTGTTCCAACGTTAAATTCTTTTGCTGCATAATCAGACTATGAGGTAAACCAACATATCGGAAATGCCAAGGTTCATACTGAATGCCGGTGATCGCCGTTTTATCCTTGGGATAACGTAAAATAAACCCGTAAGTCGGAGCATTTTGCTTAAGCCAATTCCCTTCAGGAGCTTGACTCATCTCCGATTGCGTAGAACCAATATCAAGGGATATCCCTAAGTTATGCTCGCTATTCCCCGCCGGCAAAGCATAGTCTGGGCCCATATCTTTATAAAGCTTACTTTGCTCGTTATTATCCCGATAGCCGCTGTTAATCATAAAATGATGAATCCCCTCTTTATCAGCAGCTCGAATCATCGTTGTAAAATTTTTCACTATGCTTTGAGACAAACGAATTGTGTTATCTAATAAAACAAAACCATCAACCAACTCTTTATGTTGAAAAAGATTAACCACATCCGTGAGAATCCCTACTTGATGGATCGGGTAATCCTTATTAACTAAGACTAGATTGCCTTGGTATATTTGATCTTTCATGATCTTTAGCGTTTGTTCGCTCTTTGCGGGAATCGACTCATGAATCTCGAATTGTTCAACCCCTTGTTTCTCGATTACGCGTTCCGGTTTCTGGTGCATGGCTTCATATCCGAGTAGTGCAAGTATGACAAGCCAAAAAACCCACTTCTTCATTCTTCGTTTCCTCCTTCTTCTTACTAGACATAAGAATAGAGCAAACTTTTTAAGAAAGAAGTGGGATAAACTTAAAGTTTTTCTTAAATTTCTTTCATTAAAGCGGTAAACGCACTTCAAAGAGCGTACGAATCAAGTTGCTTTGGGCAGAAATCGTTCCCAGATGCTGTTCCACGATATTTTTTGCAATGAACAGACCTAGTCCAGTACTCCCCCCTTGATGCGTGCGTGCCCGGTCACCGGTATAAAACATGTCAAAGATATGCGGCAGCTCGTCCGGTGGAATACTATCGCCATAATTAACGACTTGGACCACAACTTCACCTGCATCAAGCTGACAGTTGATATCCACGAACTGGCCGTCTTTTCCATAGCGATTCGCATTCGTTAATAAATTTTCAAAAACTCGTGCCAACAGCTCCCCATCACCCCGAATTTGCAAATGCGGCTCGATATTTAATCTAGCTAGCAGATGACTTTTCTCAAAAACAGGGAACATTTCTTCATTCAGCTGAATGAGAAGATCGCTCAGATCGATTTGCTTTTTCTCAATAGAAAGCATCCCGTAATTCATTCTTGTGAGTTCAAACAGCTCATCAATAAGCTTCTCTAGCCGTTTAGACTTGGTAAAAGCTATTGTTGTATAGTGCTTGATTTGCTCCGCCGTCAATTGATTGTCCTGAAGCAGTAAATCTAAATAACCCAAAACCGAGGTTAAAGGTGTTCGCAAATCGTGAGCTAAATTCAAAACCAGTTGATCTTTGCTGGTTTCCGCAAAATCGCCTCGCTCTACCGCCTTTTGCAGCTTCTCACTAGCCATATTAATGTCTTCTGCAATATCCCTGAACTCGTCGTTCGATGAAATGTGCACACGACTTTGGAAGTCCCCGTTAGCGAGTCGGTGAATCCCCGTGGAAATCTCATGAAAATAAGTGGCGTAAGGTTTGGTCAGGAAAAAGAAACATACAATCGCTAGCGGGATAAAAAAGATTAGAAAGAAATTAAAATCCCCAATACTGGAGATAAAATGGCGAAATTTCGCCAACGGATCCTCAGCTCGAACGCCGCTGTAGTAAAGCTGAAGCACTTTGTAAAGGATGAACGTGAAAATACCTGACAAAAGCATGCTCATCCCTAATAGAACAATCATTTGGAAACGGAAACTTCGTATCATTTTAGCCATTGAATGTATATCCCACACCCCAAACGGTTTTGATCCATTTGTTTTTATTGTTCTCATCTTCACCCAGTTTTTTGCGCAGTGTACGGATATGCACCATGACGGTGTTGCCACTTTCATAGAAGGCTTCGCCCCATACGTGTTGGAAAATATTTTCCACACTGAACACCTTCTTGGAATGGCCCGCTAGAAGATATAGAATATCAAATTCTTTCGGTGTTAATTCAATATTCTCACCATATAGTTTTACGGTCCGCTTATCAGGATCAATCGTCAATCCGCCTGCTTCAAGCAGAGTCTGGTCAGCTTTGGGTTGGCTTAACTGCATGGACCGACGCAGATGAGCGTTCACTCGGGCGACTAGTTCCATCGGATTAAACGGTTTGGTCATGTAATCATCAGCCCCTATCACCAATCCCGTTATTTTATCCAAGTCAGACGATTTGGCGCTTAGAAAAATGATCGGCATTTGATACTTCTCACGAATTTGCCGCGTCACCTCATGACCATCTAACTTAGGCATCATAATATCTAAAATAGCCAAATCAATCGAATGCGATTGAATCGCATGGACAGCCTCTTTGCCATCTGCTGCTTTGATAATTTGGTAGCCTTCTCTTTCTAAATGCAGCGCAATCAGATCGGCAATCTCCGCCTCGTCATCCGCGACCAATATCGTAATTCGTTTCATCCGTATCCCTCTTCTTTGTAAAATGTGTCAATTCTTATTCTATCCGAATTTGGCGCATTTGCCCATTTTCTGCGTTAAAAGCAAGGTGGTGTACCAACAGCTATGGAGTTGGTTGTTCATGCCTTCACCCGCAAAAGGCGACATCGGATGCGCGGCATCTCCAATCAGGGTGACGCCTGGTTTATGCGTCCACTTGAGTCCAACCGGCAGATAGTTCTTAAGAAAGAATAATGAGGAAAGTAATGATTAGTGTCACGTTTCTACAACTTTTACGTAAATAATGATTTACAATAAAACAAGCACCATCAAGCAAATCCTGCAGCCGATGTAGAATGTACCTGGGAGAGTTCTCATGAAAAAGAATCATATTGGCATAGCACTCACATTACTTTTCTTTGCAGGGGCTGTTGTTGGATTGGGCTTAGTTGAATATAAGAACGAGACACGTCCGATCGTCAAAACTAAAACGAATGAAATGCCGAGCAATAAATTTTATGGATTTACATTTTATGATGAGCCTGCCTCTTTAGTCTCCTATCAAAAATAACTTATTTTTTGTTAGATGTGATGGGGTTGGGAATGCGATTCTTCACAGTAAAAAAGCCCAAAGATGAACGTCCATCTTGGGCTTTTTTCATTATGATTCGCGAATCATTCATGCTCAAATTGGGTTGGATAACTGGCGCCAAAAGGCGCGTCAGGTCTTTCAAATTCTCCCATGAGATAGCGGCGAGTCGGCGTTGTGCGCTGCAGAAACTCTGGATTATTCTCGAATCGATCGGAGCACCGCACCCAAGGCGGACTATAAATGTAGTGCATCGTGTAACGGTCATAATCGCCGTCATGCGCATAAGTGCGGTGCCATACGGCATTATGAAAAAATAAGACCGAGCCTGCCGGGGCACATATGACGTGACTGTTGGGCACGCTTTCCCTGCTCGATTTAATCGAGTCCGGCAGCTGAACCTGGCTTCGATGGCTTCCTGGAATGAGCTCCATATTTCCGGTTCGTGGAACCGTCTGATCCGTCAGTAAAAAGGAAGCCCTGAGTTGAAGCAATGGAATTGGATAGCCGAGCTTACGAAAGTCGTAAGCGCCTGATCCGTCTTGATGCCATCCGCCTACCCCGCCGAAAGCGGGCTGTTTCGTGCACCAGCCGGACTGCATAATAAACCGATCCCCATAAAGCGCCCTGACTTTGGGCAGTACAGCCGGATGATCGATTAGTCGCTCTAAGGATAATTCCGTTTCATATCCTCTTCCCACTTGTGCCCAGCCGGTTGTGCCGGCTGACTTATGCAAGCGGATGGAAGCCTCCAGACATTCGTTTACTTCCTCTTCTGAGAGGACATTCGGAATCAAAAGGTAGCCCCAAGATTCGAACGTGAATCGGTCTAACTCCGTAAATTCTCCTGGACTAGAAATGGGATTCATTCTGTTTCTCCTCCTTGTCTATACCTGCACTTAAACCTTCGCCGCTATTCTGCCCGAGGACTCCCCAGAAACTAAAGCTGACTTCACGATCCATTTCATGGGCTCGTTCATCTTCTCTTTGTTAAGCAGTCTAAGCAGCAGTTCAACCGATTTCGATCCTATCTCCTGTTCATGCTGATCAATATGGGTGAAAGCAGGATTGTCGGTGAGCTCCGAGTACGGATTGTCGTAAGTAATAATAGATAGATCATTCGGGACCTTCATCTCTAATTGTTTAATTAGTCCAGCCATAAATAAGCCTAACTTCATGTTCAAAGTAATGTATGCGGTTGCAGTGCGATTCCTCATGTACGAATATAGCGGATGTTTTTCAATAGAACTCCTATCGCTCACCTCAAAATCAGTCACGATCAACGCCGGATTAATCATCGAGCCTTTTTGTTTCAGCGCTTCCATATAACCGCGAATCCGCTCGTCAACGGTCATAGTGCCTATCGAAATATCCGAGCATATGGCGATGTCTCTATGTCCTAGCTCCCACAAATGGTTGACAGCCAACTGTGCGCTCACCATATTATCCGAGCAGACACAATGCGTTTCAAACCCTGGCAAGAAACGGTCGACCAGCACGAACGGGAATTTGTTCATTTTCAAAATCAAAATTTCTTCATTGTACGTCTCTGCATCAATCGGAAAAATAATAAGCCCAGCCGCCCCGTTTTGAATCAACTCCTGGATCGCTTCCTTTTCCCGCTCCTGCCGATTGTGAGAAAGGACGATGGACAAATAATAGCCGGTGTCTTCCAGAGCGGTCTGGATTCCCCTAATAAGCCGGATTGCAAAGAAATCTTCCAACAAGGGAAGAACTAAACCAATCATTTTACGCGTGGAAGCAAATTTCCCTAACTCCTTAGTTTGCATACCAGCTGCTGATTGATTATTCTCCGAATTATCGTCCAAATTCTTATCCAAGTTCACCTCAAACCCTGAGCTGACAAAGCTGCCTCTCCCCGGAATTCGGTAGATCCATCCATCATTCGCGAGCTGCGTAAGCGCATTAGACACCGTCATTCGGCTGACCTTGAATTGTTCAATCAATTGCTTCTCCGTCGGAAATTTGCTATTTACTTCCAGCTCTCCCGAAAGGATTACTTGTTTAAAATGCTCTTGAATTTGCAAATAAAGCGGCTGCCGTTCATCCCTTTTGGTTGATACCCGGATTCTGCTCATACAGCTCCTCCTCAGAAGGGCTCAGTGCGACACTTCGCCAGGCTTGATCCAGATCTCGAATTAAATCATCAGGGTCTTCAGCCCCGATATAGAGTCGAACAAGCGTACCGATTTGCGAATCGTTGGCATTCAAAACATGCCGTGCATTCACATTGATCAAACTTTCAAATCCGCCCCAACTAGCTCCAATACGGAAATATTGCATGCGATCTGCCCAGGCTCTCAGCTTGTCAACAGGCTCACGGGATTCAAAGGAAAATAAACTGCTGCTGCCAGACATCTGAGAACTTGCCAGTTCATACTGAGGGTGAGTCGGCAGTCCAGGATGGTTTATTTTCGCGACAAATCGCTGTCTGCTTACATATTCAGCAACTTTAAGCCCGCTTAATTCGTGGCGCTGCATTCGTAAAGGAAGTGTTCGGAGTCCTCGCGTTACCAACCCTGCTGTTTGTGGTGTCATGATGCCGCCGAATAGCATATATTCTGTTGACATTAGCGGGTCCATCAAGCGCTTGGAACCGACAACGACGCCTCCTAAGCAATCGCTATGTCCAGAAATATACTTCGTTATCGAATGGACGACGAGACCGATCCCCAGTGTGAGCGGATTTTGGAAACAAGGTGTCGCCCAAGAGTTGTCGAGGATCGTTTCCGCCCCAATGGAGGCTGCCAAATCAGCACAATTTCGGATGTCCTGCAGTTGAAAAAACATACTGGTCGGGCTCTCCAAATACAGTAACCTTGTGTTTGACCTCACCGCATTTTTCCAGTTATCTAAAGCACAGCCATCGACAAAAGTCGTTTCAACACCGAATTTTCGGAGATAATTGCCAAGGAATTCCCTTGTGGGACCATACGCTTGATGCGTGCAAATCACATGATCGCCTGACTTGACGATCGACATAATCGCTGCCGAAATGGCCGCCATTCCGGATGAGAAGCACTTTGCCCTCTCCCCCTGCTCTAACTGAGCAAGCTTATCTTCCAAGAATCTTACAGTTGGATTATTGCCTCTTGAGTACACGAAATTTTCTTGCTCATCCACTCTTGCCAAATTATATTGATCATACGTATCGAAGGAAAATAAACTTGTCTGGTAAATCGGAACGTTGATAGAGCCGTGGTGCTGGTGATCATGTTCATCATGTGCCACGATCGAGTACAGCTTCTCATTTGCAGTCATTAGCCTTTCACCGCCCCTTGGGTTAATCCCTCCACAATAAACCGCTGTGCGAGAGCGAACAATAGAATGGTTGGCAGTACAGAAAGCACAGTTCCAGCGGACATAGAACCCCAATCGACATTAAATTTGAGGATAAAAGAATTCATAGCTACCGGCAGCGTTTTAAGCGATTCATTATCAATAAACATAACGGCCAAGAACAGCTCGTTCCAGTTCTGCACGAAAGCAAATATGAACATGGAGGAGATCCCTGGCATCATAATTGGGATGATTACTCGAATCAAGGCAGACAGCTGGGAACAACCGTCGATCATCGCTGCTTCCTCCAAATTGGACGGTATTCGTTGGAAAAAGCCCCGCAGCATGATCGTGGAAAATGGAATCAGAATAACCGTATACATTAGAATCAATGAGATTCTTTGATTGAGCAAATGCATATTTGACATCATCATATAAAGTGGAGCCAGTGAAATGAACCCTGGAAGCATTTGGGTGATGAAGAAACCGAGCATAATTTGTCTATGGCCCCGAAACCGGAATCGCGCGAGCACATAGGCGCTGCATACAGCGATCACGATAACGATCAGCGCAGAAGTAATGGAGACAAGCAGGCTGTTGGCGATATATACGTTGAATTTTGACACTTTGAAAATGTTAATGTAGTTTTGGAACGTGAATTGCTCAGGCCAATAATGAATTGGATAACTGAAGATTTCCTTCTGTGGTTTCAATGAGGTAATGACGATCCAGTATAATGGAAACACCATTAGCACGAAGTAAAAAGAGAGAAAGACAACCTTCATGAGCCGATACCAGAATCTTCGTTTCATCAAAAGTCACCTACCTTCTCCGACTTCGTTACCATCAAATAAAATACGGTGTACAGAAACAACATCACAATCATAATGACACCAACGGCCGAAGCAGCCCCATAATCCCCGTCATAGATGATTTTATTGAGCATTAAGGAAGATAGAATGTGTGTAGCCCCTCCCGGCCCCCCATTCGTCATACCATAGATGAGTGTTGGATCATTAAATATCCATATGACCCGCAGCAACGTCGTAGCGATGATGGTTGGCATAATGTACGGAATTGTCACATCAAGCAGCTTACGATAGCTGTTAGCCCCATCAATGCTCGCCGCTTCATAGAGCTCAGAAGGAATAGATTGGAGCGCAGCTAACAGCATAATCGTGAAGAAAGCTATGCCATACCATACATTCGCAATTATTACGGAAGACATCGCCCAATCGGGATCCGACAAGAAACCAATTCGGTCTTCAATGATGCCCAGTCGCAGCAAGAGATCATTGATGACGCCGATTTGCGAGTTAAATAACCATTTCCAAATAAGACCAATTAGAAAGCCGGATAACGCCCACGGATAAAAAATAAATCCTTGATACACGCCTCGTCCCCAAAATTTCTTATTCAAAAACAATGCTAGGATAAATCCTAGAAGGAATTGCAGAATTAACGAAAAGAACACCCAGTACAAGCTATTTTTCAGCGCAGCAAGAAACTGATGGTCACGGAACGCATCAACGAAGTTTTGCATCCCGACGAAATGCACCTGCTTCAGATTGAACAGCTTGTAATCTTGAAATGCCATAACAACCCCCTTCAGAAAGGGGTAGTAGGTAAAAACCATGACTAGCAGCAGTGCGGGCAGCAAGCTGGAGAGAATGAATTTTTGCCTTGCACTCACGTCGAACACCTCCCCGGTAAGACAGCAGCGGCAGGCGATGAGCGCCCGCCGCTTGCTGCTTGTTTCCTTATTTTTTCAAACCTGCCTGCTGATCCACCCAGAATTTATCCCATTCCTTCAGAAGGTCGTCAGAGGATTTTTTATCCAGCAAATAGGATTGCTGCCCTTTCATGCTCAGCTCTCCCCAGCTGCCATTGCCTGGATACTTAAATGGCGGTGTAAAGTTGACGAAAGTATCCGCTTTTGCCGTCATATCCAGAAGCGTTTTATAAGGTCCTGTTTGGAAGAAAGCGTCCGCTGTTGCCGATGTATGGATCGGAATCGTGCCGATTTGTTTGGAGAATTCCGTATTTTCTTTCGGACTAGAGAGATAAGAAATTAATTTCCATGCTTCATTCTTATTTTTGGAATTGGCGGTTACTCCCCAACCTGCTGCTCCTGTGCTGACCAATGATTTCCCGTTAGGTCCGAGAGGCATCGCTGCTGTCTCAAGAGTTTTGGGGTCCATTTTGTCCTGAAGAACTTTAATTACGTCTGGATCCTGAAGCAAAATGCCGGTTACGCCTGATGTAAAGGCTTGAACCTGGTCTTGGAAGCCCCAGTTGATGGAGTCCGGCGGCGATGCTTCTTTGTAAAGCTTTTTATACAATTCTAACGCTTGTTTGGCTTCAGGAGTCCCGTACACCGTCTTGCCATCCTTCGTAAATGGCGCATTGTCAATATTCATGACTTTATCATTGTAATCATAAATCATATGATCAAAATTCCCATTCGCCCCCGGTCCTCCCCGGAATGAGAAGCCGTAACGATTTTGCTTCGGATCGGTCAGT
Organism: Paenibacillus sp. J22R160; assembly: GCF_059692135.1. NCBI lineage: Bacteria > Bacillati > Bacillota > Bacilli > Caryophanales > Paenibacillaceae > Paenibacillus > Paenibacillus sp. J22R160. Next base: position 144,811 of record NZ_JCAUAU010000013.1, on the reverse strand, counting down.
TTTTTGGCCGCATCAACCAGTTCATCCCACGTTTTCGGCGCTGTTAACCCTTTGGCATCAAACCAGTCTTTCCGATAAAACATCTGTCTTTGATATAAGGCATTTGCGATAAAATACAGTTTGCCTCCCGTTGAGCCTACTACTTTGGATGTACCAGAAAGAGTTTTACTATCTGCCCAGCTTGATGCATAGGAATCCAAGGGCTCCAGATAGCCATTATTGACATACTCGGCAATGTTCAGATCCCTTACCTCTAGGATATCGAGGTCTTGCTTGGCAGCCAGCATCGTCCTAATCTTATTGTCTGCTTGATCGAATGGCGGCGATATGAGCTCTACTTTAATGTTGGGATTGTCCTTCTGAAACCGTCCAATAGCATCTTGAAGCAGTTTCGTGCGCTCCGGGCTTGTCAGGCTTTCGATCATCTGAAGCGTTACTTGTTTTGCAGCAGGCTCAGTACTTTTCGGAGCATCCGTTGAAGCTGGTGTACTTTCGCCAGGCGCTGGCGAGTTGCTTGTACCTCCGCTACCACTGCACCCTGCTAAGCTCCCTAATAACATGACTCCGGCTAGCATAGTTGTCCATCCTTTTATTGCAGCTGCCCCCATATCACACGGCCTCCCCAAATTTGTTATATTCAACTATATTGTCTTAATTCAATAGATATGTCTTAGCTCTTCATGAAAATAAACAAGCCAGCCTCTGATAACCAGAGACTGGCTTGTTCATTTACGATGGCTTGTTCGTTATTCCGAAGCAATCGGCACCACCATGTTCCAAGTCTGAGAAGCTTTCGTAAATCCTCCTGCACCATCTGCTGTTGCCGCAAATAAATGCGTTGGTTTGCCATCTTGGAAAAGAATAAAGGGTCGCTCGAAGCTGCCCATTACCGTCTCCGTACCGTCATCCCAGCGGACTTTCCTGGAATATGCTTTCGGATTGTCTGATACATGCCAGGTTAATCCATCCATGGAGTGAGCCTGAATGCCTGCATGGAGCTCTCCGCAGATGTGGCCATCCATATCTTTAGCGATAAGCTCGTAACGCTCACCTGTGTGCCAAATAAATGGATCTTCCAGATGAAATTTAGCGGGCGGAAATACCGGATCTTCGCTGACTACGTGGTAGGGACCGTCAAAACGGTCCGCTCGCGCCGCACCGATCATCATTTTCCCGTGAACATTACCTTCGTATTGACGCGCTTTATAAATGAGCATGACGGAGCCGTCCTCATGAATACACGGCGCAGGATTTGAGGTCAGGAAGCTGTCAAAATGTCCGGGTCTTGTCGGTAAAATCGGAGTGTCCCTCCGTTCCCAAGGACCGAACACGCTTGTTGAAGTGGCTATGCCTATTCGCTTATTCGCACGGGCAACGATACAACGCGGATCTGTAAGGCCGAATTCTTCTCCCGGCAATACATCTGCCAGAGGATTTGTTGAACCCATATAATATAACACGTAGGTGTCCCCGTGTTTGGTTATATGCGGGTTATGCGTACTGCGGCCGTCCCAATATTCAGCTCCGCGCGCAGGAAGCACAATCTCCTCGAACGAATAAGGCCCTTCCGGCGTATCAGAGACCGCTCGAACAACTTCTGAATGAACAAGCCAGCCTGGGTGCATCGGCAGATGGTTGGGCCACCTTGATGCAAACATGTGAAAGCGGCCATCCTCACCTTTTATCACGGAACCGCACCACACCCAATACCCTTCCATTCGAAATCCACCGTTCTTAGGTGCTGGTTTCAATCTGTCGTACAAGCTTTTAGTTTGAATAGTCATATAAACACTCCTTACATTTTTCGAAATGTTAATCTCAATTGACAGCTGATAGTAAGCGGTTTATCCTAAGAAAAATGCGTAAAATGGCAACATTCTTGCAATTTCGCAGACTAGAGGTGTTAACCAATGACGGGATTAACTTCTATCGTCTCGATTCAACCATCCATTCGGGCAGCTCATTACCATGCCTATTCCGGCAGAGTAAAAGAAAAAAATAGATTTGGCTACTGCTTTGCCTTTCATTTCATTTATAAAGGGACTGGCTCTGTGCAGATGAACGGCCGAAGTTATCCTTTAAAGAAGGGTACGCTTGTATTCATTCCACCCGGACTCAAGCATACTTTTCACATGAATGAATCGCAGCCGATTTCTTCCTACGATATGTACTGTGATTTTTTCACGATAAATAATACGATTCAGCATCTTTATTTCGATCCTCAGCTCGATTTCGAGGCCGGTCTTTTGACAGAGAGCAGACCCTGTAGAGAATTGGAACAATTAACAGGGATTACGCAGCTAACTAGGTATCCAGAGCTCATTCAAACCTTCATTCAGATTGTCCGTATGAATCGCTTGGATATTCAGTATAAAGCTGAAATCGTGAACAGCCTGCTTTACAGTTGGATTTTACAGCTAGTCAATTTAAATCTGTCGGACAATATCCCTGATTACCGGATTCAAAAGATCATTGATCTCATGGAGCAGTATCCCGGGATGAATCCGCCTTATGAGCAGTGGCTGGAAATGTGCCAATTAAAGAAATCACAGTTCTACAGCATGTTTAAGAAAATGACCGGGCTGACGCCGAAAGAGTGCTTTTTTCGAATTAAAATGCAGCGCGCTTATGCGACTATCCATGAAAGTAATCGTTCGATCACGTCGATTGCGGAAGATCTCGGATTCTCCTCGGTGCATTATTTTTCCCAGCAATTTTCCAAATATTTCGGTCTCCCTCCCTCCGAGCTAAGGAAGCAAACGAAGGTTACAACGGTGTCCTTTTACAAAAGCGAATCATGAAATCCTTAACCGAGGCAGCCGCTAATTCCCAACATCTGTTGTATCAACCTCATGATAGGATTCTTTCGCTTCTTGATTGGTTGACAACGGAAGGAACGTAATCGCATGAAGCCTGACATAATCGGAGAACGTGTCGAAACCATATCCATGTGCAAGGCGCCCATTGACGACAATGCGGTCATCCGCTTCACGAATCGCTTGCAAAATTTTCAAATTTTCCGAAAGCGGTAATTTATGAGGGGACGATGATGAGAGCAGGTTGCTCCCTATATTTAGTCATCTTGATGAGGTCCTCCAAGTAGTTTTACTACATTATGCCGTCCGATAGCAGATTTGTATTTAGATGAAATTCCGTTTATTTAGATAAATTTCCAGTGTTTTTAGCCTCATGTTTTGGGGAACATGGTTCCTCATTAATGCCTACAAAACGACAACGCGTTTCGAGCGACATTTTATAACCAATCTATTAATCTATGATTAATACTATTAATAAAAGGAGGACCTATCGTGGCACATAAAGTGATCAGTGATGAAGAACTATTGCTGCTGCTGTCCCCTAATTGCGATAATCAAGAAACGAACTTGTCTGAGAAGCCGAAACTGTCCATGAAACTACTGTATGAACTTATTAAAAAGTTAAAACAAGAAAATGTGATCCTCTCAAATCGGATTGCTGAATATGAGCGCAGATTGGATTTACTGTTAGAAAGCAAAGCCTTAATCGCCAGTACCGCAGAGATGACTGTCCTTATCGAACCCGTACAAACAACCGAAGTAAAGCATGAGCTCAGCCTAGTGCTTTCATCCACTCATTTAACACCACGCTCAGTGCGACATCCATCTCAGAAGAAAAAGTCGATATGGTTTTTATTCTTAAAAGCTGTGACGAGATTGTTCGTTCGACGCCGCAGATTCCATTCCTTAAGACACTAAAAAACCGTCTCCAAAGCAGCATGAATGCTTTGGAGACGGTTTTTTTTATTTTTGCAATCTATTTCTCAACATGTGATGATGAAACTGAATCCTTAAGCTGCAGGAGAGGAACTACGATCCGCTATTCCTATGGAATGAGCCAACTTCCCATGTGAATGGGAACAGTGATCCTCTATTTCAAGGATTTTAACCTCTATGTCAGGTTAATAGGTCAAATAAAGCCCTGTAGTTCCATTTCGCCCCTCAAATCACCTGATATTACACAAATAGCGTCCCCGAGTTCCTTTATAACTTGCATACTCCTATCCTGCCGCCGCGTTCCCTCTACTGCTATTTTCTTATTCCTGTTGCTTTTTTATGCAATAAAAAAAGGCTATCCGAGACGGATAGCCTTATCTGTCTACTTTATCGTATTTTACAAGTATTGCGTCCAAGCAATTGATTAATTGCACATTTTTGAGCAAATCCTGTAATCAAGAGCGGAAGCGAAACGAATCCGAATAATTTCCAATATCCAGGCAGGAAGTAAAACAACGACAACAGGATAATTCCTAATACAATACGGATAAAACGATCTGAACCGCCAACATTTTTCATGATTTATTCCCTCCATCAAGGTTTGTTTTGTCTTTATGTGATGATTATAGCAAAGACAAATTAAACTCACCGTGACTTTGTCACAAACCACAAACCAATTATTCTTCTATGTATTTTACTAGTTTATCCTTCTGGATATGAGAAATTTGCCCTCTGGTTAATTGCAGCAAACCTTCTTTCTCTAACGACTTCAGTGTTCGACTTATCACTTCACGGGCTGATCCCAATTCGACGGCAAGCGTATCATGCGTAATCGTTAGGGTATCACTGCCTTCCGGAGTCATCTGTATAATAAATTCGACTACGCGGCCGCGGATCGATTTGAAATTGATGCTGTCGAGCAGATTGGACATAATCATCAATCGTTTGGCAAACATTTTGAAAATAAACTGGCGAAAAATTTTGTATCGGTCCATCCAATCTCTGAAAATTTGAACCGGAATAGCCAGTACAACAGTAGGTTTTTCGATGCTGGCAGAAGCCTCATACTCCATTTCACCAAGGATACTGGACATCATGAGTGGACAACATTCTCCCCCTGTGATCCGGTATAACGTTATTTCTCTTCCACTGCTGCTGATCTTATACATTCTAACCGCTCCGTCCAAAATCAGAACGGCATGCTCTAGAAATTGCCCCTCTTCAATCACGAAGTTCGGCTGTACTTCGACAACGGTTATCCCCTCACTGTTCCAATCCTCAAGGGAAATTTCTGACAAGCTCGGAAACCGTTCGAGAATACGCGGGACTTGCTCTAACACTTCTGTAGACAATGTTGTCATCCTTCCATGGAACTTGATTCATCCTACCTTATTTTTTCACTTCAAATGCTGTCCCTATCGCCCCTTCAAATTTAACGAGCCCATCTTGATCTGAGACGATCAGCTCAATCCTTCCCCCCTGCCGATTCACGATCAAATCCAACTCTCGACCACCTACATGGATCGACCGAAGAGCCATATGATTCCAAGCATCAGGTAATCTTGGTTTACAAATAAAACGGTTTAACCCTGTGGGCTGAAGTCCAAAAATGCCCTCCGTAATAATTCGCCCATATAACGCGCTTTCAGCAGAAAGATGCCTCTGATTGCCTTCAGGATAAGCTTCAACGGCATAAGGGACATGATTTCCAAGTAATCGCCGTTGCGAATAGGAAAGCAAATAAGAGATTGCTTCCTCCGTCGCGCCTACGATAAACAGCCCCCGTAAAGCATACAGCGTAGACCTGTCCCAGAAGGTGGTGTCTCCTGCTTGTGTGACTAAACCATCTTCCGACCACAGCCTTGGGGAAAGCAAAGCCTGAATCGTTCCAGATTTGCGCTTCTCAATACCCATCACTAACGGTGAACAAATCCATGCTCGTAAGAGGTCATTTCCATCATAATATCGGTACGTGTCATAGCCTTCGATTGCAGCTCCGAAGTATTGCTCAATCGCTTCATCCAGCTCTTGAGCAGATGATTCATATTGTTTGGCGATTGCCTCGTCGCCTAGCTCTCTAGCTAAACGTGAACCATAAACATAAGCAGCATAAGCCAAGCAAGAGGTTGAAAGATTCGCTGAACCACTCGGGAATCTCCCCTCCAACTCGTCGGAATCAGATAGGATAACGCCATCTTTATTCTTTTGCTTTTCACAATAGTTTAAGCACCAAACGATTGCTGGCCATAGGTCAGTTGCTACATTCAGATCACCCGAGCTCAGCGCAAATAGTGTCGCGCCATAAGCGTACATCGCTGCATCGCCGCGGTCTCCCGCTCCTTCCCAGATATCACTACCTTCCGCAATGATGGAACTTGGGATCGGCTGATAGTCTGGTCCCATGAAAGCCCTATACAAACGCAACGCATTGCGTGTTGCTTCTTTTCCAAGCGCATATCCCAGATAAGGAAAAAAGGGACCCGCGTACTCCACTTGGTCGTTGGTCCAAATTGCCGCGTAGTAACGCCCGCCGCCGGGGCCATGCATAGGTCCATTTTTCGTTTCAAAAATGCTTTCCGCGGCTCTTATTTTAGCAAATGCAAACATTTGATTAAGAACGCGATCTGGTGTTTCCAAGCGTAGATTTTGATTCATTTGACTAATAAATTCGGACCTTCGTTCTTCTTCTTGACGAACATCCATCCTTACATCCTTCTCTTGCAAATGTCTGGCATGAATTCGAATGCTGAATTGACAAGACTCCTGCGATCCGAGCAAGTAGCTACTTGCTGCATCGTGCGAAACTTCGATGAAATAAATACCGGTGACTCCCTTTACAGACTTGCGCAAATTGGAGGAACTGATTTTAATCGAAACAGCTTGATCAGATGTATTGGTAATCACGAATTTTTCAAAAACACTTTTCGAACTCGTTGAAGGAAATAGCGTTCTGTCGATCATTACCCCATTATCCGCTTTACTTTGGATATGCAACAAACCATTAAACTGAATAGCTATCGGCTTTTCATTGCTGCTCGGATTCCCATTTATCCATATAGTCGGCAACGACTCCAACTCAAAATCATGGATCAAGCTCCCGTGCGTATCATTAGGAATCGTCCTAAGTGTAGGCCACACAACTTTGCAGGAAAGGATCAGCTTCCCGTCCTGGTTAACGCCATAACTGACAATAACGGACACCTTTTTGCCGCTCATTTCAAGATGATCCTCGTGAGGCTCTATTCGGTCTTGCGCTATTTCCCATTGTATGCTGTTTAAGTGCAATTCCCATCTCTGTAAATGCTCTTGCATATCCTTCCCTCCCTGTTAGGCCCTAAACGGTATTTCACAGGCTTTATATTAGCGTATTCCTCAAGGACACGTGTATGTCTCACATGCCAAACATGCATAGGCTAACTGTCTTTGGCAAACAATGTTCACGACGGAATGCGTTATCGCAAGTTCGGCACATACATAGGCGATGTGAACTAACATATATGAAAATCATTTTAATATTTGTGCTACTGCTTATCTCTATCACCTTCTGCTGAGGATGATGTCCGTGATCCAAATCGCAAACAGGCCAATCTTTCGAGCACTTTGAGGATTACAAATAAGGGAAAAACATCGTAAATACGATCATTTCTGCGAAAGAAAGTTGTCAGCGGAAGGAAACTGGTTGCTCATCAAGATGCAATCCTTTCCAACGTTCTACAACTGTAATTTCCCCAATGCTTAATTTTATGAAAATGGGAAATTAAAAAAAAGACCCGCGCTTGGCGCGGATCTCTAGGCTAATCCTATATGAATTATTCCACGTTATGATAAACCTGCTGTACATCCTCTAAATCTTCCAAAGCTTCGATCAATTTATCGAATTGAACTTGTCCTTCTTCCGATAAAGTGACGTTGTTTTGAGCCAACATCGTCAACTCAGCAACAGCAAACTCGCTAATTCCAACTTGTTTGAATGCTTCTTGCACAGCGTGGAACTGCTCTGGGTCCGCATATACCATGACCATTTCGTCTTCTTCCACGATGTCACGAATGTCAACGTCCGCTTCGAGCAAAACTTCCATGACTTCATCCATGCTTTTGCCTTCAAGACCGATAACCGCTGTCGCGTCAAACATGTAAGCAACAGAGCCGCTAACGCCCATATTGCCGCCATTTTTATTAAAAGCTGAACGAACAGCCGGCGCCGTACGGTTCACGTTATTCGTCAATGCGTCCACAATGATCATAGACCCATTTGGTCCAAAGCCTTCATAACGAAGCTCTTCATAAATTTCATCTGAGCTGCCTTTTGCTTTATCGATAGCGCGATCTATTATCGCTTTCGGTACATTGTAAGTTTTTGCCCGTTCGAGAACAACTTTCAATGCACGATTTGCTTCAGGATCCGGTTCGCCTTTCCGTGCAGCTACATAAATTTCAAGTCCGAATTTCGCATAAATTCTACTTGTATTCGCGTCTTTTGAGGCTTTTTTCTCTTTAATGTTATTCCACTTACGGCCCACGTTTGTTCCCACTTTCTTTTTTTATCTCATCTAACATAATAACCTATTTTCATTCAAAAAGTAAAAATAAAATCGATGAATTTAGCCAATCTCCTCAAGTTCATAGAGCGATGCTTCCCTGTTGCGAATGATTCGTCGCAGCAAAGAGGCCATATCACGCGTGATGTCTCCACGCTCATAGAACCATTGGACAGCATCGCGTTCCGCCTGTATAGCGATCCAGTGCAGCTCACGCCTGCTATCGATGAAAGATGAATCTTTGCGCCGTGACCCGAACGCGAATCTGCGCAGTCTGTCGACCATTTGCTGGTAATAGTCCAGCACGCCCTCTGTTGCTTCATCGCTTTGGACGGCGCAGCGTTTGGAGAACTCCTCGACGACAGCTTGGCTGCATGCCATTTTTAGTGAACGAAGCTCTGCCATATCAGGCTCAACAATATTCGAAGCAAGACGAGGTTGCGCGATGAAAGTAATGAGAAGCTTCAAGCGGCGCCAGATGTTCTTAACGAGTACTTTGCCTAGATCAAGCTTATTTGCCAGAATAAGTTCTACTTGTTCCAGCATGTTTAAATAATAATCAGCCTGTTCACGGCTCACTTGTCCGGTTTCTAGACGATCATTCACATACTTGCGTTCAATATCCAGTGCCAGTAGTCGCATCTCAGCTTCTTCCTGTTGAAATCGCGGCAGACGTTTCAATTTACCGTCTTTTTGGCCCAGCTGCTGCATCATCAATTTATAATCGCCAATCACGGTATCTACGGCGACCTCGTTCTTCTCGTTGCTAGTATTCTCTAGGGCCCGAACCGCAGCAGCCATAACCTCCAACTGCCACTCTCGCTCCATTCTTTCCTTTTCGGCATCCCCCGCTGTACTCTTCTTCTTTGCAAGCAATGGCAGAACGATGCTAGCGGTCAGAATGGAGAACAAAATGATGGAGGAAGCAAGGAAAATAATAAGATCCCTTTGCGGAAACGGATCCCCATTTTGCAGGATAAGCGGAATGGAGAAAGCACCTGCCAGTGTTATCGCTCCACGCACACCCGAAATCGCCGTTAACGTCAGAATACGCAGGCTTGGAACCTCTTGATTCTTGTTCCCGAACCAGCGCCCTCCTCTAGCGAAGATAAGCGTCCAAACAAAACGCAGGAGCAGGAGCAAGACGAATATGACGATGGCATAGCCAATCACTTTGAAATTATCGAAATTAGGATCTTTGAGAATCGTCCTGGAAACACCCGGAATTTGCAGCCCCAGAAGAATAAAGACCAAGCCATTGAGTACAAACAAAATGACAGACCATGTTGAATTAGAGACAGTTCGGAGAGTCGGCATCGTAAAAGCCAAACGCTCATTCTCGATTGCATGTACCAGTCCACCTGCTACCGCCGCCAAAATGCCCGATACGCCTAACTCCTCGGCAATCAAATAGAGCATAAATGGTGTCAATATTTGCAGCAGCATATGCATCGTCTCATCCTCAAGCCCTGCCCGGCGCAGCAGCTGACGGATGCCGATAATGAAGAAGGCGACTAACGCTCCAACCACTAGGCCCCCAATTGAGATGACGAGAAAGCTTAGGCTTGCTTTCGGTAGCGAAAACACACCAGTGACCGCAGCGGCAATGGCGAACTTGAAGGCGACAAGGCCAGACGCATCGTTCATCAAGGCCTCCCCTTCAAGGAGCCGCATTAAGCTTCTTGGCAGGTGAATGCGACCGGCTAAGGAACTAACGGATACGGCATCCGTAGGCGAGAGAATAGCCGCTAACGCGAATGCCGCCGCCAGAGGGATGGAAGGAATCAACCAATGGACAACATATCCGACGACACACACCGTTATTAAAACGAGACCCACCGCAAGAAGCAAGATCGGTGCGCGCAATTTCCACAGCTCATCTCGCGGCGTATGCTTGCCATCGTGATACAACAATGGGGCAATGAACAACAGGAAGAATAATTCCGGCTCTAGTTCCAAGTGAATACCTAGCGGTACGATCACCAGAACGGCTCCCAAGGCAATTTGGATCAGGGGTACTGGAATGAATGGAACAAAACGGTTCATGACATTCGATACACCAATAAGAGTCAATAAGATGAGAATTATGATAAAAACATTCAAGATCGTATGTCTCCTTCCCCGATAAGCGCTATAAACAAGCCTTTGCCATTCCTACACGATGGCGTACCTTTTTAGTATTTCAATATTTTCCCTAAAGAATCCTTCCCGAGATCAGCAAAAAACGACATCCGATCCATAAGACCGAATGTCGTTTATAGTCATGTATTTGCTTATTGTTTCGTTGTTAGCATTTTCACAGTTTCATCAATCATAAGTGAATAGGCCGTTGGTCCGAAGCCCTGGAACCATAAGTCGTAGTCGACGGAATGAACTTGGTTTTTCTGTACAGCTCTTAACTGACTCCATAGGGCTGTTTTCTTCAGTTCATCCAGCTTCTCATTGCTTTCGCTCAGAATAAGAATATGACCAGGATTGATCTCAGGCAGCTTTTCCATGGACAGAGGGGCGAATGTTGCCTTATTATCCGGGAATAACGGCGGTGCTTTCAGTCCAAGATCCTTGTACAGAATATCATAATTCTTTGCACCGTAATAGCGAAGCTCCTTTGAAGTTACCCGCAGAAACATCACGGTCTCGTTACCGATGACGGATGCAATTTTCTCTTTGGCTTGCTTCGCTTTATCATCATAAGCGGCAATCGCCTTCTTCGCTTCTTCGTCTTTTTCAAGAACCCCGGCCAAGACCGTGATCGTTTTACGCCAATCCTTGGCTCCGTCTGTTTCCTCTGGTTTCAAAACAACAGTCGGCGCAATTTTGCTTAATTGCTCGAATCCTTTCCCCATCCCATCGTTAGCGAGAATGAGATCAGGAGCAGCTGATAATATCGACTCGAAATTCGTTTCCGATTGCCAACCGAGATTCGTTACGCCCGTCATTTTATCCTTCAAGTACCACGAAAATTCTTTCGTTTCCGGTCCAGCTTGAACGGCGGAGCTCGGCTTCACGCCAAGGGCCAGCATGAGATCAATCAGCCATGGGTTAAGAGCGGCTATTTTTTGAGGCTTGCCAGTTATCACTGTCTCACCTGCAAAGTGCTTAATCGTACGAGATTTTGCAGATTCTTGTGCAGGAGTAACAGCAGGATTGCTTGATGTCGTTGATTGTGATTTGCCGCATGCAGTCATAAGCAGGGCAGTAGTAAGCATTAGCACCAATATTGGCGTGGATTTGCGTATTATTCTTTTCATCATTTAACACTGCCCTCTCTTGCTGTCATTCCAAATATTTGCGTTTTCTGTTCAGCCGACGTACGCGGTTTTTTGGGATCAGGGATGTGATCTTCCTCGAAAAATCCAAGATGCAGCATGCCCGTAATTTTCTCACCTGGCTGCACGCCTAATAGGTCCCTAACGGCTGGATTCCAGTTATGGTCATTCGTTTTCCAAACGACACCAAGTTTGCGTTCCCAAGCCAGCAGCTGGAAATTTTGGATTAGCGCCGCTGACGCCATGATATCTTCTTCCCATTGTTTCGGGCGTGGATCCTCTGGCATAATGACAATCAAGAAAGCTGACCCTTGCGCATGAAGATACTTTCGCATTTTCTCATGCTGGTCTACAGCAAACCCAGGCATCAAGTGCTCAATGAACGCTTCCTTCCGCTCCGTTGGCACAAATAGAAATCTCCATGGCTCCCGGAGACCGTGATTTGGAGCCCAAACCGCATCATTGAGCAACGCCATCACCAGCTCTTCGGAGACTGGCTCATCCGTAAAAGCCCTTATCGTTCGCCGCGAACGAACCGTCAAAGCAACAGCACCTGGACCTGCCTCTTCTCTTATATACGGCTGTTTCATTACAGACCACCTCTAAATCATGAAATTGATAATCATTATCATTAAGGTAATCGTAAGCGAAACAACCCCTCCGTTCAATGGATATAATCTTTCAAGCATATGGACAAAATTCAATCCCCTCGTATGACTAGGGCGACAGCAGAGAATTAACCGCCAGATCTATAGCTAAGCTATGCTGTATTGGAGCATGACTATTGAACCAGCTTGGCACCTCAATCAATCGGCCGTTTTGGACAGCACGCAGAGCTTCCCATGTTGGGCTTTCCTTTAATTGTTTGGTTAATCGAGCATCGGAATTGGAGTTGCATGTTGTCAGGAAAATGTGGTTAGGATTCATTCGTTCCAAGTCCGCCTCAGCAATCACTGTGTAATGGCTATGCGGCTTTACGCCTAAAGGTGGAGCCAGCTTCAAATCCTTGTACAAAATATCTCCAAGCTGCCGTTTCCCCCCATATACTCGCCATTCATTGCCTGCATCAACAAGCACCATAACCGTTTGTCCTTGACCAATAACTGCGCCTAGGCGTGTTCTGGCTTCTGCCGCTTTATGCTCATAACGCTTCAGCCATGCGGCATATTGTTCCTTTTTGCCGAAAAGGCTTGCTAATTCATGCAAAGTGTCTCGCCAATCATCCTTATTGAAGAGCGTGATGGTCGGAGCGACATTTCGATAGGTGTCTGCGCTCAAGCTCTCCCAATTGACACCAAGAATTAGCTCAGGATCAGCACGCAGGACAGATTCTCGATCGGGACGATCCCAGCGGCCGACAATCTTAGTCTCCATGAGATCATCAGCGATATGCGGCAGCAGCCCGCGGATTTGATCGTTCCCTGCATACGATAGCGTTGCGAAGGGCTTAAGGTCGAGTGTTAGCAAATAGTCATTTAACAACGGAAACACCGTCATGATTTTGGCATCGACATGATTCTTCATATAGATCGTTGGTGAGACGCCTACAACTTTCTTAAATGTCCGACTAAAATAGAGCTCATCACGAAATCCTACTTTAGAAGCAACCGTTTTGAGGTTATGCTGCGATCTTAACCACGTTTTCGCATGTTCCATTCGCAGACGAGTCAAATACTCGATCGGTCGTACACCGATATGCTTTTTGAAAATCCCAGCAAAATTGCTCGGGCTGATGCCATGGCGCTGTGCCAACGTGCTAAGCGAAATATCCTCGTGGTAATAGGTCTCCATGAAGTCTTTGGCCTTCTCAATGGCAAACCGAGTGCCACCCTGCTGCTTGTCCGCTTGTTGATCGGCAATGATCGTGAACAGCAGCTCTTGAAAAACTAATTGCCGCTTCCACGGCAGTAATGGGCCTGACGCGCCCCCTAGCTCATGGAGCTGTTCAAATCCGCGCATAACAGTCGCTGAGTCGTTTAAAGCTACTAAACCCTCCTCGGCAAATATCTCTGCGCCTGTAGCATTTTTCCATTTGTATGTAAAAGATTGCATGATAAATTGAATGGACTTCTTCTCGTCTACAACTGCTTCCACTAAACTCTTCGGATGTAGGATGAATAACGAGCCAGGGACTGCCTCATATTTCGTCCCATTAATATATAAAACACCTCGGCCTTCCTGGATCTGTACAAGATGATAGCGCGAAATGAACCTGCGTCTTATATGTTTGCTTGCTGGGTATCGTTTACGCAGCAGTTGGCACAGACTAAAGCTGATGTCCCCCATTTGGTTCCATAGATGATCTTTGATCATAGTTAGTTGAACTTCCTTTCAATCCTTAACTGTTCCATGTTCAATGATAATCATTCTCACCGTTTCCGTCTAGTGGGTATAAACGCCATTTTCATCCAATGTTCACGAATTTGAAATATTTTCAATTATAATTTTGTGTCCATTAGGTGTACAATATGTAAATACGGTTTATATCCAATTGTGCGATGTTGCTACACATTTTCTTATGTGAAAAATGTTACAACCATCTGGGAAACATCTGTTTCACCCGTACACATTGTGACAGTACCCGATTTTTTTCATCGCAAAGGAGGATTTTCATATGTCACAGACATCTGCTGTTCAAGAAGTGGCAGCAACAGCTGCTGCGGAACCAAAATCGTTAGACGTACTCGACCAATTGCTAAAGCCTGAGGTGCAACAATCTTTGACTGTTCTGGTCGATAATCTGCCTAAACTGGCAGAAATGGTGACTGTGTTAACCAAAGCCTATGATTTTGCACAAAGTGTAGCAACGGACAAAGTATTGATCAACGATTTTGCCCAAGGTATTGGTGAGTTTGTTAAACCCGTACAAGAAAAGGCAAAAGACATTGCATCCGCGGCAATTGAAGCTGGCGAGCGCTCACAGGCTGAAGCAGGATCAACAATCGGTCTCTTCGGAATACTAAAAATGCTGAAGGATCCTGAAGTGCAGAAAACACTTCGTTTTGCACAAGCATTCTTGAACGTACTTTCTGAACGTAAAAATTAATACGGACTAGGGATGATAACGATGGCTAAACAAATACTTATTCTTGGCGGCGGTTATGGCGGCCTATTAACCGCATTGACAGCACGTAAACATCTGACAGCTTCAGAAGCGAACATAACAATCATCAACCGCTTCCCAACTCACCAAATTATCACAGAATTGCACCGTCTTGCAGGCGGAACAATTAAAGAGCAAGCTGTTGCACTACCATTGCAAAAACTGCTAGGCGACAAACAAGTCAACATCGTGGTTGATACTATTAAAGAAATTAAACCAGAAGATAAAAAAGTCGTTACAAGTAGTGGCGCAGTACATACTTACGATGCGCTAGTCGTTGCTCTAGGCAGCGAAACGAACTATTTCGGCATTCCAGGACTGGAAGAGAACAGCATGGTTCTTAAATCCGCTTCTGATGCTAACCGTATCCGCGAGCATGTCGAAGCTCGTCTGGATGCTTACAAAGCATCCGGCAACAAAGCTGACGCAACGATCGTAGTTGGCGGCGGCGGTCTAACAGGCGTAGAACTCGTAGGCGAATTCGCAGATAAGCTGCCTGAAATTTGCCACAGCAAAGGCATCGATTTCAGCGATGTCGCCATCTATTGCGTAGAAGCTGGCCCTGCCATCCTTCCAGTATTCCCTAAAGTACTGATCGAGCGCGCGGTGACAAGCCTTGAGAAGCGCGGAGTTACTTTCTTAACTGGCGTTGCAATTACGGAAGCTACCAAGAACACCGTATCGCTCAAAAATGGACAAACAATCGAGTCCAACACGATTATTTGGACTGGCGGCGTGAAAGGCAATCCGGTTGTCGGCAGCTGCGGAATCGCAGAAGATCGCGGTCGTGCGACTGTAACTTCAACACTTCAATCCACTTCTCACTCCGATATCTTCCTTGCAGGCGACTGCGCGGTGGTATTCCCTGAAGGAAGTGAAAGACCTTACCCTCCTACTGCACAACTTGCTTGGCAGATGGGCGAAACAGTTGGTTACAATCTGTCCGTTCAGATCAAGGGCGGCGCTATGGATAAATTCGTACCCGTATTCTCCGGAACACTTGGCAGCTTAGGGCGCAAAGACGGAATCGGCACAATCGGCGGAAACAGCACACAGCTGAAAGGCTTACCAGCTTCCCTGATGAAAGAAGCAAGTAACATTCGCTACTTGTCGCATATTCACGGTCTTTTCGCTTTAGCGTACTAAACCAGTAAAAAAGGATGCCCCCAGCCTCTCGCGGCTGCTAGGACATCCTTTTTTTGTTTTTCCAGCTTTAGTAATCGCTTACAATAAGGATTGAAATGAATGGCGGATAACGTCTCCCCTGCTAATGATGCCAACTAGCACGCCTCGATGGACCACAGGCAGTTTCTTAATTCGTTTTTTACCCAAGATTGCGGCGATTTGCTCGATATCTTCTTCTGCATCAACGGAGATCACTTTCTTTTGAGCGATTCTCATGACACACATAGGGAGCAAATTGCGAACCCTTTCATCAAACTCTTCATCGTCCCCTTTGATCACAGCCGTGTACATATAGGATCCGAATACATGATCATCATGTTTGCCGATATAACGCATAATATCTCCATCGCTAATGTAAGCAACCACTTCATTGCGCTCATTGACGACAGGAAGCCCACTGATTCTGTATTTAATAAATTTTTCAATCACATCACGAACAGGGTCGTTTTCCTTCACTTTGTAAACTTGACGAACCATGATCTCTTTTGCTTTCATGACGATCCCCCCATATAAATTGCTTTCTGTTGGTTCTAGCTGTATAATGGCAACTATATATTTGTATTATACAACTATATGCAGGAAAGTTCAATTGTAATTCGTTCCGTTTGTACAAGGATATTCAATACAAGCCATGTATGTTACGATAAAGTGATGGTTAACTATGATTAATTAAAAGACGAGGTACGCTATGTCCGAAATGATCAATCATCCAGCAGAAACGATTGAACTCGAGCTCGCTATTCTTATGCGTCGATTCCTTGCAGCAACAACGAACAAAAAAATTGGCACCTTGGACCGTTCCGCTTATCTATTGCTCCATCAGATTTCTTCAAACGGGTCGTCTGGCGTGAAAGCTTTAGCGGAGGAGTTCCAGCTAGATATCTCGACAATCAGCCGACAGACTGCTTCACTGGAGCAAAAAGGCTACGTCTATCGGATTCCCGATCCTCAAGATGGCCGTGCCTACTCGCTGCAAATTACAGAAAGCGGCGCCGCGGAGCTTGCTTCAGACAAGCAGGCTCGTTATGAACGCGTTGCGGAGCTGCTCCAAGATTGGTCCGAGGAAGATCGGATAAAGTTCGGTGAGCTCCTTAGAAAGTTTAACAGGATCTTTGTTTAAATTAAGAAAAACCAGCTCCTCGTGAATTTGCCGAGAAGCTGGTTTTATTTACATCGAATTTGGTGATGTTCCTATTATCTAACCTTTATGTTCCCACGCTTCTGCGAGCAGCTCGCTATTAATCACAACGCCGGCTAATGCACCAAATGATGCGGCTGCAATCGCTTGATACATTTCCGAGGCTGCATCCCCAGCACTAAAAACACCAGGCACGTTCGTCTTACCAAAAGCATCTACAACAACGGCACCTGTTTCTGTCATCTGACAACCCAATGTTTGCGGTAGATCCGATCCGGCGGCAAGCTTCGGTGCAAAGAATATACCTGTGCAGGGAACAATCGTGTCATCCTCCAATATCAATTGCTGCACCATTCCCTTATCCGATTCAATACGCAAAATTGGTGACTCATACACGGACACACGATGCTGCTTAAGTTCTTCACGTTGTTCTTCCGTCAATTCATCAGGTCCGTTGGTGCAAATGACATATTGATGGGTCCAGCCTGCCAGCGTTTTGGCCATGTGCAGCGCCTTCGCCCCTTTTATAAGGATGACGAGCGATTGGTCGCGCAACTCCCATCCATCGCAATAGGGGCAAACAAACGCACTTTTGCCATAGACCTCAGCCAAGCCGTCAATATCGACCGGAAGGTCTTTCATGCCTACTGTAAATAGCAGCTTTCTCGCCCGATAAACTGTGCCTTGTGCTGTAGTAATCTGAAAGTTACCATCCTCGCCTGTTATCGTTAATGCGGCCTCATCAACGAAGTGAACTGTCGGATAGACTTGAATCTGTTCTCTCGCAATGCGTCGAAACTCCCTTGGAGCAACGCCGTCCCGCGTAAGAAAACCATGCGTCTCCCCGGTTACTCGATTACGAGGCCGCCCTTCGTCGATGACAACAACGTTTTTTCTAGCCCTCCCGAGCACAAGTGCTGCGTTCAATCCTGCCGGTCCGCCGCCAATAATCCCTACATCCATAAACGGTTCCATTTTTATCACCCTCCTGGATCTCTAATATCCATAATATAGCTGCAAGAAGCTATTAGCTCCTTGATTACTGCTTATTTAGTGCTTTTAGACGCTGCTGAATCAAGCACACCTTGAATCGTATGCTGCTGTAAGTAATGAACCATTTGCTGTTCAGCACCATCCATCACTTTTTTAACCAAACACTCACACTCATTGCCTTCATGGTGTTCAGAGTGATTTGAACCCTGAGCTTCTGATTCAAAAAATAACTGATGCTGCTGGGAATCCAGGTTGAAGCATTCATACATCTTCTGTCGGCCCTCAACAACCTGAATGACATCAAGAAACGTAATCAGCTTAGCTGATTTAGCTAGCTCGTATCCTCCGCTCGCACCTGTCATTGCACGCACGATGCCATCCTGGCGCAGCTTCGACATGATTTTGGACAAATAGCTTTCGGAGACCCCTAGAAGCGCAGCTAATTCCTTAATGCCTACATGATGGCCTCTTTCGGCGCGGGCTAAATGAATGATGGCGTGCAGGGCGTAGCCTGTGCTTTTGGAGAATTGCATGAGTAACACCTTCCAGCGATTAAAATGCTATATCTTTATGGACCTACAATATCCATAATAGTGGACTTTCGTTCATTTTACAAGTAAATAATCAATTTTCGGTCTGGCGTATTCTTTTACCAGCAGACTGATACCACAATAACATCCCAATAGAAACCAAGCCGATTAACAGCAGTAAACCATACACGTGCTGGTACGACAGTGCGAGGCTCGTATGATTTAGGACCTCGAGCAAAATACCGCATACAGCGACTGAAATAGATCCACCGCAAAACTGAATTAACTGCATCAGTCCCATGCCGGATCCAATCAGCGTTTTCGGTAAAATACGCGAAGTCTCATTGTTTAATGAGGAAAGCGTTGCTGAAAAAGCAGGCGAGAAGAATATATACCCAACGAGCACAACGATGGAGGAAGCTCCTACTATAGCGTAAAAAAGAAGCATGACAACAGAAATCACGATGTGCCCGATCAGCATAAAGCGCAAATTCCCGTATGTATCAATCCAGCGCCCGACGAAGCGAGTCAAGAAAGCCGATAAAATGGCGCCAGGAGCAATCGTCAAGCCGATTTCCATCGCTGAGCGATGAAACAGGTTTGCCAGTACTAGCGGCATCAGAAATAGGTTCCCAAGATTTAAGATCAAAATACAAAATCCAATGACAACCAGCTTACGAAAATCAGGGTTCCGCAAGAGATCTGGGTTGATGAACGTTTCTTTCCCCCGCCTCATATGCCAAGCATGCAGCAAGAAGGATATAACGCTAACACCGATCCAAATCCATGATAATTGCGTCACAGCTAACAGCACCGTAGCCGCGTTGATAACGGTTAAGGTGGCACCGACCAGATCGAAACGGAAAGGCTGAGGATCCTCTTTCGGAAGTAAGCGAAGCAGCACAGGCAGAATGAACAAGACGAGGCAAGTGATCGCAAACAGCCCGTTCCAGCCAAAATATTCACTGATAAGCCCACCAATAATCGGGCCTAGTCCAAATGCCATCGCGCTGCCTGCCGAAATCATGGCAATAGCAGAGCCGCGTCTTTCCAGTGGCACATATCGGCTCGCCAGCACCAGACCAAGTCCGGCCATTACGCCAGCACCTGCGGATTGAAGGATACGAGCGGTGAGTAAAGCATTGAAGCTATGTGCAAAAATCCCGTATACGGAAGAGAGGCCAAGCACAAGCAGTCCTACCGTCAGCAATCTTCTTATCGGCACAATGTCCGTTAGTCTGCTGTAAATAACCGTGGATAACGCATATCCGATGGAGTAGCTGGAGATAACCCACGCTCCGAGATCCGCAGATATGTGAAGATCTCCAATAATACTAGGGATGGAAACATTAAACATCGTCGTATTCATGATAACGATAAATAAGCCGACCGTCCAAACCGGCAGCACAACTTTGTCATTCAAATCCTTTCACCTCAAAACATGTTTGTTATATGTAGCATGCCAACTTCTGTCAATTTCTAAACTTATTGTATCATACAAGTAGTAGAGAAGTAACTATCTATAGAAAAAGCCGCGCTATGCGCGGTTTCATTTGTTTATTTTCAGCACGAATCTTACTTCTCATAACCTTGTAAACCCACATGCATGACCGTACGGCTTCCACCCCACGTGGAGATGAAATCGACTTGCCTCGAGCAGGAGCGGCTTTCATAGTTGGCATGGCCCGTTTTATCCTGCGCGGTTCCAGTCCCTGGGCTATGTATATTATCCAGATAATCGACTTTGCCGACCGAGCTGTCATATGCGAGACCAAAAGCACGCCATTCATCATGAGCAGTTTGCAAATCCTGAGCCGAATACGATCCGCCGATCTCCAAATAACCCGTTGCTCCGGCATTCGCTTTCGTGCTAGTCCATATCGCTTGTGTCAATTGACTGCTGCCGGTAATGGCATACGACTGCTCTGCTGCTAGGATAGCACCGTCGATCTTCGCTTGCTTTTTGGCAGCTTCTAACTCTTCAGCGACTCTGATTTCATGCGCATGAACCAAAGCGGTTAGCGCTATCTGTATGTTTTCTTTAGCCGCCTTGATCCTTTGATTGAGTGACAATGATTTTTCTCTTTCGAGGTCCGCATTGTTCTCTTTCTCCCATAGCGCTGCATGCCGTTCTTTGTCTGCCTCTACGAGATCAAAAGCGAGAGATTTGTCCAAATCAATAATTCGATTGAGGTCAAAGATTCCTTGGGTTTGCTTACTTGAGATATCACCAGCTAACAGTTCATTCGTTTGTTCATACGTTCCCATATCGTAACTTTTGAAGGGAATCGCTTTCTTCGCAGTAAGGTAAGTAAAAATCCCCCGTATATTCTCCACACTGGCATCTTCCGCGAAACCTTGCCCATCAAACTGTGCACCTGAGCATTTATCCCTGAGCGTTTTCCATTCCGAGTGACTAAGTTCTTTTGGAATATTCTCGAATTGTGAAGACGAAGTACACCATTCATAGAACTCCTTAACATCCGCTCCGTCCAATTCGCCCCAATATCCCGCGATTTGGCTAATTAATTTGGATTGCTGCTTAGCAGCTGGCCATCTCATAGCTTGAATCAGTGGCGTACCGACGACCATCTGCTGAACAGCCTTATTTCCAATCGTTCGTTGTAATTGTACAAGGGAAGCATACGGATTATTCGACACACTCTGCTGTGTACTCGACCTGCTTGAATTCCCTCCTTGTGACTGTTGTTTGGCAGCTTGACTCCAGATACGTGCGTGCATTTGGCTCCCCCCTGCAAATCTCCATCAAATTTAGTAGGATACTAATTCGACAATATCTTATCATATTCACCTCGCCTTGGATATATTTTCCTGAATCTAAAAAACCTTATCCAAACAGCAGAATGCTGATCAGATAAGGCTTTCGAACCATCTATTTAATTCATTAAAAATAATTTCTTAAATGCGCTGCTGCTTTCACGATACCTTCTTGTTCCTTCTCCAGTGTTCCCCAGAAGCGGTGATCTTCCAGTTCAATGGAAATTGCGCCCTGATAGCCCAGCCGGTCTAATCGCACAGCGACCTTGCTCCACTCAACATCCCCTTGACCAGGTATCGTGTACCGCCAAGATCCTTCGGAGAAGCCGTATTTTGCGCCAAAGGTTGCAGGCAAGATGCCGCACTCGAATAACTCGTCATGCAGGATTTCGGTATCTTTGCCATGGCAATGATTGATTCTTTCACCGAATTCCGTCAATGCACGTAAGTAATCGATACCGAGCCGCACCATATGAGACGGATCATAATTCAGGCCAAAATGTTTGGAGGGGAGCGCTTCAAACATCGCGCGCCACATTTCCGGCGTGCAGCCAATCGTTGGGTAATGTGGCGCTGGACCTGGCCAACCCTCAATGGCTATGTAGACGCCTTGGCGTTCAGCGTGACCGACAATCTCCGGAAATGTATCCTTCCATACTGCGAAGCTCTCCTGACGCGTTTGCGTGTGATCTTCCGGTACGAGGCACATGAACATGACCTTCGCACCAAGAGCAGCCACTTCCGTAATTTGCTTCTTTACTGCTTCAGCCGCGTTCTCTCTCCGAATATCCTCTTTGCTTAAAAGTGCACCCATTTGGACCGCATCCACGGAACCTATGCCAATTCCCGCTGCCTCACATATTTGTTTGACCTCAGGATTCAAATGAGGGACATCAAGGACATCCAAGCCTGCTTGGGCGGCCCATGCGGCAGTTAACTCCAACCCTTCCGCGCCGATTCTAGGCGGGATGCGCATTCCTATTTGTAATTTCATCGTCTTCTCTCCTTATGTCAACTTTCCCTTAATAGGGCTTATAACCGCCAGATTGATAAATCATCTCGGTAAACTTGACAACCTTCAGGGCAAAAGTACCTGGGACCTTAACCTCGTGTCGCCCTAGAATGGCGTCGATAAAGCTTTTATCCTGATTG
This sequence comes from Paenibacillus sp. J22R160, assembly GCF_059692135.1. Taxonomy (NCBI): domain Bacteria; kingdom Bacillati; phylum Bacillota; class Bacilli; order Caryophanales; family Paenibacillaceae; genus Paenibacillus; species Paenibacillus sp. J22R160. Next base: position 122,373 of record NZ_JCAUAU010000013.1, on the reverse strand, counting down.
GTCGTCGGTTCAGGCAGCTCAGGAACAACTGGCTTTTCTCCGAAGCGCTGGATCGTAATTTTACCATTATCGTAGAAAATACCCCCGTCTTCCCCGCAAAACACATAGGTTTCATGCCAGCATGGCGCAAAACCGATAATGCTTAATCCAGCCACAGCGCCTTCCTCGAACCGAATTGAGGTAAAGGAATCAATTTCTACAGGTGCTCCTTGCGTGTGCAGGTTCGTCTTCACTTCAGCCGGTGTAAGCCCCGTCGTCCATAGGAGCACATCGATAATATGACTGCCGGAGTCCATCAACATACCGCCGCCAGACAACTCCGGCACTTGTCTCCACAAGCCGGTAGTGAATTGTTTCCACTCCTGATACAGCGATGCCGTAATCGACGTCAGCTTCCCGATCTCGCCGCTTGCAATCGCATCGCGAATGAACAGGAATTCCGGCTGGAAATGACGTTGGTAGGAAACCTGCATCACTTTCCCAGCCTTCTCTGCCGTTGCAATCAGAAGCTCTGCTTCCTCTGAGGAACAAGTCATCGGCTTCTCGATGAGAACATGCAGTCCTTTGTTAAGCGCATCGGTCGCTTGCTGGAAGTGCAGTGTATGCGGAGAGCATATCACGACAGCATCCAATTCGGTCTCATCCAACATCGCTTTATAGTCGGTATAATGCTTGACTGCCTCAAGCTCAAACCTGGCAGCAAACTTTTCTCTGTTCTCTGTGCTTGTATCGGAAAGCGCAACAATGTCCACTTCCTCTAACTCCAGCAACTGACGGCCATGTACGTGGGAGATTCCTCCCGTTCCAATCATACCAATACGAATTTTGCTCATCGGACTGCAGCCTCCTATTTAATACCTGAGAACGTAATTCCTCGAATAAATGCCCTTTGCACGAAAAAGTAAAGCAAAATAATAGGCAGCGTAATCATAACCAGCGTAGCCATCATCATCTGCCACTCGGCCCCGTGCTGTGATTTGAATGCCTGCATACCAAGCATCAACGTGTATTGGCTTTCGTCCGACAAATAAATAAGCGGCCCCTGATAATCCGTCCAGCTGCCCATGAACTGGAACAGCGCGATCGTCAGCAAAGCAGGTCGGCACAGCGGAAGAATAATTTGCCAATAAATACGCATTTCTGAAGCACCGTCAATGCGCGCAGCGTCTTCCAGTTCCTTGGGCAAACCCATGAAAAATTGTCGTAGCAAGAAAATGAAGAATGGCGCGCCGAAAAAAGCAGGAAGCCAAAGCGGGATGCTGGTCCCGACCCAGCCGAAATTTTTGAAGGCAATAAAGATAGGAATCATCGTGACCTGATAAGGCAGCATCATGACGAGGAGTGTCACGGCAAAAAGCGGCTTCGCCCCCCTCCATGGAATCCTAGCCAAGCTGTAAGCGACAAGCGGGCAAGATAACAGCACCGCGAATGTTGCAAGGCCTGCAATTGTTAGAGTGTTACTCAAGTATTTGAAAAAAGGAATATAATCTAACGCTTTCGGATAGTTGCTCCACTCCAGGACACTTGGAATCCATACCGGAGGCCACATGAACAATTCGTTATTTGCTTTGAGCGAAGTAGATACCATCCATAGAAATGGCGATAGGAAAAAGGCGCCAACGATAATTAACATAAGATGCGAAAATATTTTTCGAACAGTGCCAAGCTCGGTGCTTCCCATAATGATCTCTCCTCCCTATTCTTTTCCTTGATAGTGGACCCAGCGTTTCTGCGACACGAAGATCAGCGCCGTTAAACCGACCACAATCAAGAACAGAATCCAGGCCATGGCGGAAGCATAACCCATTTTCAAATAGCCGAAACCGTTCGTATACAAATACATCACATAGAACATCATGGAATTAGCTGGCGTCCCCTGACCATTCGTGAGCGTAAAGGGTAGAACGAAATTTTGTAAAGCGCCGATGGTGCCCATAATTAAATTGAAGAAGATAACAGGCGTTAATAGCGGTAACGTAATCGTTTTGGTCCGCTGCCAAGCACTGGCTCCATCCACGCTGGCGGCATCGTAGTAATCTTGGGGGATATCCTGCAAGCCTGCCAAATAAATAACAACCGCTTGCCCTGTGCCCCATAAGCTCATCAGGATAAGGGAAGGTTTAGACCAGACTTCACTTCCAATCCATGGCGGGCCTGATATACCGATTTTATCCAACCAATAATTCACAAGACCGAATTGCGGGTTGAGCAGCCACAACCAGATGATTGTAGTAGCGACTGGAGGTACTAAGCTTGGAATGAAAAACAGCGTTCGGTAAAAGCCTTGACCGCGTATTTTCAAATTTAGAAGCAGCGCCAGACTGACGCCAAACACAATGCTTAACGGAACGAAAATCACCGTATAGTACAAGGTATTATAGATACTGATCCAGAATACCCGGTCTTTAAAAAGATTTGCATAATTATCGAAACCTACGAATTCTCCGGGTTCAAGAATGCTGTAAGTGGTTAGGCTGTAGTAAGCTGACATGATAAGCGGATAGGCGTGAAAGAGAAGCAAACCGATAATCCAAGGCATTGCGAAGATCAATCCGAATAAGGAAATCTTTCTTTCGAAACGTGTTTTCTTCGTCTTTACGAGATTTGCGGAAGCTGACAATTTATTCATGGAAGTTTCAGTCTCGGCCAATTTCAATCCGTTCCCCTCCTTTTCATGTAAAAGAGGCAGGGCAATGCAGAATGCCCTGCCTCTTATTGTGTTTAACTAGTTACCTACTTTAGCCAATTCGGTATCCACATTCTTCTTCACTTCGTCGAGCAGCGCTTTGGCATCACCTTTGCCGTGAATTGCCAAATCTTGCACCCTGAGGGCTTCATTCCACAAGAAAGCGCCTACTGGGGAAACCGGTCTTGTGTAGGCTGCTGGCATTAAGTCCAAAAATACCTTTAAGTTCGCGTTATCGGACAACTTCAATTCCTCGTTAACTTTAGGCATTGCTGTAATATCATAGCCCGCATTCGGACGTTTCGCCCAAAGCAGCGTACCTTCTTTGTGTGATACGAATTTCACGAATTCCCATGCCTCTTTCTCATGTTTCGAGCCCTTCGGAATGACATAGGACCAACCGCCTGCCCATGTTACCGATTTACTGCCTTCTGCTGCCGGCATCGGAGCAACGCCCCAATCGAAGTTGAGCTTGTATTTCGACAAATCGTTCAGAATCCAGTTGCCATCAAATACGAATCCAACCTTACCCGTCCAGAACGGATTCATACCCGTTTGACCCATAGCGTCAGAGAAACTAGTCAAGTTAGCGATATCAAACTTCTTAGCATAGTCAGCCATCCATGCCAGCGCTTTAACGTTTTGCGGATCGTTTGGCGTCAAGTTATGATTGGCATCTTCCCACTTCCCGCCCCAGTTCCAAGCTTGTGTATATAAGAAGCCTTGATTCATCCATGGAATAAAGCCAATTTGTGAATATTTACCATTACTTCCTTTTTTGAAAACCTTCTCTGCCATTTGGTCTAACTCTGCTATCGTTGCAGGCGGCTTGTTCGGGTCAAGACCCGCTTCTTTCAACAACGTTTTGTTATAAAACATGCCGCGATTGTCAGTTCCCCATGGAAGTGCGTACACCTTATCTTTATAAACCGTTTCGGCCCAAAGCCCTTTATAATAATCATCTGGAGATATTCCGCTGCTTTTCACATAGCCCGATAAGTCTGTCAATGAACCTTTGGCCGCCCAGGAACCGATCAAGAATCGGTCGAACAAAGCGACGTCCGGTGGATTTCCACCTGCAATGGCAGTTAGCAATTTATCTGAGGCTTGTGTTTGGCCTGTTGTCTCCACGAATGTCATTTTCACTTTTATATTAGGATGCTGCTTCTCAAAAACGTCTACGACATTTGCTTTAAAATCCTTCTGATAGTCTCCGCCCCACGGAAACCAAAAATCAATCGTTACAGGTGCGTTTGAGCTAGTAGCGGCTTTAGGCGTGCTAGCGTCTGTGCTCTTTGCTTCTGTTCCTTTGGTGTCTGGACTGCTCGATGCGGTGTTCGTTGAACTGCAGCCGGCTGCTACCAAAGTCATTGCCAGTGCTGCTGAGAGTGGGAGTGCAATCAACTTCTTGCTTTGCCAATCGATACGTTTTTTTCTATTGTTCATATTGATCCTCCTTTTAGTTTCTCACTCGCTTATGAGCTTACCTTAATTGTAATCGCTTTCACGACCTTCTTTAAACGTGGGAACTTTTGTTTTTAGTGTATTATTTTTGTTCGTTCATCCATTTCGTCATATTCGAAGGGGAAGCACTAGCTTCACTTTCGTACCAGAACCCGGCGTACTCTCAATAGAGAGTCCATACTCTTTGCCATAGGTTAACTGAATTTGCGAATGAATATTTCTCAAGGCAAAATTATGTTCTCCCTCCCATTCATCGCTTGCCATCATGGCGGTTAATTCCGCCATTTTATCCGCATGAATCCCGATGCCATCATCCTCAACTTCAAAATTAAGAATTTGGCCATCCATTTTCCAGCTAATATCCAGTCTGCCTTTGCCTCGCTTATTCTCAAGTCCATGATAAATAGCATTCTCTACAAGCGGCTGAAAGACGAATTTCAGAACTTTGTGATCCAGCATGGCGGAATCTATGTACATATTCACGGTAAATTTATCCTGATACCTTACTTTTTGAATCGATAAATAACTTTCCAGCAGTTCAGCGCTTTCCTTGACGGTTACAAAGTCATTTCCTTCACTTAAGCTGACCCGGAGATATTTGGATAAACCGAAAATCATCGTACTGATTTCATCGACCTTGTAAATGCGGGAGATCCAATGAATGGAATCCAACGTGTTATACAAAAAATGGGCGTTAATCTGCGAGGCCATCATTTTTAACTGCGTTTCCTTTTTAAGCAGCTTTTGAATATACACTTCATCAATTAAATCCTTAATGCGCGTCACCATCGTATTAAAGCTGTGATACAGCATGCCGAATTCATCCTTGCGCTCATCCGTAATTTGCACATCGAAATCGCCCTCTCTGGCCCTGCGCATGGACCACAAAAGCATTCTGACCGGCTTATGCATTTGCTTGGCAAATAAGAACGCTAAGGCGATAGCTACAACGCTAAAACCAATGACGAGATAGACCGTGTAATAGGCGATTTTTCTTGAATCACTGACTAAATTTTGAATCGGTGCCATACCGACAAGCTTCCAATCATTGATTTTCAATTGATCATAGACCACCATTAAATCTTTGCCATCGACCTTGTCTGTTAAATATCCGCTTGGCGTTGGCGGAAGATACAACCCTGCTGGCCGCATACTCAGTGAACCGTTCGAGTCGGCAACAACCGTGTCGTTTTCATTCACAATATACGTAGTACCATGAGCTTGGAAGTCAAGCTCGGACAAGAATTGCTGGATCAGCTCCGGGTTAAACTCCATGATGAGCACGCCAAGTGTTTGATTCAGATTATCGAAGTTTTTGAGCGAACGGCCCATCACAAAGACGGGTTTATTGTCTTGAACAATCGTTGATTTGACCAAAGGTGAACGGATGCCATACCAAACCACCTGACCGTTAGCAGCCTTTATCTCTTTGTACCAATCCTGTTCTTCTTCCACTTTGGTAATCATCGGGAGTTCCGTAAACCCATTGTTCGTGAACCGATAGGAAGCGCTGCGCTCACCCAAAATATAAATGTTCAACGTATCATTTTTGACATTCACCAAGTTGGACAAAAACTTGCCAATCTGTTGATTGTTGTAGCTTTGATCGTAGCTATCCCTGTATTCACCGAGAATGCCTCTCTGAATTTCCTTATTTCCAAAAATCAATAATGACCTGTTATCATACTCGTTCATAATCAGCTCTAGCCGCCTATTCGCTTGCTGGACCGTTTGCCAAGCTACTTGTGAGACTTTGGAGCTGATAATCTCATTCGCTTTATGATAGGATAAATACCCCATGAGCATGATGGAGATCGTGATGCTAGCAAAAAATAAAATGAATAATTTATAGCCTACCGAACGCCATTTGAGATGTGCAAGAAGCTTCAAGCTTATGTCCCCTCCAAATTAGGCCTTAGACGCCAATATCGCGATACTGAGCTGGAGTCATTCCCTCCTGCTCCTTAAACAGCTTCACAAAATGCCGGAAGTCCTGATAGCCCACCTGCTCCGCCACCTCATAAATTTTCAGCGTCGAGTCTTTGAGAAGCTCCTTCGCTCTATTCACCCGTAGACGAATTAAATATTTACTGAACGTCTCACCCGTTTTTTCATGAAATATTTTGCTAAAATAAGAAGGGTTCAAAAACAAATGCTCAGCTACTCGGTTCATGGTAAGCGGCTCAGTATAATGCTTTTCCATATAGTCAACAGCCAGCTCGATAAACCTTTTTCGATTACCCGAGTTCGTATCGCCAGGCTGGAATTGAAGCAGGATCGTAAGCAGCACATCCTTTAAATCCGACAAAGCAAAGTAGGGAAGGACAAAGCTCTTATTGACCTCTTTCAAATCAGAAGCATAATTAATCTCTAATTTCATCTCAACTTCACTGAAAATGGTGGTTAAGCCCTTTCTCAACACATGCGGCGAACACTTCTGTTTATGCATCAGCAAGTGTGCGAACAGTTCATCGATAAGAGTACGAAGCGCAGCATCATCGCTAAGCTTTACAGCATGTACAAACCTGGTTACCCAGCCATTTGGCTGCGTATATTTGGGGAGTAAATGGGACTCAGGCACCTCCATCCTTTCCGCGTCATAAACCTTCCCGTATCCTTCGTAGAACGCGTAGGCGGAAATCTGCACGGCTTCTTGGAAAGAAGCGTGAATGTCTGTGATCTGACGTTGTTTGCTGATCCCAATGTTGATACCGATTCCCAAGTACCGCCAGCATGAGTCAACTAACGTCTCCCAAAACCCCAGATCATGGCCAGGCTCACCCTTCAAGTTAGAGGAAGCTAGTATCACTAAATCTGAATCTTTGTCGTCATGTAGAGGACAACCGATCAGATTCATCACATTTTTCCCGGTTTCTTTGACGAGATTGCCAACTGCATGGCGGAGCAAGTAATGCTCCTTCGGGTTTATCTCGTGCACCCCCCAATCATAAATCTTGATCATAATAACCTTGATCTGATTGGGGTCTAATGGAATATTGAGACGATCCCACACCGCTTGCGAGAATTGTTGTGAAGCGCTTCCATTTGCAAGAAGCGTTTCAACATAACGCTGATGGGCCAGCGGTAAGCTTTCTCGAACGCGTTCTGACATCATCTTGAATTCATCGTGATCTTCTCTTTCACGTTTTATTTGCTCAATGCACTTTCGTACAACGTCCAGCATAAGTGTTTCCTCGATCGGCTTGAGCACATAATCAACGGCTCCGAGACGCATGGCTTTTTGCGCATAGCTAAACTCGCTGTATCCGCTGATAATAATGATTTTTGAGGGCAGCTTGGCGTTTTTGAGTGCTTCAATGAAAGCAAGACCATCCATGCGCGGCATTTTGATATCTGTGATGATGATATCCGGTATGTGATTGTGAATGAAGGTTAAAGCATCTTCACCATCCTCCACATCACCTATCACTTCAATGCCCTCTGCCTGCCAATCAATGGTCGTAACTAATCCTTGACGAACCCACCTTTCATCATCCACGATTAATAAAGAATACATCAATCATTCTCCTCTCGTTTAAAAGGTTAGTTACCATTCAAAAACGCTTATTCCTTAGATGTCTTTTCCATACTTTACATGAATTTGATAGATCTGAAAAGTGGGTTATGAAAGAGATATTCTGCTAGAACAAAAAAACCGCCTTGGAGGCGGTTTTTGTACGGATTTGCATGAAATATTAATTTTCACTACGCGCAATCAATCCATCCCGCTGGCTAGTTCCTATAGAACGAGAACGAGTACAACGCCTCTGCTGGAATAGCAGGAAAATCTACTGTTAATCTGATCCGCGCGATGGCAGGGAACGAAATAACTGGAGAAACTCCCGCTATTTCGACAATAGCTACCCTAGCGACCCTCGGTTTGGCAGAATTAACTTCAGAAAGTCCAGCTAATTAAGCAAAAGTGGTGCTGATGCGGAAAATAACAGGAGGTTTCGACGTTAAGCAAAACAGCCGGGTTCTTGCGCTCATCCGAAGTACTTCAGCGCCCGGCTGCTCAACCTTCTTAATTATTAACCTGATCTTTATGATCAGCTTTCTTTCGCTTCATGACGTTATTCACCAAGTTTTGGGTGGCGTCTTGGGTGGAATCATACACATTTTCAATGGCATTCTGGACATAATTTGTCGCCGACTGCCCAATGTTATTGAACATACTCGTTTTGTTGTCAACGATGTTCTTCTGGCCTTTAGAATGATCTGGCATCGTACTTACCTCCCATTTCGATTGGATTGACATTCGGTCTAATTTCCCAATTATGGGCGAAACTTATTCATAAAAAAACGAGACTGCCAAGTACGGCTGGCAGCCTCGCTCATTTTTATTCTAAAAGCCGGCTAAGCTCAGGATCTTTCTCTACACCCGTTTTATTTCCTGGCATTAAGCCTAGTCTCTGGGTCATCTGCTGACTAATGTTCCCGAGTCGTTTCGTGTGCTCCGTAGCGGATTGAATGATTGTCCGATTAGACTGTTCAAATAGATCCAAAGCACTAAAGAGATCATTCATCCCGCGCTCGATGGAGTCCATTTGTAAACCTGAGTTCCCAAGCAACTCATTCGTTTTCTGCGTCGTTTCTTTCAACAACCGAGAGTTGTCCTCAAACATTTTATTAAGCGTCGCATTCGCCGAATTCACAGCATCTATGGTTTGTACTTGATCCTCGATAGCCATCGAAATCATCGCGGATACCGTAAGCAGATTCTGTGTTTTATCGATTGTCGCATCAACCGCATCAATGAGCTTATCATTATTGTCATTGATAATATCTGTCCCCGCAATTGCCTGCTGATAGAGGATAATCATTTCCTGAAATGACTGTATCCGCGTCACTACTTTACGAAGTCCTCTTTCGAGATGCACTTTACGGCCTTCATTTTCTGGCTTGCTAATCTCCGCTTCAAACAACTGCTTTAAATTCTCTCCCATTGCGATCCGCATTTGAAGATTGTAGACAGATTCGAGGGAGTTTTTCTTCAGTGTTTTCATGTAAGCCATATTTTCTTCAAGTGTTTCCTTGCCATTTCGGAGCGATTGGACGATCGCATTAACGTTTGTTTTTACAGATTGATATTTGTATACATAATTTTTAAGTGGTGTTTTTTTCATTATTTTTTCAAAGAAGCCAAGCTGCTTACTTTTACTCAAAGAATCGATTTCATGGCGAAGCTTCAAAATGTTGTTTTGAACCTCTGAGCGTTTGCCAGACATTAATTCATTCACGGGACGCTCTAACATGGCCAAAGATTGACCAGCCTGCTCCATGGTTTTGGCACCCATACGACCGATGGAATCCATCAAGACTTCTAACTCCATATCATCCGTAGTAGATACCTTTTGGAGCATTTGTTTCGCTTCCTGCTCTACTTTCTCTAAATCTGCAGACTTTAATTGCACTAATTGGGTTGTCATCGGTAATTCCTCCTTTAGTCTTCAGAACGATAGCGTTGTTGGATGAGTTCCATTCTTGTTTGCAATTCAATGAGATCTTTTTGTTCAATTGTCTCAACATAAGCGGAAAGTTTGGAGTTAATATCCTTAATCCCAGTAAGCAGAAGCCGACGATTTAAACGTTTCGCTTCACCACCCAGCTTAAGAAAAGGGTTAATCGCGCCATTCAGATCCTTGAAGATCAAACGTTGTATGTTATGATTCATGTTGGCATCATTAAGTTCTTTCAGCTGCGGAATTAACCTGCCAACTCTTGCAAGCAGGCTAAGCGTCTTTTCTACGATTTCATTATCCAGTGTATTCTTCTGGCCCTCTGAGATCATCGTCTCCTCAATAACATGAATGTACTCAGCTATCGGCCCCCAAAATGGATCACTTTCACTTTTCAATTCCATTGCACTGCTGGGCGTAGCAGAACTGCTTGTACTCGTCACATTAGGCAAAGAATCGGGAGCCGAATTTGGGACGTTTATCCTTTTTACTTCCGTGGAATGATTGCGACTTAGTATGATAAGACTGCCTAAAGAAAAAGTAGTTGGCACTAATAAGTTAACTGCGCCAGGCAGAAAGCGGGCAGTTATGAGACTTACGACATACCCCAGAATGGATATGCCTATAGCGACTTTAAACTTCGATTGCACCGTACATCCCCCTTTATTCACCTAGTTGTTAAATCATCTATAGCACTATTATACATTCAAACTCCAAATTCACACAAAAATCACTGACATTTGTTGTCGACTTCTCTTATTTTTCGATAGGAACAGGTCTTTTTGCAGAAAAAAATAGTTGAGCAGGATGTTAATCCCGCCCAACCATTCACTTGAACCCGCTTATTACGCTTTAACGAATACGGTTTTAATATCCGTATAAAATTCAATCGCTGCTTGCCCTTGCTCTCTAGAGCCGGAACTGGATTGCTTTACGCCGCCGAATGGTGCTTGCAGCTCCACACCCGCACTTTCCGCGTTGATCCGAACCATACCTGCATCGATATCAGTCATGAACGTCAGCATGGTCGAAATATCACGTGTAAAAATCGAAGCACTGAGTCCAAATTTCACGTCATTGGCGATTTGGATCGCTTCTTCCAGCGAATTCACCTTAATCAGAGCAAGTACGGGCCCGAAAATCTCTTCCTGCGCGATGGTCATCGAGCTGGAAATGTTTTCGAAAACGGTTGGTTCAACAAAGTAGCCAGACTCTAATGCCTGCCCCTGGCCTTTTCCGCCTCCGCATAACAAAGTGCCGCCCTCTTCTACACCTTTTGCAATGTAGGATAGGACCGTCCGGTACTGATTTTCGCTTGCACAAGGCCCCATCCATGTTTCAGCCTCTAGGCCTGAGCCCAGACGGATATTCTGAATTTTCTGCAGCAGCTTCCTCTTAAAAGCTTCGTAAACCTCGTGATGGACGATAACTCGGCTTGTCGCTGTGCACTTCTGCCCAGTCGATTTCAACCCGCCGCTAATTGTCGCATCCACCGCTAGATCTAGATCGGCATCCCGTGCCACGATAACGGGGTTCTTTCCTCCCATTTCGAGCTGGTACTTGGCTCCTCTTGCGAGAGCGCTTTGGCCGACTCTTTTACCCACTGCGTTCGAGCCTGTAAATGTGATGCCTTGGATGTCCATGTGGTCGGCCATGGCTTGTCCGATGACGCCGCCATCGCCAGTCACCATATTGATAACACCAGCAGGAAGACCTGCTGCATGGAAACATTCAAGGATCAAAGCAGCGGTGACCGCTGTTTCTTGCGCTGGCTTGAACACTACGGTGTTACCGTAAATCAAAGCAGGAGCTATTTTCCAGATAGGAATCGCAACAGGGAAATTCCATGGCGTGATGACGCCAACGACACCAAGCGGCACCCGTGACGTGAACATCAACGCAGCGCTATCCGTAGAAGGGATTACGTCACCGATACTTCGCATGCCTTCGCCTGCGTAATAGCGCAAAATCGCAACACCGCGAGCGGTTTCGCCTTTCGCCTCTGGGAGCGTTTTCCCCATTTCGCGGGTCATCATTTCCGCAATCTCATCCAGACGCTGCTCCACTTGGTTGGCGACCTTGAACAAGAACTCACCGCGTACTGGGCCAGATAATTTACGCCATCCCTGCTTAGCATCTCTAGCCGCGCCTACAGCTTCATTCAAATCATCTAGCGTGGATTTCTGGATGTAGCCCACAGTTTCATGACGGTTAGCTGGGTTAATGCTAGCATCAACCAACCTGCTTGAAGCGGCTTTCCACTCTCCGCCTATATAATTGAGATACGTTATAGATTCAGCCACTCGTTAATCCCTCCCGCCTCTAAATTCAGTTAATGCCGCAAGCAGCGCTTTCACATAGCCGATAGAATAAGCCCAACCGACCCATCCCATACCTGATTTCGAAGGATTATGCGGGGCACGGTCCATTTCAAGTGAAGTAATATGATCTGGGTTAATACACCCGTTATAGCCAACCTGGTGCAGGGCTAATAAAATTTTCGCCATATTCATGTGACCATCGTCTAGCAGTGCCTCTTCAAATGCGCCTGCAGTCGCTAAACTGCCGCGGATGTTACGGAAGTGAACCAAAAAAATCCGATCCTTACGCCCGTATTGATAAATCTCATCAAGTACTAACGGTGTGCCGCCCGCTTCCCCGCGAGTACCAACGCAGTAAACCAATCCAACATTCCGGCTAGGAAAAGCATCGATAACGCGATGAAAACCTAGACCGCCGAATGGCGTATTATGATGCGGTGTGTCTGATGGATGAACAGCCAGATTAACATTGTACGCCTCTGCGAGCGGAACCAGCTTGCCGAAGACGAGATCGAAGCGCTTCCACCAAGCGTTCAATTGTTCCACGGATGGAGGCTGCTTATCTGGATTTCGCCCTATAGATTCCCCGCGTACCAACGCGCCTCCGCGGTGCACAGCTGTGTATTCCTCTGACATATATGGAAAAACATCGCCTGCAAACCGCTGACGAACCAGCGTGATCCCCCCTTCGCCAAATGTTTTGATGGCATTGCTCACATGCTCCAATTGAATATCTGAACCAGGTTCCTCCAACATAAAACTGTTTGAGATATCTGGAAGCGTCACTCGGTTGATGTCCATCCCATGTGAACGGATTCTGCGTCTGAGCTTAAGCAGCTGGTCAAGATCTGGATAACCGAGTTCCTTCACGCCAGGAAACGATGAACCCCTTGTAAAATCTATACAATCGACGCCAAGCTGGCACATTTGTTTTAAATCGCTATCGGACAGATCACATGTTGGAACTTGAATCGATACCTTCATCATTGTTCATATCCTCCTATATGTTATTGGTAGAAGCGATCAAGTCCATGCTCTTCTTGATAATCGATTCCAGCTGTACATAGTGCTCTCGCTCAACTGGCACTAGCGGTGACCGAACCTGCAAACCAACCGGCAAGCCAACGATGTCCATCCCTGCTTTGATGAGTGAAACCGCATAGCCTTTGCGAAGCTGACGGATACGGTGAATCGGTAAAATCACTTCGCGATAGATAGCTTGCAGCAACTCCTGATTGCCTCCAATTAGGCTCTCATGATATTTTCTCGAAACCTGAGGGATATAATTGGAAATTGCCGATGAATAGGAATGGAAGCCAAGCGCATGATAGGCAGGCATAGTCAGCTCCGCAAGCGGCATCCCATTCATCCATTGCAGTTTATTCCCAAGCGATTGCACGAATTCGATATTAAGCTCGAAATTTCCTAACCCGTCCTTGAACCCAATGACGTTCGGCAGATTCGCCAATTTTACTAAAGTGCTTAATGTAAATACCGAATTATCACGCTGATAAATAATGACAGGCAATGCCGTGCTCTGGGCGATCGTCCGATAATAGTGATACAGCCCTTCCTGTTCAGGAATAATAAGGTATGGAGGCAGAAGCAACAATCCGTCTGCTCCGAGTCTTTCCGCGAGTTGGACGCGTTCCACCGCTTCCTTCAAGTTGCCTCCTGCTCCTGCGAATACGGGCACTTTTCCAGCGGCAACTGAGACACCGATCGCAACTAGCTGCTCATATTCTTTGATATCCAAGGATTGAAACTCTCCAGAACCTGCACAAACAAATACCGAATCTAAGCCATTGTCCAATAAAAATTGAACATTTGCCTCAAACGCTTTTTCATTCACCTTCTCGTTATGATCAAACGGTGTTACCGGAAATCCCATAATCCCTGCCAGCGATACATGGTTCTCGCTTCCCATATCGAACAGCCCCTTTGCGTGATCTTCCACCTCATTATAGAAAAGGAACACGGAGTCAGTCTTTGTAAAAACACGCCGTTTTTTTGAAAAATTCCGTGATATAATAGATGTCAGCTTACTAGAGGGGAGATCACTTTCGTGCTGAGCCATACTGTTTATTCTCGAAGTAACCTATACCTCAACCAACATCTGGATCAGCTGCAAGGGGCCTCCGCATCCATCTTTGTTCATTATTGGGGGGCGAAGCCGCAGCATATGGGGAACAGCCCCCATGCACACTCCTTCTTTGAAATTTGTTATGTTGTCCAAGGTGAAGGCGCTTACTTTTCAGATGGAGTAACCTATCCGCTGCGTGCTGGAACGCTTTACTGTTCCAAACCCGAAAGCAGACACTATATCCAAAGCGATGCGGGCATGCTGCTGCTGTTTTTTGCTATCGAACCCGTAACGTCCGAATCCAGCGAAGCTTTTATACGCGATTTTCACCAGTTGAGTGCTTATCCGCACTTATTCGTCCCGAATGCCGAGCAGACTGCGCCCGCGCTCATTTGGCAAGCGCTGCTTATTCAGGCGGCTGAGTCTGAAATTCGCTACAAGGAATCAATTGAGCATCTAGCCTATACGCTAGTCATGAGTTGTATCAGCTTATTTCTGCATCACTGCGTCTCTGGCGATACGGCATCATCCACTGCGATATCAGAGCTGCAAGGCACTCTCAAGCGAGCAAAAGAATACATCCAGACGCATCTAACGAAGAAAATAGCGCTTTCAGACGTAGCTCAAAGCCTGCATGTGTCCGAGCGGCAACTCTCTCGCCTGATGGCGGAAGAATTAGGTCAATCCTTTCCTTCCGTCGTCAAAACAGAAAGGGTCAAAAGGGCCGCCTATTTGCTCGGATACACGGACATTCCGCTGAAACAAATTGCTGAAGATACCGGCTTTGAGAGCATCCACTATTTTACACAAGTCTTCACCAAGGAAATGGGCACTCCGCCAAGCTCCTTTCGCAAAAATTGTCTCAACGCCGAGTCTGTCGATGCCTGGATTCACAAATATTTAGAACAAGTTGCAACGCGTTATCAAAAAAATCTATCATTGAATCCAAATACAGCTCTGAAACGTATACAACATGCAAAGGAGTTGTAAATGAGGATGGAAACTAGAGAACAATTGCTGCAAGAGCTAAACATAATTAAAACTTGGGAGTCTGAACAGAAGGATTTGTGGTTTTGGGAGAAAATTGGGCGTCTGCCTTTTCAACTATTAGATCGGCTTACACCTAAAATATGGAACAAGAAAATTAGCGAGGCTTTGAATGAACTAGGGAATTATTTGCAGGCGGGCGGCCGCTATCTCATTTCGGAAGCAGGAACATTGCGCCATATTGCAGAAGTGCGTCAGCGTGTTGAGGGAAATCATCCAGCGCACACAGAGATAGTTGCAATTGAAGATGTGGAGACACTTCCACTTCACATCCTTGATCAAGCAGCAGATGAGATTATTCACAATCGGACGAAACTAGCCACTCTCCAAGGAGCAACGACAGGAATTGGCGGCATTCTTACCCTCGCCATCGATATTCCAGCCGTTCTTGGCCTGTCTTTGAAAACCATTCAAGAGCTTGCCATCTGTTATGGCTATGATCCCAAAATCAAGCAGGAACGGATCTTCACAATTAAATGCATGCAATTCTCTTCCGCAGATATCGTCGGCAAGAAGGCGATCCTTGATGAACTTAGCGACTATGCGGCAAATAATCAAGCAGATGCGCAGATGATTTCACAACTGCAGGGCTGGCGAGAAGTTTTCGCTACTTATCGCGACAATTGGGGTTGGAAGAAACTGTTTCAGTTGATTCCTATTGCCGGCATCCTCTTCGGTGCTTGGATCAACCGCGGCACGCTTAAGGATGTAGGCGAATCCGCAAAAATGCTGTACCGAAAACGTAGAATCCTTGAACGTTTAAATGCATTAGAACGAGAAAACACCTTGTAGCTCCCTGCCAGCTTGAAACTATTGGAGTCTCCATTCGTATTAAAAATTAAAACGATTGGAGGCATCCTAACAAATGATAAAACATTTACTAAAAAAACTATTAGGCTCCATTTTCCACTCCAAACACCGAGGTTATCGTCAGAATAGCAGTCATAGGGTCCATTATGGTCATCGCCATTCTTCATCTGATCGGTATCCTGGAAGTGGACACAACCAGCAAGGTCATGGATATTACCGAAATAGACAACATAGTTCAAGCTAATCCAAAGCCGCGAAAGTGGCTTTTTTGTTTTGATTACTGAAGGATCGCGTCTAGTTCATCGATGAATTCTTGCGTACTGGTGTATGCTGGATCTATCTGGAGCAGCTTGCGAATCATTCGTTTCGTAACCGGTGTGAGATCGAGCTCCTCTTCCCAGCCTTGGACGCTTTCCTCATGGACCTTTGTCGACTCAAAGGTTGAATACAGCATAAAGAGTAAAAAGTGACCGATTGCATACAGATCGGAAGTCACCTCAGCAGCTCGCCGGCGCTGTAATGCCTCATCTGTTCTTTCACCTTGAACAGCTGGCCCCCCGATTCGTGAAGCTAAGCCAAAATCAATTAAATGGATTCGCTCCCCCTGTAGAATAACATTAGGAATCCGGATATCACGATGGACGAAACCTTGCGTGTGCAGATAGAACACCACTGACATTAGCTTGCGAACCAGGCTTAACGCTTCCTTTTCTGAAAATTGAGCCCCTCTTTCAAAAATCAAATCTTCTACTGTTTGGCCTTTTACATAGTCCATGATCATGAACATCTGTTTACTTTCCCTAAAGGATGCTAAGCAGCTTGGAATGGAAGGATGCTGCAGCTGACGCATAATTTCGAGCTCCTGCTGCAGCAAGTCACGGGCTAGCTGTCCCTTACTTGGTTTCGCTTGCTTAATTACAAGCTCTGCACCGCTCCGGATGTCTTGACACAAGTAGGTCAACCCATAACTTCCCAACCCAAGAAATCGCAGGATACGATATTGGTCTTGAAGCAATTTCCCCGCTTGCAACGGATAGTCGATCCAAGCGGAATACACTCTTTTCACATAAGTAAGCAATCCGATAATCACTCCTTATTTTCAATTATTGTTCGTCAAGTTTTTTGATTTTTTGTTGAAATCGCAAGCAGCCGTAGGTTAACAAGAGAACACAGAATAATTCTAACGGCACCACGAACGTCAGTGTGCTTCCGATCACTTGTGAGCTTGTTTCGGTAAATAGCTTAGGCGCATTCACGAGTAGCAGCACCAAGTTTGCTAAGGCAACGACACCCAAAGTGAGTTGAACTCTTTTGAATAACAGCTTCAACGACAAACGGTCTGTATAAATATCAAACGATTCGCCTTCACGAATAGGTTTCCTGAAATAATGCCAGCCAAAAAGTGAATCTACGTGCTCCCATCCTGAATCTTCAAAAAGAGCCTTATATTCATTGAGCTTATCTGTACTGGTGATTTTCTGGTAATCCATGCGATATACATAACGAACCGTGCTGATCTTCTCAAAGCGATTGCGGAATACCCCCGGTTTAACCAAGTGTAAGCCTTGTGCAGACAAGTCGGTGAGCCACGTCTCATCCTTCTCATAATTCCATACAAATGAAAATCTAGTCCGGTATTCGAATTGGTTACTTAGCGTGTTGGTTTTCATTCGCTCTCCCTCTCCTACTCCACATTTGCGATGGCTGATCTCGCATTAGATAATAATTCTTCCATACGATCCATTTCTGCTTTCAAAACGTTCCTGCCCAGCTCGGTTATCGCGTACAACTTGCGCCGTGAATCAGCACCAACCTCAGTCTCCGGCGCGTTCTCGATTAACCCTTTTTTCTGCAGCGTATTTAAAGCTGTATACAAGGTACCTGCACCTATGCGTACCCTGCCGGCGCTCATCTTCTCGACATCCTGCATCATCGCGTAGCCGTGTGCCGCGCGGGGATATAAAGTCACTAAAATATAGTAAAATGCTTCCGTCAATGGCAGTAATTCTTTGGAAAACTCCATGTACCTCTCACCTCATTTCAAATAAAACATTATATCGCCTTCTATTATATCGACTGACAATGTATCACATATCGATATAATAACGTATGATATATCGAGTGTCAATATAGTCCGCGAAAATAAAAGAGACTGCCGATAAATTCGGGCAGTCTCTTAGGCCATATTATAGGAGTGACTCAGCGCCATCAATGAACAATTCTGTACCCGTAATATGGCTTGAAGCGTTCGAAGCCAGAAAGGCTACAAGGCTGGCAACCTGCTCAGGCTGTCCAGATGAATGTTCCAATGGCTGACTTCCTTCTGGGTACTTCACAGGAATTTTGATTTTTTCGAGTTCTGGTGTCGGATTCGTATTCTCACCGATGTTTGTTTCAATTGAACCTGGACAAATGGCATTAACCCGAATTTTGTACCTTGCGAGTTCCAATGAGGCCATTTTTGTAAATGCTACCTGTCCTGCCTTAGATGAACTGTAAGCCGTCATACCGAATCCGGAAAAAGCTCGGCTGCCATTAATAGAGCTAGTGACAATAATACTGCCACCCTGCTCTTTTAAATAAGGAATCGCAAACTTCACACATAGGAACGTACCTTTCAGATTGACGGATAACGTTCGGTCCCAATCCTCAGGCTTCATGTCTTCAATAGGCGCCAAGACGCCATTAATGCCTGCGTTGGCGAAAACGACATCCAGCCGGCCCCATGTTTTCACCGTCTGCTCAAAAGCCTTCTCGACGCGTGCCGGATCAACGATATCGACATCCGCGGTGATACACTCACCGCCAGCATTCGTTATTTCCTGCTTTGTTTGTTCGCTTCGTTCATCTTTTAAATCTACTAGACACACCTTCATCCCTTGCTGGGCTAACATAATCGCAGTTGCTCGACCAATACCTGAGCCAGCCCCGGTGATCAGCGCTACCTTACCTTTCAAATCCGGAAGTTGCATGCCCGTTTTTTGCAACGTTTGTTCACTCATCCTTTTCATCCCTTTCCTGTATTGGATATTTACGGATACAACCTTTCCTGAATGGGTCTGCCCGTGAGGCATTACTAATATGTAAACACTTATGGGGTCGGCTGCATACGCAATTTCTTCCGTTTCCTAAGCGCCAGTAGAAGCAGCAGCAGCGGACCTGCCACCATGAAAATCGGGAATATATAGGGAACAGCTACCTTAACGGGAAAAATGACGGAAATTTCTTCATAGTTGAGAGGGATCAAGGAAGCTATAATGACTATAGCTGCTATGACCCACGTAGTTTTTCTCCAATCTTTCAACCCCAAAAGTTTTGTAGTGCCATAGCTGGATACAAATAAATAAAGCGCTAATTTTGTAAAAACGCTCATGATCCAAATGGTTACAACGATTGCATCCAAATTCTCAATAATGCCACCAATAGATATGGAACGGACAATCATTAGCATTGGATACGTGTAATTGGCTGCAACATTATGTCCAAACATTAAGATACTGACCACAACCGATATCAAGCTAACGATGCCTGAGAGCATAACCCCTCCTACCGCATGGCGAACAATCTGCTTTCGCTGGGGCACAAAGGCAATAAGCATAAGAAGCATGATGCAGTCGCCTAAGAAGGATGCCGTGGGCAGCGCACCTTTTAATAATGGCAGTAAACCCGTATCTGAATAAATCGGCAGCAGCCGATCCCGGTCCAGTTGATTGATAGATAAAAATATAGGCCCTATAATGCCAATCAAGATTATCGGGCCTGTTAATTCACAAATACGCGCAATCACGCCAATCCCATGTATGGTCGGATAAAGCACGACGAGAAACATCGGGATTTGGATTAAAAATACCGGCGTTCTGGGCATGATCGTACCTGTAATAAATAAACTGAATTGTTTTAATATCACCGTTAGAATGACGATCCAAACCAGAATATACAGCGCAGAAACAATCCCTCCCAGCCATTTACCAAGCAAGATCCGGTTAAATTCAACAAGTGTTTTGTCAGGAAATATCGAGTTGAGCTTCCCGCAAACATAGGCAATGCCTGCCGCGATCGCTGTAGACGCAGTCAAAGAAAACCAAGCGTCTTGTTTGGCTAATTCTATAGCAGGAGCTGTGGTCAATAGAATGGTCATTATGATTTGCGTGCTAACCATCATCCAAAATATTTGACGGTTTGTTAAAACCATGTCATTCATGGCCCACCTCATCTTTTCTCTGGCGCACGGGAAGATTGGCAACTCCGGGTTTCTGGATGGTACTGTTCACTTCCACTTGAATATCCATCGTTTGAAACTTAGTATTCCACTCACTTTTGGCAGCTTGCCATTCATGAGGATATTCTTTGTGAAATGCTCTCGCCAATCCGACAACATCTGCTTTATGCACGGTTTGCAATTGATGCAGCGTATTTACCATTATTTCCTTAATTTCATCATTGAAAGGCTCCTCTATGTGTCTCATGGCATCCATGCCTTTACCGAGTACTATTGTGCTTGAATTTTGCAGAACATCGGCATCCAGCGTTAGTTTTATTCTCATTTTCCATTCTCCATTTACGATCGAAGGATACAAGCGAATCTTGGTATGCATAATTTTAATTACGATTTTACCACCATCAAGCTCCTGCGTTAGTGATATATTTCGGCCAAGATCTTTGGGTCTTAACAATCGAATCCCCATGATGGATTCAGGACTCAAATAACCTATTAGTTTCTGCTTTTGGATGATAGACATCCCTTCCACACTCAGGATCTGCTTTTTAGCTTTATTCGTAATTAATTGGGTGGGGGCGACAACCGGCAATAGAAAAGATTGAGATTCAGCGTTTATCAGTTCTTCCACTTCATGCATCGTTGAGGAATGATTTACCGGTTTCTGCGAAAGCTTAATTAATGTTTCATAGGTATTAGGATCCACTTGCGACTCCAACAATTTCCTGGCGGTTCCTTTGCATAAAAAGAAATTAGATTGCTCCCGTGTCTGGACATCTCTGAATAAGAAATCAAACTCGTCATACAGACCTTTTCTAGCCAACTGTTCTCCAAAGAAATAGGCTTTCGCATGCCCCCAAGAAAAATAACGAGGCAGCTTCTTTTGCAATTCACTTAAAGCATCCGCCATGGATTCTCCTACCGATGACAAGGTGTACACATTCCCTTCTCCCCCTCCAGTTCCCACCGTGCCCGCGGAAGCTGGATTCGGAATGAAGACTTGAACAGTCATTTCAATTTCATCGCCCTCGCTGCTGTCTACCCCTGCTGAAATAATCATGGCCATGTCATTTACTTCTACACGATCCCAACACCCGGTTGTCAAAAGAAGTACGAACATAAGTACTAGGAAGCCAATCCGATGCCTCAATTCCCTTCCCCTCCACCAATCCTGCAAAATTACTTCCCATCCGGTTTATCGCCTTGTCTTTTGATATTCCCTTCACTATAGATTAACGGTCGCGTTTTAAATTTATTGATTGGTGCCCTAAATAGCACATCTTTTATACCACTTAGGGATAAAGGAGCTAGAGGAGCCATATACGGCACTCCAAATGAACGAAGAATACAAAGATGGCTTATGACTAACAGCAGCCCCAGAATAAGACCAAATAATCCCATAATTCCCGACAAAATCATGATAGGAAATCGAAGGATTCTGAGCGCAATGCTTGCTGAATACTGAGGCATCATAAAGGAGGATATCCCGGTTATGGCTACAACCATGACCATTGGCGCTGAAACAAGTCCAGCTTGTATAGCGGCTTGACCAATTACTAGAGCGCCAACGATACTAACAGCCGAGCCAACTTGTCTAGGAAGTCGAATGCCCGCTTCACGCAGAGCTTCAAACGTTATTTCCATGATGAGCGCTTCCACCAAAGCCGGGAAAGGAATTTCTTCCCGCGATTTGGCTACACGTAACAGCAGGGTTGTCGGCACCATCTCTTGATGGAAAGTCAATACTGCCACATAAACGGCAGGAGCTAGCAGCGCGATGAGGAAAAAAGTGTAACGCAGCCAACGAATCAAAGTCCCGATCAAATAACGCTGATAATAATCCTCAGGCGATTGCATCATCGACCAGAAGGTGGCCGGGACAATAAGCACCATTGGCGTATTATCTGTCAGAATGAGAATGCGTCCTTCCAACAGGCTTGCAGCAGCCACGTCAGGGCGTTCGGTTGTTTGCACCTGTGGAAATGGCGAGTACGTATTACTCTCGATGAGTTCTTCGATGTATCCACTCTCAATCACTCCGTCAATATCCAATTGCTCGATTCGCTTTGAAACGTTGCTAATGATCTCAGGCTTAGCAATTCCTTGGATATAAGCCACCGCTATATCCGTCTTCGAATATGTACCTACTGTGTAACGGATGAATTTTAGTGCTGGTGTCTTTAACCTTTTTCGAATTAAAGACGAATTCACAAATATGGATTCAACAAATCCTTCACGTGAGCCGCGGACGACAGATTCAGCCAGAGGTTCCTCTACGGAACGAGTTTCATATTTCGTAAGTCCAAGGGATAAAGCACCATCCAGCGTGTCAATTAACAAAATCGGTCGGCCACTTAAAACATTATGGAGGATTTCACCAATTGATTGCAGCAAATCTATATCTGACACATTAATATGTTCTTTAATCGTTTCGAACGAACGGATCGTTTCCGATCCTGCTTGCTTTAGCGGTCGCAGCACACTCCCATCGAGAAGCTCAACATTCACTGAGCCGCAGAGATACAGCAAGGAGGCATTCCATCCATTGCCGAAGTGAAAATGGGCAAAAATCACATCTGCACAGTCTGTAAGGTAGGTTTGCAATAGCTGCAAATTCCCGGTAAGTTCGGAAGAAATTCTGGTCTGATATGCTTCCTTGTCGACACTTGACTCCCCCGGAAATTCCTTATTCATGTCACAAACTCCCCTTACTCGCACATTCTTTTACCTATTGTTATGCGCTTAAAACAGTTGGAATATTCAGGATTGATCCAAGTGAATCTCAGGCCGCCAATTATTGAAGAAAAAGCAAAAACCTCCCCATCTTGACAGGGAGGTTCTACCGATTGACACCACTAAACATAGAACTGTTTCAGACTCCTTTCATTTGCATCGCATTCTCCAAAATAATCGTGTTATACAGCTGTGACGCAGTGCTTACACTACTTTGTTTCCACTCTGGCACATGATTCCCCTCCGGCCACGTATAGTTAAACAGCGATTTCAACCCATTGCCGTACCGCAGTAAAATCTTCGCGTGACTGCTCGCTAATTGACTCAGAACCTCAAGAACTTCCTGCTTATTCTCGACATGTGAAGCCACTATGATATGCGTAGCCTCCTTAGCAGCAGTCAACTCTTTCAATGGTTGGTGGGTGAAAGTCACACGACTTACGATGTCGCTCATTGCCAATGCCTGCTCAGCAAGCTCTACCGCTTCTTTGTCTATATCCTGCCCTACAACTTCTGCTCCTGTCTCTTGTGCAATGGTTAAAACTGACACTGGGAACGCACCCGAACCAATGAACAGCACCTTGGACTGTTGATCAATCTGCAAACATGCTAATTCGGACTGCACGGAAATTGATAATAAATCGATATACTTGCTTAGCTGGATTTCATCCCTCTGGCTATGACCTGCTTGATATTTCTCCAATACACGTAGAGCATGAATAGACGTTTCCCTCATGATTCGCGATAGTTCCTGCACCTCGTTATTCGAATGCCATAACTGCCAGCTTTGAACATTTTCATCTTTATGTATAAAATCGCTCAAGTCATCTAATTTATTTTTCAACATCGTGTAACACTGCGGAAAGGCTCTAGTATACGCTGTTATTTGCCGAATTTCGAACTCCATCAACTTCAAGCTTAGGATAAACTCATACTCCTCTAGCATTGATTACCCTCCTTTTTACCTTCTGATAATACATATCAGACTATGCCAGTGAAAAGTACAGAAACCAATGGAGTGCGCGAATTTATTTTTCGATGATAAAGGGGATATTGTCAGGCTTAATTTTTCTCTTTTTCCTTGGGCAATATCTAGTACAATGATTATAAAACAGGCTGATTTCTGTATCTTACTGGAGGACAAGATGACTGAACATAGGCATACAAGCCAACATACTGAGATTATTTTTTATGAACCAGAACATAAAACCGCTTTGGAATCGTTCTACTTGCCTAACGATCAAAAACAGTTCACTGGCATGCCAAATGAAATGCTTAGAGTCGCTTTGGAGGATAAACATCGTTTCCCCGTTGTTATCGTTTCGAATGCAAAACCTGTTGGATTTTTCATTCTGTATGACGGAGAAGAACGATTTGACTACTCGGATCATCCGAATTCCCTCGTGCTCCGCGCTTTTTCAATTAATCATGCAGATCAAGGAAATGGCCATGCCAAAGCTGCGCTCTTGCAGCTAAGTGCGTTTGTCAGGCATCACTTCCCAGATGTAGAAGAAGTAGCTTTAGCTGTAAATCTCAAAAATCTCCCTGCACGACAAGCCTATTTAAAAACTGGATTTAGGGATGATGGCCGCACTAAATTGGGCCGAAACGGTCTACAGCATATCCTGGTTCTGCCGATCGAAAAAAAGAGGAGCTGCCAGTAAGCAGTCTCCTCTTCTTCTTAATCCCATTCACTTCTCATAATGCAGCAAAACATTTCCTGAGCGAAAGCTCCTCGTTTCCTTCAGCTTCAGGTTCTGTCTGCCTCTGGCGTCATGAAATAATGGCTTCCCCGAACCCAGAACGACCGGAGTAACCGCAAATAAATATTCATCGATGAGTTCTTCATTCGATAATTGCTGTACGATCGTTCCACTGCCAAAAATGACAATATCCGCTCCATCGCCTTGCTTGAACTCTTGAACGAATTTGGCTATATTCCCATTAACTAGCTTGGAATTTCTCCAACTTACCTGTTGAAGTGTTGAAGAAAATACGATTTTGGTCATCTCATTTAATTCATTCGCCATAGCCCGTGCTCCCGCTGGTGCATTCGGATTATTTGCCACTTGGGGCCAGTAGCCTTCAAACATCTGGTAGGTCGCTCTTCCGAAGAAAATCGTATCCGGGTTCATCATTTCATGCGCGGCTTTGTCAACTTCAGGATCATGGATAAACCAATCGATTTCCCCATTTGACCCCTTATAAAAACCGTCTAAAGAAGTTCTGTTAAACATGATTACTTTTCTCATGCATGCCTCCCAAGACCTGACCTCTTAGATATTTCGTTGAATAGTAACTTATTCGTCAATTAAGGGCATTTTCCTCCGCTTTGCCTGAATCACTAAATAGAAACTGGTCAGCACCGCGCCAATCGTCCCGCAGATGATATCCGTCATCGTATCCAACAAGCTGCTGTTTTGCGAATTCAATCCGAACCAGCGATCCGTTGTGAACTCGTAGATTTCCCAGACTCCGGCCATCGCTATAGAAAAGAAGAGGCTGAGCCATATGGCGACCTTTGCACTTGGCGTAACGGATTTGTTCGCTAGATCGCTTGCTTTCCCATAAATTAATAAGCCTACGAAACAAAGGATTACACCTGAAAAAAGATGCTCGATCTTATCCAAGTAGGGAATGACACTATAAAATCCAAATTCATTTGCCAAAAACATCGTTATGAAAATGAACAGCAGCACACAGAATCTCAGCGCCGCAAACATCGTGGTCTTGGTCAGCTTGACAACTGCTCTGATCAACAGCAAGACTACTGCAATTAAGACAGCCTGCCACATTTTCGGCGCAATGCCCTTAATTAGAAAATATACAAAACACACGGCCGCCAGCACATACATCGCCAGTTCAAAAAGATCGTTTCCTCTGTCTTTTCGCATAAGCTTTTGCATCGCCATCTCCCATTTCAATATGGAAATAATTACTACCACTCTGTAAGAAGTATATTATTCCCAGATTAATGGTAGTCATACGGCGTGGATGATGTCCCTCATTTAGTGAGAAATGACGATGGGCTTACCTTGAGGGAACTAGAGTCCACTATTTCGAGAAAAATGCGCTGTTTCCTGTTTGTGGGGAACTATAGGACCTTATTCGGACCGCAGGCAGCTTTCTTCCGGTGCAATCTATAAATTAGCGGATCATAGTTCCCTTTCCAAGCAGAAAATGTACCTTTTCAATGAAATAGAGGACTGTAGTTCTCAAACAGCTTTACAAGACATCCATCGTACGATTTCCAGATAACGGTTCAGTAAAAAGAGGTCATCCCCTCGGCTTATTCAAGCCAAACGGGACAACCTCTTTTCTAGCCTAATTAAAACCCATGTAGTCCAGCATGCGCTTCAGCATGACCGCCGCTTCAGCACGAGTCGCATTAACCATAGGAGCAAAGGAATCCTCTGTTGCACCTTGGATGATTTTCGCCTGCATCGCTTGGGAGATAGCTGAATTCGCGTATTCGCTAATGAGACGGCTATCCGCGAATTGATTCAGCAGAGCCAAATCCGCCTTCACTTCAAAGCCTGCCTGCTTCATGGCACGTACAATCATAACCGCCATCTGCTCACGCGTGATATCGGCATCTGGCTTGAATTCATGATTCTCATAGCCATTAATAATCCCTGCAGCCGAAGCAGCACCCACCTCACCGGCGAACCACGCCGAGCTGGGGACATCCGCAAAGGTTCCGGCTGTTTTGGGCTTAAGACCGATTGCTCTTGTCAAAAGCGCTGCAAATTCCGCTCTGCTGACCTCAGCATTCGGCATAAACTGATCTTCAGCAGCTCCCTTGATCAAGAATTTAGACGCTAACAAGTCAACCGAATCTTTTGCCCAGTGTCCTTCTACATCTGCAAATGATTTATTCGCGCTTACAACCGTATATATGCTGTTACCTGTCCGATAAATTGTAACCAGTGTGTTGCCATCCAGTTGTTCAAAGAGAGCAGGCACGTAATTCAACTCGCCAGTCTTAGGATCGTACGAAACCGCGCTAGCATGAAGCCCATCTACTTTGCCAGGTAATGAAATCGTACGAGGAGCATACAGGCTGCCGAAATCCTCAACCTGTACCTGTTTCCCGCTGCTTTCTGCTGTAACCTCGAACAGAATACCAGAGTGGAGCAGCTTAGCTTCACTTTCTATTGCTGCCTTTTGCAAGCTAGTTTTATCAGCTGCAGTCAGCTTTTCAATATGAATCGCAATTACTACTCCGGCTGGCTCAGCGCCAAGCTTTTTGGAAAGCCCAACCATGTCCAAACCACTGATCGGGAACTCATAGGTTACCGAATTGTATTTTACAACTAATACTGCGTTAGGCGCTTTGGTTAGCACAGAAATCATACTAACAGCAGGGACAACGACAACTCCTTTATCTTCTTGCCCCACCATATCAATAACCAGTTGAACGGCCCCTATTTTTGCCTCCAAACTCAAAGCATCGAGTGCTTTTTGGATGACCTCATCGCTAACGATACCTTTTGCAACTGTCATCCCGTCGGCATCTGTTTCCTTCACTGTTTCGTTAACAAGGACTTGAACTATAGCAGGCTTCCCAGGCTCCTGTATTTCCGGCTTTGAAGGTACAACTGGCACATTTGGCAGGGGCGGACCGGAAACTGTGTCCGAACCCGACTGATCGCTTTCCCCCGAGGATCCCGTGGAATTCTTAACATTGACAATGACATTCAGTTCCGTCGCTAATGCTTCTGTTTCTTGTCCATTCCCATTCTTAATTTTAGCTGAAGTAACGCTAATCCGGCTAGAAGCAGCTTGAGAAACCTGTTTAGCTCTCCATTGTAAATGGAACAAATCTCCGCTGGAGGTCATCGCATCACTTGCTTTACTAGCTGCAGCTTTAATTTGAATGGTTCCTGGACGGGTAGGAACGCTGCTAGGGTCAATCACAAATCCTTGCTTCAATGAATCAACCGTTATAAATTCAAGCATATTGGGATCATAAGTAACCGTCACATCAACGCCATAGACCGCCGCATAAACACTGCTTGTAACGTTCCCTAGTCCCAATGACGTTTGGAACAATTGTCCTCCATACACAGATTCAGCAACACTAAGCGTAGTAAAAGGAGTATCAATCTGGGCTAAATGTACCCAACACTCAATAATACTGTTCCACGCATTTAATTCATTTCCGTGACCGATGTATTTTACGTACTTAGCTCTGACTGGATCGAAGGCAAAAGCTTCTGTCTGGTTCGGATTTTGCTTATGACTGGCAGCTTGTGTCAGCACTCTTTGATACGTTATGCCATCAGAGGAGACCTCCAAGTCAAAATAGTTGGAACGCAGATTCCCGCTATAAAATAAAATGGAAATGTTATCCAACCATTGTTCTTTATCCAGCTCGAGCAGCAAATACTGTTCACTGCCTTCGGCTGACCATCTTGAATCAGGATCACGATCGATGGTATTTATGGGCAGGTTGCCATCATCTGCGCTGGCGGTCACCCCAACAATTTTGGCAAAGCTTCCTTCCGGCTCAGCCATCGCGTCTCGCACTTCTATGTTCTCGGAAGCGCTGACTTTCACACCATTCCAGGCGATTTCCGCGGTTATTTTAGCCACTCCTGCATGAGAAGCCTTGAACCAGCCGTTATCCAGCGTGCCAATTTCTTCGTTATTTACACTATATGTTACAGGAATATTTGCCTTCTCCGTATTGACTACTTCGCCTGTATCAAGTGTAAGGAATGCTTTCAGCTTTCCGCTGCTTCCTACACTGATTACGTTGCCTGCAGCTCTCCAGCCTGGAACCGATTTGTCAGGCGCGATCGTTATACTTTTGGGCAGAACCGGTGTTGCTGCCACTTGGAATTGAATGCGATATTCTTGCGTTGCCCCATTTTTGGACACCTGGATAATGCCTGTTCCATTCGTCCCTGTCGGTTGAGTAATGGTGATTGCAGCACCTGAAACCAAAGGCTTGGCATCAATCGTTGGTACCTTTGTAGTTCCGAATGGCAGCACATACGTATACTTTGTTTTCAGAAATTGCATGCCATTTATAGCCTCTCCATTGACCAGCAGGTACTGCAAAGCAAGCTCCTTCCCGGTCGTTCTGCGAGTAAATTGGTCGACGTATAGGCTCTGAGGGACCAGCTTCGTGCCCTCGCCAACGCCTTCCGCCATGTCGAACGGTTTGGTGTTCGTATCCGGGATCGAGCCGACGATGTTGACATTCACCCCGGTTACAGCGCCTTTCGTCCCTATGATGTAACCGTTACCAAATTGCTCCGACTCGATAATAATGCCGTTTTTGGAGCTATGTGCAGCTTGACCAGTCGTGTTCCAGAACACGCTTTCCGTCGTCACAACACCATGTCTATTCGTTGCCGATGATCCGTAATCCCGCGTTATTGCAGAAATACCGTCCCCATTCAACGTCATGTTGTCAATCAGATTGGCCATACTGAGGTACATATGAAAATCCGTCATCAATGATGAGTTCTCGGAGTAAACATTATGCAGCACATTTCCGTTGGCCGAGAAATTCGCATAAGTAAAACTATGGCGCGCTGCAATCGCTTTACTATCCGTAATCAAATTATCATTACCGATAAATTGATACAAATAGCCATTGCCGTTAGCTCCCCTGTACTGCGGGTACTGCATCGTGACATGATCAACCGTTACATTCTTCGTGCGATCCAAAATGATCCCTTTGGACAAAATATGATAGGTTGAATTGCCCTCAGGTTTATATGTGCTAACATTGCGTACCCAACTGTTCGCAACCGCAATCATATTGATCACTTTCGCATTATCGCTTTCATAGCCTGCGGTACCGACGACCTTGTAATCGTCTTCCCCTAGACCGCTGTTATGATTTTGCACATTAGCAATCGAGAAATCCTCAATGCCAACCTCGGAAATCGGAGCCTCTGTTTTCGATATCGTAATGTTGTCCCTTTGTTTTAAGGCATACCGAGTCGGAATGTCTAGTGTGATCGTCCGATTAACGTGATCAATACCGACAATTTGCCTGTAAAACAGTTGCTCGACTTTGCCAAGGCGGGACGCCCATTTATTCTGCATACCAAGCTCATTCAAGAAATCCATTGTTGTTTCAAAAGTGACCAACACATAGTCATCGACGGCGAAACCGCTTGTGTCTTCAACTGGAATTAATGCGCTGGGCTCCGCAACGTTTTTACTCAGCCTGGTGGAGACATTCGTCTTCTTCCAATCGCCATCACCGACACGGATAATATCTTTGGATTTCATATTTTCAGTCGCGTTATAAATAAACGTCTTATTCATTCCCGCCCCTTTTAGCACGATATGGCTTACTGGGACGATCAATGAGAAATCCTTGCCTGCAGGCGGATTGACCTGATAGGTGCCTTCTGGGAGGTACACGACACCGCCGCCTTTTGCCGCAGCATCTGTGATCGCGCTCTGAATCGCTTGCGTGGAATCTCTCTGCCCCGTCGCATCAGCTCCATAGGGCGCTTTAGTTACATCAATACCGTCTGCAGCATCTGTAACTGGAATTGGCGTTTCTCCCAAATGGTAGCCAGCAAATGAAAAATCGTGCAGGAAACGCCCCTTGCTATCCTTGAATCCTGGGTACCAGTCTGCCGGATAAAGCCGGCTCCTGCCATCAGCTCCTAGGTGCATATCTTCAGGTACGTCCGCAGGATCTGAGACGATAAGTCTTGGCGGCATTTGCCCAGAAGCTGTCGTATCTTTCCCGCGATGATAGAAGATTCCGCTGCTGCTCTTGGCTGCCATCACGAGTGTGATCGTCTTTTCACCCTTCTGCTTCTGCTGTTTCACATAATCCGTAATATCGGCGTCTTGATAATCATTTGCCGCTTTGTACAACACTTCGGTAATCGGAGCAGCCCCTATTGCAGGTTTGTTATTCCAAGTCAGTCCGGTTTCTGTCCAATTCCCCGCATTTTCAGCTCCATATATTTGAACATAATTGGTCGCCGTAGCTGAAGTTGCTTTGGACGTATCACGTCCCCACACCGAAAATAGCGTTTTTCCAATATGAGCAGCATCCGGCAAGTTAGAAATATCGAACTTATAATAGCCGACTGATTTATTGAACTCGGCAGTCATCCCATCTGCAATGGATGCAACATTGTTGGTGCTGTGGTAATTTTTGTCCGCATCCTTATTGTTTGTAGTGACCGGGTTGTACACGAGCGTGTCATGCAGTGGCGGCATATTCTTGCCGTATTCGAAAGGTACCGATGGCGTGTACGGATGCGGGGCATGAAGATTCGTACTCTGCTCGTTCACGATTAAAGTCGGGATCAGGTCCGCCGATGCGCTTTCTGTGGTTTCATGCCCTCTAATCTCAATCGCGCCAGGAGTTTCCGCCTTAATCATTAGCCCCAGCACGGATTTTCCAGCTTTCTTACTCTCCCTCAAGTAATCAGAGAGGATAAACTGATAGACAGATGGTGAATTCGTTATTGTTATGGTATCTATTGAATCCGTTACATTCAGAAATTTGCTTTTCCATGTCATCGTCGATTCTGACCAATCCGCAGCAGTTTGCAAGGGATGTAGTCCATATACACTTAGTTGTGTCGGCGCTGCTGAAGAAGTTTTAACTGCCAGAGCTATCTCTGTGTCCGAATTTATTAGAGGCAGGATGCTTGAAATATCATACTTTAAATATGTATAAGCCGATGCCCCATCTTGCTGTAAGCCAGCACGCATAACATCCGTCTCTCCGCCATCCTCCGCGTGCTTATGATAGTTAACCGTATCAGAGGCTACGATTTTAGCGTTTACTTGATATCCATTCGAATAAACCGTGACATCCTGTAGAGGCAGGATTTGCGTTCCAGCCGGGCTTGCTGCCGTGCTCGCACTAGGTACAGTCAGCAACGATCCAGCGGTCAAACTCAAAGCCATCATCAAGCTAATCGCCTTTTTCATCATGCTTGGCTATCCTCCGTTTCTATTGACCAACAATTTGTTAACGTTTTCATTAAAAACTGCGCCTACACACCTCCTATCCACTTGTACACATGAAATGGAAATATACACCAACAATCACACTTCATTATGGCGCACAACGGCAAGCTTGCCTATAAACAAAACCTCCAATAGCGTTGATAATAAAATAAGTCGATGCTCAAAATCATTAAAACAATTGATTTTTCATCCAATCTAAGCAAGTTTCGTTATAACAATCTTGTCCGTTGACGAAATAAAGCCTTAAATTTATATTGTAAATATCTGAATGTCATAGAAAGCTAGCATAAGGAGGACAACCTATGCCGGAATCTCATGAATCTATAGCTGTTTCAAATGACTACTTTCACCGTCTGCGGGCGGATTGCGAAAGCTGCTTTGGGCTATGCTGTGTGGCGCTGCCCTTTGCTGCCTCAGTCGACTTTGCGGTTGATAAGCATGCCGGCCAGCCCTGCCATAACCTGCGAGATGACTTTCGCTGCGGCGTGCACCAAGATCTAAGGAAGATCGGGTATCGCGGTTGCACCGTTTATGACTGCTTTGGTGCTGGTCAGCATGTCGCACAAGTGACCTATCGAGGCAAGAATTGGGTGAAAGCGCCGGAAACCGCGAAACAAATGTTTGAGGTGTTCCCTATCATGAGGATGCTTTATGAACTGCTCTGGTATTTGACAGAAGCGCTTGAGCTTGAGCAGACGCGATCTATTCATGAAGCGCTTCGTGCAGCGCGGGATGAAACGGAACGCCTCACTGCATTAAGCTCTAAAGCGCTCTTGGGACTTGACGTTGCGGCACATCGTGCAGAAGTGAATACCCTGCTCCTGCAGACGAGCGAGCTCGTGAGAGCTAGTGTTCAGCAGCAGCAGCAGAAAAGCTCGCGAAGGCGTCAAAAGAGCTACGGACGAGGAGCCGATCTGATCGGAGCCAATCTCCGAGGCGCGGATCTTAGAGGAGCTCACTTGCGAGGCGCCTACCTGATCGCTGCGGACCTGAGAGAAGCAGATTTGCGATCAGCGGATCTGATTGGAGCTGACTTTCGCGATGCCGACCTGAGTGGCGCTGACTTCACGGGAAGCCTCTTCCTCACGCAGTTCCAAATCAATGCAGCTAAAGGAGATGTGCATACCAAGCTTCCGGTATCACTCCGTCGGCCGCCTCACTGGAGCGCATAGACATAACAAAAGGCTGATCTAGCATGTCTTTTCAGACCTCTAGATCAGCCTTTATTAGGTTAACTTACTTCCACTTCTGAGCTTCTGGGCCTCTGAGTTTCATGCCGCTTCTCTTCTGGTAGAGATCATTCGCAGCCTTCAACGCATCGTTCCCGCCTTTGGATTTCCACTCTTCGATCACCTTCGGCCAATCGCTTATTGGCTCTTTGCCGTACACCATTTTAACCATATGCGAGAGCAATACAGCAGGAGCCGTATCTGACAATGGCGCAATATCCGGATTTTTTTGCATAGCTTCCAAAATCGGATCAAACTCCAAGCCACCGCGTCCTTCATTCGGTAAAACGGTCTCAAACGTTTTGAGGAGATCCTTCCCATCCTGCGTGGTGTTCAAAATTTGTTTGCGGAACGCATCGTCCTTGACCATATGAAGGAAGCCGCTCAGATAACGCTGTTCAGATACCTCGGCATCTGTCTTCGGTTCTGTTGGCAGAGTCAAATCGAACCACTTATCCGCTTCTTCCGATGCTTGCCACTCAAAGAACTTAAGAATGCCCGGGATTTTATCCTTCGCTGTCTTCGCATTGATTAAATACGAACGCGCACCGGATGAGTACAAATACCCGCCGCCTTTACCGTCTGTGCCTACCGGAGAAGGAATAATTTTTATTTTGGCGTCAGGCACAGCCTGCTTCAATTGCGTTTGCCACTGCAGCAGCTCCTGCGCGTTCATTTCCCACATGCCGGCTTTACCTGACAAAATGATGTTTTTGAAATTGGTCGGATTAATCGTTGCGAATTCCTTGTTGATCAAGCCTTCGTCAAACATCGTTTTGTACGTTTGAAGTGCCTTTTGCATGTTTTCCGAGTCAAAAAATTTCGGCTGCACTTTCCCGTCGACGACTTCAAATTGGCTGAGGTACGGGTAGACATCATAAGCACCAAAGAAAATATCCGCATATTTAAAATCCTGACGTCCCATGAACGGATGCTCTACACCAATTTTCTTAAATGCACGCAGCATTTCCATGTACTCATCAACCGTTTTGGGATCCTTCGTAATACCAGCTTTCTTCATCAAATCTTCGCGCACCCAAGTCGCCCTGCGGGAAGGCTGAGAAATATATTCCGGAATCGCATATATTTTACCGTTCAGCGTAACTTCGTCCCATGCTGCTTGCGGAATCGTCTTCAACAAATTTGGCGCATACTGTTTGATAAGGTCGTTCAATTCAAGGAAAACGCCTGCTTGGACAGAGCCTGCAAGCTCTTTACCACTCGTACTTGCTCCTGCTTGCACGACGTCTGGAATGTCACCAGTCGCAAACATTTGAACCATTTTCTTCTCAAAATCGGCATGAGGCACTAAAGTGATATTGAGGTCTGTATTCGTTTTCTTCTCCAGCTCTTTCACCCATTTGTCCTCATTCAGATTGGCTGCTTTTTCTACATAATCAAAATTTAATGTTCGCAAGGAAATGCTGAACTTCGTTGGTCCTTGCGGTACCACAGGTGCTGCGCTCGCCGTAGCAGGCGAAGCTGCAGGCGACGCAGCTGTCGGCTTATCTGCACTCGAGCTGCAGCCCACCAGTCCAGTAGTTAGAGCAAAAGCCATCGTACATGCCATCCATTTTGACCTTCTCATCGTACCCCTCATTTCTTTGCATGTTATGATAAAACGAAAGCGCCCAAGCGCTTTCTGTTCAACCCTGAATCCGTCGATCATCCGTATCATAAATGTTGGCATGTACCTGTTGTAACCGCTTCCAATGGTTTCTAATTTTATCGTATACGAATCCGCGCGACCCTCATATTGGGTTCCTTTAGGGGAACTCGGGTTTTTTTTAGATTTTCATGATTTCCTCTGTGAAAATGAAAGGGACTGTC
The DNA here is from genome assembly GCF_059692135.1 of Paenibacillus sp. J22R160. Lineage (NCBI taxonomy): Bacteria > Bacillati > Bacillota > Bacilli > Caryophanales > Paenibacillaceae > Paenibacillus > Paenibacillus sp. J22R160. The sequence goes on along the minus strand of NZ_JCAUAU010000013.1, from coordinate 87,522 downwards.
ATAGAAGGTCATTCCGACCCTTCCAGACAGCCCCTATTCTTATTTTGACTCAAATAATGTCCAATCCGAATCCGTATAGTTGCCCATGTACCATAAAGAAATGCCTTTTAACCCATAATACTTCGCAAGCCATACCTTTTTATCGACACTGGTCGTATCTTCATAGTAAATATCATGGCTGCCGCGACTATCTTGAAAAGTGATCTCTCTCAGAAAATAAGGTAAACTCATCGTCTGATTAATTCCTGGTGTTACAAGTCGTTTCTCAACAGCTTCAATCTCCGGATCGTACAGTTCAGATACCCCGTTTGCTGTAATCCATTGATTAGCCTGCTTAGAAATCCCAAGCACGAGCTTTTCTTTCGGAACAAACGCTAACGTGCGTTTCACCGCATCGTTCACCAGCGGCAGCGGAGCAGAAGGAAGTTTACTGTCATTATGCGTAAAATCATAAGCCATAAGAATAACCGTATCCGCCAGGGCGCTGATTTCTTTTAGATCATAACCTTTATAATAATAATCAGGCTGAACAGCAACCGTTAATGGGTAGGTCGGAATTGCTGCTTTCAATGCTTTCAGAAATTGGCTATAGTCAGGAGCGCTTGATGCGTCCATCAGCCCCTCAAAATCCATCGTTACCCCAGTGAATCCATATCTGGCATCCGTAAGAACGGCTTGTAAAGATTGGATAAACGCCTTTTGCGCGGGCTCGTCCTTCAAGAAATCCTTAAGATTCTTCTCACCGTAATAAACCATCAAATTTTTCTGGATCTTAGCTGCATTTGCGGTCTGAACAACCTCCTCCCAGCCGGAAGGGATGCGATATTCGGTCGTCGCTGTCTCTAATTGGGCGTTACCTGGCGTCGAGTAATTCAAATGCGACCATCCCAAGGTAACTTGATCGAGCAGCGGTATGTGTTTTATCGCGGGATAAGAATTAATTGCATAAAAGCCTACCGTCTCTACCTCACGAGTGGCTACTTCTGACTGAATAAAACGATAAATGATAGCAGCGGCTTCTTTGCGTGTTAGGGATTGCTTAGGGTGAAAACCCAATTGATCGCCTTCCATGATCCCTTGATTGACCGCATAGTAGGAGTAGGCATATGGACCTAGATTTTGGTTCAAGGCTTCGCTATCAGCAAAGCTTCTCTTCTCTTTCTCAGCTTGCCAACCTTGAAGCGTCCAACGGCTGCGAGCCTCGGCTGTCTGAGCAGCGAGCAGCACTTTACCTACAACACTAGCCACTTCTTCTCTGGTTATCGCCTTTTCCGGGTGAAACTTGCCCTGCGAATCCAGCATAAAATCAATCCATTTCCGCTCATAAGCCGCGGATACGAATGGATATGACCACCTTGCCTGTTCAACATCCAATGGAGCTCCTGCAACAGCTAGTCCAGAAGCAGCCTCCTCTTGTTTGGCATTCATCAGCAATTTAATGAACGCTTCTCGCGTCAGAATTCCTTCAGGCTTATACGTTAAATCCGAGTATCCGTCAATAATACCGATCGCCGATAGCGAATAGACCTCATTTTGAAACCAATCCTTATTGGTTACATCCGTAAATGGCTTTAAGGAAACGTCGTACGCATAAGCGCTTCCTGCCAAAGCCAGTACCATAAGCGCAGCGGCTTGAACGACCACTTTTTTAATGATAGACAAAGTAATTCTCTCCCTTCCGTCCTAATTTGACGTCAAGAGAGAGAATTAGTTGCGCAAAACGTATAAACCTATGGCAGCAGATTCTCATCATGCAAGTGATCAAAAATAATTTGAACCACACGAGAGACTCGTTCCCTATCCTTATAAGACAGCCATTCCAATTCATCAATTTCGGAAGCAGGACTGAGCTCTCCGTCAAAATCTGCTGTATAACAAGCCATTTTCACCACAATGCCTTCTGCCTTACCATCTGCTTGTGCTTCGAAGTTTCCGAAATGAACCACCGTTTCCGGTTTAATCTGTACAGAAAGCTCCTCCTCGATTTCCCGAATCAACGTCTCGGTATCTGTCTCCCCTGGGTCTCTTTTGCCTCCCGGTAAATAATATAGTTCTTTACCCTTTGAGCGTGTACCCAATATTTGCCCGTCAACGACGCGAATCAGTGCGATCTTGTCTATAAAAGTCGTCATGCTAATTCCTCCTTATCTTGAAACCCTATTTTCTATTGAAGCGTATTAAAACAATACCAAACCAAACCCGTTTTCTCAAATTACACGGAAAAGGAAGTGATTATTGATGAGAAAATCGTTGCTGCTATTCGTTGTTCTTTCATCCATGATGCTTGGGGCGTGTTCGTTCTTAGATGGAGCCAATCAATCACTCGATTATGTCAATCAAGCCACAGCGCACATAAACAAACTGAGTACATTTGCTGAACAAGCTCCTCAGATGATCAAAGACGCGGCTACGAATCCTGAAACGAAGCAGAAGCTTGAAGATCAATTACTAGCATTAAAAACAGATATTGAACAATTTAATTTGAAAAGCGTGCCTGCATTCGCAAAAGATATTCACCAGCAATTAGTTGAGAAAAATAAAATCTTGTTAGACGAGATTAATCAGGTAGTAGTAAATGGGCATTTGGCGCTCGATAACCTGCAAAATTCCAAAATCCTTGCCACTATTACGGACATCACAGGGCTAATCAACCGAATCTCCAATTTAGGCGGATAGCAAAAAGGAGTTAAGCGATTTAATTTCGCTTAGCTCCTTTTCTACTTTTACAGTCGAATGTATTTACTGCTCTTTCTTAGCTTCGTAATGAAGCACCAGCGCGCCTGAAGGCAGTGTCTTGGAAGATAGGAGATTCAAGCGTTTCGTCTTCTTATCCTCTTGAAATAATCGCGTACCACTCCCCAGCACGATTGGGCTAATGGTTAATCGGTACTCATCGATTAAGTCCAAGTCCATGAATGTGTGAGCAATACTCGGACTGCCGAAGATGACAAGGTCCTTTCCCGGTTGCTGCTTGAGCTTCCCAATTTCCTCTGCGATATTCTCGTTAATCAGCGTTGTACGGTTCCACTGAACTTCACTAAGGCTTTTGGATATTACAATCTTGTCAATGTTCTCGATCCAATTCGCGTGATCGATATCGTGTTGCGTGCTTTCAGGATTGTTCAACACGGCGGGCCAATAGTTCTCCATCATCTGATAAGTTATGCGACCATAGATGGGGGATCCCACTGTCTCTACAATCTCATCCGCAGCATTCATCAAATCTTGGTCATAGGAGATCCAATCCAATTCCCCATTGGGTCCAGCTACAAAGCCATCTAGCGATACGTGCATAAATAAAACAACTTTTCTCATTGTCATTCTCCTTTAATTTGGGTTTCTCACTTCATTATGAGTGGATTCAAACTAAAAGACACAGCATTTTATGAATTTCTATCACGATTCAGAAAATATTTTTCAAACATACTGGGAACCTTTTATGTTCTGAACGGTCTTATATATTGAGGTGAACACATTGTCGGACCAAATGGAATACTTACAATTTCTAGCTCATGGCTACGACCGCGATCGTATACTGTGTGACTTAATGGAAAAGTTCGGGGAAAGCACGAGAACATGAGGAGGTATAACATATGAAAGAAGAAAAGCCATGCTGGGCAAAGAGATTGGCTCAATCACCTTTTTCTGATAATCATTTTACACCTCAGTTGAAAAATAAAGTACTTCTTCGAACTAGTACCACACGTAGTAACCGAAGGTTCACTTCGATAGCAGTTGCAACTCTACTACCGGTAACCATTGTTTTGTTTGTCTTCTTCATTTTTGCGAAAAGTGATGCTATCCCATCTTTAGATGCTCCTTCTTTTGAGATGGCAAATGTTTCGGTGATTGAACAGCAACAATATTATAAGAATGGGCTCTTACTCATTTCTGTATCTCCTCAACCCGATGCAAGAGCCGGAGAAATGAACGGGTACATTTTTCATTTTGAAGAACCATTCGAGAATTTTTTTGGGAAAACCATGATCATGCAAGCAACTCATTTGAGATCAGGTGCAGTGGAAACAATCTCTTCTGAGGTGATTAAAGAACCAAGCGGCGGTTACCCCGGGCTAGAAAGGTACGCACTCCGATTTGCACTTCCACTAGATGGAATGTGGCGTATCGATGTTAAACTAAATGATAACTTATACGGCACTTTAATGTTATTAATGCAACCTGCTTCCTGGGAGATAACCCCCCAGTTCCAATCAGATGCATATTGGCTGCGTGGAATTGAAAATCAAGTCGGCTTTATCGATGCAGGGTTCAAGGCAGGGATGTTTCAGAAATATATGTGGCATTTTTGGGGAACGGACGAAAAATTAAATGGCCCCTTCGAGGTTAAAGCGGTAGAAGAGGGATCTGATAACCTTATCAATGTTTATGCTTCAAACCCTTTGAGCTCAGCCAATGCTTTAGGCGGACCACATAATGGTGCCGATAGAGTGCTTCCAACCTCGATGATGCTGCCAGGATCCGGGCGTTGGCGACTGCTCCCTTATGTGCACGGGCAACTGCTAGATCCGATCGTGGTTGAGGTCAAGTAAAGGCATACTTTCGTTTCTGAATACTGGTAAAAACTACCGTTAATTTCTGAGTGGATGGATTACTTGTCAATAACGCCGATTACTGCTGCTATTCGCCGCAATTCATCCACTTTTGCCCGAATAACTGGCATTCCTCCCGTTATTTCTATCGAAACTAGCAGCTGTTGACCAGCCATCGGCAATTTAGATGGAGTATCTACCGCTATTACTTTCCAACCGGCTGAGTAGCGCAGATTTGCGGTAGAATTTCCATTTAATTCTTCCGAAGCATCTTAAAGAATCGTCCTAATCGGAGCTCGGCCTACCTCTACTTGCCAGCTACAGCTCGTAGAAAGTAAAACGGCTATGATGCGAACTCCATCATAGCCGACCATTTGAAACCTAAACCACACCCATGCGCAACCGGTAACCGAACATAATCTCCCGTTCCGCACCACCGAATGCCTCGGCTACTAGCTCACGGAACGCCGAAAATTCCGCGCGCAGCTCATCCGCTCCCAACTTCAGCGCCGTTTGCAAGCCTCCCTGGCTGAAAGCAAGATTAGCATAACGCTCGGCATCGCACGTTTCCCAGTTATGAAAAACAATCTCCCTCGCATATCGGAATAAGCCTGAATTGCGAATTTGCTGCAAATGCCCTTCTTTGTCCCATTTATGTGCCTGCTGCTCAGTCGGAGCCAGCTCTAGCGCCCTAGCGTCGCCTAAAGCGAGAAGCCGTTTATACTGCTCTTCAATCTTCCAATCAAGTGCTGGCGGCCAATCACAGTCATAAGCAGCGAATATTCCGCCAGGACGGAGTACGCGTGCGAATTCACGCAATGTGCTTTGCGGTTCCATCCAATGGAACGACTGCGAGCATGTGATTACATCAGCAGATGCAGACGGCAGCTCCAGCTCATGCGAAAGCCTTTTTACAAATTGCATATTGTCCGGTTTATGTATGGCCTCCCACTTGCTAACGGCTACAGCGCGCATATCATCATTCGGCTCTACGCCAATGATTTGATCGGCTTCATTCAGCCATATAAAAGTTGAAAGACCCGTGCCGCATCCTACATCAACAACGGTTTGCGGTGTATGCTGCAAGTACGTTGTAATCAGCTTAACAACTTCCTGCGGAGCCGTGGGACGATTCTGATCGTACAACGTGCCAAATCCGGCGAAACGCTGTACATTGCTCGTGCGTACGTTCTCTATCATGGGCATAATCACTCCTTCATTCATCTACACCCCTAATTATACCTCATTCCCTTTGTCCAAAAGATGAAATTGCTTGAAAAACAATCCGAAGCAAAAAGAGCTGCCTCAGCAGCCCCGTAACGTCCATTTGTTAATGCGTGACTATTTTTTTAAATAATTCATCAACCTTATCCTGCATGCTTCGAACCGTTGTTTTCTTATACTGCATACCGAGCCGAAGTACCTTCAGCTGCTGTCTGCGCGAAAGCTTACGAAACCGCGGTTCACGTTTCAGAAATGTACGGATGATCGACCAACTGCTGACGGTGACCCGATCCGATTTGATTGCTGGAATGTCATAGGGCAGCGGCTGTTTGCGAAAACGATCAACAAATTTCCCAACACTCGCAGATAGTTTGCTTTCATCGACAAGGCACACAGCTGATTGTTTATGCGTATGTTTTTTGAGGAAATTCAAATGCTGATGTCCCTCTATGACGACGTAGCCTTTGTCTTTTTTGCTTTTTTGCACAACCAATAAATGCATCAGATCTTGCGCTACTTTTTTCAACTCTTTTTTTCGCTGTGAGGTTTTGCTCGTGGTACTTTCCGGCTTAATTTTATTCAGAGATATATATTGCACCGTATATCTCACCTGTACCCCTCCTCGTCAGACCGCTGTCATATGACATGAATTCCTTGATGTAACAGTATATGTGGGATAGTGTCAGGTAGATGCTTGTTTGCTCGAAATTAGTCGATTATATTCCCCCATGGACGTGCCCAATCACGCCAACTCGCAGGAACTTCTCCCCAATTGCTGACATAAACGGCTGTTAAAAGCTCGGACACACCCTTCATCTGACCATCGATTAGAATCTCTTTTATCTGCGATGGGGTGCTTGGCACTAAGTCATTCTTTACAAGACCAAACTGCTTTAGTGGCAAAAACATAGCCAAACTTTTCTTATACGAACAATGATTGGGGAATCGCGGCGAGCTGCCTGAGTCGTATTTAGAGAACGTTACTTGCTCGCTGTGTTTCATCAGCAATGCAGACGCATCAAATTCTAGAACAGCAAAAGCCTCCTCCGGTTCCCTTCTAGCATACGTTGCCATCATTTTTTGACAATCTTTTAGGGTTGGCCATAAAAAGACATGCCGGTCCAAAAACGCCCGAAATTGCTCTTGTGTCGTAGAGGCATCGAACATGCTTTCAGCGATTCGCAAATGGGAATTGATCGTAACCTTCTGCTCTTGATAATTCAAATGCTTTGGCGCTAACCGACGTTCGCCCTTCTGAGAAGGATCCATTTGATAACTGGAATACAGCGTATCAAAATGAGCAATAGCCGGTAAATTTTTCGCGCGTGTAAAATGGTATAGGCTTTTTCTATTTTGTGTTTTGGTAATCGCTGAGACGATGGTGTCAGTCATTATTTTGCTCCTTATAAGTCAAACCTTGCAATATTTTACCACAATATCCCTATTAACATTCAAAAAGGACTATCCTTTCAGATCCGTTAAGATCTTCAGGACAGCCCCTATAAGATGACAAGTTATGCGTGAAATTCTTGTCCGGAACGGACTTCTTTCACATAACCAGCGCGAATAACGAAGTCACCGAAGTGCTCGCCATCCCAGCGTTCTTTGGCATACTGGGTGATAATCGGCCCAAGCAATTGTAAAATCTCATTTTCGCCGATATTTTCTTTATACAGCTTGTTCAGTCGGTTACCCGCGTGACCGCCGCCCAAATACATGTTGTATTTGCCAGGTGCTTTACCGATGAACGCAAGCTCTGCCAACATCGGGCGTGCACAACCGTTCGGGCAGCCTGTCATGCGGATGGTGATTTCTTTCTCGCTAAGGCCTGCTTCTTCCAGCATCGGCTCGATTTTGTCCATCAAATCAGGCAGGTAACGCTCAGCTTCCGCCATCGCCATGCCGCATGTCGGAAGTGACACACAAGCCATGGAGCTTCTGCGTAGTGCGGAGTAATGAAGACCATCTGTAAGGCCGTACTCCTTGATTAATTCTTCGATCTTTTTCTTCTTCTGAGCGCTAACATTTCCGATAATCAGATTCTGGTTCGCTGTCAGTCGGAAATCACCGGAATGTATCTTGGCAATTTCACGAAGTCCAGTTAACAGCTGATAGTTATCTTCATCTTTGACGCGTCCATTTTGGATAAATAGGGTGAAATGCCATTTGCCATTGCTTCCCTTGACCCAGCCATAACGATCTCCGTTATCGTCAAACTGATAAGGACGCGCAGCTTCAAGCTTCCAGCCTAGGCGAGCAGTAAGTTCTTCAACGAACCACTCAATGCCGCGGTCATCAATTGTATATTTGAAACGTGCATGTTTACGCACGGAACGATCACCATAATCACGTTGAATCGTGACCGTTTTTTCTGCCAAATCCACGACTTGATCCGGTGTAACGAATCCAATCACTTGAGCTACCTGTGGGTACGTCAGCGTATCGCCATGCGTCATGCCCATGCCGCCGCCAACGGATACGTTAAAGCCTTTCAGCTTCCCGTCTTCCACAATGGCAATGAAACCAAGATCTTGTGAGAACACGTCTACATCGTTAGATGGTGGAACGGCAATACCGATTTTGAACTTACGCGGCAAGTATACTTTTCCGTAAATCGGTTCTTGCTCCGCGTCTTGGCTGTCGATGACTTTCTCTCCGTCCAACCAAATTTCATGGTACGCGCGAGTTTGTGGATCTAGATGGTTACTAATACGGCAAGCCCATTCGTAAACTTCACCATGCACATCCGAAAGGTAAGGATTAGGGTTGCACATAACGTTACGATTAACGTCACCGCAAGCTGCCAGCGTGCTTAGCAGCGAGGCATTGACTTCTTGTATCGTTTTCTTCATGTTCCATTTCAGTACACCATGAAGCTGGAAGGATTGTCGAGTCGTTAAGCGAATGGTTCCATTCGCGTATTTCTGTGCAACGCGATCCATCATAAGCCATTGGTCCGCTGTCACGATACCGCCGGCTGCACGAACGCGCAGCATGAACTGATAAGCTGGCTCCAGCTTCTGCTTTTGACGCTCGTTGCGTAGATCTCTGTCATCTTGCATATAGCTGCCGTGAAACTTCATCAAGCGGTTATCATCTTCCGGGATCGATCCCGTGATAGTACCTAGAAGCGTCTCCGCGAGACTCCCGCGCAAATAATTCGTTCTTTGTTTAATATGTTCAACTTCGCTATGCGGTGCGCTGTTCTTCGACAATAAATTGTTTTCTGACATATCGGCTCTCTCCTCTAGCAATCAACGATCTCGTCTTAGTAGACGTCCCGCTGATAGCGTTTCTGCTGTTGCATCCGGGACAAGTATTCAGCAGCTTCTTCTGAGCTGAAACCGCCCTCTTGTTCAATAATTTTTGCCAATGTTTCATGAACATCATGAGCCATGCGTTTTTCGTCCCCGCAGACATACACGCTAGCTCCTTCTTGCAGCCATTGATACAGTTCTTTGCTCCTCTCGAGCATGCGATGCTGAACATAGACCTTCTGATCCGTATCACGCGAAAATGCGACATCCATGCGCGTTAGAACGCCATCTTTCAACCAACGCTGCCATTCGATCTGATACAAGAAGTCTGTTGAGAAATGCTGATCGCCGTAGAACAACCATGATTTCCCTTCTGCACCCGTTTCTTCACGCTCGCCAAGGAAGGCACGGAAAGGAGCAACCCCCGTTCCAGGTCCGATCATAATGATTGGCGTATCTGAACTTTCAGGCAATTTGAAATTCGGATTGTTCTGAATGTAAACCGGCAGCGAATCGCCTGCTTTTATTCTTTCAGCCAATTGAACCGAGCATACCCCGTAACGTTCACGACCACGCGCTTCGTAGCGTACCGTACGAACTGTTACATGCACTTCATCCGGGTAAGCTTTGGAGCTGCTGGCGATGGAGTATAAGCGAGCAGGCATTTTGCGCAGAACCGCGATGAATTCAGCTGCTGCGATACCTTTTAGCGAGAAATCCTGGATCAGATCAAGCAGATCTTTACCGTTGATGTACGATTTAAGCTCTTGTTCATTGCCTGCTGCTACTAGCCCATTCAGGTCCGTATTCACAGTCAGTTTCGCAACTTGTTCAAGCAGCGGCTTCGTCAGAACTGTAATCTCAAAATTATGTGTTAATGCTTCACTTACAGAACGTTTGTCGCCATTTTTATTAATCGTAACGAGCTCATCTGCATTCCAGCCCGTTGCTGCAATCAATTCCTCGACAAGTTGAGGATGATTGTCCGGGTAAATGCCTAAGCAGTCGCCTGGCTCATATTGAAGATTCGACCCCTCCAGGGAAATCTCCACATGCCTTGTTTCGCGGTCTGACCCGCGTCCATTCAGATTCAAGTTCTCAAGAACTTCAGCCTGGAAGGGGTTCGTTCTGGAAAATTCGGATTCCGCACCACTCGTAGTGCTAACAGCGGCACCAGCCAATGCTGCGGATGACGAAGCTGATGATGCACTCAGCGTGCTTAGTACGCTGCTCATCCACTCTGCTGCTGGTTCGTCGAAATCGACATCGCAATCTACGCGAGGAGCAAGCTGCTTGCCGCCGAGTTCACCCAAACGCTTGTCGAAATCTTTCCCCGTTTGACAGTAGAACTCATAAGACGTATCACCGAGCGAAAGCACGGAATACTGTAAACCATCTAATTGAGGAGCTCTTTTACTATGAAGAAAATCGTGGAATGAAATCGCATTATCCGGCGGAACCCCTTCACCATGGGTGCTGACAACAACCAACAAAGTTTGTACCTTTTTCAAAGCATTCGGTTTGAAATCGGACATGGAAGAAAGCGTTACCTGAAATCCTTGTTCTTCAAGCTTCTTGGTAAACTTTTTGGCCAAACCTTGCGCTTTACCGGACTGTGATCCGAAGAGTACGGTGACTTCTTTGGAAACTGCCTCTACGCTTGGCGCTGCATTTGTTACAGGTGCAACAGGTACTGTGCCAGCACTAGCTGACCCTGCCACGCCATTCATAGCTGTGAAATAACCGCTCAACCAGACTCTTTGTGATTCTGTTAACGTAGGCAGTAAACGATTAAGCAGTTCTACTTGCTCCTGATTAAAAGGACTGTTTGTTACTTGAAGTTCCAACAAAATCCACCTCTCATATCTTGCAGTAATAAGAAATTCCCCAATTAATTTGTCACATAAAATTTCACTCTCTTGAAGCTATCATAGGTTTAGTTTCAGGTCAATTATAATGAATTTATAAGTTCTATCAGATTAACTGATATGGCGCATTTTTTAGCCTGATAACCCTTTCATTTTGCTGAGAGATAACTTGCGAGGATGTGTGTTGAAATTAAAAAAAAGCCGGGCAGCAGCTGTTTACTATGACTCGTGCAATAGGAACTACAGGCCGCTATTTCAGTGAAAAGACAAATATTCCACCTGTAGGGGGAACTATGATCCGTTATTTTGGCAGTTTCACCTTAAAAACATGCCATGGAGGCTGGATAAGACCCTGGAGTTCCGCTCCGAGAGGAAAAAGCTTATTTTCCTCAAAATAGAGGACTCCAGTTCCCTAAAGCAAAGCCTTAGCGGGGTTCCCGCTAAGTTTTATGTAATTTGTTTTGTCTGTTGAGATGAAAATTGGCTGTATCGTGTATGACTCGTCGGGACTACAAATTGCCTTAGCGGAAATCCCACTAAGGCTCTATGTAAGTCCTCCACTCACAGCCTCATCAACGCCCGGCGCTCAGCCTGCGGCCTGCAAACAGAACAAACCCCAACGACTCGGCCATCCTCGTCCGAATAGAACGCCAGCTTTTTTTGCTTCTTCCGGCAGAAGGAACAAGCTTGCGTATTCGTAGAAGTCTTCTTTTTTGATTGATACGACGACATTTGAATGACTTTTGAAGTCTCGACCTTATCCCTGACTTTTTGCGACATTTTAACCACGCCATAAATGATAAGTGCGAGCACGGGAATTAGAACAATTACATAGATCATAGCTCACCCTCCCTACTTAGAATGAAAACTTTCTCAGCTCACTTGATCCTCCAAAACCGTTATACACTTCTCAAGCGGAAGGTATAACGTCATTCGGGTGCCATGACCGGCACGGCTTTCGAAGCGAAATTGCGCCTCATCGCCATAATACATTTTCATACGGGCAACTACATTGCGCAGGCCGAACAGATCTTTCTCTTTTTTACGATCCGTAGAAATGCCTTCGGCCGCTTGCTTGGATGCTTCTTCCAGTTTAGCACAAATGTAGGCAAGTCTCTCGTCATTCACGCCAACCCCATTATCACTGACCTCCAACACGAGCATGGGTCCCTGCAAAGAGGAGGAAATGACGAGTTCTCCGCCTTCACTCTGTTTCTCCAGTCCGTGCAAAACGGCATTTTCCACTAACGGCTGCAAGAGGAGCTTCAGCACATGATACGGCTTGCTTTCTTCCGCAATTTCGTACCTAACGGTAAAATGATCCAAAAATCGCAACTGCTGGACTTTAATATAATATGTCAAATGACTGATTGTCTCTGCAACTGAAAAAGTCTCGTTTCCTTTATTTAAGCTTAACCTGAAAAACTTCGACAGATTCAGCACCATCTCGCTGATTTCATCTGCCTCATAATTTTTGGCCGTCCAGTAAATCGAATCCAGCGTATTGTAAAGAAAATGCGGATTAATCTGCGACTGCAAAAATTTCAGCTCCATTTTGGACAATAATAATTGCTTCTCATAATGGTCTCGGATCAACGTCTTCTGATTTTCCGCCATTCGGTTGAAGGACTCGATCACGTACCCTAGCTCGTCCACGCGTTTGTCTTCTAATTGAATAGTAAAATTGCCGGTCCGCAGCTGCTTCATCCCATAGGCAAGCTTCCGCAGAGGAGCTGAAATGCCGCGATAAACGATCCAAGAAATCACAATGGCAAGCACCAGACTGACCACGACTATGCCATAGGTAAATACCTTCAGCGAATCTGTATGGCTTCGAATTTCCCACAGAGGCTGCTCCATCATAAGTGACCAACCGGACAATTTCGACTTTACGCTAATCGTGACCATTTCTTGACCGGTCTGAGGTGATTTGCGGATCGACCTGACTTCCTCTTTGTCCCAAACTTGCGCATTAACGCTTGCACTTGTTCCGGTAATTGGCTTGCCATTGCTGCCAAACAAGTAAATGTTCGCATTTTTAGAAGGCAGGAGCGGTTTGGCTTGCTCAATCAATGCACTCTTTTTAATAGAAATGACTAGCAAATTAGGATTAATCAATGTTCGATTATAAGGGTCCATCGTTCGAATCAAATGAACACTGTCCGCATCGAAATACGATTCCCCATTCTGAGGCGTATAAAAAAACGTCCCGCCCCCCGCCTCCATTAATCGCTCATACCACTCCTGCTTCTCAGCGCCCTCCGGCAACTTACTGCCCCCTAGTTTGGTTGAAATCACTGTACGCGACGGCATATGGATGATCGTAATTTGATCTACCATGAGATTAACATTCGTCATATTGGTGATCTGATCCATCACTTGAGCGAATTGAACGAACGATTGCTTCCTCGGCTCCTGACCGACGGATTGCAGGGTCGCATTGATATTCATGTCAAAAGCAATTAAAGAGGAAAGCTGCTCGATGTTTTGAAGCGAGAGGTCAATGTAATCCGCCATCGTGTGCAAGGCCCCTTGGGTCCTCTCTCCCGTCTGCACTTCCACGATCATTTGTGACTGGGCAATGGCAAAAAGACTGAATCCGGAAAGCGGGAGCAGGATCAGTAAAAAATACCACGTTAACCTAACTTGAATGAACCCAGTTAGCACTTTTCGCAATTTTGGCACGATGTCAATGGCCATGTTGGTGGTCCCTCCATTTGTACCGGGTCAATTCCCCGGCTTCGCTGGCTGCTTCCCGGTATCCCGCCACCATTCGTTCACTTCCCCGGTAATCTCATCACCGCCGGCTTCCTTCCACTTTTTCACAAAAGCATCGAATTCCTCAATCGGACTCATGCCCGCGATTATACGCGTAAACGTTTCTTCCTGCAGCTTTGAAAGCTTGACTTGGTGCTTACCCATAGCAGGTGTTGGCGGTCCGTTAAACCGATTTTCCATGAGATTGCCTTCGATCTGCTGCAAATTTTCATACAGCTTGAACGGCTCGCCCAGCGCTTTCAAACGATCCCGGGTCATATCCGGCTCTACCGTATCTGCTAAAGCCCCATAGATGCCCCTATAGCCTTGTCTGATATGCTCATCAAAACGAATCGACAGCTTGCCGCCGGCTCTGGTCCAGACTTCATTTTCAAAACCGAGCTTCAAACTCTGCTGACCTGGCCCGGCGATGAAATCAAGGAATTTGACCACGGATTCCGCGTGTTGGCTCTTAAGAGGCACCACATTGTAGGAACGGACGTTGGACGTGCTGTATACGCCATGTTTACTGCTCGGGCCAATTGGAAAATCAAGCGGAATCCAATCCGCTCTGGGATCATTCTTACGGTTTGCGGCAATATGCGAACGGGTGTCGGACCAAGCGGCTGAATAAAGGCCGACTTTGCCAGAGGCGACCTTTTCGCCGAGCACATCGATTTTGTTTAGAGGAAATTCCGGGTCTAAAATATCCTGTTCGTACAAGCTGTGCAGGTAAGCCAGCGCTTCTTTCATTTCGGGCAACACGCCTGAGTACACCAACTTGCCATCTCTTTCGTACCAAGCGTTCATTTGTACCCCGAAGGCCCCCAGAAAAGGTGAGGTTCTGCCTAGTCGCTCCAAGATCGAAAGCCCGTACGTGTCCTTCTTTCCGTTCCCATCTGGATCCTCTTCGGCAAAAGCTTTCATCACGGCCGTGTACTCCTGCAGAGTCCGCGGAGGATGAAGACCGAGCTTGTCCAACCAGTCTTTTCTAGCGTAAATGAGTTCAGTCCCTTTCACCTCATTCAGGCTGGGAATGGCGTAGATGTTGCCGTCCACGGTTACGTTATCCCAGGCTTCCTTGGGGATTTTCGCTTTCAAGTTCGCTCCGTACTTATCGATATAATCGTTTAACGGTGTCAGAGCTTTTTGATTGACAAAATTAATAAACCATGAAGGACTACTTGTATTAAGTAAATCCGGCGGCTCTCCAGACGTCATAATGACGTTCAATTTCTCATCATACCCATTAAGCGGCGGCAGTGTGACACCAACTTGAACACCTGTATTTTTCTCGATGTAAGCAAGATAAGGGTTATTATTCTCATCCATGCCTGCGGGAAAAATCATTCCCAGACTATTTGCCACAATTCGGATGACGGGAGTTTTGTCCTTTTGTCCAGCTTCAGAACCGTTCATGTTCTCTGCTTGCATGCTGCAGCCAGAGGCGGTGAAACAAGTGACTATAGAGAGAGCAACGAGACCGGACGATTTCGATCTTTGTTTCATTCAACCACCCCTTCAAGCAAGCGTTATCTCACAATTTGCTGCAGAATCGGTGTCAGTCCGTCAGCCATCCGAAGAAAGCCAAGATCAGTCGGATGAGATCCGTCTACTGTGCATTCCTGCGCATGCTCCCCTAATAGCAAAGAGCCGTCGCAGAAATAAATGTTGGCGTCATTCCTCTCACGCCGCTCTTCCACGGCCTGCCTGGAAATTTGTTTGCGGTCTGCCCGATCCTTCGCCATCTGAACTTCAAAATGTTCTTTCGCATGCGTAATCCGGGATATCACCAAAATTGGTGTTAAAGGATGCGTTTCTCTATAAATCGAAATGAAATTCGGCAGCGTTTGCTGCAGCAGCTCAGTCGAAACAGAATTAGCCTCGTAATCCAAGATCAGACAGGCTGGATCCTGGATTTCAGTACAGAGATGTGCTAACTCTGGCTCGCCCTTTCCATTTCCAGAAAACCCTAGATTGAGGAACTCTAGATTGAAGCGGCGCGATAAAATGTTCGTATACGACATCCCTGGGCGGGAAGCGCAAGCTCCTTGGGTGATGGAGGTCCCGTATACAAGTATTTTTTTATTGCTTTCATACACCGGAGGCGGTGTGATTTGTGCTTCTGGGTCCAAACCGATCCAGACCTCATCTACCCCTTGGTACAATGGGAAATTCAGTGTAATAACACGTTGTTCGCGACTCATATTTGTAAATAATACGCTTTCATAATCGGTTAGCTGATGATCGTATTTAGTCGTTCCGTAATAGACTTGCTCGCCCGGACCGCCGATGTAGCAATCAAAGCCGCATTGCCCGGTAGCCGGCATATGATACATATCCGCAGCCCCGGTTAGCTTTACTTTGACAGAAAGCGAGACAGCGTCTGTTGTAAAACGAATTTGGCCGCCAGTCGTACAGTTGGCTAGCAAATCAACCGCTAGCGGCAGTTCCCACTTTGGTTCTGTTGGAAGCCGGCGATATCGCCTCTCTTCCTCCAACCAGCCGAAGCCAGCTACTTGAAAAGGATTCTCCAGCGGAGAGTACCAACGAAGATTATTTTCATTTGACTCGATCTGCATATTCACATCTAGCTGAACAGCGTTAATATGTTTTATATCGCTCATACGGATAACGACCCCTTTAAGTTCACTTGTTTATGCTTCTGTAAAAATTTTCGTCACGCGGACGATGAATCCCTTTTTTCTCTTACATCAAAGGTTATTAAAGTACCAAAAGAAGTCATGGTCCTCTGCTGTGGCTATTTTTTTCCTGTAATACAATGGGAATAGCCTGTGCAGCTTGCTGCGCAAATAGGAGAAAAGGAGGGATCTTTGTTGGCAGACAAGATCAATAAATCGTACACCGCCGATATTGTCATTATCGGGGGCAGTACCGGCGGATGCGCCGCTGCGCTTGCCGCAGCCAAATCCGGGAAGTCGGTTATCTTAACCGAGGAGACCGACTGGATCGGGGGGCAATTGACAAGCCAAGCCGTCCCGCCCGATGAACATCGATGGATTGAGCAATTTGGCTGTACGCGTACATACCGCGAGTTTCGGAATGAGGTGCGCGAATATTATCGACGCCATTTCCCGCTAACGGAAGAGGCACGCTCCCGCGTTCATCTGAACCCGGGTAATGGCGGTGTTTCCCGGCTGTGCCATGAGCCGCGAGCTGCATTAGCTGTACTACAAGCGATGTTGGCTCCTTATGTTCATAGCGGCAGATTGCAGATTCTTCACCGCTATCAGGTTAAGGCTGTTTCCGTTGACGGAGATGACATTCAATTCGTTACGATGAAGAATTTGCAGAGCGATGAGCTTATTGAACTAAACGCTGCCTACTATTTGGATGCAACAGAATGCGGGGATGTTTTGCCGCTTGCTGGAGCGGAATATGTGACAGGAGCGGAATCGTTCAGCCAAACTGGCGAGCCCCATGCAGTTAAGGGCGATGCGCTTCCACAGGACATGCAGGGCTTTACCTACTGCTTCGCCATGGACTATATCGAAGGCGAAGACCATACGATTGAGCGCCCTGAGCGCTACGATTTTTGGCGAACGTACAAAGCCGACTTCTGGCCTGATCGCTTGCTCAGTTGGACGGGCGTCCGGCCACATACGCTTGAAGCTGTCGAATACGAACTATTCGAGGGTACGGAGCGTTACTCCCTTTTCTACTATCGCCGGATCATTGACGCTGCGCAGTTTGAGGAGGGGACTTATCCCGGGAGCATCACGCTCGTGAACTGGCCGCAAAACGATTACTGGCTGGGATCCGTCATTGATGTCAGCGAAATTGAACGGGAACAGCACCTGTGGGATGCCAAGCAGCTCAGTCTCTCCTTGCTCTATTGGCTTCAGACGGAAGCACCGCGGCCAGATGGCGGTACAGGTTACCCAGGACTGCGGCTGCGCAAAGACGTTGTCGGTACGGATGACGGGTTAGCCATGTATCCCTATATGCGGGAATCTCGCCGGATTAAAGCTGAGTTTACCGTTCTGGAGCAGCATGTAAGTACGGATTGCCGGGCAGATGGCAAAGCTGAGCAGTTCCATGACTCCGTCGGAATTGGCTGCTATCGCATTGACCTGCATCCGAGTACAGGCAATCGGCATTATATCGATATCTCCTCCCTTCCGTTCCAGATTCCTCTAGGCAGTCTGATTCCAATTCGGATTAACAATCTGCTGCCAGCCTGCAAAAATCTTGGCGTTACACACATCACAAACGGCTGCTATCGCCTCCATCCTGTCGAATGGAATATCGGGGAAGCCGCAGGTTTCTTGGCTAGCCGCTGTATCGATCGCAAGCTGAAGCCCCGCGACATTCGGAACCAAGAATCAGAGCTTCGCGAATTTCAACGCATGCTGGTGAGTTTCGGAATTGAGCTGGAATGGCCGACCATTCATGCTGTTTAGTAGTTCTGTTTAACACTACCAAAATAAACCACAAACGAGGTGCTGTTTACAATGAGCAAAGTACAAGTAGCCGTAATCGGAGCTGGCTCGATTTCTGAGATGCATTTAAGATCCTATCAAAGCAATCCGGATGTAGAGCTTTACGCAATCTGCGACTTGAATGAGGAACGCGCAAAAGCGAAAGCTGAGAAATACGGCATTAGCCGTGTGTTCACGGATTATAAGGAGCTTCTAGCAGACTCGGCTATAGATGCTGTAAGCATTTGTACGTGGAACAACAGCCATGCGCCTATTTCCATCGCTGCGCTTGAGGCAGGCAAGAATGTGCTCACTGAAAAGCCGCTCTGCAAAACAGTGGAAGAAGCCTTAGCTGTTGAAAAAGCCGTTCATCGCTCCGGCAAAACGCTGCAGGTTGGCTTTGTCCGTAGATATGCCTCTAATACTGGCATCGTCAAATCTTTTCTGGATCATGGCGAGTTAGGTGAGATTTATTATGCCAAAGCGTCCTGTATTCGCCGTCTCGGCAATCCGGGCGGTTGGTTCTCCGATGTGGAACGTTCAGGCGGCGGCCCGCTGATTGATGTTGGCGTTCACGTGATTGATCTATGTTGGTATCTCATGGGACGGCCGAAGGTCAAATCCGTTTCCGGAAACACTTACAACAAGCTCGGCAATCGTGCTAACGTGAAGAACCTCGCTTTTTACAAAGCGGCAGATTACGATGCCACCCACAATACCGTGGAGGATTTGGCGAACGCGTTGATTCGTTTTGAGAATGGAGCTTCCATTCTTGTAGATGTCAGCTTCACGCTTCATGCCAAGGAAGATGAGCTTACGGTCAAGCTGTACGGCGATAAAGGCGGTGCAGAACTAGAGCCAGAGCTGTCCATCGTGACTGAGAAATACGACACCATTTTAAACCTGACACCGCAGATCAATAACCTCTCCTTCGATTTTGTGGCCGGTTTTCAGCAAGAAATTAATTACTTCGTCGAAGTCTGCCAAGGTAAAAAAGAAACCCTCTCCCCTGTGCAGGACGGCGTTGAAATGATGAAAATTCTATGCGGCATCTATGAATCCAGCAAATTAGGAAAAGAAATTAGCTTCTAATTGAAAGGATCGTGAAAGTAACGTGAAACTATTGAAGACGTCCAAATGGCTCATTTTTTCACTTTTGTTAACGATGATCACTGCTCTTTGGCCAATCGGAGCCTCTGCGGCAGGGACGGGCGTTTCGGCCGCTCCCAGCGAGGCAGACTACATTGAAGTTGAAGCCGCACCTATAGATATCACCATTGATATCGAAGGACCGCGCAAACAGATTAACTATGTTGACAAAAGTGTGAGCGGCATTACGGATTATGTGGCGCTCTTCACACCGGAATATGCCACACAAATTACGGTGGGTACCACTTCTGTTGGCGTTGTCGTTGATTCTGCAAATCATGTGACACGTGTTGTTAATCCTTCTGTGAATGGAGGCGTGCCAGTCTGGACAGGTCCTACGGACCTTCTCATCCCGCAAGGAGGCTATGTTCTCGTTGCAAACGATGATAGCTGGGCCAACAAAACGTATAAGCAGTATTTAGCTAAAAATTTCAAGGTCGGAGATGCCATCAAGCTGCGCAAAAACGGTGAAGTCGTCCCCGTGACCGCATTAATGACCGGTCAAGGTCTGAAAGCACAGCTGAAATTGACGAATGATGACTGGTCGACGGTCACCGTGCCAAAGTTGACCATTTCTGGCAAGTTGGAGAACGTAGAGCCGGGTATCCCCTACTCGGTCCAAGTCAATCAAACGAATGTGCCTCTGAAAGCGGATAATTCGTTCCAAATTGACATGAATCTTGTTGAAGGCGTGAATTATCTCGACGTTATTGCCGCCAAAAACGGTGTAGAAAATGATCGGAAGTCGTTAATTGTTTTTTATAAAAAACAAACGGGAGCAGCGAAGGAAGTTGTCCTCTGGGTGGATCAAGGGACGAATATTTTCAAGCTTCAAACACCCGAAAATGTGCGGGATATGCTGACGAAAGCGAAAGATGCCGGCGTTACGGCGATCGCGCTTGATGTCAAAGGCGTCGAAGGTTTCGCCAACTACAAGAAAAACGACCTGACTGGCCGCCCGCATATCTCCCAGATGACAGCGCCGACCCGGGCGGGAGCGAATCCCAACCTCGACATGCTCGAAGAATTCATCAAGTACGGGCACCAGATGGGCATTAAAATACACGCTGCGTTCAATGTTTTCGCGGAAGGATCGCCGGCCCATAATGAATATGGAATGCTGAATCAACATCTGGACTGGGAAGAGCGGGTTTTCCGTCCCGAGGATGGCGGTCAAATTCTTCGACTCCGCGAGAGCAATTATTTTAAGTCGGGTAAATCGCTCGTTGCCTTCGTAAACCCTGCAAATGATGATGTAAGAGCCTTCGAATTGAAAAATATGGAAGAAGTCATCAAAAACTATGATGTCGATGGCGTCGTGCTCGACCGCACGCGTTATGATAATGAAACCGCAGATTTCAGCCCTTTAACACGTGCGAAATTTGAAGCTTTCCTTGCCTCTCGCGGCAAACAGTTGACGAACTGGCCTGCTGACGTTTTTTCCTATGTGAATAATGTCCGTCAAAACGGCCCGCTTATCGACGACTGGTGGGAGTTCCGCTCGCTCACGATCAAAACGTTTACGGATGATGTACGTGCACTAACAGACCGCTATACCACTTTGAAAGGCAAGAAGATTCAATCCTCCGCCTATGTTGGCTCTTGGTTCGAATCTTACTACCTGAACGGCGTTCACTGGGGCAGCCCGAATTTCCGCTATGACAGCCGTCTCCAGTTTCCTGAAGACAGCCTATACACAGATTCGTATTACGATACAGGCTACACGAATAACATTGATTTTCTCATGATAGGAACCTATCAGACAACGCAAAAAGAAATCGAGCATCACATTACACTTGGTAACATCGTTACCAATGGTGAGATTCCGATGTACGCCAGTATTGCGCTTGCGAATATACAGGACCCTCCGCTTCAGCGTTCGGTGTTCCAAGCTGGATTATCGCAATCGAATGGACTTATGCTTTTTGATTACTCGCAAGTTAATTGGCCGGTTGTAAAAGCTTCCATTCAGAATGTGGATTATGTCAAGGATTATCAGGTGGGCTCCAGCGTCCCTGGCAATAACAACGCATTCCTTGAAGGAGATTTATACAACGTAAGCCGAAATGAAAACAACCTAAACGTGTACTCCGACTCATTTGGGCAGTCAACAGCCACGTCAACCTTCGGAGTCGAAGCTGTTGTAGGGAGCACCGGTAAAGTCAGCAAGGTCGTTAATCAACAGCAAGCGTTAACATGGAACTGGACGAATATGTCACCTAACAACAGTGTGATTCCACAAGGCGGCTTTGTCATCTCTGCGCTCGATGCATCTGGCGTGAGAACCAGACGTCAGCTCGTTGCCCGTACTTATAAAGTTGGCGATGACGTAAGAGCAGCTATTCTCCGTGGTCATTTGGCTTATACCAATGTAAGCACACCTCTAGCAAACTTTGAGATCAAGGGCAATGTGGAAGTGCTGGGACCAGGCACAGCTGAAGCGCGACTCAACGGTGTGCCTGCTGCTGTTGCAAGCAATGGAGATTTTAGCGGTCTTGTTCCTTTGACGGTCGGTGCCAATACCGTTAGCATCTCCGTTTATGTCGACGGCCGCAAAACGAACGAAAAGTCTGTCACCATTTCCAGGACGGCTCCTGTTCTTACTGGCATCACGCTAGACGCCCCTGTGTATCGACTTGTGAAAAACGATAAACAAACAGCTGTCACGACAGCCGTCTATTCAGATGGAACGCGTGCTGTGTTCACTGGAGCGACCTTCTCCTCCAGCAATCCGAGAGTGGCAACGGTTGCCGCAGACGGTTCCATTACGGCGCTGAAGGTCGGCACAACCG
This sequence comes from Paenibacillus sp. J22R160, assembly GCF_059692135.1. Lineage (NCBI taxonomy): Bacteria > Bacillati > Bacillota > Bacilli > Caryophanales > Paenibacillaceae > Paenibacillus > Paenibacillus sp. J22R160. The sequence continues at coordinate 65,483 of NZ_JCAUAU010000013.1, read as the reverse complement.
AAATTACCGCCCAGTTCGAAGGTAAAACAGCCACCTCGATCGTTACGGTCGTCGAATTGACGAAGCTTTCTTTTGAGCAAAAGAAAGTTTCACTCATAATAGGTGAGTCCATTGTAACGCCAATAGTTGCGACTTATTCCGATGGCAAAACTGAAATCATCACAGTCGGGCCGAAGTATCGTTCCTCTCATGACAAAATTGCCACTGTTGATGCTGATGGTACCATCTCGGCGCTGAAAAAAGGGGCAGCAAAGATCAAGGCCTCTTATCGAGGCGAGACGGCAGATGTCAAAATCAAAGTCTTCAACGACACGAAGGAAAAGAATGACGAGAAGGTCAACCTCGAATTAGACAGAGAATTGGATGAAATACCATCCGGAGAGCTTGAATAAAGGTTGAATAGGCGTAAAAAAGCATCCGTTTCCTCCTGTATGAGAGGGAGATGGATGCTTTTTTTGAGGTGGAACCCCGCTTAGGCTTTGCCTGGGGAACTGGAGTCCACTATTTCGAGGAAAACGAGCTTTTTCCTCTCGGAGCGGAACTACAGGGTCTTATCTGGCCTCCATGGCACGTTTTTCCGGTGAAACCGCCATAATAACGGACCATAGTTCCTCCTGCAGTTGGAATATGTGTCTTTTCAGTGGAATAGCGGCCTGTAGTTCCCGCTGGACGAGTCTTAGCAAGAGCATAGCCTCCAAGTAGTAAACAAACTTAAGAACCTGACAAATCAAACTCGGTCAGGTTCAGTGTTAGCTACTTTACACTTCCTGCTCCATCCATCCCATCAAACTATTCACATGACAGCCAACTTACAACTCATCAGCCAATAACAAATTACATAAACGCTAGCGGGAACCCCGCTAAGGCTTTGCCTGGGGAACTGGAGTTCACTATTTCGAGGAAAACGAGCTTTTTCCTCTCGGAGCGGAACTACAGGGTCTTATCTGGCCTCCATGGCACGTTTTTCCGGTGAATCCGCCATAATAACGGACCATAGTTCCTCCTGCAGTTGGAATATGTGTCTTTTCAGTGGAATAGCGGCCTGTAGTTCCCGCTGGACGAGTCTTTTACTCGGCAGCGGCTGTCGCAACGATGTACAACATCGTTGCGTGCCACGCACCGCGCGCCGGGCTGCTCCTTCCTCCCCTGTAACGATGAGATATATTGTTACAGGGCCCTCCGCTCGGCGGCAAAACAAGCAAGTCCATTCACTTCGGCAGATCCACCCACTGAAACGGTGCTTCCGCAGCCTTCTTGCCATATTCCAAAATGGCAGCAATTGCAATTGTTTCCTCCTGCGGAACGGCAGGAACACCCGAATCAAAAAACCGCACAAGATTCTCAATAAATGCGCCAAAGAAATTGGATTCAATTTTCAGAAATTGCGACGCTCCCTGCTCAGAACGCAGGGCCATGCTGAACGGGCAGTCAGGGCCATAATGGTTAATAGTAGCCTGACGTCCGTTCGCGAACCCGATGACTAGTGAAGGTGTGTTCGAAGTCCCCGTCCACATGACGCGTTTCACATCCGTTCCCATGAGGGATACTATCGGCTCAACCTGATGAATCGCATACGTTTCAAAGCTTCCCGGTCCCAAAGCGCAAATGGACTCAATTCCCTCCATGTTCAGCCCCGTATACTCCGCAGCAAACCGCAAGGCCGAAGTGGAATACATCGGCGTCCCATGCTGCTCGGCAAGCTCAAACATCCGGATTGCTGCAGCTCGGTCCGGCGCAAAGGTTTTGTCGACATAGGTTGGCTTGCCAGACCGCAACGGAAGCTGCGCAAGCTCCTCATGGAACTCGGCATGATCCGGCGACAGCACGATCAAATAATCGCTCTGCTCGACGACGGCTTCAATGGAATCGAGCAGCTGAATACCTTTTTTTTCGGACCAAGCCGCATTGCTCAGTTTACCTTCGAGATTTGTCATACCATAGGCATAGGTAACTTTCATTCTTCCTTCTGATGCGGTTTCTATCCACTCCGGATATTTCTCCGCGTGCCATTCGTCCAAATAATAATCAATAAATCCGATTTTTTTCATCTTCTCATCACTCCCTCCAGAAATAAAACCCCCGTGGAAGAACCACAGGGGATGCTGCTTCTTACTTCTTGTTCGCTGCGTACCATTCATTGGCTGCTTTCGTCATATCGTCGCCGCCGTCTGCTTTCCACTGGGCTAGGAATTTATCATAGTTTTCGAGCGGTTCAGCGCCAGTGATGTATTTCAAGAATGTGTCTTCCATTAGTTTCTGCAGCTTCTGGCTGTTTTTGCCGATAGCCTCAAGCGGCGGTGCAAAGGCAAGAGGATCAACGACCATATTCCCTTTTGCAGCCTCCTGATTTTTATTAAAAGCATCTGTCAAAATCGGATCTTTGCGCACGCGTGCTTGCCAGTAGATCGGATAATTTTTCTCATCTACACCCGTCAGGAACGAAGAAGCGTTGTTGTACTGATCATTGAAAATAGGAAGAATTGGGAAATAATTTCCGTTTTCTACTTTATGATGAACGCCTTCTTTACCAATCGTTGCTTCCTTATGGATATCTTTGTCCAGCTTCAAATCCAAGTATTTGATGATCTCTTCCTTCTTCTCAGCCCATTTCGGAATGCCCACGTAATAGCTGATCCCAGCACTTGCCATGACTTGAACTTTGCCGTCGTCCCCCTTAAGGTAAGGCAGGCTGGCAATTTTGGCATTCGGTGTATTTTTAAGCAAGGCATTTTGAACTGTTGGCGCATTGAAATAGCCGTTTGAAATGATTGCCGTTTTCCCGCTTGTAAAGTTTTCGATGACTTTATTCGCTTGGTTCAGCGACCATTCTTGGTCGATCAATTTCTCGGAGTAGAGTTTTTTCATGAACTCCAAATATTTTTTCATATTCGGATTTTCTACGGTATTCACGAGCTTCCCGTTTACATCCTGCCACCCCGTCGTTAACGTCGATTGTATCATGGTTAGACCGAAGGTCGGAAGTACTTCAGGAAGCAGCGGGCTTTTACCGCCTGACATTGCCATGACATTCTTCTTCTCTTTAATCGTTTTCATTACGTTGTACAGCTCGTCACGCGTGGTTGGCGGCTTCAACCCCAGCTCATCCATCCAATCTTGACGAATGATCAGCGCTGAATTAACGATCGTTCCTGAACCCGTTTGCGGGATACCATAAATTTTACCGTTAAGCTTAGCCCCATTCCAGGAGTTCTGGGAAATAACGTTTTTCATATTGGTCCCATATTTATTGACCAGCTCATCGATGGGCTCCAAAGCACCGGAAGAAGCCAGCTTCGAATACTGCGGACCCGAGAGCAGCATGAAGGCATATTGCTCCTTATTCGCCATGAGCAGATTCAGTTTATCATCTGGATTTTCTACTGGCAGCATATCATAGGTTACTTTGTACCCAGTTTTCTCATTCAGGAACTTCGCCACCACTTCAGCATTTGGATCAAATCGCGCATATTGCAGAAGCGCCTTGAATTCCGGCTTTGGTGCATTGGCATTTGCAGTTGTGGCAGGAGCCGCAGACGGGGATGGTGCCGTCGTACCCGAAGAAGCCCCTCCTCCTCCACATGCGGCTAAAGACGCCGCCAAGGTTGTGATCGACAGTACAGCTAAACATTTTTTTAACATGCATGTGCCTCCCTTTTATTCGTGTCTCAAACAATGCCATCTTCCACGCGAAACAAATTGATCCCCTCGACTCGCCTACCACCACCCTTCGAGTAGTTCCAGCTAGCGTTGCAGCACTTAACCTTTTACTGAGCCAACCAGCACGCCTTTTACAAAATATTTCTGAAGAAAGGGGTACACAATAACGATCGGAAGCGTAGCCAGGATGATAGATGCTGCTTGAATCGATTGCGGTGAAACATTCAGCGAAGCATCCACATTCGTACGCAGAAACGCATCCGTGGATGAGACGAAGAGCTCTTTTAAATAAAGCTGGAGCGGTTTCATATCGGCCGAATTGATATATATCAAGGAAGTAAAATAATCGTTCCAGTAGGTAACCGCATAGAACAAACCAATGGTCGCAAGCACGGGCATCGATAGCGGCAACATAATGCGCCAAAGAATCGTCATGTTGCTGGCACCGTCAATTTTCGCAGATTCCTCCAAGCTGTCGGGCAGGCCTTCGAAATAATTTTTGATAATCAGCATGTTGTAAACGTTAATCATATAAGGCAGGAAGAGCACCGGCAGCTTATCAATCAAATGAAGCGTATGCATGAGCAAATAGGTTGGTATTAAACCGCCACTGAACAGCATCGTGAATAAATAGAGGATGATAAAAAACTTGCGGCCTCGCAGCCTCGGCTTCGAGAGCGGATAAGCGGCCAGCGTTGTCATGAATAAGGAAAGCAGCGATCCGATCAATGTCACTGCGATCGAAATGGTAAATGCGTTCAGAAACATCGCGTTGCTGGCCACATATTTGTAAGTCCCTATCTGGAAGTCGATCGGATATAGGGATACCATGCCAGAAACGACGGCTGCCTCGCTGCTGAGCGATTTCGCAATCAGATTGACGAATGGAAATATCGTCGAAAGCCCTAATAGGATGAAAAATACATAATTGAGTACTGTAAATACTTTTTCGCCTGGAGATGTGCGAATTGCGCTAGAAGCTTTAGCTACTGGTGATTTCAAAGAATGATTAACTTGCATGACGTGCCTCCTTTCTCCCGGTTACCATATACCACGTCCAAAAAACTTTCGCGCCAAATGATTTCCTGTGAGTATCAAAATAAAGGCAACAACCGATTCAAACACGCCGACAGCAGTAGAAAAACTATAATCTTGCTCGCCTAAACCGACCCGGTATACAAAGGTACCAATCACGTCAGCTACGTTGTATACACTCGGGTTGTACATCACGAGAACTTGTTCCGTACCCGCTTCCAGGACATAACCAAGGCGGAGGATAAACATCAAGAGGATGATAGGCAGCAAGCCAGGCAGCGTAATATGGAGGATTTGCTTCCACCTGTTGGCGCCATCGATTTTGGCTGATTCATATAGCCCCGGGTCGATGCTGGCAAGTGCGGCCAAGTAAATGATCGTATTCCAGCCAGTCTCCTTCCAACCTGCGGAGGACACCAGAACTGAGCGGAAGATATGGCTGTCCAGAAAAAAGCGAACCGGTTCGCCGCCCATAGCGACAATCATTTTATTGACGATACCGCCATTGGTAGAAAGCAAATCGATGAACAGGCCGCTGACAATGACCCAAGAAAGGAAATGCGGCAAATAAATAACTGTTTGGACACTTCGTTTGAACGCCATGTTTTTCAATTCATTCAGCAGGATAGCGATAACGATCGGAAGGGGAAAAAGAAAGACGATTTTATAAATCGAGATGGCTAAGGTATTCTGAAACACCTGCAAAAAGCTATCGGAGGACAACAATTTCTCAAAATGCTTCCACCCGACCCAGGGACTGGAGGCCATGCCTTCAAATATATTGAAATCCTTGAAAGCAATGATAATCCCATACATCGGCGTGTATTTAAAAATCAGCAGAAATGCGATGCCGGGAATTAGGGCTAGATATAAATCCCAATCCTTCCGGATGTCGATCCACAATCGCCGTGCATAGCTCTTTTTTGTGTTATTTTGTGTAAGCATGACGGTATCCTCCGTTGCGGTAGTCTGTCAGTTATAGATTTAGTGTATCACCCGCCGATTTATTGCGAATTAGAGTAATATTACTTGTTTTGGTACTTTCAGTACTTCTCGCGTCGCCGCCTTCATAAGTCGAACAAAAAAACCTCCTCCGATAAGGAGAAGGTTCTATTCGAAAGTAATCGATTGGAAATCAAGAGCGCACTTCCCCGGGAGTTACCCCCCAATATTTACGGAATACTCTTGTAAAATAACTCACATCCCGGTACCCGACTGCTGCTGCGGCATCATAGACGCGAACGCCTTCTTGCAGCGTAGCCTTGGCCCGTTCCATTTTTCTTTCCATCACATAGGTCGAGAACGCCTTCCCGGTTTCCTGTTTAAACAAACGGCTCAAGTAAGAGGAATTGACATACAGCCGATCAGCAACCGCATGCAGCGTCATCTCTTGGTCGATTTCATTTTCCACGAGACTCAGGATCGTTTTGATCATTTCGTGGCTTGTTGATTTTCTACGTTCTCTGGCATAGGTTAAATAAGCTTTAATCATCCTTTGCAGCCAAAATAAAATTTGATCTTTGACCATCAGCTCTCGGTGATTGTGGAAAAAGACATAGTCATCCCCAGCGACTTCCCTAACGGGCCATCCTTGCTTTTGGATCATGCGGACAAAAAGGCTTTCGAAATATAAAATATGCTCATGAATTTCTTCGATGGTTTCCGCTTTGGCCATGCCTCCATCCCATAGTGCAGACAGCATATCGGCCGCCTTATCGTCTTCTCCCGTTTCAAGAGCGATCTCCAGCGCTTTCTCCAAATTCGGCTGCAGCATAAGCTCTGGCTCTCTCCCTTGTTCTTCCTGATAGGGAATGGCGAGATCGTGACCAAGCATAATCCGGTTCTGCAACGCCCGAACAGCCTGCACGTATAGCTTGTTCAAATCCTCACATCCGCCAATTGTCCCGCTAATTCCCGCACTCGCCGTAAGTCTGAGGCAGCTTAGGACGGTAAAAAGCAGTTTCTCCGTCAACACATTGATTTTTTGCAGCGCTTCGTTAGGGGCTTCATCCCCAGAAAGCTGATAGACAACAACCGTATAACCCGCATAATCAGAAACAACAAAGCAGGGAGTTGACTGCAAATATTCCTGCACAATACTTCCCAGTGAAAACTGCAGCAAGGACATATCTTTCCTGCTGAATCGGGTTTCCTTATCCGGCAGCGGATCCATATCGACGACCGCAACTGCAAATTGTGCGTCACTCGGCAGTTTCATCTGAAGGTACTTACTTCGCTGTTCGATCTCCCAGAGCTCGAATTTACCCTTCAGCCATCCTTGCAGAAAATCGTTCACCAAATAGGGCAAATGCTGCTCCCATCTCTGTTTCAGCTCTTCCTCATTATGGCGCTGTTCCAGTTCGGATCTCAGCTTCTCAGCTGCTTCGAGAACTGTTTCTAGAATCTCCTCGTCGCCAGCCGGCTTCAGCAAATATTTCATGACTCCAAGAGAGAGCGCCTCCTGAGCGTAGGCGAAATCATCATGGCCACTTAGCACGATGATTTTCAACAAAGAATCGCTCTGTCGAAGCTGTTTCGCCAAGGTTAGCCCATCCATCTCTGGCATTTGCAGATCGAGCAGAATGATTTCCGGCTTTTTGCGGTCGATTAGCCGCAGTGCTTCCACGCCATTTCCTGCCTGCCCGACGACTTCTATACCATGCTTGTCCCACGGGATGTTGTTGACCAGCGCGTTCCTGAGGCGAACTTCGTCTTCCACAATTAATAAATTCATCAAATGAACTCCTTCATGGATACGATTTGTATAGAACTTGATTCGCTTCGGATACTTGCTTTTCCTGCGAAAACTGTAAGAGTCTATGGATTTGCGATAGAACTTGAATTAGCTGCTTTTGGATTGACACATGTAGAACCTCATGATCAGCCTTTCCTAACCATGTTGAGAAAGTGATCAGTAATCCAACCACCGAGTCTCTCCCTTTCGAAATCCAATCACCTTGGTCAAATGAAAGCGCCATGATATCATTCAGCTTTCGTATCATCACCGAAGCTAGTAGATCACTCATTCCACCTCTTGGTACATAGACCTCCTGTACATCCGTTTTCACCGATTTCAACAAAGCCAAAATCGCTTTCCGTGGGTACAACCCGGTGGAAACAGCGGGCGTCCTCCATGGACCTAGTCGCAAAGACCGAATCATTTCGTTCGTCGCCTGTCCAAATGCAAAAATGACCGTTCCATCGTCCAAGTCACGTGCTGCCCTAACCTGATCTATCGTTTCCTGAACACTCAATCCGATATACATTGGATAAATGCCGGTATAGATCAGGTTCCCCGAAGCCAACTGCCTTTGGTGCAGTTCGAATGATTCGCGAACTTCTCCGCTGCGGGCATAGTAAGCCTGTGGAATTACCACGTCTACAGAATGCGACCATTGCCCGATCTTCTCGGATTCGGCACCAGGCTCAGGCGTAGCTGACACGATCATATTCGGTCGCAAGGATTTCAGTTCACGATACAAGCTGCTCACATAATCGTCTTCTATATGTTCAAGCCACATCGTCCACGCTTGCCATGTATCCGGATTTTCATTCGCATGTATGTCGAGCGGATCTATGCCTTGCTCCAGCTCAAACGCTTTACGGGCATACTTGCTGTAACAGTAGCTATCATTTCCATCCTTGTCAGCGGAATACGGTAAACGTATAAAGTCCAAATTGATCCCAGAAATTTCATAGTTTGTGATCATTTCTTTCATAATTTCAAGTAAATAGGCACGTACTTCCGGATTGGTTATGTCAAGCCAAAAATAACCCGTCCCCTGCTGCGGTAACGGTTTATCAGATCCGCTCTGACTTCTGGATCGTGCCGTCCATTCTGGAAATGCCCTTAAAACCGGTCCTCCTGTGGCATCTACACCAACCATGAATCCATCGAGCCAAGCGTGAACAGCAATCCCCCGTTTCCCCGCTTCCTTCACGAATGCATCAAGCGGGTCCCACCCTCGGAAGGATGGATGCTGGTTCTCAATACCTTTGCTTTCAGCTGCCTGACTAGGATAAATCGTGTAGCCCCAGAACCACGTTTCCAAGTAGAGTTCGTTCAAACCAGCCTCCTGCATCCGGTCCATGGTTTGGCAAACTTCTTCGTAGTTCTGCTCCTTCGGCCGGTACCAGACACCACGTGATTCTGCAGCCCGACTCGGAAGTGCTAGGAAATAACTGTCCAACGCTGCTTCATAAGCCTGCTTGAGTAGTACACGACACGTCTCTGATCCGTGCTGTTTTCTTGCTTCAGCGAGCAGGTCAACCGCTTTATCCAGCTGCTCCCTTGCCAAATCAAACGGCGCACGGATGAACGTCTCCCAATTGTGCTCAATCGTACTATGCGCCAGCACAATTTGCTTTTCCACCTGCTCCATTGAAGGTTCCTTTAGCTCTTCCACGTGCACCTATCCCCTCTGAAATATACGTGGTAAAAAAATACCACACGGAAGTAAATCTTCCTAGGGGACAGTGGTTACTTTCTTTGGTACTTTGGTGTGCGGAAATACGGTAAAGCGGATCATAGTTCCCTCAACCATAAATAAAAATACAAAACTATACAAAAAGCCGCCTCCCTCAAGTCAATCCAGACCAAGGGTGACAGCCTCGTAAGCAACGTAAACCGGTTATCGCCATTCGCGTCACAGCCATCTTCGATCCTACATCTTTTCCATCTTTACTTTCTCTCCAATTGAACGCCGATCCTACCGTCAAGCACGTTGACTTCAAACGTCTTCAGCCAAATTTTCTCGCTGAACAGCGACTTGCCGGTTCGTATATCGAATTCCCAGCCATGCCACGGGCAGCGCAGGATCTCCCCATTTTTACCATATTCATATTCATAGACGTCTGACGGGAGCGTCGTTCCTGAGACGAGTCCAGCACACATCGGCGCACCTTGATGCGGACAGTAATTGTTAATCGCGTAAAAGGTGCCGTTAATCCGGTAGATACCGATACTTTTCCCCTCTATTGTGACGACTGCGTGCCCGCCTTCGGGTACTGCGGATGCATCCAGCACATAATGTACCGTCATAAGCTCCTCCATCAATTAAAGGTTATATAAGCTTTTGGCGTTTTCATAAAAGATTTTCCTCTTGGCTTCGGGCTTTAATCTTCGCAGGATCATATCCGGTGAGTCAAAATCCCAATGCGGATAATCGCTTGAATATAGAATCATATTCTCAGCATCGATCATATTGAATAAATCAATCAAGTGCTGCGGATTATCCGGCTCCTCGATAGGCTGCGTAGTCAAATAGCAATGCTCGCGGATGTATTGGCTGGGCATCTTCTTGAGCCAAGGGACTGTGGAGCGCAGCGCTTTGTAGTTTTTATCCAGCCTCCACATCAGATGCGGCAGCCAGGCAATGCCACCTTCGGTTAGCACCACTTTCAGACGCGGGAATTTCTCGAACACCCCTTCGCATACCATAGAAACGAGATGAGCCATGAACATTTGGGACAGACACGTGTGCCACTCAATGTATCGGGACGGATATCCGGCCGCTGTAGGCGCTGTTGAACCCCCGCCGCCTTCCGCTCCGGGATGGAGCGCAATCGGCAGACCATTACGTTCTGCTGCCTCATAAATCGGATGAAACTGCCGTTGACCGAGAGGCGCACGCGCCGCACTGGAAATCATCACCTCAACAATGTCGGGATGCCCTCCCATACGGTCAATCTCTCTAGCAGCGAGATAAGGATCTTGCGTGGCGACGGCCAGAGCGCCTTTAAACGCCTTATGCTTGCCAAGCCACTTATCGGCTAAAAAGTCGTTGTAAGCAGAGCAGATCACTGCTGCAAAATCGGCATCATGCGTCGTTGATATGTTATACACGACACCGGTTAATACGCAGTATTCGACGTTATAGTCTTCCAGCAACTGTTTGATCATCAGATCCGGGTCAGAGCCCGCTTTGCCCCCGCCTGGCGGAATAGCGTCTTTCTTCATGACGCCAACCGGCGAGTAGTATCCGGAACCGGAATAACCGATTCCTGTAGCAGCAACGCGTGAGCGCCAAGGTTCAGCCAAGTACGGCAGCAAATCGGAATCGTTCTGCTCATTGTGGACATCCACATCAATGACCTTCATTTTTTCGGCCATCATCATCCCTCCATTTCGGAGGCCCGTTCTGGGTGAAAGGACCTCCTTGCAGCGCCAACGCGTTTATTTTTTACCGTATGTGCGAGTGTAAGCGGTATTGTACATATTCAGCAGTTCATCTGCGCCCAGCTTTTTCGTTTGATCAATAAATTCTTGCCATGTTTTATCGTTAATCGGCGTTTTACCAGATACGAATTCAGTCAGCTTTTGCTCCAAATATTTATTCAAATTGTTCAGCTTCGACTTTTCCAGCTCCAGCTCTTCACTTGTTTTAACAATCTGCTTCGGTGCCGGGATAATAACCGGTCCATAGAGCTTGTTAATCGCTTTGCTCTTATCGCTTAAGCCGCTTTCCCATACAGCGCGTGATTTGGCATTGTCCAGCGTAACCATGTCATACCAGACGCCCCAATCTTTCCGCAGCGTTGTAAATGGCGAAGCGCCGAAATCCTTGTTGTACACAGGTACCCCGTTTTCTTTCGTGTATGTTTTGCCCTCGATGCCCAGGGATAAGTAATTTGACCCTTCTTCGCTGAGCAGGTAGTCAAGGAATTGAACCGCTCTGTCTTTATCTTTTACCTTGGCGGAAATCGCACGACCCGTAGCGCCTACAACAGAACGCGAGAACTGATAGTTCTTAATGCCGTCAGCAGCAAACTGCGGAATCGCATCCAGCGTGTAATCGGCTGTTCCTGCCTTACGTCCCTTATCCATAAGAGTCTCTAGATCAGCCTTCCAGAAGAAGGTAACCAACGATTTGCCCTTAAGGATCCGTTCCTCCCACTGCGCCTGCGTGATCATCGAAAATTCTGGATCCAGCAATTTCTCGTTAAACAGTTTGTTGAGGAAGATCAGCGAGTCCTTATACCCTTTGTGATAAGGAGCAAAAGCATATTTATCCGTTGCTGGATCAACGTTATAGAAGCCATGAATGCCTGTGAAGGCTCTGCCGAACGTCGTGAATAACCCTGTATCGCCTACGATTGCATTATTGATCAATGGGTACGTATCCGGCTGTTTTTCTTTCAGAGTTTTCAGATACTGGTAGAATTCTTCCAGTGTCGTTGGCGCTTTCAAGCCGTATTTATCCATAATGTCTTTCCGGGTATACCAGATAAAGTTGAACCCTTTGCCTTCGGCATCGCCCTCGATAACCGGCACGGTGTAAATCCCTCCGTCAGCTCCCGTTGCAACAGCTTTGGCTTCCGGATATTTATCGAAAAAGGCCTTCATATTCGGGGCTTTATCCATGTAATCTTTCAAATTCAGAAACACTTTGTCTGGCCCATGCTGTCTGCCTTCTAATGTATCGACCTGAATGAAGTCTGTAACCGCGTTGGTCGCGATCATGATCTGTTTCTTCTCTTTCAGACCTTCCTGACTGACCACTTGAAACTCCACTTTCACGCCGGTTTTCGCTTCAATTTCCTTGAAAATTTCCCAGTCTTGACGCACTTTCCCCTCCGGACGGTCATAAGCTAGCCAGGAAAAGGTGATCGGTTTCTTCGCCTCTTCCCCTTTCTTGGTATCCCCTGATACAGGCGTATCCTTGGACCCACTCGTACAACCTGCGACCAAGCTGGAAAGCATAACGGCCGATAATGCTGCTGCTACTGTTCTTTTTTTCATGAAATAACCTCCCCAATGTGTTTAAAAGGCTGTTTTAAAACCGTAGTCACTAGCTAAGTTGCAAACGGATCTTACCCTTTTATACCGCCGATCATCGTTCCCTGAACGAAATATTTCTGAATGAATGGGTACACACATAGGATCGGGAGCGTAGCCATCATAATGATAGCGTACTTCATGGTTTGGAGCAGGCTCATATCGCCTTCACCCTGAATCGTCGTACCAGCTATCAGGATGTTCCGGAGCATAATTTGCAGCGGATACATAGAGCGATCGTTCAAGTAAATGAGTGCGTCGAAGAAAGCGTTCCACTGGTTCACAGCCGTGAACAGCCCGATCGTTGCCATTACTGGCATCGAGAGCGGCATGACGACTCGCAATAGCACCTGCAGGGAGGAGCAACCGTCAATCGTCGCAGCATCCTCCAGTTCTTCCGGCAAAGCTTCGAAAAACGTCCGCATGATGAATAAATACCATGTGCTGATCATCGATGGCAGAACGATTGCCCATATCGAATTCAACATGCCCAGCTTTTGCACAACGAGAAACGTTGGGATCATCCCTCCGCTGAAAAGTAACGTAAAAGCGGCCATCATTAAGATCAATTTACGGCCAGGCAGCCATTTCTTCGCTAACGGGTAGGCCATAGCTGCCGTAGTAATCAATGTCAGAATGACATGGACGAACGTATAACGGATCGTATTCCAGTAGCTGATCCATAGATCTGAATTAGCCGCCAACTGCTTATAGGCTACCAGCGTTACTTTTTTGGGCAAAAGCAGGACATCACCGCTTGACACCAGAGCATTGTCGCTAATCGAAGCACTGAACACATAGACAAGCGGGTAGATCATCACAATCATAAGAAGGATCATAACCGTATAGTTCAATGTGTCAAAAATTCTGGAGGTTACAGACTGTTTGATTTTCAATAGGGTTCCTCCCTTACCACAAGCTTGTTTCTGAGTGTTTTCGAGCTATGCGATTTGCACCGATGACGAGAATGAGACCGATAACGGACTGAAATAATCCGACCGCTGTTGCGAAGCTGAAGTCCGCATCCAATATCCCGCGCCGATAGACGAACGTGTTAATGACATCTGAGGTTTCGTAGTTCATGGAGTTGTATAACAACAAGATTTTCTGAAAGCCCGTCTCCATGAAATGGCCCATTGTCAGAACGAACAGAATAATCATCACGGGTACCATGCCAATGAAGGTAATATGGCGCATTTGGTGATAACGGTTCGCTCCGTCCATCTTCGCCGCCTCATACAGTGTCGGATCAATCCCGGCGATAGCTGCCAAATAAAGAATCGTTCCCCACCCAATTTTCTGCCATATTTCTGAGGAGACATAGATCGCTCTGAACCATTCAGGCAGCCCGAGAAAGAGAATCGGTTCCATCCCAAATACCTTCACCAGCAAGAAATTAATGATGCCGGTTTGCGGCGACAGAAACGTGACAAGTATTCCGGCAATAACGACCGTTGATAAAAAGTGCGGCATGTAGCTGATGCTTTGTGCGATGCGTTTAAACATTTTGTTCTTAAGCTCATGAAACAAAATAGCCAGAATGATCGGCGCTGGAAAATGAAACAGGAGATCATAGACATTTAACATGACCGTATTGCGAATCAGCTTCCAGGAATCCGGATTGACATAAAAAAATTCAATAAAGTGTTTAAAGCCTACAAATTTACTGCCCAAAACGCCTCGGCCGATCGAATAATCCTGAAAGGCAATGATGACTCCGTACATCGGCACATATTTGAAAATGATGTAGTATAGAATCCCCGGCAGCATTAACAAATAAAGCGCCTTATGTTTCTTCAATACGTACCACATCCCATTTCGCTGCAGCATACTGCCTCCCCCCTCCTCCTTTCGGAAGTTGATGGCCTTACTATACAGAGCGCGGGGCTTTACCGTAAAGCACGCATAATTACCTCGTGTCTCTTTTTTTACAAACCTGATTTCATGCGGTTTTTCAGCGGTTTAACAGCTCTGGAAGAAAAAATAGAGACTTCGGAAAAAATGAAGTCTCTATCCTTTAATGATGCATCGTACGATATTTGGCCGGCGTGATGCCTTCATATTTACGAAAAGTTCGAATAAACGAATTTCGGCCCCAGTAGCCAACTTTTTCCGCGATGTCATCGATTTTCATATCCGTCTCCAGCAAAAATTGCTTCGCTTTCATAAGTCTGTATTTGGCAATGTACTCCACATATTTCTCGCCTACCGCCTCTTTAAACGTTCGGCTGAAATGCCCATTTGACATGTTGAGCAATCCTGCAAAATATTCAATCGAAAGCTCCTCATTATAATGCTCATGAATATAATCCAGAATCTCCGAAAACTGCTGCGTGCGTTGATCTGGTTCTTCCGTTTGGAATAAAACACGATGAATGTCTACGAAACATTGCTCCAATTCGTCCCACGTCATACAGCTATGAAGCCGATCGTATAAGCTAGAAAAAAATGGCACATTAAAATCATTGCGCTCCGTTTCTACAGCGCGAATCCATGTGTTGAGCACATCCGTACTTAAATATTTGACCTGCATAGCGGTCGCATTTTTGAGCTTCCCATCCTCCAGCTTCACGCGCACAGACTCCAGTAATCGCTCATATTCCTTGGTTTTGTGCTGATTGAAGATTCGGTTCACTTCCTGTACGGATAAAAAGCTTTCCCACTGCGTCCGCTCCCCTACAAGAGGTCCACGGCATATTTCCACATCGGCATCCAATCCGCGATTTTGCAGAACAGCTAGCGCCTGCTCATACGATTCATGCAGCTCTTCCGCGGCATTCACGGTTTTCCCGATGCCAATCGTTGCTTTGAAATATTGGCTGTACGATACCAGCACCAATTTCGTGATGTCCGCAGCCTCTTCCGCGCCTAGATGGAGGAATGTATCATGAGTGACAACGATTGCTAATACATCGGGTTTCGTTTGACATAGCCAGACCATGGAAGGGGTAGATTTGCGAATTAATTCTTTGATCTCCACGAACATGAATGACTTCGTCGTCTCCGACAGCCGGTCATACTCATCCAAATTATAGTGAAACGCGATGCATAGCACCGTACGCATCGCCTGCTTGTCATAGGTAAAATTGATTTCTTTCGCATAATAAGCAATGGACAGCTCGTCTTTATATTCCCCTTGCAAAATTTTAGTAATAAAAAGCTCCTGCATCAAGGGGAACATGCCGTTCATTCGCTGTGACAGCTCTTTATTTTCATCTGTGATTTCTTGAATAGGACGATACAATCGTCGGCTTAAATAGTAAGACACAACGCTGCCCACCACGAGAAAAAAGACTAGAAATCCCCAACTAATCAACCTTGTCATATAGGCCGGTTTCATTAATGTACGCAGATCTGCGATCGTAACATAATACCATGCATCGTTGAACCGGGATTTCACGAGGGACAAGGCGATTTCGTCGGTGACAAGAAATTGAGATTCAATCACCTTCGAACGCGTATGCGCCAGCACCGCCTTTGCTTCTTTATCCGTCAGACCGTGCTGATTGAGAATTTCACCCTGGCTGGTCGCAATCGCCGTGCCTGTGACCCATTTCTCAGGAATAGAAATCTGTTCTTTCAGCTTGTCTTGATCAAAATGCACGACCAAATAAACCTCAGGATTTTCCGTATTAAACGGATAACTCATAACGGCTGACATGCCGAGCGAACTCGAGTCCATGATATCCATCATTTTTTTACCGG
The DNA here is from genome assembly GCF_059692135.1 of Paenibacillus sp. J22R160. Taxonomy (NCBI): domain Bacteria; kingdom Bacillati; phylum Bacillota; class Bacilli; order Caryophanales; family Paenibacillaceae; genus Paenibacillus; species Paenibacillus sp. J22R160. The sequence continues at coordinate 49,309 of NZ_JCAUAU010000013.1, read as the reverse complement.
TAAAATGGGAAAGATAATCGCCCTTCTGCTGCTCGTCGAGTGGAAAAGTCATGTTAAAGTAGTAGGATTTATCCGTATAAATATCGATATCGGCTACCAGGTCATGATTCGCAAAATATAAAAATACCTTAGACACCAATTTATCGGACTGAAGCTTCATCAACTGTTCTCTGAGCGCATGAAACTGATCCGAACGCTGCTGATTTTCCCGTGAATCGTCGACGACCCGGAGAAGACCTGCTAAATTCGAGGAACTGAGCATGTTAATCATGTTGGTTTTCAGTGAATCTAAAGCTGTATCGGTTTGCTTGGAAAAATGGCTAATTACGACATCATTCAGCTTTTCGGCATCCTTCTCAATCGTGCGGACTGCAAGCACATGAGCTAGAATACTGGCAACAATGACAGGAATCAAAATAACAATGAAATAGTTGGTGAAAAGCCGCCAAAAAAGGGCTAATCGGAACTTATGCACCTTAGAAATGGCCATCTCGACGCCCCCTCTCTTGTTATGTTGTCTTCCTTTTTTCCAAGTCATAGAATGACTATTGTTTTATACTAGTGAAAAAGAAATGGGGGGTCAATAGATTTTGAAACTTTATTTTGTTTTACAAATATCAGTGTGAATTTTTATTTCTTTTTACGACAAAAAAAGACATTTCTCTTCTAATTTATGAACAAAAGCACCCGCATTCCGAACTGGAATAGAGCGCTCTATTTTAGAATTTGAGCTCAGCGATAGCTTTTTTGTAAGTATCGATTCTTGTATAATCTGCTTCTGTGGGCTGCGGAATTCGGTTAATATCGCAATTATCTTCCAGATCCAGAAGTTTCACCTTTGAGGCAAGCGGGTTTAATTTAATTCGTTTAATAAATTCTTCGTAGCTTTCGTCCGCTCTCCTTGTCAGGCAATCAAGAGCAGCAATAACATTCGAACTAAATCCTTCATTTCGTAGATCAAACAAGGTGATGTTTGAATCCTCAACGACATCGTGTAAGACGGCTACAATGGATTCTTCCGTCGTTATGGCTTTACTGGCTAATCGAATTGGATGTAAGATGTAGGGGTTTCCTCCCTTATCGGTTTGACCGTCATGCGCTTTGGCTGCTAGTAGAATCGCTTTAGTTAATGTACTCATTTCTACACCTTCATTCCGTAATAGGTAACTTTCCCATCATAGCATTATTGCTAATTTACGGCTACAGATAATCGCTTACCTTAAAGTTACTAGGTATCTCTTTGTCTACTAAATAAAGGAAAAGTGAGTACTTATGCCCTGCCTGAGAATTTAGTATGATGGGTGTGATGGAAAAGAACAAGCTTTGCCCAACCTTAACTTTTTTGGAGGAGATTACGATGAAATACAGTTATTTGGGACGTTCAGGCTTAAAAGTGAGCCAATTGTGCTTGGGAACGATGAACTTTGGCGTAGACACCGATGAACAAGAAGCTTTTCGCATCATGGATGCTGCTCTAGATGCAGGTATCAACTTTTTTGATACAGCCAATATTTACGGATGGGGCGAAAATGCGGGTCGCACCGAGGAGATTATCGGCCGATGGTTCGCTCAAGGCGGCAATCGCCGTGAGAAAACCGTTCTCGCCACCAAATTCTATGGCGATATGCATGATGCAAATGATGGACCGAACCGTGAGGGCGGTTTATCTGCTTACAAGCTGCGCCGTCACTTGGACGCATCCTTGCGCCGTCTTCAAACCGATCATATCGAGCTGTACCAGATGCATCACGTAGATCGTAACGTATCTTGGGACGAACTCTGGGAAGCTTTTCAAGTTCCCGTGTACCAAGGCAAAATCGGCTATGTCGGTTCTAGCAACTTCGCCGGACGCGATCTGGTGAAAGCGCAATATGAAGCGAAATCCCGTCATCTTCTTGGTCTAGTGTCGGAGCAGCATAAATACAGCTTACTGTGCAGGTTGCCAGAGCTTGAAGTCCTGCCAGCTGCTGAAGAGCTGGGCATTGGCGTTATCGCTTGGAGTCCACTTGATGGCGGACTGCTCGGTGGAAATGCATTAAATCCAATTGCTGGCTCGAAGCGTGCAAGCAACCCTGAGCGGGTCGAGAAACATCGCACTAAGCTGGAAGCTTTCTCTGCGCTATGCAAGGAGCTAGGCGAGAGCGAAGCGAATGTAGCATTGGCGTGGACCCTCGTCCATCCGGCGATGACGGCGCCTATTATCGGACCTCGCACGCTTGAGCAATTTGAAAACACATTACGTGTGGTTGACATCCAACTCGATGAATCCACTTTAAACAAATTAGATGAAATCTTCCCGGGACCTGGCGGAGATGCTCCACGGGCGTACGCCTGGTAATAAGTAAGACCGTCAGGGATCCCTGACGGTCTTTTTATTTCGACTAAGTCGGAATTCGGCTAAGGCATAACTTAATGGGAACTGGAGTCCTCTATTTCGAGAAAAACAAGCTTTTTTCTCTATTAGCGGAACTACAGGGACTTATTTTGCTTCCATGGCGCATTTCTTAGGAATAGCGACCTGTAGTTCCCTCCCTCATTTTCAGTCGGTAGTTTGACCATCTTCCATCAAATAAGACATAGTTGGCTTCCACAAAATAATTACGCACCAATTCATCTAGTTGATTATGCATGCCTTCCCCCTAACCATACACATTTTCAGATTGCTTATATCGAACAGACTCGCGGTATTCCCCTGGAAGAACGCCATACTCTTTCTTAAATTGCTTGCATAAATAGGACGCATCCGTGAAACCGCAGCCTGCGGCAATGGTTTCCAGCGTCTCTTCGCTCATCTCGAGCAGCTGCTTGGAGCGCTTAAGACGCATATTCCGAAGCATTTGCATGGGGGTTAGCCCAAACTGCTGCTGAAACGCTCTGTCCATATAGTTGGCGCTTAGACAAACTAGTGATGCAAGCTCCTCTCTTGTCAGCTTCTCCTCCAATCGCATGGACATCTGTCCAATTAACCGGGCGAAGCGGTCGCCAGATGAGCTATAAGCGCTTGAGCGCTCTGGATTTCCTGCTTTTTCCCAACCAGCCAAAATCATCTCCGTTAATTGCAGCATCGAAGTTGTGATTTTCAAATCGCGAAAAGACAGCTCCCGATTCCCCCATTCGGCAAGCAATTTGGCGAATACAGCCTCATAGCGGGCAGGGTCAGGAATGGCAATGACCGGAGAGACACGATAGAGCATCAGGAGATCGAATTGATGGGAACATAGAATGCTAACCTGCATCCATAAGTGAATACCGCCAACATCCGCATGTTCCGAAAAAGGCAGCCCTGGCGGATGAAGCATGACCTCGCCCGCTTTCACCGTATGGGTTTCGCCTCCTGTGCCTGTCATAACATGACCCGTTTTCACATAACTAATAATCCAATTCGGAAAACTTCGGTTTTCCATGTAAAGCTTGGTATACGACGTTCGATTCACGCTATGCAGCTGAACGGACCAAGGCCCTTCTACCCAATCTGGCGGTTTCGTCGACATCCTCATTCACCTCGTATGTTCAACTTAACCGATTTCTTGGGTGTTGCCTAGATCCATTAGGAACAATTCTCTCTGGTTACAAAACCTTGATACGAAGACTTCCCGTCCTTCGCAATCAGCGGACCATTTTTAAATAATTGACCGGTATTTGGATTATAAGATCCGTCTACCGAGTACTGCACCACATAACCTTTGCGTGTATCCGTTTTACTTAAATTTGGCGTACTGCGATGAAAGAGCAAGGAATGGAAGACTACCATACTGCCTTTTTTCAGTTCAACCGGTATGCCTTTTTCTTCTCCAAAATAACAAACCCAACCGAGATCCGTCTTCACATGCTCCACAAAACCATCCAAATGAGTACCTGGCTGCACCCAGATACAGCCGTTATCGACTGAAGCGTCTTCTAGCGCTAACCAGCAAGTGACATAGTGGATCGGCTCCGTCGGTACATATCCGTTATCTTGATGCCATGGAAAGTCTTTGCTTGCTTCCGGACGTTTGTACACGGACTGATCCCAGTACAGCTTGATGTCAGGTCCCAAAATCGTTGTCGTAATGTCAACAAAACGTTGATCGGCAATAAATTGCTGCAGCTCTGCGCTTAGGAAATTCAGATTAGCTGTAAAATTAATTTGACCTGAGACGCTAATGAATTGCTTTCCTTTCGCACGCAAGGCTTGCTCTGAGGCTTCGTCGAAGCCGTCAATGATGCCGCAAATACGATCCATTTCTTCATCAGAGAATAGACTTTCAAAAATAATATAGCCTTGCTCCTGATATTGCTTCATCTGCTCGGAGGTAATATGGACCTGCTGTCCCGTATGGATGCTACTCATGGAGATTCGCTCCTTCAACAATGAGATTTACTTCCTATCCTCATTATCAAGCTGCGCTAATCCCTTAGCAATGAAGCGATTCCACCTCATCTAGTATTTTTTCCACCTTTATTCTTCGATGGATGCGGCAACGGCATTATGAAAGCAATCCCGCAGTCGCACGACGGACTTCTCGCGTCCGAAGTGCACACGGTTGGTCAACAATACCGCGAAAACGCTGCTTTCGGGATCCATCCATACGCTAGTCCCTGTGAAACCCGTGTGTCCGTAGCTTTGTGTGGAAAACAAATCACCAGACGCGTCCCAGACATCCCCCTTCAGCACCCAACCAAGGCCACGGTTTGCATTCACCTTGTCTTCCGTGTAGCTTCGCGTAGCAGCTGCAATGGCTGCACCTGACAGCAACTGGCCATCGCCTGGGCCTTTGCCAGCAAGCTTCCCATGGTTCAGCCACATGGCCGCATATTTCGCGACATCCTTCGCCGTCGAGAAAATCCCTGCATGCCCGCTGACGCCACCCATAGCCCATGCGTTCTCGTCATGCACCTCGCCCCATCGATAGGCGCCGCCCATGAACTCCGTTGCCGCTATTCGCGACTGCAAATCGTTGGCCGGACGATAGCGCGTATCTCGCATCCCCAGCGGTTCAAACACATAACTCTTAGCAGCCTCATCGAGCGGCATGCTATACAGCTTCGCAGCCAATTCACCAAGAATGATGTAGTTAAAATCACTATACACATAACTATTGCCACACGCATGGCTTAAGCTCTCACCAAGCACAGCAGCCTTAATCTGCTCTGGCGTCCAGCCATGGGAATGCAGATCTTTGAAGGCATGAAGCCCAGATGTGTGAGTCAGTAGATGTTTCACCGTCACCTCTTCCTTCCCATTCCCTGAGAATTCAGGGAAGAAACGGGAGACGGTATCCCTGAGGCGCAGCTCGCCACGGTCGATAAGCTGCATAATCAACGGAAGTGTCGCCATCACTTTGGTTAAGGAGGCACAATCATAAATTGTATCCTCCGTTACCTTCAGCTTCGTATCCTTAGAGATAATCGAGTGGCCTACGGCATAGGTTCCTACTATGGATCCTTTTCGTCCTACGAGTGCTACGCCTCCTGGGATTTCACCAGCCTCCTCTTCTCGATCCAACAGACGGAATGCACGTTGTAATTGATCGCCATTTATCCCCAGTTGTTCTGGAGCGGTTTGGGGCAGTTCTATGTCCAAGTTCATGTCTCAACGAGACCTCCTTACAAGAAGTTATTTTCTTTAATTCGAAATTAAACGGCAAATCCCTCTATATGAACGTTTCTGCTAAAAAGTTGATCCCTGCCCAACGCTAACTCTCTTCTTTACCCCTGGTCCAATATGTATTTCCGAGCTCGTTTCACCGCTCTGAACAAATTAGCTACTTTACAAACCTCTCCACCACTTCCGCGTCCTAATCACCAAAACCTCCAACTGTCACCTTAACTGCCAATAACAAATTCAAACAACCCTGCGGAAATACCGCCGAAAACTCCATCTAATTTCCACATCTCATCCATTTCTGATCCATTAACTGGAAATCCTCCCTCTAATCGTACCCGATTACCCGAATAGGGTTGGATTTCGACGATTTAGCTGGAGTTTCTCCTTCTATTTCGTTTCCCGGCCAGGCACAGAGCAAATTAACGGTAGATTTTCATGTTATTGCAGCTGGGGGCTTCGTTACGTGTCTCCCTATCGAAACAGAGCTACCGATTTACATCAATTACTCGTCAGTAACGCTGAATGCTCCTGCTAATGTTTTAACTACTTTACCAATCCCCATCACTCCCCCGTGCCAATCACCATTACCTCAACTGCCACCCCAACTGCCACTAACAAATTCAAACAACCCTAGCGGGAAGACCGCTAGGGTTACTTGATTGTAAAGTAGATTCTATTCAAATGAACGACGCGATGGCCAAGATCCCTGCAGCTTACGGATAAACATAATTTGTCCCGTGTGATAGGCATCGTGCATGATGAGACTATTCACCCAACGTCCAACGGATTGTGAACGATTCGGATAAACATACTCAAAGTCATTCTCCTCCCACTGCGCAATCCGATCACGAATGCCTTGGTGAACAGCTTGCAAGCGAGCCAAAATTGCTTCCCAAGCCTCGTCAGACGTAGATGTCACAGCAAACGTATCATCATTGGTCATATCCGGATATTCGGATTCTTCTCCCGTCATTCTGTACAACAATCGTTCTTTATAAAAAATCAGATGATTCAAATTCTCAGCTATTGTATTCACATACTCACCTTCTGGCCGCCAATTGGCTTGCTCAGCCGTTAAACCATTGAGTGCATCCGTAAGCGGCGGATACCAATCCTCTTTCTCATAGCAGCTATCCCATCCATGAAGCAAAAGCTCGATTTTATTCATTCCAATGCCTCCTAAATTTGTCATGTGATCACTTTCATATGTTACATCATCAAACGAAGTTTGGAAACCTGATCCATTAATGAATCGACGGACTGAACCGTGTCCAACACAATTTCGCCTTCCAAAAATTCCGATCTAACCTGCTTATAATGTTCTTTCAGCTTATCTAAATCGGTTATTAATTGATTAGCTGTTGGCGCTTTGCTCCTCTCAGCAAGTCGCTGCGCCCAAGTTGCCTCATCGCTACAAATACAATGCAGCGTCATTAATTTCCCGCCTCTATCCGCTATCCAGCGCTTAAACTTAAACGCATCATCCGAGTGATTAAACCCATAATCAAGGATCACGTCAGCATCCGTCGCAATAACCGTTTGAAGGAACCGATACAGAAAATCAAAACAGATCTGATTTCTTGCCTCATGCACGCTGACATCATTCGTAACAGAATCATAAATATCATCTTTATGTAGGACAGGTACTTTCAACCTTTTGCCAAGTTCATTGGATAGCGTTGTTTTGCCAGTTCCAGCTTTCCCTCGAAATAAAATAATGGTTGACATGTTCGTTATTTACCACTCCAAGCGTTCTTTAAGTGAGATAATCTGTGCAAGATGATGGCGATTGTGCCAAGCAAACCTCTGCAAAGCCATATCAAGGCTCATTAAACCATGAGTGGGACTCGTGAATATACGCTCAAAATCAATCGGAGTCAACGAATCGAACAGTACAGCGAAGCGACTATGCAGCGACTCAAGTAGAGCTATGGAAGTTTCAACCTTCGTATTCTGATAATCACTCAAATCTGCCCACATATCCTCCCTATAGGAGCTTGCTGTCGGTTGATCCTCCGTCAATGCTCTTTTGAAGCGAATATATGCGTTCATATCGTTGTCAGCCATATGATGGATGACCTGTTGAACCGTCCAACCTCCTGACCGATAAGGGGTATGTAACTGTTCTAAAGTTAGATTTTGCACATGAAACCGCAGCTTTCTGCTGCATTGCTTAATTTCTTCCATCCATCCTGCTCGCTGATCAGCCGTCGAATTCTGAATCCCTTCAAATCTCCCAATGGGGTAACGTAATCGGTCCATCCTCCCATCCTCCTCTCTTTTTTATTCGGAATAACAAACTAATTCTATATTCACCCATTTATTTCCTCTAGCTAGAAAGCCATCATGGCCTCCACCACACTAGCTTGGCTAAGTGCGCTATATCAAAAAAGTCCAAACGCGGCCGCGCCTAGACTCTTGCTCCAAAAGGTTCTATTTCTGAGATAGCACGGATCTAACGGCCTTTCCAATCTCTTCATAACTTGTGCAGCGGCAAATATTAGATTGAAGCCACCTCCGCATCTCGTCTTCACTCGCATTGGGACATCGCTGGGTCAAGGCATGTGCAACCATAATAAAACCCGGTGTGCAAAATCCGCATTGAAATGCAAACTGCTCTACAAAAGCTTTTTGTATGGGCGCTTCTCCGCCTAAACCTTCAATGGTCGTAATGCGGCACCCCGGAGCCTCTATGGCCAACATCAGGCACGATTTGATCGGGACACCATCTACGCTCACTGTACATGCACCGCAATCGCCATTTTCACAGCCCTCTTTTGCTCCCGTTAAGCCCAATTGCTCACGCAGCACGCGTAATAACGTATCCGCTGATCGAATGACAGCATGGTGCCGCTTGTCATTGACAACCAATTCGATTTCACTTTTGATCATCCCGCTCATCCTCATCGCCTCCCCTGTTCCAGAGCCGCCATAACATCCAATAATGTGTTGCGCAGCACAAATGTCCTATAAGCAGCCGAGCTTAAAATGTCATTCAATATCGGAACAGGCCACCACCCAATGGCGGTATTCACGCGCGCTTCCAATGAGAGCGAGGTATCGTTTAAAATTTCTTCAATCTTCTTTGATCGAAAAGGTACGGCGCTTACTCCACTGAATGCGACACGAATCTTTTCGCCGGTTTGAAGTCCCGCAATGCGTACGATCGGATAATCAATTCTTTCCAATTTGGTCTTTTTAATCGTCTCAAAAGGCATTTTTAAATAAGAAGTATCGCTTATAATCTGAACGAGGAGCTCACCTTTTTCCAAACGGGGCTCCCCGTTAAAAATTTGTCGTATGGGAACTTGGCGAACTCCACTAGGGCCGGCCAAGACAACCTCGCTATCCACGAGTAGAAAGGGAAGCAGCCCCTCCCGATAAATAAACTTCCCACATAAGAGGCCGCCAATCGTAATTTTATTGCGAATCGTATGATCGGCGATGTCTCGTACTGTTTCCCCTAGTAGTGGAAACAGAGGGAATTCCGCAAGATCATTGAGTGTAATTGCTGCGCCAATGACAAGTTGATTATGATGAAATTGAAATACGCGGCATTCGGGAATCCCCTTGATGTCGATTACCGCACCTGTGTGAAGCTGATCCACACGCGCCATGGAAATGATCTCAGTCCCGCCGGCATAATAAAGTGGTGCTTTACCGCTTGCATCCATTTGCTGATAGAGCGATACCGCTTCCTCAAAGGTTGCCGGCTTCACATATTCAAAGTCAAATGAAATCATTGGCTCCTCCCCATCGATTGCCAGATCAATTCAGGTGTCAAAGGCAGTACGTTCAATTCAATTCCAGCTGCAAGCGACAAGGCATTTGCCAGAGCAGGAGCCATCCCGATTGTTCCATGCTCCCCAATCCCGCGCGCACCAAAGGGCCCCTCCAGGAACGGTGTCTCCACAAACTCCGCCAGATAGTCCGGATTATCGCCGAACCGGGTCAATTTATACGAGCGCAGCTGAGGATTCAGCACTTGACCCGCTTGATTGAACAGAAAGCCTTCCCGCGTGGCAAAGCTTAGCCCCATATTCATTCCGCCTACCACCTGTCCGCGCGCAGTGGCTTCATTAATGACTTTGCCCGCGTCAAAGACAGAGGCTGCTCGAAGAACACGGTACGTACTCTCGCGAGTATCAAATTCAACTTCAACGGCTTGGGCGCCAACAGTCCACTGCTGGGCTGGGATGCCTTTCCCCGTTTCGGGATCAAGCCTCGTAATATCATGGACACGGTACCTGCCGCGGCCAATAACCGGTTTGCCCGATGCACTCCCATTCGGGTATTGGTAGCCGCTGACAACTTCGCTGACTCTAAGACTGATGATCGGATCGTCTTTGACATAAATCATGCCGCGCCCAACTGCCAAGTCTTGCGGCAGCACCTGCAGGACGATCGAGGCATTATCTTTCAACTGGGTTATGACATCTTCAGCTGCATCCTGAACAGCCCGACCGACCATCATCGTTGTGCTGCTTGATACCGTTTTCCAATGTTCCGGTGTAATTTGTGTATCCACATCCATTTTGACGTGAACATCGCTTACTTCCATATTTAGCTGCTCAGCAAGGATTTGCGCCATGATTGTACGGTTCCCTTGACCAAGTTCAATCGAGCCTGCGCTAAGATTAGCGGTGCCGTCATGATTGAATGTGATCGTAGCTCCGGTTCCCGTATCGATATTTGAGCCCGAGGCTTTCCACACACAGGCCATTCCTTTTGTCCTGACTTTATTACCGCCAACTTCAACCCGCTGGCCCTGATCCCACTGGATCAAATCCTTCAACTTATGGATACATAAAGATAAATCTCCCATCGAGCTTCTTGTAAGCAGTGTTTGCGTAGGTGTCGTATCGCCTGGTTGGATTGCATTGCGAAGCCGCAATTCCAAAGGGTTCATCCCCAGCTTCTTTGCAAGCATATCCATCGTGCGCTCCATACAAAAGTGCGCTTCCGTACGCCCAAATCCCCGAAATGCCGTGGCATAAGGATGATTCGTATAAACGCATAGAGAGTCACACCACACATGATCCACGCGGTAAGGTCCCGTGCAGTCAATTGCTCCCGCTTGTGTCACCGTTGCTCCCTCGTCGGTATAGCCGCCTGTATCAAATAAAAACGTAAATTCTGCTGCTGTTAGTCTACCTTCTCTCGTAGCGCCAAGCTTCACTTTCGCTTCAAGGCCAATGTGACTGGGGGAACTAACCATATCCGTTTCGCGGGAATTATTGATTTTGACAGGACGACCCCCGCAAGCTTTGGATGCCAGATAGGCAATATATTCTAATTGGATGGAACCCTTGCCGCCAAATCCGCCGCCTACAAAAGGCACATGCACGATTACCTTGGACGGCTCAACTTGAAAAAAGCGCTCGAAGGCACGTTTGATCATAAAAGGATCCTGCGTCGACGTTTGGATGTCGATTAAACCGCTCGGCATTACTTCGACGATGGCACAACGCGGCTCCATCGCGCAATGATCGGATGTGTTGAACGCGTATGACCCTTCTACCATCGTTTCACTTGCTGCCCAGCCAGAGGCCATGTGGCCTTTGCGGATTTTTACAAAGTTGCCGATGTTTGTTCCTGGAACGGGATACACATCCCCGAATTTCTGATAGCTGCCCAAATCTTCATGAATTAATGAAGCATTAAGCTGTAAGGCGCTGCTGGGTGAATGAACAATAGGAAGCTGCTCATATCTCGCTCGTATACGCGCTGCCGCGTGTTTGGCAATCTGCTCCGTCTCCGCTACAACGACCGCGATTGGCTCGCCGAAATACCGCACTTTCTTCCAGGCGAGCGGCGGTCGGTCTGCCAGAATCGTGCCCGTTAAGGCGGGGAAATCTTCGCCCCTAAGAATCGCATGTACCCCGCTCACTGCAAGCGCATCGGTAATATCAATCGATGTGATGAAAGCATGCGAATAAGGGCTAGTAACGAGCCAACCGTGCAGCATACCTGGAGATTGTGTATCGTTCGTATATTTGGCGAATCCGGTTACTTTATCTCGGGATTCAAGTCTCTGGATACCCTTTCCTATTACGCTCACGTTCTACTCACTCCTACTCTATTACGATCTGCATTCCGTAGCACCAAACTGGGTGTTTTCTATCATCTTATCAAGATTAAACTCGTCCTATTCCGCTCCTTAAAATAGGTCCTTCTTTAGTCGTCTATCCAAGCCAAGCTTGAAAGCGGTACATACCTTAATAGCATCTCGTTTCGAAAGGATGATGGCATCATGGCAAAAGTCAAGCAAGGAGACGAAGGACCTGTTCAATTCAAACATCGTATGGAGGGTTTGACGACTCGTGTGGATGGTCATCAACATGCGTTTGGGAATTTGACTGATTTGTTCATCCCTGATGATGGCAGACACCGCCACAATTTCCGCGGCATTACAACGACAGCTGATGGACACAGGCACTCCTACTCCGGTCAAACTGGGCTCAACATCGGCAATGGTCCTAACCATTTTCACCGTTTTTCCATCCAAACGAATATTGCCGATGGCCATCGCCATATCATTTCCGGCAGAACAACTGGACTTATTCGTCTCAGAGGTATGCTTGGACACAAATTAATTATTGAAAAGGTCGTTCGGGAAGGCGTGAAAAAATAAGTCTGCCATCAAACAAAAAAAAGACTGCCTCCTAGTAGAAACCTACTAGCGAAGCAGTCTATTTTTGCTTTAAGCGATGCTAACCGAACCTTCCTCTTCAATCGGCAGAAATAAATGAACCGTCGTTCCTTTATCAATTTCACTTTCAATTTTGAGACAACCACGGTGCGCTTCAATGATTTTATGGCAGACCATTAAACCTAAGCCCGTCCCTTTCTCCTTCGTTGTGTAGAAGGGTTCGCCTAGAATCGCCAGTCTCTCCTCCGAGATGCCGCAGCCATCGTCAATGAAACGAATATGGACCTTGTTATCGTCCGTTCTCAACGAGATAACAACATTTCCTCCATCTGGCATCGCTTCAATCGCATTCTTAAGAATATTAATAAATACCTGTTTCAGTTGATTTTCCTCACACTTGATGAGCGGAATTTCGGTGATGATCTCTGTATGAATTTCCACATTATTAAGAATAGCTTGGGTTTGCAGCAAGGAGATGACATCTTGGACGATTTTTCGGATATCCCTCATCTCAAAGTTGATTACCTGAGGTTTCGCAATCACCATAAATTCGCTCACGATATCGTTAATTCGATCTAACTCCGATAGCATGATTTGAAAACAATACTGATAATTCTCTACCTTCGACTGTAAAAGCTGCACAAAACCTCTTAGCGATGTCAGTGGATTACGAATCTCATGAGCAACACCTGCCGCGAGCTGTCCTACAATAGACAGCTTTTCTGATTTGAGCAGCAGCTCTTCCGTTCGTTTTCGCTCTGTAATGTCTTTGGCAATGCCGTATACCCCGTCAACCTTATCATTGATATAAATAGGAACCATTTTCAGATTTAATTCGATACTGTTCCCTTCTTTATGCAAAAGGGTAATTTCCGTATTGTTGGATTCGCCATCCATCGCTTTTACAAAAAGCTCGCATGCTTTCTCTTGGTCACTGGAAACAAGAAAAGGCAGGAATGTTTGCTGTGTGCATTCTTCTTCGGTATAGCCGGTAATCTTCTCCGTTGCCGCATTAACTGAAAGCACATTCCCCTTTAAATCCATCGTGAAAATGGCATCCGGATTATGCTCCACAAGCGATTTATAGCTCTGTTCCCGCTCCTCCAGCAAGCATTGCGCCCGCTTATGTTCCGTAATGTCCCTGCACAGTAACTGCACCGCAGGGTTGCCGAGAAAAACGATCGGTACTTCCCTTACATCAACATCAATAACTTGATGATCCACTCGCAAAAACTTCTGATCCATCGGTTCCGTTGGCTGTTTGTCTTCGATGATTTGACGGATACGTTCCATCGTAATCCCTGTATAGTCGGGGTGCACGAATGTCATCACGGATTGCCCGATAAGCTCCTCAGGCGAGTTCGCACCTAATACTCTGGCACCGGCAGGGTTAATGAAGATGATGATCCCGTCGCTGTGAACCACGATAGGCTCTGGTGAATGTTCCACAAGAATTCGATACCGTTCTTCGCTTTCCAACAACGCCTTTTTTAACCGATTTAAACAAAAGTACAAAATAAATGCCGTAATAACAACATAAAAAAGTCCCTTTGAGGAATTTACGGAGACTGCATCGGTCAAGCTCACGCTATCAATGAATCGATCTGATAGAATGACCCACAAACTTCCAAACAAGACATAAAGGAAGGTCACTTTCAAAGAGCTTTTTACCCTTACTACTGACTTCTTGTGCATATCGATCTACTCTTCCTTAACATGCAATTTTATGGTGCAGCGCTGTAATTTGCTAATTGATTATATCATTTATTCTAGAAAATACTTATTGGATCTTTCTCCCATTCCATTCTATTCCCACGCACTAGTTCTATTGGACGAACATATACTAGAAGAAGACAGCTAGAGAGGAGGTATTCACGATGAAAAAAGCGGATTCCTATCGAATTTGTAAGAAGTACCTCAATCGAGAAGTGATGATTAAAACAACACACGGCACTTACAAAGGTACCATTGTTAAAGTAGACAATAATCAAGTATATCTGAAACCAGCGAGGAACGGGAAAAAAGCGCAAATCTCTTTTCTACCCTTTATTCTGCCGCTCGTCCTGTTTGATCTTTTGGCTATTGCTTTATTGGATTCTAGACCTTGTTTCCCTTTCCGTCCCTTCTAATCATCTTCAACCGAAAAACCCCATCTCCTTAGATGAGGGTTTTTCGCATGAAAATTCATCTTTCCTAATAGTTTGAATCAGAAGGAGGTGTGTTTGAACATGGAGCCAGCACGAACTTGTCGACTCATTCGTTCATCTCGCACATACCATGGCAAGCAAGGCTTCGACTATGCGGAAGCCATATCCAAGGAAAGCGTTGACTCACAAGGACTATGCATGCATCTACTGACGATTCCCCCTGGCAAGCGAGCAAAAGCACACCTGCATGAAGCACATGAAACAGCTATTTATATGCTGCAAGGAAAATCGGCCATGTGGTACGGCGAGAAGCTAGACCAGCATATGGAGGTGGAAGAAGGCGACTTTCTGTACATCCCTGCCGGGATGCCACATATGCCTTATAACCCCAGCGGAACCGTAACCTGCACCGCCTTGCTGTCGAGAACGGATCCGAATGAACAGGAAAGCGTTCGTTTACTCCCCGAGCTTGAGGCGTTGTGGCAGAAGCAGCAGACACCCTCCGATTAACCGCCAACAGGCAGCTGAGCCAATGAAGTGAGCTGCCTGTTCTTCTTACTCAGATAGCGCTAAGCTGCTTTTTTGTGTGCTCCAAGAAAGCTGCGGTGTCATCCCATGTACGAAATCCCGCTTGGGCGATTTTGTCGCTTCCGCCGCCTTTTCCTTGGTAGGCAGCCAAATTCGCTTTGAAGAAGGCGCCGCAGGATAACGCTGCGTTATTATTTGCTAGTACAACTTTGTTCTCAGCAATGGCAGCCAGCAGCACTGGGCAATCACTCTGAACCGCCAACTTGCCAGCGAGGTTCTGCAAATCTTTCAAAGACTTGTCTTCGAACACGCGGGCAATCAGGTTCCCTTCACGATGGGAGAGAAGTTCATCTACCACATAAGTGTCGTTCTCCTCTTTTAGTTGGGCAAGCTCAGCTTGAAGCTGTTTCGTCTCATGCTCCCACTTCTCCAAGCGATCGATTATTTCGTCTTTGCCAGTATTGAATTTGATGGATAGGGCCCCCAAGATCTTCAGGCTATCATTAAACTCCTGGAGCGCACGATATCCGCATTTAAAATAAATCCGCGTATTCCCCTTCTGCTTTTCCGCTTTCAGCAGCTTAATCATCCCAATTTCACCTGTTGACGAAACATGGGTGCCCCCGCACGCGTTATACTCCACATCTTGAATTTCGACAATGCGGATATTCTCCGTCACTTTGGGTTGCTTCACCAGCGGCAGCTTAGCCAATTCCTCTTCCGTAACGAAATAACTGGAGACCTTTCTGTTCTTATAAATCTGCTGATTCACTTCACTCTCAATGGCTGCTAACTGACTTGGTGAGAGTTCCGGTTGCTCAACATCAATGGTGGCATAGTCCGTTCCCAAATGAAAGGAGACGGTCATTGCCTGATAGAGATCGCGGCATACCGCCGATAACAGATGTTGACCGCTATGCTGCTGCATATGATCGAACCTTCGCTGCCAATCCACTTCGCAGGTTACAACGCCCTCTCCCACTGGACTCGCCACTTTATGCAGCACATTCTCCTCTTCACTGATTACATCCAAGACAGGTACACCATTGATTCGCCCTTCATCACATGGCTGCCCGCCTCCATGCGGGTAAAAGGCCGTCTCCTCCAAGAGGACATAATACCCGTCTTCTCTCTCCATAACACCGCTGATCGTTGTTTGCCATTCTCTGATATAGGCAGAATCGTAGTACAACTTTTTAGACATGTGAATCTTCCTTTCTATTCTCAACTAGAAATAATGTTCCATCACTACATAATCTTTTCCGCCTTTAGAAAACTGCTTATCTGTTACTGCCATCCCGAATTTTTCATAAAAAAAGACCTTGTTGCTCCTCGCATTGCAAATAATGCGCTTCACACCTAATTTCATAGCTTCCATAAGCATGTGGCGAAGCAGATGACTTCCGTAGCCTTTGCCTTGATCGGACACCTTCGTGGCAAATTTTCGAAATTGAGCTTCCTCGCCATGGATAAATAGCGATATGACTGACATAAGTGCCTCTCCATCGAAAAGACCGTAATGCACACCTTCATCGTCATCCAGTAGTTGCACATACGATAGGTCACGCTCCGGCCACATCACTTCATGCCGCAGCTGCCAGGCTTGCTCTTTTGGAATTATTTTGATATCCACTTCATCATCTCCAAAGCCGAATTAACGTTTGCTGTGCTGGAAGGCATACTTGTCAATGACAAATGCTGCAGCAATTCCTATCACATATCGAAATAAATCAATTGTCAAAAATCCTCTGCCAAGGATCAACGATCCGGCGACTGTCCTTCTTATCTCCACGATCCATTCCGCTTGGTACAATTGACTGAATTCAATGCCAAAGCAGAATATAATACTCCATCCTGCTGCCCAAGCTAACGATCTTTTCAGGCTAATAAATCGAATCCCAAAGTAAATCATACTAGCCCAAAGGATATCCCCGGCATTTATGACTATTAAATCAGGTAATACGTCTGGGAACCTTCTTGAGCTTAACCCTAAGACGATCGTAATAACGATGGCTGCAGCATATTTTAGCATGATTTCCCCTTTCATTCGAATAGGACCTTAAAAAAGTTTATAACTGCATCTACATGGGAAATCTACCTTGTGGGGATACAGCAGGAGACTCATAAATTGGGCTATACAAAGGAGATTGCTTCATGTCCGATTTGAATAAAAAACAGCAGATTGTCTCAAGTGTTCCACAAAACGGCTTCCTGGGTCACCCTAAAGGGTTATTCACACTCTTTTTCACAGAATTTTGGGAGCGTTTTTCCTATTATGGCATGCGCGCAATTCTTGTTTACTATATGTATTATGAGGTTTCCAAAGGCGGATTGGGAATTGCCGAGAATACTGCTCTTGCCATTATGTCGATTTACGGCTCACTTGTCTACATGTCCGGCATTATTGGCGGGTGGCTGTCTGATCGGATTTTTGGAAATTCAAAAGCTGTTCTTTATGGCGGAATTTTCATTATGCTTGGTCATATTGTATTAGCTATACCAGGAAGTGTCGCGCTATTTTTCGTCTCAATGGTTCTTATTGTTTTAGGGACAGGCCTGCTAAAACCCAACGTATCCAGCATTGTCGGTGAAATATATAGCGAAGAAGATGCCCGCCGCGATGCAGGATTCAGCATATTCTATATGGGTATCAATCTCGGAGGCTTTCTTGCTCCATTGATCGTTGGTACTGTAGGGATGAACTACAATTTCCACTTGGGCTTCGGATTAGCCGCTGTCGGTATGTTTCTTGGATTAGCTGTCTTTATGTTTACGAAGAAAACAAATTTAGGACTCGCAGGTACTTTTGTCGTAAATCCACTTTCCCCTTCTGAAAAAACAAAGGTCATGACATGGATCGGACTAGGTGCCTTAATCATCATCCTATTACTTGCATGGACGATCCCTACGGGTTATCTCACTTTCCAGACCTTTAGCGCCATCATTGGCCTGCTGGGCATATTGATTCCAACCCTTTATTTCATAGTTATGTACAGAAGCCCTAAGACCACAAGCATGGAACGCTCCAGAATTATCGCCTATATCCCGCTTTTCATTGCTTCTGTTATGTTCTGGGCGATTGAGGAGCAGGGATCAACCATTCTCGCCAATTATGCGGACCGGCGGACACAGCTTGATTTTGCAGGGATACATATATCTCCAGCTTGGTTCCAGTCCTTGAATCCGCTATTTATTATCGTATTTGCACCGATCTTTGCGTGGCTTTGGGTCAAGCTCGGAGATCGCCAGCCTTCCATCCCGACCAAATTTTCACTCGGTTTGCTGCTGGCTGGTTTATCCTTTCTCGTCATTCTGCTGCCCGCTTATTTTGGCGGCAATGAATCGCTCGTCAATCCGTCATGGCTTGTACTTAGCTATTTCATTGTCGTGCTCGGAGAGCTGTGCTTATCTCCTGTTGGCCTCTCGGCTACGACTAAGTTAGCGCCGGCTGCCTTTTTAGCCCAGACGATGAGTTTGTGGTTCTTGTCGAATGCCGCGGCTCAGGCCATCAATGCGCAGATTGTGAAATTTTACTCGGCAGACTCGGAAATGCTGTATTTCGGCATCATCGGTGTGATTGCTTTGGTCCTTAGTTTGATCCTTTTTCTGCTGACTCCAAAAATACAAGGCCTTATGAAAGGTGTCCGCTGAACTACGCGTGTACACGCTAGATACAAAAGAACCTCCAATCCCACTAGTTTAGTGGAATATGAAGGTTCTTTGGCATAAACTAAACTATGGTTACAATCCATACAGTTTAACGCGCTTTTCTTTTTCTGCGATGAAAAACTAACCAAGCGATTCCGATAATACCTGCAAGCAGTACAGCACTAAAAAAAAGAATGTAGCTCAAGTGATATAAACGAATGGGAATCCCTCCTGTTTAAATGATTGCCTGTTCAGGAAAGCCGTGCGACGCCAAGGAAATGATTCGCCACGAGTCCTCCCCGCTCACGAAATCGAACTCGTTATACGCAGAATCTTCGTGACGATCGCAAGCATGCAGCGCGTACTTGTCGTTTCCAATTCGAAATGTTGCTGATTCTTCACAATACGAACATATTGCTGATTGACCCTTTTCTACTTTCAACATTTTCACCCACCGTACAATCATGTCATTACTATCCAGAATGCCTCTTTTTTAGCATTTCCATACCTCAGGCATGAAACTTGTCCCACGCACATAAGATAAATTATAAGAATAAAGCGTTTTCATAAGGAGTTGATGTTCATGTTCGATCCAAAAGAATGGACCAAACAACTGAAATCGATTCATGGCATTGTTAGAATCATTTACGTCAACGAACATACGGGATTAGCCAAACTTCGCTGTACCTTCACCAAAGAGCAGCAGAAAGCACTGGAACGTGAAGATAAAAAACTATCTCATTCGTAAATATAGCTGCTTAAAAGGAACGCTGAATAGCGTTCCTTTACTTGTGTTTGTGGTTGCTGCGGCGCAATAAATATATAAGCCTGACGGGTCAAACTGCGTCAGGCTTTGGTGTTAGCTGCTTTACGAATCCCACACTATCCCATCTCTCTACTCATCATACAGCCAACTTCCACCTCACCCGACAGTAACAAATTTCATAAAACCGCGAGAATTCCGCTATGACTTATCTCGAAAGAACTGGGCTGCCGAGTGGATCGATTTCTTGTAAATAACGCCGAATCCTCCTGCTAATTTCCGCATCTGATCCACCTTTATCCAATTAACTGGAATTTCTACCGCTAATCGGACTGGATTTCATGCATCCGGGTTGCAATCGACGAAATAGCAGTATTTTCTCCTGCTATCACGTTTCCCGGGCCGGTGCAGCGCAGATTAACGGTAGATTTTCCTGTTAATACAGCTTCCGAGCCGGATTTCTCGTCCATCTTTCTAATCGACTGCCTCATATCCTCCATCATCCACACTCACTAAATTTTGCTCATTAACAACTTTACTTTAGAATCAGTATCCGAACCGGGCGACGCTGTATACACACTGCATCTTAAATCAGCTCGACCTTGCACCTGCAATGTCGTCAAGTCAAATAGAAGCTTCCCTACCTTGGCATGACGAAATTCGATGAACACTTCCGGAGCGCTGCTCACATCACTCTGATTCCAAAATGTCCGAAAATCCTGATTCTCACCGCTAATGCGCTCAATAAATTCGCTATACCAATTATCACCTAGATATTGCCCGTAGTAGGAGCGAAACATCGCCAAAAAGCCCATCGCAAAATCACGCCAGTTCACAGCCAAAGCTTTTAATTCTTTTCTTGTAAAAAGCAGCCAAATGAGATTTCGCTCTTCAAGCGGAATCAGTGCAAAATCCAAAAACACAGCTGCCGCCGCTTGATTCCAACCCACAATATTACATCTGCGATCCGAAATAATGGTGGGACAATCATGAAGCTTCTCCAAAATTCTACTCAACGAAGGAGAAACCGTTGGTGCCTGATCAACAATAGTCGTTGGCGCCGGCTGTTCAAGTGCCAGCATGAACAAGTATTGCCTCTCATCCTCGTTCAGCTGTAATGCAATGGCGATTCGGTCCAGGACTTGGGCCGACATTTTGATTTCTCTCCCCTGCTCCAACCAGGTATACCAGGTAGTGCTCACGCCAGCAATCGCCGCCACTTCTTCCCTGCGGAGGCCAGGCGTACGTCTTCGGCTGCCGCCTAGAAGTCCAGCATCGCTAGGCTTAAGCCTTGCCCGATGAGTGGTCAAAAACGCGGAAAGTGCTTGCAGCCGTTCCTTCGTATTCACTTCATTTTCCCCCTCAACATCTCAACATAGAAGTCATTATACCAGTATAAACGATAACTTGTAATAGGATAATAAGTGTGACATTCTATTTACAATAGGTACTTTAAAGAAGTTATGAAAGAAATTCAAGGAGGCGTTGTAGATGAAGCGTGTAGTTGTCACCGGAATGGGAGTCATTACGCCAATTGGCAATCAGGTAGATCATTTTTGGCAAAATCTCGTAGCTGGAACTTCTGGTATTTCACGAATAGATCATATGGATGTATCGGAATATAAAACCAATATCGCTGGAGTGGTGCGTGATTTCGATGCGGAAGCCGCCGTCGGCAAACGGGAAGTCCGACGTATGGATCGCTATACACAATTTGCCATTGCCGCAGCTAAGCAGGCAGTTGAAGATGCTGGCCTAACCATTGACGCAACGAATGAGGAACGTGTTGGCGTCTATATTGGCTCAGGCATTGGTGGGATTCATACCATCCTGGACAACTACCGCACCCTGCTGTCCCGCGGACCAAGCCGTGTCAGCCCGACAGTCGTGCCCATGATGATCGCCAACATGGCAGCCGCGCAGGTCAGCATTTTGTTCGGCGCCAAAGGCCCTTCCCTTGCGCCGGTAACTGCCTGCGCCACTGGCAACAATGCCATTGGCGAGGCCTTTAAGCTGATCCAGCGCGGAGGCGCAGACGCCGTCATTGCCGGGGGCGCCGAAGCGACGATCACCGATCTCGCGCTGGCGGGCTTCGGCAATGCGACGGCCTTGTCGACGCGTAACGATGCGCCGGCGCAGGCGAGTCGCCCGTTCGATGCGCAGCGGGACGGCTTCGTCGCCGCCGAAGGCGCCGGCGTGCTCGTGCTCGAGTCGCTCGAGCATGCCGAGCGCCGGGGGGCCCGCATCCATGCCGAAATCATCGGCTATGCCTCAACGTCGGACGCCTACCACATCGTGGCGACCGATCCCGAAGGCTCGGGTGCCTTCCGAGCCATGCGTGATGCGCTAGCCGACGCCGGCCTAGCGCCGGAGGAACTCGACACGATCAACGCGCACGCGACGAGCACGCCTGCCGGTGATTTGTCGGAGACGCGTGCCATCAAGCGGCTGCTTGGCGGCCGCGCGTATGATGTCCCTATCACCGCGAACAAATCCATGATTGGACACATGCTCGGCGCAGCCGGCGGTGTAGAAGCTGTCGCGCTAATCAAAACCTTACAAGATGGCATGATCCCTCCAACCATCAACTTGGAAAATCCAGATCCAGAGTGCGATCTTGATTATGTACCGCTCGTAGCCAGACAGGCTGAGCTCAATTACGGACTTTCCAGTTCTTTCGGGTTCGGCGGCCATAATGCCGTACTTGTTTTCAAAAAGTCCATCTCCTAACCTCATCCACAAAAAAACCTAATCCGTTCAGCACCAGCTGCTTGGATTAGGTTTTTTCCTGCTTCCTTATTTCTTTAGCATCAAAAGACGGTCGTCATTCGCTGAAGGATTTCCTCTACCGTCGGTGTTGTTTGTTAGCACATAAATATCCCCATTATGAAGCTTAACATCACGCAGTCTCCCTTCACCTTCCAGCTTTGTTGTTAATTGCTTGGTGTCAGGATTGAATCTATATAGCTTCTTGCCGATCAAGGTAGCGATCAGTAATTGCCCCTCCGAATCTATTGCAACCCCTGATGGAGCAATGGCAGTATCTCCAGTTTGATACAGCGGAGTCACCATACCTTCCTTTTTCGCATTTCCGATAATGACTGGCCATCCATAATTCTTGCCTTTTTCAATGAGATTGATCTCATCATGCCCGCCAGGGTCCCCAGAAGGCCCGTGTTCAGAGCTAAACATGCGCCCCTGCTTGTCCCACGCAATCCCTTGTGAATTCCGATGACCGTAAGAATAGACGTAAGACTTTGCAAACGGATTATCGGATGGAACTTTGCCATCAAGTGTCATGCGCAATATTTTGCCCGCGGTACTCTTCACTTCTTGTGCAAGCTTGTCGACTCCCGAGTCACCGGTTGTAATATATAGCATGTTATCCGGGCCGATCGCTAGTCTTCCCCCATTGTGGATATTACCGCCAGGGATGCCTTCGAGGAATGCTTTGAGCTCCTCCCAACCGCCATTTTTTTCCTGCAAAAGGACGACTCGATTAAGCATCTTACCGCCTTCTTCATACGTATGATAAGCATAAGCTTGACGCGATTCATGGAAATCAGGAGCTAGTTGAATACCAAGAAAGCCTCCTTCACCCTGAACCTTCAGAGGCTTGTTGAGCTTTACCTTTTGACGTGTCACAGCGCCATTACTTATTTTGACTATATTTCCCTCACGCTCACTCACATAGATCGTTTCCCCATCGAACTGAATCGCCCAAGGTGTATGCAGCTTTTCTGCAACTATAGTGTAAGCATTCGCTGCCTTTGCCTGACTATCTACTGCCTTCGACTTATTGGTTGAACTGAGCTTGTCCGAGCAGGCAGAGCCTAGCAAGACTACCGCCATTATGACAATTCCTATTTTCACCGATTTGATCACACGCGTGCCCCCTTATTACGTAGTGACAATAAACCTTTTACGAAAAAGATCATACTGAACAGCCAAAGCATACCAATCATCGCGATCATCAGAGAATTATAGATAGAACTGGTAATGGCTCTGCTTTCAAGCAACCGTATCCACCAAAGAGCGCCAATCGAGAACAAAACCAGATGGATCAAAAACCATCCGTAGCCCATTCTCTTAAATTTGATCATTAAGAAAATGACGACCGCGATCACGGGCAGCATAACGATCAGGAAACCTGCTCTCAAGTATACGATGACCTCCTCTTCCATAGACATAATCGCTCTTCCCTCCTCCGCATCTGAGAAATAATTCCAATTATATCGATACGGAGACGAGAAGTACAGTTTACATAATCCAGCTGCTGTTATGAAAATAAGGCTGCCCAAAAGGCCTTTTCAGTCCTCTCAAGTCAGCCTATTCCGTTCCCAATAAATGCTTAGATATGTGGCTTATTTTTTCTGATTTTTCGTGAAGTCCCAACCACCTGTTACCGTACTTGCAGTCTTTCCATCAGGACCAACAACATTGTATTTAAACGTAATGGCTCCATAATTCAGCGAAATGGTCTCATGAGTATCATAAAGGCTAAAATTCGTTAATACGATTCTCTCCAAATCGATGGTGAGACTTGCTTGCTTTGTATTGCCGACGTTTTTAACAAAAACAATTTGACCTTTTTCTATCGCTTTTCCATTAGCTGTACTCTGAAAGATTGGAATTGAAGCAACATCAAAATTTTTGTTAATTGAAATCGGTTGAGCAGCGGCTTTGCTTGATCCTGATCCACTTCCAGCACTAACCGTCGCCTTATTTTCCACTTCGAACGAAAAATCATTCAGCTGAATCCATTTCTCATACCCTTTTGTTGTCGATTCCCCGTTAATCCCATCTAGTTTCAAATAAATGTCATAGTCATCACTTTCAGCAGCTGCTGGAACTACGCTGAAAGCAAGCACCAACACACTAAGAATAAAGAAGATAAATGCTTGTTTACGGAACTTGCTCAATCCCATCACTCCTCGTCGGTTATGTTACAAATTGTAACTATCGACCTAATTATATAGGAGAAACTGATTTTCTATTCCGCAAAGTTCAAAAGCAACATAGTCCTCCCTTCCGGAAGTGGCAGCAAGCTCACACTCGGCCAGGCGTTACTCTGCCGAGAGTGACCTGGTTACCTTGAAGAGTGAGCGACGCTTTGTAGTACCCCCTCCCGCAGGCGGAGCTGTTGCACCGACAGTTGTACGCGCCGGAACAGCCGCAGACATAGAATCTTGTTTTGGTAAATCCCGTGTAGATGGTGGAGGTATTTTCAAAGAACGTGTGCGCATGATGCGTAAAAATGCCGAGCACTTTATCCCGGACGCCTAGCGGAATCGCATTGAAAAAATGCCCTGTCTCCTCTGCACTTAGCACATGCGAGGAGTCCACTGTAATGCCATTTACGCGTAACGGCCAGTGGCAATCGAAAATGTAGTAATAGTTAGCACTCAGCGACCTCAGCAGGGAGATGCTTGCATAACTGAACTTGCCTGGTGCGTTGTCAAGCCAGACATACTTCACCTTGCCGCCTGTTCCCGGAAAATTCATCATCCCGAGCACCGAATTCAGATAATTCCGGAACTGCTCCCTCGTGTCGTCCTCCCAATTCCCGATAGACGCCTTATACGGAATGTCGGTCCCGAGCACTTTCGTCACAGCATCCCTGAACGCCAGGTAATCGCTGTCCGCCTGAGAACCCTTCGACCCATGCTTGTTGTCCCCGCCAAAAATAACAAACCGCGTACTCCCTTGACGAACAGCTTTGGGCAATATGCTTTTGAAAATATTCAAGCTGTTCGAATAGCCGACATGACTGTCGCCTATGATCGAAAAATTGACAGTCTGCGCAGCTATAGCTCTGTGGTTTGGCCTAAGGACCTGAACCGGAAACGGATACAGCCGCGGCTTAGACTTGCGCACTTCCCATGCTCTCATAAGTGATCACCCTTTCGGAGTCGTCAATAACTGCTTATGAGAGCATCTATATGCGGGAAGTGAGAAACTCATCCATATCGCGGTTGGTCTGTCGTGGCTCTATAAGCCTCTAAGAGATATCCTATTTTACTCTCCAAAAAGTTGAATATTGTGCCTTATCCAAAATATTAAACTCGATCATTTTCTCAAGTAATTCGTAGTTTACCGGCTCATTCCACGGAATTCGAAACAAGCCTTTGGTAACGCTATAACCAGCTTGTGCAATGTCATCTGCAAAGTGCGCTATGCCTACTTCTTCGGGTGAAACGCTCAAATGATGCTTCGCTGTGGAAAAGCCGATGATATATGTACCGTGATCAGAAAACATTGGCGTATTCCACTTCATTAGCAGTACTAAATTCGGGAATTTATTAGCAACCCAAGCCAAAACTTCTTCAGTTCGGTCACGGTGATCAGGGTTATCAATACGAGCTAAATAATCTTGGAAGACTTCCATGTTGTTCCCTCCTAAAATAAACTCACTTTCCATTTTTCCCATTACCAGTACAACTAACCTCTCGTTTAATGAAAAGGAGGAGCTGCATCGCTGCATACTCCACCCTCGTTCTTTACATATTGCGATGTCTTTGTCTTCTCATCCACTGGGTTGCTACCCATTTTTCCCCGACCTCTACCGGATTTCCTGCATGTAAGGTTAGTTCATTTAAGCGAGAATCGTTATAAAAATATTCAAAATAAACAGCACTGCCTTTTTTCGGCGACACGGCCAATCCAAGCGAAGGGAAATACGTTTCACCGCCTATTGCCATGTCATTTAAATACATCACAAGTGTGCTGATGCGGTTGTTTACTACATTTTCGGATGTAAAATAGTCGAAATGAGGATGATACTGTTCCCCTGTTTTATAGTGTAAAATTTGCAGCGGCTCCGCATGTGAAATCGGTATATTCATCAGTTCTGAAACTCTGGTCTCAATTGTTTCAATCATTTCATTTTCTCTTTCCTCAAAAAACATGTTGCTGCTTGTTCTAATATCGCTTACTACGTGAGATCCTCCGATTTTAGCTCGCTTCATTCTGTTACTTGCCAAGTCAATCAACGCATCACATTCTGCAAAGCTTAATACATTGTCCAATATTAAAATAAGCGGTTCAACCATTTTGCCGACAATAAGAATCTCTTTATCCTTAGTAATAATCTTGTTTCCAACTGAATTGAAGATTGTCTGCTCGATAATGGCCATCGTTGCATCCTCCATTATATGATTACTAAGGAAGTAATCTATCATGTACAGTTCTTCCTGGAGTCAGTTGTTTCCTTTAAAATTCATAAAAAAAATTCTATTGCACCTTTCGTATATCAGTTACTATCAACTAGAAAAATGCCGCGATCAACGCGGCACTTTGAATTACGCTATGGAATTACCAACTGCGGTTTGTTTCCTCAGCGCAGAAAATCCTTACACCAATCCAAACTCCCTGCCTACCTTCTGCAGGCTGTTCAAAGCAAACGCCAGATCATCTTTCGTATGCTGCGCTGTTACAATCAGGCGTACACGTCCTTTGTCCATGGCTACGGTTGGATAGACAATCCCTTGCGCGAAGACACCTTCTTCCAGCAAGCGATCCGAGAAACGCATCGTTAATGCTGGATCTCCGATAATGATTGGAATGATCGGCGTTTCACTAGCTCCTGTGTCGAAGCCTAAACGCTGTAGTTCACTACGGAATCCATTGGCATTCTCCCATAGTTTGGTTACCAAGTCCTCGCTCTCGCGCAGCACCTGAATCGCCGCCAAGCATGTGGCTGCTACGGCTGGCGTCTGCGAAGTGCTGAACAGGAACGGCCGTGCCGTATGGATCAAATGTTCCTTCAGCAATTGCGCACCGGCTACATACCCACCAACGGCGCCAATCGCTTTGGAAAGTGTCCCGATCTGAATGTGAACGCGTCCATGAAGTCCGAAATGATCGGTTGAGCCTTTGCCGTTCGTACCTAATACGCCGCTCGCATGGGCGTCATCGACATACACAATGGCATCATAAGCTTCTGCCAATTGAACAATCTCAGGCAGCGGCGCAATATCGCCGTCCATACTAAATACACCATCCGTCACAACAACGCGCTTGCGGTGCTTTTGTGTTTCTTTCAGCACGGCTTCGAGCTGATTCATATCTTTATGGGCGTAAATCTTACGGCTCGCCTTCGTCAAACGAATGCCATCAATGATACTCGCATGATTCAATTCATCGCTGATGACCACGTCATCTGCACCAAGAATCGAAGCTAATGCGCCTTGATTCGTTGTAAAACCGGATTGAAACACAAGTGCCGCTTCCGTGCCTTTGAAGGCAGCCAGCTCCTGTTCCAGCTGCTCGTGGATATCCAGCGTCCCCGTAATGGTGCGAACGGACCCGCTGCCGACACCGTATTTCTCGATAGCCGCAATCGCTGCTTGCTTCAACTTGGGATGATGAGTCAATCCCAAATAATTATTGGAGGACATCTGGAGAATTCTGCGCCCGTTCAAATTCATCCATGTATCAGAGCCGCTTTCCCATACTTTTATCGTGCGGTAACGTCCATCACGCTTCCAGCCTTCAATATCTGCCGCCAAATCGTTTAAGTAATTCATCTTTGCCCTCCAAGCCTATATTTTAGTGAGTAAACACGATTTTCCCGCATTGCCCTTCATGCATTAAACGGAACGCTTCCTCGTATTGATCCAATGTGAATCTGTGGGTGATGACCGAAGCAAGATCAACCCGATGTTGGTTCAATAAACCTTTCATTTGGTACCAGGTTTGGTACATTTTACGGCCTGTGATACCTTCAACTTTTAAGCCTTTAAAAATAATATGATTCGTTACGTCCAAGCTTACTTCTTTCGTGGGAATACCGAGCAAGGATACTCGGCCCGCATTGGCCGCAGCTTCAAATGCATCAGCAATCGCCACCGGGTTCCCAGACATTTCAAGCACAACCTCAACGCCCTCGCCATCCGTCAGTCTGCGCAGCTCTTCAGATGTACGCGCTTCCATAGCGTTTATCGTCACATCTGCCCCCATTTGCAATGCCATCTTTAATCGGTTTGGATTAATATCTACCGCATAAATGGCTCCGGCTCCGCAAGCTTTTGCTACTTTAATGGCAAGCAGGCCAATCGGTCCTACGCCGATAATAGCAACTGTTTTACCCACAATGTCTCCGGACAAAACGGTTTGAACAGCATTCCCTAGCGGGTCTTGCAAACAAGCAATTTCAAAAGGCAATTCTGGCGTATTATGAATAATATTACTTGCTTTCACCACCGCATATTCGGCAAAACAACCTGGAGCGGTAATTCCAAAACTCTTGGTATTCGGGCACACATGCCCATTTCCTGTCCGGCAAGCCTTACAGGTGCCGCAAATCATATGTCCTTCTGCTGAAACATGATCTCCGATTTTAACGCCACGTACGCGGTCCCCGATATCGACAACGATGCCGGCAAATTCATGCCCAAACACATTCGGGGTTAGCACGGTTTTGTCAGCCCAAGCATCCCAATTGTAAATGTGCAGATCCGTTCCGCAGATGGAAGTCGCCTTAATGTGAACGAGTACTTCATCTTCGCCAACCGCGGGAACGGGAACTTCTTTCAGTGTAGCACCGGGGCCTCGGTGTTCTTTAACCAACCCTATCATCGTTGCGCCCATCTTTATTCCTCCTAGGACAAATATGCAATATAATACACATACGTGCGTTTTACTGTCTATATATACCATAGTACACGAATGTATGTTATATTGTAAATAGGCGATTTTTACGGACAAAAGTTGAACAAAAGGAGTCACTTTGATGCAGGAACCGATACACAAAATGGTAGGCAGAAAGCTGCTGAGCATACGGAAAACAAGAGGTTTAAGCTTAGATCAAGTTGCAGAATTGACAGGGGTCAGCAAAGCCATGCTGGGTCAAATTGAGCGGGGAGATTCTAACCCCACCATCTCCGTTTTATGGAAAATTGTGAGCGGACTACAAATCTCCTTTACAAGCTTGATTGAGGATGACGAACCGAAGATTACCGTTGTCCGTTCCGAAGATCTTTCTTCCTTTGATGAGGAGGACGGCCAATATCGCGCCTATCCCCTTTTCCCTTTCCATCCGCAAAAAAGTTTTGAAATCTACACCGTAGAGATGGAGCAAGGCTGCACCCATGCTTCTGAGCCTCATAATGAGGGTGTCGAAGAGTATATTCTCATGGTCGAAGGAAAGCTGGAAATTTCCATTGCACAGGAAAGCTACATTCTTCAGCCTGGCGACGCGATCCACTTCACAGCAGATCGTCCGCATACGTATACGAATCTTTCTGATCGCAAAGCTGTGTATAAGACGCTCATTTACTATCCGTCTTCCTAAAAAACGCAAGCAGCCAGTCTCACTGGCCGCTTGCGTTTTGTTTATACCGTAACAAGTCGATTATAGAACTCTTCAATCGCTATTGGCTTACCGCCATTCAAGCGGGATTCTTCGGCAGCGAACGACATCAGATGGCTTCGTACCGATGCCGATGCGGAAGAGCTGCTTTCTCCGCCGTTGTATGTTCTGACTTCGCTCAAAAAGCTACGCACTATGCCCGCGTCGCCCCCGTTATGCCCCTCTTCTGATGCATGCACACGCACGGTTGTCTTCTCATTCGTCACAAAGTCATGAATAGTGAATTCATTCTCTTCCATATTGCCGCGAAGATCGCCCTTCGTGCCCATGATTTGCAGAATTCGCGTGTTATCACGAGTAAATCCGCACATGCTGAACATCGCTGTCGCACCGCTCGCGAACGCCATATTGACGACTTGGTGGTCAACGACATTATTATCGCTGCGATACACACACTTCCCGTATGGCGTCGTTCTCAGTGCTTCAACTATGCCTTCATTGCTCGTATCTGTAGTAAATTTACGCGCCCAACGTCGGCCTGCGCCCAAATAATATTTAGGAGCGTAATACTGACAGCTCATTTCAGCTGGGCAGCCGTCCAAGCAGCGCGCAGGCGCTCCCGCAGGCGCATTCTCTTCTTTGAAATGCATCAACGACCCGAAAGAGCTGACACGCTCACATGGCTCGCCCATGATATAGGAGAGAATATCCATATCATGGCAGGATTTGGCCAATATCATAGGAGAAGATTTATCGGAATTATTCCAATTCCCGCGTACAAAGCTGTGTGCCATATGCATGTTACCGACATTTTCATTGAGCTGAATATTGACGATTTGCCCGATTTTACCTTCTGTAATCACTCGTTTCATTGCCGTCCAGAAGGCCGTATAACGCAAGACATGACAAATGGTTAGCAGCCTGTTGTGCTTCTTTGCCATGAGCTCCATTTCCACACATTCTTCGGGACTAGGAGACATCGGTTTCTCCAGCAAAACGTGATAACCAAGCTCCAGCGCTTGTAGCGTTGGCTGATAGTGCATTTGATCCTGTGTACAAATGATAGCGATATCCGCCAGCTTCGGCTGTGCAAGCAGCTGCTCCCAATTCTCAACAGCGTGTTCTGGCGCAATCTGATGTGCGGAAGTAAAGGCACCGCGTCGATCCTCATTGGGCTCAGCGACTGCTACAATTTGTAATTCATGCGGATAATTCAGCGCATACGGCGCGTATGCTTGCGCCCCTCGATCACCTGCGCCGAGCAGGATAGCCGTAACTTTTTGCATCGAATACTCATCTCCTATGACATCGTATGTACATATAATGATAGCCTACTATATGTCAAACTTTAAGACTTACTTCCTGTGAATGCAATCCCTTGAATAAAGGAGCGTTGGAACACAAAGAAAATGATGATCATTGGCAAAATCGCCATCATAGAGCCTGCCATAATGATCGTGTAATTCGTTTTGTGCTCCCCTTCTAGGAAAGCGATTCCTGCGGAAAGCACCATTTTATCCGGTGAGGAATTAACGATCAGCGGCCACATCAAATCGTTCCATGACCACAGCATTGTGAAAATTGCCAACGCAATCATCCCGGATTTCGCAAGCGGCATCATGATTTGCCAATAAATTCGGAACTGGTTGCAGCCGTCCAGCTTCGCGGCTTCTTCCAGCTCATTAGGCAGCGTCATAAAAAATTGGCGCAGCAAAAATGTCCCGAAAGCACTAAATAAACCAGGTACAATCAGTGCTGTCAAAGAGTTCAACCAGCCGAGATCTTTCATAATCATATACTGCGGAATAAGGAACACTTGCCCAGGAACCATGAGCACGGACAACATCAGGATGAAAAAGAAGTGACGCCCAGGAAAAGCTATTCTTGCAAAAGCATATGCCGCTAACGAGCAGATAATAAGCTGGCCTATCACCTTAATTAAGGTTGTAATGAATGTATTCCAATAGAAAGTAAAAAACGGCAAGTTTACAAAGACCTTCGCATAGTTGCTCCATTGAAAAGCTTTTGGCAGCAAAACGGGAGGAATGGCCGTTGACTCTCCTAAAGTTTTGACTGATGTAAGAAACATCCAAATAAATGGCGTAACCATGATAATTGCACCTAATATGAGGATAAGATGGATTCCGCCGATCCGAAGCGATTTCTGATTGACTGGTTTCGTATTCATACACTCGCCCCTCTCATTCGTAGTGAACCCATTTCTTCTGAATTTTCATTTGAATATACGTAATCAGCATGATAATGATGAACAGCATGACGGCAATCGAAGAGGCGTACCCCTTGGCATTTTTGAGAAACCCGTATTTGTAGTATAGGAAAACAATCGACTGCGTAGATTCCATGACAATTTCGCCAACCATCATATAAATGTAATCAAAAACCTGGAACGCACCAATGAGGGATGTTACCATGACGAAAAAAATCGTCGGTGTTAATAGTGGCAGCGTAATTCGGTTGAATTTGGTGAAAGAACCTGCCCCATCGATTGATGCGGCTTCATAATAGGACTCCGAAATGCCTTGAAGGCCGGATAAAAAGATAATCATATGAGAGCCAATGGAACTCCAAATAGCAACGATAATGATAGATAGTAAAGCCGTGCGATTATCCGTCAGCCAGTGCGGTCCAGTAATGGACAATTTGCTGAGCACAAAGTTAATCAGTCCAAAGTCGGAATTGTACAACCACTTCCACACCATCGCAACCGCTGCAGGCATCGTGACGACAGGAAGAAAGTATAGGGTTCTATAAACCGATAGCCCCTTTACTTTTTGATTCAGTAAAACAGCTAATATGATAGATAAAATAATGCCGACCGGGACCGCCGTTATAATGTAGATTCCTGTATTCCGAAAGGCATAAAGCAGATTTTTATCCGTAAATAGCTGCTTATAATTCGCCAACCCAGACCATGTATACTTGCCGAATGAACCCCAATCCGTAAAAGAAAAATAAAAGGTTTGAAACACAGGCCAAATGTAGAAAACGAGCAATCCAAGCATAAAAGGTGTGATCATGATGTACGCCCACATCCAATCGGACCGGCGTTTCGAGCTGATTCGCATGAGTACTCACGCTCCCATGAGTGTAGTAAGGAGGAAGATTCGCTCCACGAGCAAGCGAACCTTCGCACCGCAAGCTTATTTTTCTGCAGCTAGCGCTTGATTCATTTTGGCGCCGAGCTCTTTGGCTGCGTCAGCTACCGGTTTATCTCCTGTCCATGCATTCTTCAAAATCTCGGTTTCATAGGTTGTCCATACGGATGTATTCTTGGATACCGGGTAAGGGGAAGCATACTCTGTCATATCGATGAAAGCTTTGGCGTGGTATTGCGGGAATGCCGCTAACCAAGCTGTTTCTGAGCCTTTGAAAGCCGGGATTGCTCCGCCTTGCTTAGCAGCAACTTCTGCAGCTTCCTTCGAGCCAAGGAATTTCACAAATTCCCATGCCTCTTTCGGATGCTTGGAATTGGCAGAGATGACATGGCCTAATCCGTGAATGACAACGCCTTGCTTCTTCCCTTTTGGCAGTGGAGCAACATCGGCATTATTTTTCATATCGGCATTCTGATTAATCGTGAAGGTTGCCCATGAACCGTCGAAATACATGGCCAGCTTGCCGGAAGTAAACAAGTCCGAAGGAGCCGTTTCTGTCATTTGCGCCAATGTAGGCGATACTTTATGTACTTGAATGAGATCCGTTAAAAATTTCAAGCCTTCAATCGCTTCTGGCTGATCATAACCCGACTTTTTGTGATCATCGGAGATAATGGTGCCCCCCGCTTGAAGAATCGTATTATAGTAAACCTCTTGATTCATCATTGGCGCTGCGAAGCCGTAGATACCTTTGCCAGGGTCGGTTAGCTTTTTAGCAGCTTCCGTTAACTTATTCCAATCCCACGTGCTGTCTGGATAAGAAATGCCTTTTTCATCGAAAAGCTTCTTGTTGTACCATAATCCAATGGTGTCATAGTCCTTGGGAATTCCGTAGTTTTTGCCGCCAAGGCTGTAAAGGGAAACGAGTGAAGTCGGATAATTTTTGAGATCCACTTGGTCCTTTTTAATGGTTTCGGACAAATCCATTAACATTTTATTTTCAGCATACTTGATAAAATTCGGACCGTTCATCCATAGGACATCAGGCATCGTTCCGCCCTGTGCCGCTGTTTCCAATTTGGTGAAATATTGCTTATACGGTGTATTCTCTGCTTTTACTTCAATGTTCGGATGACTGGCTTGAAAGGCTTTGATGACCTCCGTCATCGTATCCAAACCCCAACCGCCGTAGGTAATGGTTACTTTTTCACCGCTAGCCGCAGCAGTTGCTTTTGCATCACTTGCTGGCGTTCCGGATGAGACGGGATCAGATGTAGTTGAACTACCGCACGCACTTGCAACAACCATGGAAGACATCAACATTGCTAAGCAGACGACCTTTTTTGCATTCTTTACCATTTCGCAATCACCCTTTTTTTATATTTTTGAAAGAAACATGACCCTGCTAAAATTGGAATCCGTAAAAGCTGATTTCACCTCCTTGAAGTAGTGAATATATTTGGCGCCAAACTCAGGATAACGTTATCCAGAAAGTTAAAAAAAATTAGTTTCTACTAAATGTGGACGATTCTCTCACAATTACTTTATGTGGCAGCAATACTTTGGATAAAGCCAGCTGCTCTCCTTTTAACATT
Source organism: Paenibacillus sp. J22R160 (assembly GCF_059692135.1). Classification (NCBI taxonomy): domain Bacteria; kingdom Bacillati; phylum Bacillota; class Bacilli; order Caryophanales; family Paenibacillaceae; genus Paenibacillus; species Paenibacillus sp. J22R160. Next base: position 14,961 of record NZ_JCAUAU010000013.1, on the reverse strand, counting down.
TCCAACAAGGTTGCGGCGGCCGTCATGCCGATCTCGACTTTCGGCACATGCACCGAAGAAAGTGGCGGTGTTGTGTATTGCGCGAAATCAATATTATCCATCGAGATGAAGGCGATATCCTCAGGAATTCGCAGCTGACTCTCGATCACAGCACGCATAGCTGGAATGGCCAATTGATCGCTTGCCGAAAAAATCGCCGTTGGACGCTCCACATCTGACCGTCTCAATTGCTCCTTCACGTATTCATAACTGCGGTCAATTTCCCAACGGGTGTCTATCACCCAGTCTTTGTGTAAGGGAATACCCGCATCATACATCGCGAATTTGTAGCCTTGGAACCGCTCTTCACTGTTGAGCTCACCCGTATGTCCTGGCCCGCCGACAAATCCGATTGAACGGTGACCCTGTGCAATGAGATGATCGACAGCCGATTTGGCAGCGTGGATACGGTCGTAGTCCACCATCGTAATCTCAGTCCCATTGGTGCAAATGCCAATCAAGACTAGATCCTCAACTTTTTGCATGTAGTCAAGAATTGCCGGCCCAACTTCGCCTACGATGATGATGCCATCCACTTGAATATCATGGATGCAGCGATGCAGCAGAGCATCGTCCGCAAGCTCGCCTGAGGTATGTATGAAGGCTAACGAATAGCCTGATTCCAAAATCTTTTTCGTAAAAGCCGTAATAATGGGCGAATAGTAGGGATGATCGTCATTGAGTCGTGCCGTTTGAATAATGCACCCGATTTGTTTGGTTTGTCTCTTCTCGGTCTTCTGCTTATTCACAAGATGGCGTGCTGACTCGTTCGGCGTGTAATCGAGCTGACGAACGGCCTCCCATACTTTGGCCCTTGTCTCGGGATTAATATGCCTGCTAGTATCATTCCTTACGACCCGCGAGGCTGTTGAAATGGAGACGCCCACTAAATCAGCGATATCCTTAAGTGTAGGCATAGTGACAGCTCCTTTTTATCCAAAACCATGATCCAAATTCTTGCCCAAACGTTTTCCTGAGCTTTCTTAAATATTAATGTATACCCTTACATTGTGTCAATATGGTTACGAATAGAATTCTTCGTTTTGTTTTTCAGTACAATTTTGTCATGCTTGTCCTGGATTAACAGACGGTATTTTATGGGAAAATCTTTTGCCATAGTTTGTATAGCCAGAAAATCAACGTGCTGTTGCACAAGATCAATAATAAATTTACTAGCAGTCCAATCACAAAAAGTGTCTTCCGCTTCTTAACTTCGGTATGTTGTAGATAAGGTTTCATATACTTCAACTCTTTGTAATCCACTAAACCCTGAAGAATACCAAATATTGAGACTACAGTCCAAACCACGAGAAATATAAGAAAGAAAAATGAGCAGAAGATCAAGGTCGAATATTGGTTGGAAAATAGCCTAATAAGGTAGCAGGTAGAAACGGAAAATAGTAAGATCGCCCAGCCTGTAGCCCCAGCTATGATCGGTTTTCTAAAAAGCCTTTTACTTTCTGTGTTCATCTTTTCACCACACCAAATGAAATCTTCATGTTAGGAGCATAAGTTAACATCGAATTCTCATTGAACATTTTGTTGAACCCTCAGATAAAAGCGGTAACAGCTTCAGCCCCAAATATCCATAGCCACAACCATTATCGATGACGTTCACTGGATGAGTGATTTTCCAAACTATCTTCACTAGGAACTCCAAGTAGTCATCGTTGTAATATAAATCCCTCGTGTTTCTTAAATATTCAATTTTGTTATCCCAGTAATAATCAGACATTTTAGGACTCCTTTTTGAATTTCTTTTATCTGTCGATTGCCTCTTGTTTCCATCCAATTGCCTGGCTCCAAAGACTTGCCTTTCGCATCCTATCCAAGATCATAGGTTCTTTCGATTCTTAGCATTTACATTAATTCCCTATGTTACAGAATATCCCTTCAACTAAGTGTGAAAAACGAAATTAGACCCAAATCAAAAGACCCAAGTTCGCTTCGCTGCAGCAATAGAGGGAATACCTACCGTTAATCTGCTCTGTGCCGGTTCGGGGAACGAATTAACAGTAGAAACGCCTGCTAAAATCATTGATCTATAGCCGAAATCGTTCTATTCGCTCCGATTAGCGGGAGTAATTCCAGTTACTTTGTCAAACAGGCTCCAAATTAGGCCATTAACAGGAGTATTCGGCGTTATTCTCAAGCAATCCCTATAACTCGGTAGACCAGCTCCCTCAAGGAAAGCCTAAGCGAAATTCTCGCTAGGTTTTATTGAAATTTGTTTTTAGTTGTTAAGGTGAAGGTTGACTGTATAGTACATAGGGTTATGCAATGGTGCACGGTCGGTAAAAGCAACAAAAAAGACAGTCTCAACAGACTGTCTCCTCTCTCCTAAAACTGATGGCCACACGCCGAGCAGAATTTGGTGTCGGCCACAACGACTTTACCGCAGACGCACTCTTTCTCATTGCGCAACTCAATGATTTTTTGATCCAAGGCGGCAATTTCTTGCTTAACTGCGTCGATACCAAGACTGAATCTCTCTACAATCTCGCCAGCGCGGGCTATATCTCCCGACATATAAGCCGTATACACGGATTCTCCAATGAGATTATAAAATTTCTCTATCTCCTTCTCCTTGGTAGAAACTTGCGCTTTTAGCTTCGTCAGCTCAACAGTTTGCTGAGCTTTCTTCGCGGCATCCGTTGCACCTTGTTTGACCTTATCAAAAAAAGACATAGGGTACCCCTCCATCTCATCGTTTTTCATCTCATAACGATTCATATGCGCCCCATGCCAAACTAATACGTCAGGTTCAAATGTTCCGAGCTAGCGGAACATTCAAATATGTCGCAGCATGTGCACCTGCCGGACAAAAGATGTGAACCCTAATCCCGCAAGCAGCCCATTTAACGCCTCATTGGAATGTCTAATATTCATCGTTAATCGTGTACATGTAGAGGTAAGTGGCGCGAATACTTCCCTTAAAGCCGCTTTCAGAATCTCAGTTTCATCCTCGCGTCCTGGAAGTGCTTCACATTGATAGAGCACGAACGATGACAAGCTGCCATTTTCCGCATAAACTCGCTTGAATAGCGCATAACCAACCACTTCCTCAGCATCGGTTACGATTATGCTTTCGCCGCCTTTCATACTAGCCCATTGAGTCTGCCATGCAGACATCGGCCTATTGAATGGCACAGCAATAACTTCAACAGGATGTCCCCGATGCAAAGTATAACGTCCTTGGAATTTTGATTCCAGCACTCTAACATTGAGCTCTCCCGTATGCTGCAAGCAGATAAGCTGTTCAATAATCTCGTAGCCAACTTTCTGGTAAAGTTTAATAGCAGCTTCATTTTGTACAAGCGCTTCAAGTAAGGCAATGTCTACATCCTGCTCTTGATATAATTGCAGGTTTCTAGTCATCAGGTGTTTTCCGAATCCTTTCCCCCTATAGTCAGGAACAATCCCGGTACCGCCGTTCCATGCCACTTTTTTCCCTTCTATGGTGCGAAATCCGTTCATGACGAATCCAATCGGCTCTTCATTTTCACACATCACCAACGAATCCTCCAAGGAGAGACCTTCATTAACGGTTCTTGCCATAAATTTGCTCATATCCAATGTACTATTGAGAAAATACCCTTCGAAGCCTTTATTCCAAAGCCCCACCATATCTTCCGCAGACATTTCGCTCATTCTTTTGAAAATCATAGCTATCCTCCTTCGGTTCAAGAGTTATCCCATGATATAGCGGAATACCATACTTTCCATATCGTCAATAGTGCGCTTATAGTCGGCTTCCTCGCCACTTAACATGTAGTGCAGCGCTAGGCCATCCCGGATTGACCAGAATAACCGAGATGCCGCCGCGCTATCCAGATCCGCACGAAATTCACCTGTTAACTTGCCGCCATCTATGATCTCCTTAATAAACACTAAGGCTTTGTCAGCGTACTCATTCCATCGCAGCGTTAACTGAGGTTGGCGCGCAGCATACAGCATAAACTCCAGATGAAAAGCCATCCATTTGCGAAGTTCCGTCAGCGATTGGCCGCGAAACCGGCTATACATGTAGCGGATTTGATCCGCAGCGCTTGGCATGCTCTTGAAGAGCTCTGTAGAATTCTCCAACATGGCATTCATTTTATCGTCGGCCATTTGGATATACATTTCTTCCTTACTGGCAAAATAGCTATAAATAGCGCCTTTGCTAATCCCCAAATGCCGTACAATATCATCTATCGTCGTAGCCTGGAAGCCTTTTTCCGTAAAACAGTGGAGCGCTCCCTCTAGAATGATCGCCTTTTTCTCTTCTTTGTAGGCTTGCGTAACTTTCGGTGACATGCTGCTCCTCCGTTTTCTTCTAAATTACCCATTCCCCGCTGCGGAATAACGGCTCTACTTCACCATTCTTCTTGATCCCGTCGATGTCCATATCGGCCGAACCCATCATAAAATCTACATGTGTCAAACTTTCGTTTAAGCCACGTTTCAGCAGTTCTTCACCGCTCATCGTTACGCCATCTTTCAAGCAAAACGGGAATGCCCGGCCGATCGCAAAATGGCAGGAGGCGTTTTCATCATATAAGGTATTGTAGAAGACTAGATTCATATCAGAGATCGGCGAGCGATGCGGCACAAGCGCAATCTCCCCCAAATAATGAGAGCCTTCATCCATCTCAACGAGACTTCGCAGCATCTCTTCACCTTTTTCCGCTCGAAAATCAATGATCTTCCCCTCTGCAAAGGTTAGGGAGAAATTTTCGATAAGTACGCCGTTATAGCTGAGCGGCTTCGTGCTTCTTACGATACCATTAACACCAGACCGAAAAGGAGATGTAAACACTTCTTCTGTCGGCATATTCGCGATAAAGCTATCTCCGTGCTGATTATTGCTGCCGGCCGATACCCATAAATGGTCCTGTGGCAATGTGACCGTAATGTCCGTACCTTCCGCGCGGTAATGCAGCGCTTTATACTGCTTCTGATTCAGCAAATCAGATTTGGAAAGCAGCGTATTGGCATGATTTCTCCATTCCTCAATTGGATCCTCTTTGTCAACCCGCGTTGCTTGAAAGATAGCGCTCCATAAGGCATCAACACGCTCCTCTTTCGGGAGTGAAGGGAAGACTTTATCCGCCCAAGCTGGCGTTGGAACAGCGACAATCGTCCAACTGACTTTGTTCGTTAATCTTGCCATCGTCAGCCCTTTTGTTGCTGTGCTTGATGTTTTGCTAGCGGTTTGAAGGCGTTTGGGATCAATACCATTCATAAGATCTGGGTTATTCGCAGAGACATATAGGAAAGCAGCATTTTGGCTTGCTAGTTCTTCATAGCCTTTTGCCTGCCACATCGGGTGTTCAAGTAGGGCTTCGAATGGCGCCAATTCATATTTCAAGCGAGTAATTTCACTGTCAAACCACTCCACATACACATGCTTTGCTCCTATTTCGTAAGCGCGTTTTACCAGCAAGCGTACAAAATCCACCGATACTAGAGGTGCGAAAATGACTAGTGTTTGTCCCGGCTGCACATTAATTCCTAGTTGTATGGCCAAAGACGCATATTTCGTTAAATTGTCTTGGTGTTTAGTCATTGAAATCCTCCTCATCTTTTCAATTTCTTCAAAATGACTACTCAGTCGTTTTTATTATCATTCCAAATCGTGACAACTGTCAAGGGCATTTGTAAAAGTTTCTTTAAGTTGATTGGATTGTATGAATCATCTGCTCACGTGCCTGCGTAGCTGAGATCGGAACTTTTTCTCAATCATTCGTATCATCGGAATAAACAAAAAAAGAGCTGCCCCTGGCAAGCTCCTCAAGTAACTTATTATTCAAATCCTCGCGGATCTGCTGGAAAGGAGATTTTAAATTCCGTCCCTTTGCCTACTTCACTTGTCATATTTATTTTCCCCTTCATAGCTTGAATAAGACTGAATGAGACCATCGTACCAAGGCCAGTGCCTTTTTCTTTGGTGGAAAAATACGGCGTGCCGAGTCGGCTAATTTGTTCCTTCGTCATGCCAATTCCGTTATCACGTATTGTTATAATCATTTTATGGTTCTGTTCTTTTAGTCCAATTTCTAAAACGCCACCGCTTTTCGACATCGCCTCAATGGCATTTTTTCCGATATTAATCAGCGCTTGTCTGAGCTTATTCCGGTCCCCATGGATGAACATTTGACCATCCTGCAAGGTCACATCAATTTTGACATCGTTATAATTCGCAATCGTTAATAGTACCTGAGAAACGTACTGCACTTCATCTTTCATAAGGATTAGCTCGTCTTTCTCCGGCTCAGGCTTTGCGATGGCCAAGTAGTCACTAATGATGACTTGTGCACGATCTAATTCTTCCAGTGAGATTTGCTGATAAAATTGGAGCTTCGACGGGGCCAAATGTGGCACTCCCATGAGTTGAATAAAACCTCTCACCGCCGTGAGCGGATTTCTAATTTCATGGGCGACGGAAGCCGCCATCTCGCTGACAATCCTCATTTTCTCACCATGGACGGCTTCTTCCTGCATATGAATATACTTTTGCTGAAACTCGATCAGATAAATAAAGACGCTTATTACAATACTTTGCAGAATATAAGTCTGGGATGAGGAGATTAGATTGGCTGTGAAAAGATCCAGCTTACCCACGCTCGTTAAATAGATAAGAAAGCTTACGATTTTAACCGCGATACAAACAATTATGGCAGAAACGATTTTATTGATTAGACTCAATTGCCGGTATCTTTTTAGCAGCAAGGCTACAAAAATAATTGTTGGAATAAGCGAAACGGCATAAATGAAATTATTTGGATTTCCGAGAAGGTAGCGGACAACAATAATTGCAGCATACAGGAACATCGAAACATAAATTCCGCCATACAGGGAGCCGACAATCAGCGGAATGGAACGAAAATCATAGATCAAACCATTCATATTTACCGGAATTGACATCGCGAACCCAATGGCTATTGTGAAAAAAAAGCAAAGCCACAGCCGGTACTTCATGCTATGACTTTGTGATTTATACAAATAAGGATAAACAACAAGCGGAGAAAAAATTAAGAAAATATTTAAGATAAAGTCTTTAATAAATTCAATCATGGAAACATCATCTTCTAATAAGGCCCCCGAATGTAGTCTTTGACCTTATCCTCATAAAAGGTATGAAGACGAGCCAGCTCTTCCTCACGAAAGGATGGCGTCTGCTCCGTTCCGAGGTTATCTACGACTTGACGTTCGTTTTTGAAGCCTGGAATCACACATGTAAGATCAGGATTGTCCAAAATCCAGCGCATAGAAGCTTGCGCCATGTTGCCGCGGCCTTCTGCGATCCATGCCAGTTCCCTTGCTAGCTCCACTCCCTTGGTAAATGGAAGCCCGGCAAACGTCTCGCCTACGTTGAACTGTGCGCCATCCGCATTGAAATTCCGGTGATCATCCGCAGCGAATGTGCTCGTTTCCGTGAATTTCCCGGTCAGCAAGCCACTGGCTAGCGGGAGTCTGACTAGAATCCCTACTCCCGCAGCTTTCGCCTGCGGAAACAAAGCTTCGGCTGGTTTTTGCCGGAAAAGGTTATAAATCACTTGCAGCGCCTTGACGCCAGGCTTGCTGAGCGCGAACAAACCTTCTTCCACTGTCTCGACACTAACGCCGTAATGGCGAATTTTCCCTTCAGCTTTGAGCTTATCCAGTACTTCGAAGACGTGACCGTCCTTTAAGATGGCTAGCGGCGGGCAGTGAATTTGATAGAGATCGATGCGTTCGCGATTCAACCTTTTCAAGCTATCCTCGCAATACTGGCGAACCCTTTCCTCTGAATACGTTTTCGAATCATAAATATCCCCAGCCCGGCAAAATTTTGTTGCTATGTAAATGTCATCTTCTTTTCCTTTAGTTGCCTTAGCTAACAGCTCTTCCGCATGCCCAGATCCATATACATCAGCTGTATCAAAGAAGTTAACCCCTGCATCCATTGCCAGGTGTAGGCCTTTAATGGCTTCATCATCGTTAGCTTGTCCCCAGCCCCCACCGATAGCCCATGTGCCAAAGCTAACTTCACTAATGCTAAGTTCCGTATCACCTAGTTGACGGTATTTCATTCCTACTCCCCCTCCGGTTTTCTAAGAGATGTACAACATGTAATTCTTCTCCGTCTACATCCTGTATCCCTTCTTTAGCAGCCCTATTGAGGTGATTTACTTCTGTTATTTCCAGAACCACTTTTCATATACCAGATATCCAATATAGGAAAGGACCCCCAAGCTGATATTCAACCATCCGGCAAATAGAGCCCCTTTTTTCTCCCTCAACAAGTTGGCTTTGGTATAAATTTTCACATCGAAAACTAAGACGAGCAATCCGGAGATCAGCAGCAGCAAAACCGTATAATTATTAAAGGTGATCATTGGCTGAATCCTTCCTTACTTCGTTTTCGTCCCTATCCGTCTAATTTTAACTTGCATCGAGACATCAACGGACATCTCTTTATATTGCCTTTCCCACTTTTCCTTGGTTTTAATTTCCTTGTTCCAATACGCTGGTTGAGTCGCACGTACATATTCCCCGAAGCCGAAAATGTCGCTCCCGTCTTTCTGTGTCTGCTGGATGAAATTTTTAAATCCCTCCGCAGCATCTTTTTGAATCTTCTCTTCCAGCTTGATCAAATTGTTTCTCGTCATGAGCACCTTCTCATTTGATTTTTCCGTTAAGTCCCCTTCGACTTGGCATCTTATGCTCGCAAACACTTTCCCATTTTTAATGGTTGTTGTTATTTTCGACTTACGATGCGTGGTTTTAAACATAACTGACGTATTGGATTCCGGCATTTCCTGAAGGATACTGTAACCGCCAGGGTTCAATTCCTTTATTGCCATATAGTGGCCGATTTGCAAAGCAGTTGAAGTGCCAACCATTTTATCATTTTTAAAATAAGCCATTCCCGCAATTTCAATATTCGATTCCTTCTTTAACTCCAAGTAGGGAACAGTCCCTTCTTGCCCTTTAGCCGAACTGGCACTGAAAAAAACACCTAAGAAAATGTTGGGCAGCTTACCCATTTCTCTGGCGTGCTCCAAGGTCGCAAGCAAATATAAGGTGGGTACGCGCTCCAATTGCGGAGTGGCATTCATAATGTCTGCTGCGTCTCCTTTGGAAACAACCATCCAGACCGTTCTTCGGACTTGAGGTTGGCGGCGAAAGAAGTCATTCTCGTTCTGAATCCCTTTTTTGGCGACAGACTCCGACAGTACAATGACTCGCAAATGGCCATAGAACAACCGATCTGCTAGCTGCTGTTGCAGATTCATTAAACAATCCTCGATGGTGTATCCTACGCTGGTCAAGACCCAGACCGGTTTTTGATCAGCCGGTCCCCCCGTGCCGCCTCCTGTACCTAGGGGAATGCGCCCTGGTACAGCAATTTGTACGGTGATACGAATTAATCCTTTATTTGTTTTAGGGTCTTGTTTAAGAATATGTGTCGCATTGCTAGTTTCTTCCTCATCTCCCGGCTTTGCTTCATCGATGCCAATTGCTAAAACTACAGCACGATCTTCGATTTCAAGGCGATCCCAGCAGCCTGAAAGCAAAGGGGCCATCAACACGAAAACAAGAATCTGTTTAATCAGATTTTGCCACAAGTTGATCACCCCGACTTTTTTTCTTGCGAATCAATGCCACAACAAACAAGATGAATGGATACACCACCGTGAAGACTAATCCCCAGCGCCCGACAACTTGAATGATTTCATACATCTGCAGCAAATTTTGAGGAAACATCGCCATCACATAAATAAAGGGTACTAGAAAAAAGGTAAACATTTTGTGATCCTTGAGACGTAAGAGTTGGCTAGTACAATAAATAGCTAAGTAATAGGAAGACAGTAATGTCGTAAACACCGCCGTAACCCATACAGCTAGAAAAGCCCCATCTAAACGCTCCAGTATGTTCGCAGGCAGTGAAGTTGTTTTGGCTAATTCCAAGGTTGGCCACACTAATTTTTTGATTTCCTCTGCTCCAAATACACCAACTGTCGCAATGACGATCAGTACATATAAAGCCCCTGAAATGCCCATGCCGATATAGCCGGCAATCATGGCCTTCTCGGGCCTCCGCATCGCTGGTATGACAATGGTCATGACAAAGGAGCCTTGAAATAAGGCTGCCATCGTGAGGATGCCCCCTGACACTCCGCTTGGTTCATTTCCCCATAAGGGGAGCAAATTGACTAAATGCGCATTCTTAAGTGAAAGCACAACGATCAATAAGCCAGGAAATACGATGACCGGGAAATAAAAATGATGGAAATAGGTAAACGTGGTTATATCCGCGCGCGAGGAAACAGCTGCTAGCAGCAGCATAACAATAACCGTCACTTCAAGCGGTGTTTTCATCAAAACGGACGTTACGACGACTTCACCAAATTCTCGTGCTGCCAGTGCAGTGATTAGAGCAAAGAAAGCAATGATCAACACACTGAATACGCCTGCCGTCCATTTGCCGATTAATTCCTTGCTGTATTCAACAATCGATTGATCAGGAAATCGCATTCCGAGCTTTGTTAGCAGCCAAAGACCTGCTAATCCAAGCAATAAGCCGAGAAATGTAACTAGCGGCGCACCGGAATCAGCAGCTCGGACAGCAAAAAGCGAGAGAGCCAGCACCCCCACTCCAATAATCGTACTAATCAGTATGATCGCGGCTTGAATCACTGTTATCTGGCGAGGATGCTCCATAGGTCACGTTCCTCCTATCTCCAACTTTCAAAGGGTCTAACGTATTGTTGGCCGGTATGTCACTCATTTCTTTCGTTAATTTACTTAGGCGAGTGTCATTGGGTGTATGTAAAAGCGCAGGTCTTTTGGGCATCGACCAAAGGGGTAATCGGGCCAGCGTGTCTTTCATCCCTTGGAAATTTCCTGGCACAATCGGGCTCAAGTATGGAACACCGAATGAACGCAAGGAAAGCATATGGTTGGCGATCAAGATTAATCCGATCATCACGCCATATAGGCCGAAGATACCTGACAAGATCACAAGCGGGAATCGCAACAGTCTAAGGGCTAGAGCTGCATTGTAGGCCGGCGTTGCAAAGGAACCTATCGTCGTTAACGCAATGATAACAACCGTAATCGGTGAGATAAAACCCGCTGCAACCGCTGCTTGTCCAACAACGAGCACACCAACAATGGAAAGTGCGCCACCAACCTGCTGTGGAAGCCGCAACGTCGCTTCCCTCAAAACTTCCATGGAGATTTCCATGATTAATACTTCAATGACAGAGGGGAATGGCACCCCTGCTCTACCGCCTGCTACCGCGACGGCGAACTCCGTTGGAATCAGCTCCGGATTGAACGAGATCAGAGCCACATACAACGATGGAAAGATCAGCGAGAATACTAGCGCAACGAGGCGAGAAAGACGTATGAAACTAACGAGGAGATACCGCTCCGAGTAATCCTCCACCGTTTGGTAAAATTGACTGAAGACGGTTGGCAAAATAAGAGCAAAAGGTGATCCGTCTACTAACAGAATCACCCTGCCTTCCAGCAAATTGGCGACGGCCTTGTCTGGCCGTTCTGTGTTTTGAATCTGCGGAAACGGTGAGACATGGTTATCCTCGATAAATTGCTCCAAATAGCCCGCGTCAAGGACGCCATCAATATCAATCAACGATAGACGTCTAAACACTTCTTCAACGAGTGCTGGATTTACAATGCCATTGATGTAACAAAGAGCCACTTTGGATTTCGTAATTCGCCCGATCCGTATGGTTTTAATGCGCAAATCCGGTGTTGGAAGCCGATAGCGGAGAAGCGCTAAGTTCGTACCCAGCATTTCGATAAAACCTTCTCGGGCTCCCCTGATGACCTGTTCCGTTTCCGGTTGTGAGATTGCACGCTTGTCAACTTGGCGGGTACTGAATACAAAAGCATCCGCCAGGCCGTCAACCAAAATGACGGTTTTCCCTTCTACAATAGCTTGGATGATCTCATCCAGCTCGGTTTCTGTTCTGCCTTCACACGAATACAAGGTATCGTTCAAAAGATAATCTCTCATGGAACGGTTATCGGCCCTCGGATATTCCTTTGAGGTCGTTAACATCAAGGGCTTCAATATATGATCATTCAAATGCTGTTTATCAATTAAGTCAGCGAAATACAAAGCTGCTGCCGGATGCTCGTCACATATGCAAAAACGGCGCATAATGAAATCATCGTTGTCGCCAAGTATGCTTTGAACAAAGTCCAATGAATCATCGAGTTGTCGGCTAATTTTTGCGTCTTTGTTTCTTTCTAAAAACTGATGGGCTGGTGTTTCTGCTCGTGGGAGTTTTGGAGGCTGTTGACTTTGGGGCCCTAGACTTCTCCGACGCCTATACCATTGCCAAATCGTCATCCGAATACGCCCCCTGTACCTCTTTAGATGATTGCAGTTTACTTGTTTCCCAATCATTGCCTTCCATGTATTTTTATCCAAAACTGAGATTCTATGCATGAATAAAAACAGCCCCCTCAAGTCTTGTTAGACTATTGGGAGCAGTTTTATAGGAATCGTTGTTTATTTATAAGGGTCTATCGTTTGGATGGTACCGTCTGCGTTATACTTCAGCTCCGTGTATTTCACGCAGCGTTTATGGTTAACCCCGTCCGATAGGGAACAATCATGATAAAATAAATACCATTTATCCTCGAATTGAACGATGGAATGATGCGTTGTCCAGCCGATAACTGGCGTCAGGATCGTCCCTTTGAAAACATACGGCCCTTGCGGATGCTCGCTCATCGCATACACGAGACAATGTGTTGTCCCCGTCGAATAAGAAAGATAATAATATCCATTGTATTTATGAACCCATGGACCTTCGAAATATCGTCTGTCCTCGTCCCCTGCAAGAATGGGATTGCCTTCTTCATCCACAATCTTGATTTCCTGCGGCTCGTCTGTGAATGTGAGCATATCCTCACTTAAAACAGCCACTCTTGGTCCCAAAGCTGGTTCATTCTCCGCTGGCCCCTTAGCATCAGGAAGAAATGTTCCTGTCTGCCATTTCTCAAGCTGGCCGCCCCAAAGTCCGCCAAAGTAAACATAAGCTTTGTTATCCTCGTCGATGAACACAGCGGGATCAATGCTGTAGCTGCCAGGGATATAATTTTCTTCAGCCTTGAAAGGACCTGCTGGAGTTGAGCTTGTAGCGACGCCAAGTCTGAAGATATTCTCTTTGTCCCGAGCTGGGAAAAAGAGATAATACGTATTGTTCTTGTACGCTGCGTCTGGCGCCCATAATTGCTGCTTCGCCCATGGAATATCTCTCAGGTGCAAAGCCTCGCCATGATCCACACAAGGCGAATTAAAATCGTCCATGGAGAGAATATGATAATCTTCCATCGCGTATTGATCACCATTATCATTAGACGGTCCATCATGGTCAAGATCATGGGAAGGGTAAATATACAACTTGCCTTCAAACACGTGGGCAGATGGATCAGCCGTGTAAATATGCGTAACTAAAGGTTCTTTAGGCTGTGCTGACTTGTTCATGTCCAAATTCTCCTCGTCGCTATACTTAGTTTGTTTAATGTATAAACTTACAATACTAATTATAACCAAGTTGGCTTAACAAGCAAGAAAATTATGCACCAGGTCATGAAACCGTCAGAAAAGGGCTTATTTGTTGTTTTTCGATGCTGCAATTAAGAGGAAAATAGGACGCCGGGTCTCGTCTCGCATTTCCGGATACTTGTCCAGCGCTTCTTGCGTTGGTTGAGGCTCAAACAGCTTATTTATGCTGAAGCCTGCATCGATTAGCGCGTTCATATAAGTGGTCACCGTTCGATGATATTTGATGACATCTGTTTCAAGGAATCTTGCCTGCCTTAGTCCCTCATTCTGATAGTTGTCGACAGGCCAATGCAGGCGTTCGCCTTGTGGACCATAATACCAATCTTGTTCAGCACGCGAAGTGAAGATCGGATGTTCGACGGAAAGGATGAATCTTCCGCCTTCTGTTAAGCAATGATAGACCTTTTGACAGAGCTCGGCGAAATGTTCCACATAATGAATAGCAAGTGACGAAATCACCACATCAAACTGACCAGCAGGATAATCGATGTCCTCAATCGCAAGTCTGCGATAAGTAATGGCCTCATCGCCGGTTAGTTCTTTTGCGCGCTCTAGCATTTTTTCAGAGAGATCCACTCCTACAACGGAACGAGCCCCTTTCTCACGCGCATATCGACAATGCCAGCCGTATCCACAGCCAAGATCAAGCACGGTTTTCCCCGATAAATCGGGAAGCAGCGCGCGAAGTGCAGGCCATTCCCCTGCTGCATCCAGCCCCCCTGTCGAGCGTGCCATTTGGCTGTATTTTTCAAAAAAGCTGTGATCATCGTATTTGTTTTGTTTCATACTTTTCCCTGGCTCCTTTTACAATTCGACTATTCTAATAGCCTAATACATAAAAACCAATCATATCAAGTAAAGAATTAGATCGATTATTTGTAAATAACGCCGATTCCTCCTGCTAATGTTCGCTTCAAAACCACTTTTGCCTGATTAACAGGATTTTCTATCGCTAATTTTCCATAACATACTAGTTCCAGGTAGCAATCGACGATTTAGCAGTAGTTTTGGACCTCTGTCAAGAAAGTGGACACTCTTATCCCGTTTTTTTGTTCTTGAACTGCGCAGCAAAGCGAGCTGGTGACATGTAACCTATCGCACCGTGGATTCGCTTGCGGTTATAGAAAAACTCAATGTATCGGTAGATCTCGTCGTACGCTTGTTGTTTTGTTCGAAATCGCTTTTGGAAAATGAGTTCTTTTTTAAGAATGCTATGAAACGACTCCATACAAGCGTTGTCATAGCAATTGCCTTTGCGACTCATGCTTGGAATCATTTTGTAGTCCTTAAGCTGTTGTTGGTACTCTACCGAGGCATATTGCGATCCGCGGTCCGAATGATGT